>CAZYHC010000068.1:0-24959 GCA_964646625.1 uncultured Anaerolineales bacterium
CCAGGCTTACCTCGCCGGCCGGGATGCTGGCCCGGATGCCGCCCCCGTTCTCGAAAGCGATCCGGGTGCCTTCGGCCTGGGTGGCCCACAGGATGGCGTCGGTGATGAGGTTGCCCATATTGCACTCTTCGAAGCGACAGACGGCCCGTTCGCCTATCAGGTCTACATCGGTAGCACCGACCACCCTGCTGCGCAGTTCGGCCAGCGGCTCGTTAAGCTTCTCGACCTCGGCCAGGATGTCGGGGGCTTCCTCCACACTGGCGTCGAGGGTGATGGGGTTCCCTTCCCACGAGACGGGGACGCCCTCGGCGTCAAAGGCCACGTCCAGGCGGCCCAGGTATTGGCCCCAGGTGAAGTCGGAAACGATCAGCACCGGGTTGCCGCTGGGCGAATCGATCACGGTGGGATAGGGCCCTTCTGCCTCCTCGTCGGTATTTGAAAGGTAGGTATGGGTGTGGCCGGATACGATCACGTCAAGGCCATCCACCGCGGCGGCCACTTCCCTGTCTCTGGGGAAACCGGCGTGGGCCAGAGCCACGATCTTGTTGACGCCCATGGCCTCCAGTTCGACCACCGCGTCGGCCACCGAGGGCTCGATGTCGTCGAAGACCACGTTGGGGCCAGGGCTGGAGAGAATAGCGGTGTCCTCGGTGGTGTATCCCACCAGGCCGATTTTCTCCCCGCCTACCTCAAGCACGGTGTAAGGTTTAATCAGACCGGCCAGGTCCGGATCCTGGCTGGCGTCGATGTTGACGCTCACCACCGGGAAGTCAGCGCCCCGGATGAAGCTGGCCAGCACGCAAGGCCCGTCGTCGAACTCGTGGTTGCCGATGGTCATGGCCTGGTAGCCCAGCCTGTTCATGAAACGTTGGGCGGCCTGGCCCTTGTACTGGGTGTAGAAAAGCGTGCCCTGGAACTGGTCGCCGGCATCCACCAGGGCGACGTTCCCGCCCTCGGCGCGGATTTCGTTGATCCTGGTCGCCAGACGAGCCACCCCGCCAAAACACTGACCCTCGGCGGCACCCTCCTCGCTACAACTGCTGCCGTAGCTGTCGAACTGCATGATGCGGCCATGCACGTCGTTGGTGTGGAGCAAGGTCAGCGTGTATTCGCCCTCCTGCGCCACCGCCGGGACCACGCTCAAAAGAAGCGCGCTCAACACCATCAGCGTGATCAGCCCAAAGATAATCCTGCGACTCAAGGTTTTCATGGATTTTCCTCCTTCTGTAAAAACTCGAAAAAATGTAGTCAAGAGTTGCTCACCATGCCTGTCGTTGACTTATTGTTACTGTGTGCTCAGGACATCACCTCCTTACCAGACACTTTTCAAGCTTTCCGGCCTCGTTCGCTTTAATTTTACCATAGAGAAAACCAGAAATCAACTTCGCAAATCTTTACAATTTGCCCATCACTTCTTAACAACTTCTTAACAACCTCCTGCTACAATAGGGGTGAAACTTCAACAGAACGAAAAAGGAAAGAGGAGGTATCTGAAATGTTGAAGAAAATGTCGAAGAAGTGGAAAATCGTGACCGCCGTGCTGGCAGTGACCCTGCTGACCGCCGTTTTTGGAGTAGGGTTGGTGCTGGCCGATGACCCTGAACCTTACGGGCCTGGCCCGCATTGCGAGTGGGGAGGGCACGGCCCCGGCATGGGCAGGGGAGGGTTCGGCCCCGGCATGGGCTGGGGGGACGCCGAAACCAGCATGTTAGACGTGGCCGCTGAGGCCCTGGACATGACTCCCGGCCAGTTGTGGGATGAACTGCGAGCAGGCAAGAGCCTGGAAGACATCGCCGCCGAAAAGGGCCTGGAACCCAAAGACCTGGCTCAAGCTTTCCTGGACGCCCGCCGAGAGGCGCTGGCCGAAGCCGTGGAAAAGGGCGATCTGACCCAGGAGCAGGCTGACGCCATCCTGGCCCACATGGAAGAGTGTCTCGAAGAGCACCCGGAGCATTTGATGGAAGGCTGTGGCCCCGGCATGGGCTGGGAAGGGCACGGCCCCGGCATGGGTTGGGGAGGACGTGGCCCTGGCATGGGCTGGGGGAACGCCGAAACCAGCATGTTAGACGTGGCCGCCGAGGCCCTGGACATGACTCCCGGCCAGTTGTGGGATGAACTGCGAGCAGGCAAGAGCCTGGAAGACATCGCCGCCGAAAAGGGCCTGGAACCCAAAGACCTGGCTCAAGCTTTCCTGGACGCCCGCCGAGAGGCGCTGGCCGAAGCCGTGGAAAAGGGCGATCTGACCCAGGAGCAGGCTGACGCCATCCTGGCCCACATGGAAGAGTGTCTCGAAGAGCACCCGGAGCATCTGATGGGAGGCTATGGCCCCGGCATGGGCAGGGGCGGGCACGGCCCCGGCATGGGCTGGGAAGGACGTGGCCCAGGCTGGAACCAGGGAATGCATGGCCCCGGCATGGGCTGGGAAGGACGTGGCTCAGGCTGGAACCAGGGAATGCATGGCCCCGGCTGGAACCAGGGAATGCGCGGCTATCGACAGTAATGCCCAACATCGATTAAAACGAGGGACGGGGAAGTTTCTCCCGTCCCTTTGCCTTTTTCGCTCGCACAAGCCCCTCCAATTGTGCCGTTGACATCCATGATATTATGAGGTAAACTGAGTTAGCCGTGAAGAAGGCGCAGAAAATGGGCAAAAAAATTCTGGTCGTCGATGATGAAAAAAAGATCGTCAGGCTGGTGCGGGCTTACCTGGAACAGGCGGGCTACGCCGTGGTCACCGCTGCCGAGGGACAGGAAGCTTTGACCGTTTTTCGGCACGAGCGGCCCAACCTGGTGGTGCTGGACCTGGGACTACCTGGCCTCGATGGTCTGGACGTGTGCCGCACCATGCGCCGCGAGTCGGACGTGCCGATCATTATGCTCACCGCCCGCGTCGAGGAGACCGATAAGCTCATTGGGCTGGAGTTGGGAGCCGACGACTACGTTACCAAACCCTTCTCTCCCCGTGAGTTGATAGCCCGGGTGCGGGCTGTGCTGCGCCGCACCGAAGGGGAACGGGGCGCCAAGCGGACGATTGCGGCCGGAGACGTGCTCATCGACGTTGAGACTCGCGCCGTGACCGTGCGGGGAGAAGCGGTCGAACTTACCCCCACCGAGTTCGAGCTTCTGACCGTGCTGGCCGAAAGCCCGGGCCGGGTCTTCACCCGCATGCAGTTGCTCGACCAGGTGCAGGGCTACGCCTACGAAGGCTACGAACGGACAATCGACGTGCACATCAAGAACCTGCGGCAGAAAATAGAGCCCGATCCCAAAAAGCCATGCTACATACTGACCGTTTACGGCATAGGCTACAAATTCCAGGAGGAAAATGATGCGTAGCCTGTGGCTGAAGCTGGCTGGCGCTTTTGCGATAGTGGTGGTGGTCGGCCTGGCGACGGTCACGTTGCTTTCCAATCTGGCCACAGCGGGCCGCTTCAGGCTTTACGTCAGCGAGGGAGGGCAATTTCGCGCCCAACGTCTGGCCCTTTTCCTGGCCGACTACTACGTCCAGAACGGAAGCTGGCAGGGCGTGGAAAGCCTGTTTCAGAATCCCTGGGCCGGAGGCGGGCCGGGCCGGACGGTGCCCGGCGGCATGATGAGACACCACCCGACGATGGGGCCGATGATGGAAGAGCACATGTGGGCCGACCGCCTGATCCTGGCCGACCAGCAGGGCACGGTGGTGGCCGATTCGTATGGGGAATTGGCCGGCCAGCGGCTTTCTGGAGCGGATATGGCCGGTGGGATAGCCATCGCGGTCGAAGGCCAGCAGGTGGGCACCCTGATCGTGACCTCACCCCAGGCAGGGGAACAACGCACCCTGGAGGACGACTTTTTGCGTTCGGTCAATCGCTCCATCCTGCTGGCCGGGTTGGTGACCGGTGCTCTGGCGTTGGTACTCGGCCTGGTCATCTTTCGGCAGATCACCGCTCCTCTGCGGGCCTTAACGGAGGCCGCTGGGCACATTGCCGCCGGCGATCTGAGCCAGCAGGTAGAAATCCACTCTCAAGACGAATTGGGGCAACTGGGCCGCGCCTTCAACACTATGGCCGAGGCCCTGGCCCGGCAGGAGGAGCTACGCCGCAACATGGTGGCCGACGTTGCTCACGAACTCAGGACGCCGCTCTCGGTCATCAGGGGCAACCTGGAAGCCTTGCTGGACGACGTTTTTCCTCTGACCAAAGAAAGCGTAGCTTCCATTCACAAAGAAACGATGCTGCTCTCGCGGCTGGTCGGCGATCTGCAAGAGCTGGCTCTGGCCGAAGCCGGGCAGTTGACCATCAAAAAAACCCCGCTGACCCTGCGGGCCGTGTTAGAGCCGATCATAGCCAGCATCGAACCGCAGGCCGCAGAGCGGGGCCTGACGGTGAAGCTCGACGTGCCGCCCGACCTGCCGCCCATCAGCGGAGACCCCGACCGCCTGCGCCAGATTTTCCTCAACCTGCTTTCCAATGCCCTGCGCTACACTCCCGGCGGCGGGCAAATCGCCATCTCCGCCCGCCAAAAACCTCCCTGGGTGGAAGTGCGCGTGGCCGACACCGGACAGGGCATCGACCCGGAGAACCTGCCCCACATCTTCGACCGTTTCCATCGCCCCCACCAGAGACGAGACCTCGGCGGCACAGGGTTGGGGCTGGCTATCGTCAGGCACCTGGTGGAAGTCCACGGCGGCCACATCCGGGTCGAAAGCCAGGTAGGAGCAGGAACGACTTTCATTTTCACCCTGCCCGCCCTCCGGCCTGAGAACCACGATTTGTAATTCCAGTCTAGATTATCTTCAAATAGCAAGCTTTAGCTTTTTTTAGTCCCAGGCTGTTCTAACCTCTCGATGCGTCCCTCCTGCACCCGGAAACGGGTCACCCTGGCCAGGAAATCGGGGTGGTAGACGCTCGGATCGGTGGTGGTCAGGAGCACCTGTCCGGCCCCGTCGATCATACCCATCAGATAGCGGCGGCGGGCTTGGTCAAGCTCGGACATGACGTCGTCCAGCAGCAGGATGGGTATCTCGCCCGTCTGACGGCGCATCAACTCCACCTCGGCCAGCTTCAGGGCCAGGGCAATGGTGCGCTGCTGGCCCCGCGAACCATAGAGGCCCATGTCCACCTCGCCTGCCAGGAAACGCAACTCGTCGCGGTGTGGGCCAATCAGAGACATGCCCCGTAAAATCTCCTGCGACCTGCTCTCTCGCAGTTGGGCACGAAAAGCCTTCGCCATGCGCTTCACCTCCGCTTCCCGACGCTGCTGCTCCCAGGTGCCTGGCACTTTGGAAGTGCCAGGCACCTCCACGATATCGAGGGCTAAGGGCATCTGGTAGCCAGTATCCGGCCCTTCCATATTATCCAGTCTCAGGCCCGGTTCATAGCACAATCGGAGGCGTTCCGTCTCCCCCGTCAGTTCCAGGTGGGCGGCTCGCGTCAGTTCATCCAACCTGGCTATCACCTCCCGCCGCCGGGCGATCAGATAGGCCCCGCTCTCGGCCAGGCGTTGATCCCAGAAGTAAAGCTGGTGGGGGTCATCGTGACGTTGGCGCAGATGGCGCAAAAGATGATTGCGCTGGGTACGAACCCGCTCGTAGAGCTGCAAAGTACGACAGTAGCGGGCTTCGAGCTGGCAGATGGTGGCGTCCAGGTAGCGCCGACGTAAAGCCGGCGAGCCGGTCACCAGGTCGATGTCTTCGGGCCGGAAGAGGACGACGTTGACCTGACCAATGACGTCCAGAGCGCGTTTGGTCAGGCCGTTGAGCCGGATTTTCTTCTGATAAGCCGTGCCATTCGCGTTGCGGATAATGGTGATCTCAAGCTGGTGTAGAGCATCGCCTTTTTGCACCTGAGCCACCAGGCGGGCGAAAGGCTGAGGCTCTTCTCCGGCCAGCCAGTTGATCACCTCGCGGTCGGCTCGGGCCCGGGGCGAGCGGGTGGTAGCCAGGTAATAGATGGCCTCCAGGAGATTGGTCTTGCCCTGGGCGTTGTCCCCCTGGAGAAGGGCGATGTCGGCGGGCAGGTCCAATTCCAGGCGCACGTAATTTCTAAAGTTGACGAGGGACAGGTGTTTGAGATGCATGGTCATTACCCACCACAGCGGAGTCAGCCAGATTATATCACATCCGGGCCAGGCGGTCAATGGATTCTGAATGTGATAATCTTTTCATAATCTTTTCTGTCTTGACAAAATCTGAATTTCACAGTATATTTGCTGTGCAGATAACGACAACGCAGCGGCAGTTACAACGTTGCTTCAACACAATGCCGTTCTTTTTTCTTTGGACAGAAAGAGGGTGGTTTTTTACCACCCTCTCCATCTATCTTTCTGCAAGGAGGGCGAAAATGAAAAAGGTAAGAGAAGAAAAAGTGATCGTGCGGCTGGGCCTGGCGCTGGTGTTGCTGCTGCTTTGCCTGGCTACGGCCTACGCCGACCCGCCGGGCACCGAACGGGTCAGCGTGGATACCACAGGCGGCGACCCTGATAACCTTAGCGCCGACCCAGCCATCTCGGCCGACGGGCGCTACGTGGCCTTCGCGTCCCAGGCCACCGACCTGGTGCCCGGCGACGGCAATGGCTCGTCGGACATCTTCGTGCGCGACCGGCAGACCAACACCACCGTCCGCGCCAGCGTGGATACCGCCGGCGGCGACTCTGATGGCGGGAGCGGGGTTCCATCCATCTCGGCCGACGGGCGCTACGTGGCCTTCATGTCCCTTGCCACCGACCTGGTGGCCGGCGACGGCAACGGGCAGACGGACATCTTCGTGCGTGACCTCCAGACCAACACCACCACCCGCGCCAGCGTGGATACCACCGGCGGCGACTCTGATAACTGGAGCGATAGAACATCCATCTCAGCCGACGGGCGCTACGTGGCCTTCCAATCCGCGGCCACCGACCTGGTGGCCGGCGATGGCAACGGTGCGCAGGACGTCTTCGTGCGTGACCTCCAGACCAATACCACCACCCGCGTCAGCGTGGATACCACCGGCGGCGACTCTGATAGCTGGAGCGATAGACCATCCATCTCGGCCGACGGGCGCTACGTGGCCTTCCAGTCCGCGGCCACCGACCTGGTGGCCGGCGACGGCAACGGGTTTCAGGACGTCTTCGTGCGCGACCGGCAGACCAACACCACCACCCGCGTCAGCGTGGATACCGCCGGCGGCGACCCTGATAGCTTTAGCCAGCACCCCGCTATCTCGGCCGACGGACGCTACGTAGCCTTCGCGTCCCTGGCCACCGACCTGGTGGCCGGCGACGGCAACGCTACGTTGGACATCTTCGTGCGTGACCTCCAGACCAACACCACCACCCGCGTCAGCGTGGATACCACGGGCGGCGACCCTGATAACTGGAGCGATAGACCAGCCATCTCGGCCGACGGGCGCTGCGTGGCCTTCATGTCCAATGCCACCAACCTGGTGGCCGGCGACGGCAACGGTACGTTTGACATCTTCGTGCGTGACCTCCAGACCAACACCACCGAACGGGCCAGCGTGGATACCGCCGGCGGCGACCCCGATAACCAGAGCTGGAGTCCATCCACCTCGGCCGACGGGCGCTACGTGGCCTTCGGGTCCAATGCCACCGACCTGGTGGCCGGCGACGGCAACGGTGTGATGGACGTCTTCGTGCGCAGCCGGGGGGACCCGGCCCTGACCATCGCCAAGAAAGCCGAACCCGACCCGGCCTGGGCCGGAGAGCCGTTGACCTACACCCTGACCATCGCCGAAACCGGCGGACAGTTCCACGCCACAGGCATGGTGGTCAGCGATACCGTGCCGGTCAGCACCACTTTTGCCTGGGCCGACAACGGCGGCACGTTGGTGGGCAACGACGTGCTGTGGACGGGCCTGGCGGTTAGCTCCAGCCAGAGCATCAGCCTGACCTTCGTGGTGACGGTCAACCAGGTGCCCAGCGGCACGATCATCTACAATAACTACTACCAGGCGGTCATCAGCACCACCAGGGGAGTGACCGGCGCTACGGGCAGCGTGGTGAGCACCACGGTGTGGGCCAGGCCGAGCGAGGTCTACCTGCCCACCATCCAGAAGAGCTACGTCATTACGCCGTAAGGATGTAAGGTGCCTGGCACAACGAACGTTCGCTGTTGAAGTGCCAGGCACCTGAAACTCGCCCCCAAGTTGAAATGCACCCTTTTGTTTGTTCAACTTGACAAAATCTGAACTTCATGATATATGTATTATACAGATAATGACAACGCAGCGGCAGTTACAACGTTGCTTCAACACAATGCCGTTCTTTTTTCTTTGGACAGAAAGAGGGTGGTTTTTTACCACCCTCTCCATCTATCTTTCTGCAAGGAGGGCGAAAATGAAAAAGGTAAGAGAAGAAAAAGTGATCGTGCGGCTGGGCCTGGCGCTGGTGTTGCTGCTGCTTTGCCTGGCTACGGCCTACGCCGACCCGCCGGGCACCGAACGGGTCAGCGTGGATACCGCCGGCGGCGACCCTGATGGCGTGAGCTGGTACTCCTCCATCTCGGCCGACGGGCGCTACGTGGCCTTCGATTCCGATGCCACCGACCTGGTGGCCGGCGACGGCAACGGTTGGGGGGACGTCTTCGTGCGTGACCGGCAGGCCAATACTACTACTCGCGTCAGCGTGGATACCACCGGCGGCGACCCTGATAACCGGAGCCTGAGGCCCTCCATCTCGGCCGAGGGGCGCTACGTGGCCTTCGTGTCCGATGCCAGCGACCTGGTGGCCGGCGACGGCAACGGTTGGGAGGACGTCTTCGTGCGTGACCGGCAGACCAACACCACCACCCGCGTCAGCGTGGATACCACCGGCGGCGACCCTGATGGCCCGAGTTGGAGCCCCTCCATCTCGGCCGACGGGCGCTACGTGGCCTTCGAGTCCAATGCCACCGACCTGGTGGTCGGCGACGGCAACGGTGTGACGGACGTCTTCGTGCGTGACCGGCAGACCAACACCACCACACGGGTGAGCGTGGATACTCTCGGTGGCGACCCTGATGGCTGGAGCCAGAACCCATCCATCTCGGCCGACGGGCGCTACGTGGCCTTCCATTCCGATGCCAGCGACCTGGTGCTCGGCGACGGCAACGGTACGTGGGACGTCTTCGTGCGTGACCTCCAGACCAACACCACGACTCGGGTCAGCGTGGATACCGCGGGCGGCGACCCTGATAACTGGAGCCTGAGGCCCTCCATCTCGGCCGAGGGGCGCTACGTGGCCTTCATGTCCAATGCCACCGACCTGGTGGTCGGCGACGGCAACGGTGTGACGGACGTCTTCGTGCGTGACCGGCAGACCAACACCACCACACGGGTGAGCGTGGATACTCTCGGTGGCGACCCTGATGGCTGGAGCCAGAACCCCTCCATCTCGGCCGACGGGCGCTACGTGGCCTTCATATCCAATGCCACCGACCTGGTGCTCGGCGATGGCAACGGTATGGACGACGTCTTCGTGCGTGACCGGCAGACCAACACCACCACCCGCGTCAGCGTGGATACCGCGGGCGGCGACCCTGATAGCTTTAGCTGGTACCCCTCAATCTCAGCCGACGGGCGCTACGTGGTCTTCCGTTCCAATGCCAGCGACCTGGTGGTCGGCGACGGCAACGGTTGGCCGGACGTCTTCGTGCGCAGCCGGGGGGACCCGGCCCTGACCATCGCCAAGCAGGACAACCCCGACCCGGCCTGGGCCGGAGAGCCGCTGACCTACACCCTGACCGTCGCCGAGACCGGCGGGCAGTTCTACGCCACAGGCATGGTGGTCAGCGATACCGTGCCGGTCAGCACCACTTTTGCCTGGGCCGACAACGGCGGCACGCTGGTGGGCAACGACGTGCTGTGGACGGGCCTGACGGTCAGCGACAGCCAGAGCATCAGCGTCACCTTTGTAGTGACGGTCAACCAGGTGCCCAGCGGGACGGTCATCACCAACGACTACTACCAGGCGGTCATCAGCACCACCAGGGGGGTGACCGGCGCGACGGGCAGCGCGGTGAGCACCACGGTGTTCGCTGTGCCGCAGTTGAGCATCGGCAAGAGCGCGCCTTCCCAGGTGTTCCCCAGCGAACTGCTGACCTACACCATCGTGGTCTCCGAAACAGGTATGGCAGACGCGACCGGCGTGCTGGTGACGGACACCGTGCCTGCCAACACCACTTTCGCTTCTGCGGGCCAGGGCGGTACGCTGGTCGGGAGCGATGTGGTGTGGAGCGGCCAGACGGTGACTAAAGGGTCGAGCTTCACCCTGACTTTCGCGGTCATGGTAGGGCGAGTACCCAGCGGCACGGTCGTCACCAACGATGCCTACCGGGTGGTGAGCAGCGACCAGGGGGTGAGCACCGGCCTGGGCCAGGCAGTCAACACCCTGGTGGGGTTGGGGCCGGTCTACCTGCCCACCATCCAGAAGAGCTACGTCATTACGCCGTAAGGTGCCTGGCACTTTGGAAGTGCCAGGCACCTTGCTGGAAACGTTCAGCGGGCGGGGTTACAGAAACCCCGCCCGTTTTTGTATGCAACCTTTGGATGGCGGAGGGCACGGAGGGCGTGGTCTGCCGCGCGTTCCATTTTTCCGCCACCTCCGCGATCCCCTATTCCCTAATTCCCCATTTGCCATCTAGGGAGTGATGAGTTATAATTGGGCGGTATGAAAAGGAGAGAGGACGATTTGAGATGAAATTATCGGTACTTATGCCTGTTTATAATGAGCGGGAAACACTCCAAGAGATACTGGATCAGGTGCGGGCTGTCAAGTTAGAGGGAATAGAGAAGGAGATCGTGGTGGTTGACGATGGTTCAACCGACGGTTCGCGGGATATATTGCGCCAGGAAGAAGAGAAAGGCGATCTAAGGATATTTTATCACCAGACGAACAGGGGCAAAGGGGCGGCGGTGCGCACGGCCATCGAACAAGCTACGGGTGATATAATGCTCATCCAGGACGCCGACCTGGAATACGACCCCCGCGACTATTCGGTCCTGCTTCAACCCATCCTGGAAGGGCGCGCCGAGGTGGTTTATGGTTCCCGTTTCCTGGGCGGGCCACGCAAAACCATGTTTTTTTTCCACATGGTGGGCAACAAACTGCTGACCCTGCTCACCAATATTATGTACGATACCATCCTGAGCGATATGGAAACCTGTTACAAGGTCTTCAAAGCCGAGGTGATCAGGTCGATTCCCCTCCGTTCGCGACGTTTTGAGTTGGAGCCGGAGATCACGGCCAAAGTGTTGAAGCGAGGCTATCGCATCTACGAGGTGCCCATCACTTATACCGGCCGCGAGTACGATGAAGGCAAGAAGATCACCTGGCGAGACGCCGTCCCCGCTTTCTGGACGTTGCTCAAGTACCGCTTTGTCGATTGACCTTGTCATGATTTTTCGAATGAGAGGAGAGCGTGAACTCAGCTCGTTGGCCTCGACTCGCTTTGGGTACGGTGCTCATCCTGGGCACATTGGCGCGGCTGGCCCCTCTGGCTGCTAACCGTTTCCACCAGGACGAGGCCATCTACAGTTATTGGGCCTTGCAAATCGCCAGCGGACGGGATGTGCTTCTCAGCCACCTGCCCGTTGACAAGCCCCCGCTATTCATGTACACTCTGGCCCTCTCTCTGGGCCTTTTCGGGCCCTCGGAGGTCGCAGCCCGTCTGCCGGGAGAACTGGCCAGCGCGGCCAGCCTGGTGTTGCTCTACTACCTGGTCGGACGGCTGTACGATCTTCCCACGGCCCTGATAGCCACCGCACTCATGGCTTTTTCACCCTTTGGCATCCTGTTCGCTCCCACGGCGCTGACCGATCCTCTCATGGTGGGTTGGGTGTTGGCGGGGCTGTGTTGGGCGGCGGATGGGCGTTTCGGCTGGGCCGGAGCGATGCTCGGTCTGGCTACCATCACCAAACCCCAGGGGTTATTTTTTGCTCCCCTGGTGGCGGTGGTGGGGTTTGAGCGAGGGAAGGTGGCTCGCCCGGCGATAATCCGTCTGGGAGTGGGGTTTGTGGGGGCGGTGCTGCCTGCCGTGTTGTGGGACCTGGTTCGTGTGCAGCGGCCGGGCTTCCTGGAGCAAAGCCTGATCAGCTACGGGGGGCTGGGCCTCGCCGCCCCGGACCAACTGCTGGAACGAGGACGGGCCTGGCTGGAATTGATGGGGTACATCACGGCCTCCTCTCTCCTGAACGCTTTACTGGTCATCGGGTTGCCCTGCCTTCTGGCATACGATCTCTGGCGGCAGCGCCGGAAGCTTCTCCTGGACGCGGGCCTGACGGGCTTCGTCGTCGTTTTCCTGCTCATTCACTGGCTGTGGAATTTTAACGTCTGGGACCGCTATCTGCTGGGGCTGGTCCCCCTTATAGCCGTCCTGCTGGCGCGCATTATCCTGTTGCCTGGTCAGGTTTTTGGGTTTCGCCCTGGGACTCTGGCCTATGGGCTGATAGCGACCGCTTTGCTGGGCCTGGCCCTCATCAAGCCCGTCCGGGACGCCGCCAACAGCCGTTATCCCCTCGGCGGCGATCACGGAGCTTACCAGGGCCTCGATGCAGTGGTCGATTATTTCCGGGGCAACGTCCCCGGCGGAGCGATTGTCTACCATCGCTGGCTGGGCTGGCACTTCTCATTTTACATGTTCGATTTCCCTTACGATTTTCGGTGGTACACGACGCCCCGTGAACTGGCTGAAGATGCGCGCCAGGCGGCAGACGCCCGACGCTACGTCGTTTTCCCCGGCTGGAAATCGGCCACCGCCACCAGGGCCGCCCTGGCCGAAGCAGGTCTGGCCCTGCGCCGCGTCTACTGGACCTATCGGCGGGATGGCAGCCTGTCATTCACGGTGTACACCATCGAACCGCGTGACCTTGAAGGAAAGGCCGGTGACCGATGACTGTTAAACCTTTCCTCTCCAACGTGAAAGATAGAGTGAAAGAAAGCCTCCTCGTTGTCGTCCTGCTGATCTTGAGCCTGGCCTTTTTCTGGAAAATGGCGCTCACCAACCTCATTCTGGTGGGCCTCGACGTTTTCACCTATTTCTATCCCTATCGAGCCTACGCCGCCGAAGCTTTGCGCCGGGGACGTATCCCACTCTGGAATCCCTACCTTTTCCTGGGGGTGCCCTTTCTGGCCAACCCCCAGGCCGCCGTGTTCTATCCTCTACACTGGCCGCTGAGTTTTCTGCCTGCCCCTGGAATAGTGAGCTATTCCATCGTGATGCACGTATTCCTGGCCGCTCTCTTCACTTACCTGTACGCCCGCTTGTCAGTGGGCCTGGGACGGTTTGGGGCTTTTCTGGGGGCTATTGTTTTCGCTTTGGGCGGCTTCCTGGGGGCGCAGGTGGAGCACGTCAATCAACTGAACGTATTTGCCTGGATGCCCCTGGCCTTTTTGCTGTTCGATCTGGCCGCGGGAAGGCAGACACGGAATCAAGGCACGGATTTCACGGATTTTGAAGTCCGGCCAGGTAGTAAGGCGTCGCTTCGGGGGCGGGTGGGCTACGTTTTGCTGGGGGGGCTGGTGGTGGGGTTGCAGTTCACGGCCGGGCACACCCAGGCCGTATACATCTGCCTCTTCGCCCTGGGGGTCTACGCCCTTGTAGGGGCCTGGCAACGACGAACGTTAGCTATTGGAAGGGCCAGGGGTCTGGCCCTCCGGGCTGTCATCCGTCGCCTGCTCACCTACGCCCTGATGGTAGCCATCGGCGTCGCGCTGGCTGCCGTCCAGCTTTTGCCCACCTACGAACTGTCGAAACGGTCCATGCGCAGCGGCGGGTTATCCTACCGCGAGGCCGTCTCTTTCTCGCTGAGGCCGCACCTTCTGTTTTACTCGCTGTTGCCCGCCTTCGGCGAGGACCTGAGCCAGGTCTTTGGCGAATCCTTCGGCGAATACGTGGGCTACGTGGGCTGTCTGGCCCTGGGTCTGGCCGTAGTGGGGGCCGTGCTGGGTCGGAAGGGCCGGGCCTCTTTCATTTTACTGAGCTTCCTGGGGCTTTTCCTGGCTTTTGGGGCGTATAATCCCTTTTATTTTGCGTTCTACAAGCTGGTGCCGGGCTTCGCCTTTTTCCGCGCTCCGGTTCGGTGGCTGTTCATCTACGCTTTCGGGCTGGCTATGCTGGCCGGCCTGGGTGGAGAGGTGCTGGTCGGCCCCGACTTCAGAGAGAGGGGGCGCAATTTAGCAGACGATTTAAGGGGGATAGTGCGCCGCCACAAAACCCTTCCCTGGCTAATGGTCATCCTGGCGGCGCTGCTGATCGTTCTGGCGGCGATTACCATGGACTTTCCCGGCTGGAGGGCGTGGGCGCTCTGGGGCGGGCTGGCATTGGTGATGATCTCGCTCCTCTACAGGGCGATGACCAGCCGGGCCAAAGGCTTCCATTTTCGTCTTCTGTTGACTATCCTGGTGGTCTACGAATTGTTGGTGGCGGGGCAGCCCCTGGCCTATAACCAGCCCACTGCCCCGGAAGCTTTCTCCTTCCTGCGCCCTGCTCCGGCCTATCTCCTCACCAAGCCGGGCCTGCATCGTTTTCTCAGCATGTCGGGCATCACTTACGACCCCGGCGATTTACGGGACATCGAGCAGATATTTGAGGGGCAACTACCGCCCAAAGCTATTTACGATTACGTGGTGAGCGTCAAACAGAAAGAGATCCTGGCCCCTAACCTGCCCCTCCTCTACAGGCTCTTCAGCGTCGATGGCTACGACGGCGGAGTGCTGCCCCTGCGACGTTACGTTGACTTGCAGCGCCTTTTCCTGGCCGAGGATGAGCTTTCTCCGGATGGCCGCCTGCGGGAACAACTCAAGGAGGTGCCCGAGGCGCGGCTGCTGGCCCTGCTCAACGTCAAATACGTCATCACCGACAAGGTTTACGACGTCTGGATCGACGACGTGTTTTACGACCTGGAGTTTACGGCCCGGCTGGAGCCTGGAGACGAGGTGATCGTCGCCGACGCCGACCTGCCCCCTTTCACCACCACCTCCCTGGGCCTGGTCTCCTACCTGGCGGGATGCGCCCACCTGGCAGACGGGACGCCCGTAGCCGAAGTTACCGTAACCGACCACCAGGGACAAACCCAGCGCCACGTCTTGCGGGCCGGCCAGGATACAGCCGAAGGCCAATACACAGAGGCCGTCCGCCACAGCCAGGCCAGGGTCGGGCTCCAGCGGCGCGATGAGGACGGCCAGGACAAGCCTGGCGGCAGAAACTATTACATCACCGTGCTCGATCTGGGCGCGGCCCTGGTCCCTCGCCGCATGGCCGTGAAATACCTGGCCGAGGAGGGAGAATTACGGATCCGGGGCCTGAGCCTCATCGACGGGCGGACGGGGACCAGCCGCTCGGTCATCGTGTCCACCAGCGGACGGTTCCGGCTGGTGCACAGCGGCGACGTGAAAATATACGAGAACCTGGACGCTTTGCCCAGGGCCTTTATCGTCCACCGGGCGCGGGTGATAGAGGACGACTGGCAGGCGGTGGCGGCCATGAAGGAGGAGACTTTCCAGCCGGATCGGGAAGTGATCCTGGCCGCGAGCCAAAACCTGGAGGGCGATAACGACCTGGAAATCAATGCCGATAGCTCAAGGGAGAGCCTGGAAATCAATTTCCAGGCTGAGAGCTCAAGTGCGCTAAAGCGCACTCTGGATCGTTTTCAAACAGCAAGCTTTAGCTTGCTTCAGCTTTCAGCCTGGGAGTTTGACTCCCAGGCGGAGGTCATCTCCTACGAGCCGGAACGGGTGGTGGTATCCGCAGACCTGGCCCGTGAGGGCTACCTGATCCTGACCGACAGCCACTATCCGGACTGGCGGGCCCTGGTCGATGGCCGTCCGACCCCCATCCAACGGGCCGACGTCCTCTTCCGGGCCGTCTACCTCTCGCCCGGCTCGCACCTGGTCGAATTCGTCTACGACCCGGCCTCTTTCAAGATCGGGGCCGTCGTCAGTTTGTTGACCCTGCTGGCAGTGGCCGGAGGGCTGCTGTGGTGGATGCGAGGTGAGCGGTAAATCAGTGTCACCCGTGACCCGAATCCGTGTGTGCTCGTTCTGGACTAAATAGGAGAAAACGTGTATAATACGGGGGAACCTTAACCGGGGCAGTAGCGTTCCTGGAAATTTGCAAAGGAGGATCCTGTGTAATGAACGTATTCAACCGAATCACTATGATCTTGTTGTTGATGATTATTATCGTCATCCTGGCTGTCATTGTCATCTCTGTGCTGGTTTTTCCTGCCCAGGTGGTCGAATGGGCACAGCAGGGGGCAGGCATTCTGGAGGACAATCTGGTTCCCGCGAACCGTTTAATGAACCGTCTGGCCGTGTTTGTGATAGGGGGAGTGTCACTCATCTTCTGCGTATTGCTTCTCTGGCTGGAGATTCGACGAGGGAGGGCCAAAACCATCACGGTGCAAAGGATCAGCGGTGGAGAGGCCCAGTTGGCTATCGAGTCTATAGCCCGTCGTGTAGAGTACAACATCAAGGAACTGGCCGACGTGGTCGGGGTCAAGCCGACGGTCATCCGCCGGGGGAAGGGGGTGGAAGTCCAACTCGATCTGGAGACTACCCCCGACATCGAGGTGCCCATGAAGACGGAAGAGGTTTGCGTGGTGACCAGGGAGGTGGTGGAAGACCAGATGGGGCTTAAGCTGAACAACGTCAAGGTCAATATCAGGCACGCGCCCTTCCCCAAAGACAAGAAGAAGCCGTGGGATTGGCAGCGCCGAGAGTTGCCTCGTCCGGTTGACCTGCCGGTGGGCGAGCCTGAGGAGTTGATGCCCGTCTATACTGCTCCCGTGGCTGAGGTGGAAGAGGAAGAGATAATAGAAGCAGAGGTAGAAGAGGTTCCACCAGCGCCTCCCATCCTGGAGGAGAGGCTGGGGCAGCCGGAAGCGACGATAGAGGAGATGATAGCAGTAGAAGAGATAGAGGAGGAGAAGCCCTCTCTGTCCCCTTTCGCCAGGCTGAAGAACCTTTTCGTCAAAGAGACCCCCGCTCCCGCCCCGGAGGAAGAGTTGTTTGAGCCCACTCCGTTCTATCCCTATGAAGAAGCAGAGGTAAAGGAAGTGATCGTGACCCCTCCGCCTTACGTTCCAGCAGTAGAAGTGGAGGAGGAGCCCATCCCCTACGACTTCGAGGTAGAGCAGGAAATTGAGGAAGCAGAGGTTATAACGCCTGTCGAGGAGGCGGAAGAGGCGGAATACCCTCCATTTCTCGACGAAACGGTAGAGGTGGAGGCCGAGGCCGCAGAACCAGAAGAAGCAATGCTGCCCTCCGACCTGGCGGCAGAGGAAGAGACGGAATACCCTACATTGCTCGACGAAACGGTAGAAGAGGAAGCAGAAGAGGCAATGCTGCCCTCCGACCTGGCGGCAGAGGAAGAGGCGGAATACCCTCCATTTCTCGACGAAACGGTAGAAGAGGAAGCAGAAGAGGCAGAGGAAAAGCCACCTGCCCCCCCGGAGGAAGAGACACCCTGGCTTTAACCGCCGAACCGCTTACTTTTTCCCGACGATGATGATCTCGCCTTCCAGGATTTGTACCTCGGTGACCTTGATGTCCAGTTGAGCATCGGCCAAAGTTTCGTTCAGGCTTTGGGAGACAGGCTCCAGAAAGCTGTCGGGCACAGGTAAGGGACCAAAACGAGTTTCTTCGATCTTTATCTGCAACTGGTCATGCACGATCTGAGCCGAGGCCACAGATATAACCCGCACCCTGAAAGGACAGACGCCGGTCAGAGTGCCAGCCATGAAAACTTTGCCCTGGGTGAATCTGACCTGGGGGTCGGTGACAGGCGATCCACCTTCCACCGTCCACCTGGTAGCAGCGTAAGAGGTGACTTCCTTATCGGTGAGATGTAATACAAAACTATCGCTGGGATTGTCTTGAAGCGCCCCCTTGAGCTTCGTTTCCAGGTTTTGGGCTGCTTCGGATGAAATTTCGACGGGCCCGCCCGGTAGATCGTCGCTGCCGGGCCCGGAACCACAAGGCCCGCAGGCGAGCATCAAAACAACAATCGCCAGGGTCAGGCTCAGGACTGCCCTGGGCCCCTGATGCTTCATAACAGTATAAACCTCCCGAAGAGAATAGCGAAAGGGGGATGGCGACCATTGCCTTCCCTGGTACGCTGAGTGTAGGATGTGCCCCCACCCTGATATTATATCATAACATTGGCCTTTCTGACAAAAAACGCGATGCGCTCTCAGGGAAGAACGAGAGGATGGAACGGAAAAACCTGACGGTGGATCGGCAAAGTATCAAGTCGCTGATCGAGAGTTTGCTTTTTGTGGCCGCCGAACCGGTAACCATCGAGCAACTGGCTACCACCCTCGAGGTTGAAGAAGCGGCGGTGGAAGAGGCCCTGGGCTGCCTGGAAGCAGAATGGGGCGGACGGGGGATACGTCTACAGCGTCAGGGGCGGCAGCTTCAATGGGTCACCGCCCCGGAGGCGGCCCCTTACGTGGAGCGTTTTCTGGAGCTCCAGGTCTCGAAGAGACTTTCGACGGCGGCCCTGGAGACTCTGGCTATCATCGCCTATCGCCAGCCCATCACCAGGGTGGAGATCGAGGCCATCCGGGGCGTCAACTCGGATGGCGTACTGCGCACCCTGCTGGGCAAAGGACTGATAGAAGAGGTGGGGCGTCTGGAACAGGCCGGACGGCCCATCATCTACGGCACCACCTTCCAATTCCTGCAATACTTCGGTCTAAGCAGTCTGGGCGAACTGCCTGCCCTGAAAGAAGATGAACCTTAAAAAAAACCCACTAGGACTTTTTTCCTATTGAGATTCCCCCTACTTTGAGGTATTATATTAAGGTAACAAAAGGGTGAAAAATCGATAAGAGAGAGGGTAATTTTTATGGCCCTGCATCCACCAGGCTGAAGGAGTGGACTGAGGTTGTCCGCTAAATTTAGTTTTCAAGGAAAGGAGATCCCTCGATGAACAAAAGGTTCTTCTCGGATGAAAGGCCAGGCCATTATTTTCCTCTAGTAGCAATGTTTACTTTCGGAGTGATATGCGGCCTGGCCTTTCTACTTTATGGGGGAGCATCGCCGGCCACTGCTACCGGCCCCGAATTTGCTCCCCCACCGCTGAGAGAACAGGCTCCGGCAGCCTATTCTTTCCCGGCGGACAGCACCATTATCCCGATGGGCCACGGCCAGGGTTCAGCGGGCGAGCTGCGCGATGCTTACAAATCCCTGTTCGCGGCCGTCTATGGCTGGGATGAAGTAATCTGGACGGCAGCCTGGGATTCAACTGCCACCTATCCGCCCGGAACGATCATCGCTCCTCTCGGCAGCGGCGATTTCTACACCACCACCGGCAGCCTCAACGTCAGCCGTTCCCTGGCCCTGCAACCGGTCAAAATCGCCCTTTTCTACAGCACTTTGCGGGACGAGTACGACCAGGTAGTGACCTGGGAGGAAGGCGATTTTGAACAACTTTTCCGCGTTTACCTATGGGGCAATTACTTTACCAACGTCGATGAGGACGACATTATAAACGGTCTCCTGGAAACAGATAACTACGACATCCTCATTCTGCCTACCATCCGATTGGGCTACGCCGACGACGTGGTCACACGTCTGGGCGCAAGCGGGCTGAACAACATCGAGGCTTTCGTCGAGGCCGGGGGGACCGTCTACGCCCAGGGCGAAGCCCTCCACCTCGTCCAGGAGTGCGGCCTGGTGCCTGACGGCACTGTGGACCTGACCCAGCGGGTGACCGACCTCGACAACCGGGGGGAGCTAACCATTGACGATGCAGATAGCCCTCTAACCTTCTCTTGGCTGTCCAACGAAACCTACGTCCTCAACGAACCACTGATGACCGCCATGAGCGGCACGATAACCATCGCCACCTACGACGACACCAGCCAGCCCGGCTCACCGGCCATCCTCTACGCCATGCCGGGCGATGGTAAGGTCATTCTCATGAGCGGCCATCCCTCGGACAAACAGGAATACTACCCCCAGGTGCTGGATGCCCTGCTGCTGGCTATGGGGGAGCGGGCCGGTCTGCATGGGACGGCCCAACAGGAGTATTCGACCGCCGTTCCTCCCGACGTCATCCCTGCCTACGAGGCCGGCGTGGACGTGCGAGTCAACACCGTGTTCAAGAACCTGTGGGATGTGACCATGCAGAACGTGGTGGTCACTGAGATTGTGCAGGACGGGTTCACCGTCCACAACGTATCGCCTGCGGCCAGCCTGACTTCCAACCCAGACGGCACGACCACCATCGTGTGGAACCTGGGCAACGTGGCCCCCGGCGCCACCAACCTGACTTACATCGCCCGCACCAAGGCCAATGCTCTGGCCAAAGGTTCAGCCAGGGTCAGCACCGCTTCGGCCACCTACTACGATCCGGTGGATACGGCCAATAAGTTCCTGAAACGCAACGACCTCTACATGCAGGCCAAGATGGCGGCCCGGCTTCAGGGCGACCGTGACATCGAGCTGGACGGCATCTATCCTCTGCCGGGCGAGGGCTATTACTTCGACATCGCCCTCACCCTGGAGAACAAGGAAGAAACCCAGGCCGATGGAGTGGTGATCACCGACGTGGTGGCCCTGGTCAGCCCCATCGTGGACGTAGAGGATCAGACCAGGCTGGCGCGGGTGTTTACTTACACCTCCGATCTGGCAGGGGTGGCCGTCAGCGACACCGTCTGGGTGGAGAACGAGATATTCTTCTACAATAACGCTAATTATACTCTGCCTAACGGGTTCAGCTCCAACCTCGATACCTTTAACCTGAGCGACTGGATTCCAGGCGACGACGTTTACGTCTACGAAGGGCCCTTCACCACCACGGCAGGGTACACCAACTCGGTGACCATCCCGCCGGCCTACGCCACCAAGATCATCCTGAACGCCGACGGCGACCTGGAGCTTCCGGCCAAGACCCTGGTATGGGACTTCGGCACCTTGCAGGGCTACGACTACCTGGAGCCGGCCGTGCGTTACGGCATCTTCAGCCAGGAGTTGTTCGACCGGCGGGTGGCCTTCATGAGCGACCCTTACACCAGGACCACCGACACCAACACCCTGAATCTGGAGGGTGGCGGCGGCTCGGTCTACACCAACCTGGGCGGTCATCCCATACCATTCCACCAGTATCTCGAATCCGGCGTGGTTTACGCCCCTCAATACCAGGAGAAGCCGCGTGTGGACTACAAAGACATCTGGCTGCGGGATAAGAGCCTGGAACTGCGCACCGTCTTCTACGACATTGTGCCCTTCCCGCCGCCGGAGTATCACGCCGTGGTCAACACCACCTTCGAGATGAAAGCCGACCTGGACGGCGATGGGAACCGCGACGAACGGGTGCTGGAATATCCCAGCCGCCAGGAAGCGGACATAGACTTCTACCTCAGGTCCTTCAGCAACTTCGCTCCGGGTCTGGACCTGACCCAGGAGGAAACCCTCATCAGCCAGGGTCTCTTCAAGGGACTGGGCTTCAAGCTGGCACCCAGGAGCGGCTCCTGGGACACTTCCTGGAGTTCGCCCGACGGGGCTACCATTCTCACCACCGTGGTGGACACCCCGGCTTACTCGTTCCTGTACTTCCAGCAGGATTTGCCGGCCCAGGCCCGGCGAAGCATCTACGTCAACGGCCAACTGAGCACCTACGGTCACCGCGAAGGGGTGATGAAGGTCAACGACGGGGCACGCTTCGTCTACCATCAAAAGGCGGTAGGCCCCAGCCGCTACGAGGTCTTCGACGCCCACGTCCAGGCCGTGTTCGGCATCTCCAGCGACGCCGAGGTCTCCAAGAAAGTGGCTCCCGTGCGGGTGGCTACCTACGAGGACACCACCTATCACTTCATCGAGGTCACGGACCCGTGGGACCCGCACGAGTTCGGCAAAGAGCCCGTCATCAAGAGCTACGGCTTCTGGGACAAGGCGGCTACTACCTACGTGGGCGGACGCAACCAGCGCAACCTGCTCTACCCCAAGCTGGGGCCCGGCGAGCAGACCCAGATCCGCGTCGAGATCAACAACAACTCCGGTGCCAACTGGACGGGGGTCAGCGTCAATGCGATCTCGCCCTCGGCTTACATCACCGTCGCCAAACGTATCTACACCGACCCGATACCACCCATCTTCTTTGACTTCCCGTACCTGGAGACCACGATCATCACCGATGCCTGGAAGGGAGTCTACTACTTCGACGTCGGCGTGTTGCCCGGTATCCCGGCCAGCGAACGGGGCAAGGTGCACGAGATCACCTTCAACCTCAGCGGCGTTCCCGCCGACTTGCAGGTGCCTCCGGCCATGATCGGCGTTGAGGACGCTTCGGGCAGCGTCAAGACCACCTGGGGACAGGCTACCAACCTGGTCATGACCGACAAGCTGCCGGAGAAAGTCACCCCCCTGGCCGTGCGTCTGGCTAACGCCGCCGAAAAGGCCGTGCTGGAAAACGTCATCGCTACCAACCCCACCAACGCCGAGGCCACTTTCAACGCCATACCACGTTCAGCCACCTTCTTCACGGTCACTTCTACCGTCACGGGCACGCAGGCCACCGAGGTAACTTTCAACCTGCCTCCTTACGCCCAGTTGATGCCCTGGGATGACAACGGGATGGAAAACGGCACCCTGTACGTCATCCTGAAGTCCAGGTTGGAGTTCGATTACAGCGGCACCAACCTGGCCGACTACGCGCCGGTTATCACCTACACCGACCCCTTCAACGTCAGGTGGTCGGATGCCGGCAACGAGGAAACCGTCGAGGCCCACGGAGCGGTGGTGGTGGCGCAATACAGCGTGAATGGCATCACCCGTACCGTGGATAACAAGGCCCTGGACGGTCTCCAGAGAGGCGTCGGCAACACGGTCAACGTAGACATTAACGTGACTAACCAGGGCGATTACATCGCCGGTAGTGTGGTCATCACCGTCAACGTGTCCAACGGGGTAACGGTTACGACCAGCAGCGCCGTCAATCCAGCCAACGGAGAGCCCCCCAGTCCGGTGTTCAACCTGGGCGACATAGCTCCCGGCGAGGTCAAGACGGTCAACCTCATCCTCTACACCGTACCTGGGAGCAGTGTATCAGCCGCCTCCTTCGCCTCCTACGTGCTCATAGATAGCACCGATGGCCGCTTCATCAACAGGTATCCGCCCGATAGACCCAAGCTGGTGTCCGGCCAGTTGGCCGGCCCGCTGGAGGTCTGGGAGGCAGGACGCAAGGCCAGAATCTACCTGCCCAGCGTGTACCAGAACTACAAGGCTGGTTGGTGGCCGCAGGAGGACTAGACAGACCTCGATACGGTGGGCTCCACTCCAGGTGGAGCCCACTTTTTTTCCCTTGCATTAGCTTTAAGTTTGTGATACAATATTCCAGAGAAGAGGCTATCGTCAGAGTTCCGACCCTTCAATAACGAGGAGAAAAGGGTAGGCCGCTATGAAAGTTTCTAAACTGCTTATGTTGTGGGGAGCCTTGCTCGCAGCAGTGGCCCTTCTACCTGCTTCGGACACTGGAGCCAGCAGTCAGATAGTGATCCAGTTAAATCCCTATTTGGGGATGAGTGAGGGCGTGTTTTCCACGGCGCCGCAGGGTTGGGGCACAGACAGCAGTACGGCTATCCTGGCTTTCGGCAACTATATCGGCCCCATAACGAACAGTTTGATCTCCTGTCGCACTTACCTGTGGTTTCCCCTCTCCACTATTCCTCCCACCGCTCAGGTACGGAACGCCATTCTGAGCCTCTACGTCGATGATTGGCCCTTCGCTGGCTCGGCCTCTATGGGCGTTTATCGGGTGATAGCTCCCTGGACGGAAAACTTTAACTGGGCAGGCCGTCCCCCGGCCGAAACCACGCCGGCAGGCGAGGCTGCTTTATCTTCGGCGCCTGGGGTACGTTGGTACGATTGGGACGTAACCTCGCTGGTGCAAAGCTGGGTGACCGTCCCCGCCACTAACTACGGTTGCATGTTGAGCACCGCCCCCACCCCCGACTTCATCACCGGTACGGGCTGGGCGGCGGCGGCACATGGCCGCACCAGCGCCAACCTGGAGGCAAGCCCCAGGCTGACCGTCGTGTTCGACCTCCCAACTCTCCCTGGAGCGGGCGAGCACGAACCCGTGCCCGAGCCCAACACCATCCTCCTCCTGGTCGGGGGCCTGACCGTTCTGGCCAGTTACGTTCGACTTAGACTGCAAGCTGGCAAGTAGCTCGTTCGTAGAGATGCTGTAGAGTACCTTTGAAAGAAGATTTTAATACCCCTTCTATTAATGGGTTCACATCTTGTTCATATCTTTCTTAATGAAGGGAGGTGATAACGCCGTTAACCAGATATTTGTCTATCATCTGATAGCAGTATCCCTTTACTCATTGTGGAGGAGGTTAAGGATGGGCCAAACTGCCTTTATTGCCCTGGTAGCTGCACGACACAGGCATCAACAGCTACTCTCAACTGGCCCAAAAACGCCTGAACGATAAGGGAAATCGTTGATGCTCCGGCCTGGCGCAAGCTGGAACCGGAGAAGTGGATCGAACAGGCAGCAATTCTAGCTAAACGAGGGGAGTAAAATGACTTCACAATCTACTACGAAGGGGCAGGATCGCAGAAAAAGAGGATTTATCATCATTACAATCGTTCTGACTGCTCTTTCGATCCTGCTTGTGGGCTGCTGCGCCGAGATTCAAGAATGGTTTGTGGGTGAGGCCACGCCGACGGCTACCCTGGCAGCTACCTCAACGCCTACCGTCGATGCCACAAAGACGGCTATCTTTGTGGCCACAGAGACAGCAGCAGCCGAAGAGACGACCACGGCGGAGGCCCAGGCCACGAAAACAGCAGCAGCCGAAGTGACGACCACGGCCAAAGCCCAGGCCACGAAGGCGGCCGTAGCCGAAGCGACGACCACGGCCAAAGCCCAGGCCACGAAAACGGCCGCAGCCGAAGCGACGGCCACGGCCAAAGCCCAGGCCACGAAGGCGGCCGTAGCCGAAGCGACGGCCACGGCCAAAGCCCAGGCCACGAAGGCGGCCGTAGCCGAA
>CAZYHC010000069.1:0-23887 GCA_964646625.1 uncultured Anaerolineales bacterium
TGGTGGACCTGGCACGGGGGATGGTCGTGGGGGCCGCGTTTTCTGGGGCCTGTCCTGCCCTTCCTGATTTTGCCGCTGGGCGTGTTGTGGCCCGCGGGAAAGAGAATCCGTGGGGCGCTAGTCGTGCTCGGTGTCCTGGGCGTGGCCGTGCAACTTTTGGGCGTCCTGATCGATTTCAACCAGTACATGCTGCTGGTGAACGACGAGACCAAGGTCCTCTTTGTAGCTCGCTATTCGCCGCTCGTCGGGCATTTGCGGCTCATCCTGGAGGGCTGGCCGCTCGACCTGAGCGTTTTCAACCTGCCGCTGGCCTGGTCTCTGATCTGTCTGCTGACCCTGGCTCTATCCGCCTTCGCCCTGGGGCGAATCTTTGCCCAGGGTCAGCGGATGACCTCCACCCCTCCCCCCACATTTCCCATGTAAGGTCGCAACACCTGCGGCACGACGATGGAACCGTCGGGCTGTTGATAGTTTTCCATAATGGCGATCATCACCCTGGGCAGCGCCAGGCCGGAACCGTTGAGGGTGTGGACAAACTCCGGTTTGGCTCTGGGCGCGGGCCGGTAACGGACGTTGGCCCGCCGAGCCTGAAAATCCTCACAGTTGGAACAGGAACTAACTTCCAGCCACTCTCCTATGCCGGGGGCCCACATCTCCACGTCGTACTTCTTGGCGGCGGAGAAACCCAGATCGCCAGTGCACATCTGAACCACGCGATGAGAGATGTTCAGCCGTCGGCAGACGTCCTCGGCGTTATCCACCAGTTGCTCCAGTTCCTCATACGAGGTTTCCGGGGTGGTAAATTTGTACATCTCCACCTTGTCGAATTGATGGCCCCGCTTGAGGCCCCGCGTCTCGCGCCCGGCCGACATCTTCTCCCGCCGGAAGCAAGGCGTATAGGCCACGTAATTCAGGGGCAGAGCCTCCCGCTCCAGAATCTCGTCTCGATGCAGATTGGTGAGCGGCACTTCGGCGGTGGGGATGAGCCACATATCGTCTTCCACATCGCGATACAGGTTATCGTCGAACTTGGGCAACTGCCCCGCTCCTACCAGACATTCCCTCTTGACGATGGTGGGGGGATAGATCTCGATGTAGCCGTGCTCTATGGTGTGCAGATCGATCATCCAGGTGATGAGCGCCCGCTGAAGCCTGGCCGCCAGCCCCTTGAGGACGTAAAAACGTGTCCCGGATAGCTTCACGCCCCGCTCAAAGTCGATGATGTCCAGCGTCTCGGCCAGGTCCCAGTGGGGCAGCGGTTCGAAATCGAAGTCACGGGGCTGACCTTCGCGGCGCACCACCACGTTGGCGCTCTCGTCGGGGCCGAGGGGGACGCTTTGGTGGGGCAGGTTGGGCACACGCAGCAGACGGTCTTGCAGATGCTCCTCCACCTCACGGAGCTGCCCCTCCAGCCCTTTGATGCGCTCGCCCACCTGGCGCATCTCCTCGATGAGAGCCTGGCGCGCCTGGTTCTCCTTCATGCGCCCGATATCCTTAGAGACGACGTTACGTCTGGCCCGCAGGCTCTCCAACTCTTGCAGCAGGTTGCGCCGCTCTTCGTCCAGTTCCAGTAGCTCGTCGATAGGGGCATCGGTGTTCAGGTTAACCAGGGCCTCACGCACCAGAGCTGGATTCTCACGGATGAATTTTAGATCTAGCATAATTCGATTGCCTCCTGTAATAAAAAAACCGCCCCGAAAGGGCAGGAATCGCTGCGCTTTCACGGAATCCCAGGGGCCTGGCGCTGACTTGAAACCACGGAGGGTGCAAATCGAGCCCTTGTAGTAACGACTTAAGTCGTCACTACAAGGTCGCTTTGGGAGGGAGGGCCAGGCACCCGATAAAGGAGCAAATCTCACACCCCCCCTAGCTCCTGCAATACGTCGAGGGCATCAGGGAACTGCTCCTCTGGGGGCCACAACCACCCCTCTCGCAACCACAAGCCCGCGATCACTGCCGAGCGGTAGATATTCCCTTCCGGCTCGCCCTCCGGCTCGACGGCAAGGAAAGTCCCCGTGGTCTCGTCCCGCCGCAACACCTGCGTTCCCTTTGGCCCGTAGGGGTCTATCAGCCACAACTCTCGCACCCCGGCCTGTTCGTAGCCGACCCGTTTGGGGCCGGTATCATAATGGTAGGTGCTGGCCGACAGGATTTCCACCACCAGGTCCGGCGCGCCATCGATATAATCTTCGCCAATGATGTGTGCTCGCTCACGGGCCACAAACAACAGGTCAGGCTCGTAAGTGTGGCCGCTCGCCAGCCGCACCGCCGCGTGCGAGCCCAGTACCTCCCCCAACCCTTTTCGAGCAACGTAAATACCGATCACCCGCGACAAGAACTGAAACAATCTTTCGTGGGCAATAGAAGCGGGCGATTGCACAATCAACACTCCATCGATGAGATCGGCCTTGGTGTCCTCATCGCAAAACTTCATGTACTCCTCGTGCGTCATCCGTTCCTCGATCAGCACCGGGGGCAAAGCAGTCATTTCGCTCATCTCACTCACCTCCAGGCCAAACAGCATCTCCCTTCCTGGCTATTATTATACCCTTTTTTCCGGTCGAGTACAAGCCTTAGCCTGTGGGTGGTGTATCTTTAACGGTTGATTTTGCCGGGTGGGGCAAGCGGTCAACGGATTTCGAAACAGACTTAACGGATTACACCGCATCGCGTCCGTTAAATCCGTTTTTATAATCCGTGGACGGTTCGCTGCTGAGCTCGGAGGCTGGCGATGAAATTTCAACCGAAAAGGATATACTACCCTGATCCCGTCACCATTGGTGATCAGGCTCAAGGCCACATCCACGGCTGAAAAATCCCTTCTCAATTCTTTCTGATGGCCAGGTCCATAATTGTCAGAGCATATTCGAGGCCACTTTGCAGACTGGCGAGGGTGGTCAGCTTCGAGATATCTATGTCGAGATGGACGATAGTCTGCGCCACCTCTGGCCGGATACCCGTCAGGAGCACTTTTGAGCCCAGCAGGTTGGCGGCTGAGGCCATCTGGAGGAGATATTGTGCTACTCTCGTATCCACCACCGGCACGCCGGTGATGTCGATGATGAGTATCTCCGCCTCGTGATGTTGGATCGCTTCCAGGGCTTTTTCCATAACTTGCTGGGCGCGGTGAGTGTCTAGCTGGCCGATTAAAGGAAGGATCAGGATGCCACTGTAAATGGGGACAATGGGGGTGGAGAGTTGGCGCACTGTCTCCAGAAGCTGGCTTTGGGTCTCGTAAGCAGTCTCCAGTTCCGTCAGGCGATACCGAAGTTCCAGGGTCCGTTCCGCCACCTGTCGTTCCAGAGCGACTTTGGCCTCTTCCAGGGCCTGGGTCTTTTCCTCATTCTGCCGATTAGCTTCGACCAGGTCGTCGATCATCATCTCCAGACCAGCCGCCAGCAAGTTGAGGCTGTCCTGCTCCTCACCGAGAACCGGCCGCCTGGACAGGTCCCCCATAGCGACGTTGAACACGATGTCCGTCAACTCTTCCAGGCGTTCGTCCACGTACTGCTTGTAGTGTTCCAGGTCGGTGGTCATACATCCTCTCCCTGCACGTAGGCCATAGCCTTTTCTTCATCGCGGAAGAAGCGGGTGTTGGTTTTGCCCGTGAGCTTGTTGATGAAAGTGATCAGAGCCGCAACGTAGGGACTGACGCCCAGCACAGCTACCCGGCCTGCGCTCCGATGGTCGGCCAGACTGGCCATGGTGCGGCGCGCTTGAGAAGAGATTTTCCCCAACTCACGGCCATCCACAAAGACGTTGACCAGCTCCAGTGCGGGCTCAAAGTATTTGTGTATCTCCCGCATGTAATCCATAGCCTCTTCGTCGCTTATATCGCCCCATTGTCGCGTGCGTAGGATGCCATCCTCACCCATTTTGACTTCGAAACCCATTTTGACCTCCTCGTCCAAAAGTATTAAAAACAGCGCCTTTTCCGGGGAGCACTGTAAAGGGGATCCTATTTGACAGCCACAATCAAGGGAGAAGGTGTAGGAGCCTCCAAAGTTTCTATCTTTTTGAAACCGATCTCAGTAAGCCACTGGCGGTATTCGGCCGGAGTGAACGCGTTCCCATGAGTCGCCCCGCACGCCAGAACGACGGCCAGGATAAGAGGAAAAACGGCCTCTTTGCGGTCATCATCCGGCAGGAAATCGGCGATGACCAGCTTGCCGCCCTTCTTCAGCGCCCGGTAGCATTTGGCCAGCAGGTCCTGGGAGGCTTCCTGGCCCTCACTACAGCAAATGTAGCCCAACATGACCAGGTCGTATCGCTCCTGGCCGAAATCCAACTGGCGCAGATTGCCGGGCATGTAGCTGAACTGCTCTGCCAGCCCCAGGCGGGCCACGTATTTTTTCATGACCTCATCGAGGATTTTGGGCCAGTCTATGGCCGTTACCCTGGAGGTCGGGTCCAGAGAGACGAAGCCCAACCCCCAGACCCCTGAGCCAGCGGCCATGTCCAGAATCTCCAACCCGCGCCAGGTGTCGCCGATGCCCAACTGTCGCCCCAGGAACTGGGCCGCCGGATAGCTGAAGGAGAAGATGGAGTCTACCATGTCAATGTAGAAATCCGGGCCAACCTCTTCCAAATCGGAAGCAACGTGGGGCTGGCCCGTTTGAACCACCCGGGTTAAGTTCTCCACGGGGTCCCATATCGCCTTCAGTTGGTCAAAAAAGGCTCCCTGGTACGCAGGGGTACCTTTGACCAGAAAGAGCTCGGAGATGGGAACGAGGGTATACTTCCCCTCACGTTTAGACAGGAAATCCACCGCACACAGCGCATCTAACAGGATTTGCAGCTTTTCCGGGTCTGCCTCCAGAGCAGCCGCCAGCGTCTCAACACTATCTCGGCCATTGGCAATGTGGGTGAAGACCTCCAGTTCGATGCCTGTGTTCAGCACCCTGGTTTTGACGAAATCGTAGCAAGTGCTGAAAATTTTTTCGGGACTAGCTGGGGATTGCATAGTTCTCCTCCTTTTTATGAATAATCTAGCCTATTAATTATAACATAAAAATTCACTTTCTTCAAATCAACCAGCCTGCGGCGACTGTTTCATAATTGGTGAAAAAGCATCTGAAACCACAACCTGTAGTGGTCCCAGATAGCGATGCCCCAACATTTTGTGGTGAGAGCCTGTTACTCACTAAATAATCACAATTTGCGGTGACAAATAAAAACGCCTGCGAGCATCAGAGCAATCACAGGCGTTTGTGGTCCAGAGCCGGAGCTTACTTCGAAGCATTGACGAATTCCACGTAAGCCAGGCTATTGGGTTTGATGTCGATGCTGAGAGAGGTATCCAGGCCCGGCAGAGAGACGATGTAAGTGGCCTCGTTAAGAGGGGCGAACTCACAGGTAAACGGCCCGTACTCGGGTTTCGTCCCCGACAGACCTACCGTGTACCAGCCAGATATGGCCTCCGTGACCTTGACGGCCTGCCCCTTCGTCCCTCCGACCGAAACCCGCAGCACCGAAGGAAAGCGCGTGTATGGACCGGCTACCACCTCGTTGCTGACCACGCGCCCTTGCCAGGCCATGATCACCTCGGGGGCCTCGCGACGCTTCTCGAACCTGGGCCCTCGTTCGCGCGGGCTGGGGGTGGATTGCGGAGGGAGCAGAGGAGCCTCCTCCTGGTCACACGGCGGATGGGCACACGGCGGCCCCATAGCGACCTGCCCCTGCGCACCGGAAGGCTGAGGCCCCGCAGGCGATGGAGCCATGCCCGGAATAACCAGTTGTTGGCCGGGATAAATGAACGACGGGTTCGACAAATTGTTGGCGTGCATGAGCGCATAAACCGTAGTCCCATAGCGCAAGGCAATGGAGGTCAGGGTATCGCCGGACTGCACGGTGTAGTAAGTAGCCGCTGGCTGGTTCGGAGGCCGCATCTGCCCCGCGGGGATGATCAGCGTCTGACCAGGATAAATGTAGTTCGGATTGTAGAGGTTATTGGCCTGCACAATGTCGTTGACCGTGATGCCATACCGATAGGCGATGGCCGCCAGAGTGTCGCCTGACCGTACAGTGTAACGGGTCCAGGCCACGTCGGAAGGATTCCCCGGCGGGGGGCTCACGCTGCCGGGGGCGGGGATAATCAACTGCTGACCAACGTAGATCAGGGTACTGGTCAGACCGTTGGCCTGCATGATGGCGTTGACCGTCACCCCATAACGCCGGCCAATGGAGAACAGGGTATCTCCACGAGATACGGTATGGGTGCTGCCAGAGGGCGAGGAGGATACAGCCGAGGCGGGGATAATCAATCGCTGGCCAACCTGGATCAGATTGGGGTTGGTCAAACCGTTGGCCTGCACGATGGCTTCCACCGTCGTCCCGTAGTGATGGGCAATGACGGCCAGGGTCTCGCCCCATTGCACGATGTGGAACGTGCCCCCGGTGGGCGGTGGGGCCGCCTCGACCGGAGTCACGCTTACCAACAGCATCAAAATCACGATTACGCCAAGTTTGGTTTTCATCTGGCACCTCCTTGCCGATCCCTAATGAAACCAGGGTTGCAAATTATGTCCACGTGCGCAAAGTTGCAAAATCTCTAACATATAATATCACAAATGGACCAAGTTGTCAAATGGCCCTAACCTCTCATCTGAGACTCCAGCAACTCGTCGAAAAGGGCGAAGATTCTGGTAAGCTCCTCGTCGTCGCCGGGAAATTCGACCATGCGCTCCTGTTTGGCCTGGGCCAAAGCCTGAAGGCTGTGGGTGAGCTCCTCACCTTCCATCACCACCTCCCCGGCTACCAGCAGGCCCCCGAACATAAGCGGTAGATACATGAACTCGACGGGCAATATTTGGCCCGTTTCCAGTTGAGTGACGACGAACTCGTTGACTCCCACCTGCTCCTCCACCGTCCACAGTCTCTCCTTTACAGCATCCTCCAGCAGCCCGAAGCTGATGGCGATAGCCAGGCGGGTCACGTGACTATAACCGAAGCGGGCCAGCAGCACAGGCGCATTCTCGAAAGGCTCATCCAGGGCCAGAGTCCGCTGGAATATAGGCGTCAGCAGGCCATCCTGCCACATTTCTCGTCGTAGAAAACGAAGGGCGGTGAAGGTCAGGATTTTGGTCAGGAAAATGGCCTCCCCCAGATGTAGCTCGATGCCGGTGTTCAGGAAATTTCTCCGAGTTTCGTTTAGCAGCGAGATGTAAACAACCGGGGGGCTGAGTTCCGGCATAATATGAAAGCGCCGTTCGTTCACCTCCTGCATGGCCTTGCGCTGGAGCTCCAACTCCTCTGCTTTCCAGAGAGAGGTGAAGCTGGAAGCCAGCTCGACCTCCGCCGCAGGGACGGGCTCGCCTTCCACGGTCAGCCTGAAGGTCTGCCTGTTGCCCCTGGACGTTTTGAAATCCACGCCCACAATCGGAGCCAACCTCAGCCCCACCATGCTCTTGAGCATCTCGTCTTTCAGCCGCCCCCGGCCTCTGTTGGGACGGATACTCTGACCGCGCTCTTTAGCTCTCCCTTTGAGCTCCAGCCTGATTTCATAAACGGCGGGCACCGTTTCCGGCTCGCAACGGATGGGGAGGCGCAACTCGCCCACCTGGGCCTCTTCCAGGGGGACAGTGACCTCCTCTTCGGCTATCGACATCTGACAGGGACGATTTCTGCGGCCGCTGGGGAGACCGAGCTTGATCGTGAAATCCAAAGGAGCGTTCACCGTGCTTTGCAGCACGAAAACTAACTCCGTACTTTCCCCTGGAGCGACGGTGGACGGTTGGAGAGAGACGACGTATTGCACCCCATCGACCTCGTAACGATCGCTGGCTTCCACCACCTCACTCATATAATCTGGATACTCTATGGGCATGATTACCTCCTAAATAGAATACACAACCTGGCTTGCGTTCCATTAAACTCATTAGAGCAGAGGAACAGCGCAAGCAGCTACACGATAAATCATACGTACAGGTACACACATTGGCTATTATAACGTAGGCACTGACAATCACAAGGCACAAAACGAACTGATGCTAACTGCTCGTCTGGTACTGAATTATACCTCACATAAGCGTTAGGCGCAAGCTGGCGCGTGCTGGGGGGGCGCGTCCAGAAATTTGGGCGCCTGCTCATAGCCCTCGTCCCCGAGGGCGGTGACCGTAACCGCCGATAAACGCTTCTCCTGTTGACTTTCACAAGGGCTTGTGATACATTTAGGGCGAGTTCTGGCAACGATTGCGGCGACCCCGCGATACGTCGGGCCAGGATTGCCTGGAGTGGATTCCCACCTCGACCACGAAGGATCAAGGTTATGTTAGCCAGCTTCGTCGTGTACCTCACACCCAATCGGGTGGCCCCCCTGGGCCGCAGCATCGGCAAATCGCTGCACGGCCTGTTTCTCCACCTGGTGCGGCAGGCCAGCCCCGAGCTCTCAGAACGATTGCACGAAAGGAAAGGGGTCAAGCCCTTCACCGTCTCCCCCCTGCGAGGCGAGTTCTCTCGGGTGGAGGATGCGCTGGCAGTGACCCCTGACCGCACCTACTGGGTGCGTTACACCACCCTCTCAGAAGAGGTCTTCAACGCCCTGGCCGAAATCCTGCTGGGCAAGTTCTTCCACGGTCAGCAGGTGAGCATTAGCAGACAGGCTTTCAACCTGGTGGACATCGGCATCGAGCCTGAGAAGAATAACCGGTGGGGACGCCTCAGCTCTTACCAGGCCCTCTACGAGGCCAATGACCAAGAGCGTTCCATCGCCCTGGGCTTCTACTCGCCCACCACTTTCCGGCAGGGCAAGCTCAACCTGCTCTTCCCCCTGCCGCTCTCCGTCTTCGGCAGCTACGTGCGCAAATGGCGGGCTTTCTCCGGGCTGCCTCTCAGCGAGGACCTGTTGGACTTCGTGGCAGAGCAGGTGGCGGCGGAAGAGCACACGTTGCAAAGCCGGGTGGTGCACTATGGCCCTTCCTCCTCGGTGGGGGGCTTCACCGGCCACTGCCGCTACCGCATTTTGGCCGACGACCCCCAGAAGATACGGGAACTGAACGTCCTGGCCGAATTCGCCTTCTTCGCCGGCACGGGACGAATGACCACCATGGGCATGGGGCAGACCAGGAGGTTGGGAGCAAAGCCTGAGAATCAAGTCTCAGGCTAAAAGTTGAAGCAAGCTAAAGCTTGCTGATACTTTGGAGTGCGCTTTAGCGCACTCAGGCTATCAGCCAGGTCACAGGCTGAATCTGGCAGCCCGACCAAGGTGCCTGGCACTTTCGGAAGTGCCAGGCACCTACCAAAAATCTGGGACGCGCCCAAACGGGGCCAGGTTGTTGACAAAAAAGGCAATGTGTATTATACTGGGTATCAGTGAGAACACCGAACCGATTCCGCCTGGCCCGATGAGCAGGGTATGCCAGGAAATGGCGAAAGAGCGAGAGCCTTCGTTTGTAGGTTGGAAAAGGAGGCCAAAAAAACCAAAAATTACACGCATTTTGATGTAAGGCTTTTGGGGGTGAAAATGGCAAACTCAGTTGAGGCAAATATAGGGAAAAGAGAGACACATCAAACAAAGCATTGGACGGGCTGTAGTGGCCGGGTGTAAACAGCAGTCCGAATACCACTAAAGCCTGAAGAGGCATTGATACGGCGTATAAGGTTCAGGTGGCCTGGGGTACTGTATGGTCCGAATACCACTAAAGCCTGAAGAGGCATTGATACTCCAGGTCCTTCCAGTGCATCATGACGTATTCTTCCAGTCCGAATACCACTAAAGCCTGAAGAGGCATTGATACATGCTCAATGCTAACCGCGTGCTGGGGCAGTATGAGTCCGAATACCACTAAAGCCTGAAGAGGCATTGATACGTTATTAAAGGATGCTTCTCGTCTCGAAAGGATTCTGTCCGAATACCACTAAAGCCTGAAGAGGCATTGATACTGGGCAATTCACACTCGCGACAATTACTTATCTCTTGTCCGAATACCACTAAAGCCTGAAGAGGCATTGATACCTGTGAAAACTGGACTAGACCATTTAACCGAAAGAAGTCCGAATACCACTAAAGCCTGAAGAGGCATTGATACCCAGATAGCGTCCGGCGTGGGGTCGTAATCGTGCCAGTCCGAATACCACTAAAGCCTGAAGAGGCATTGATACCTATTCAGGCCAGCCACGTTCAAGACCTGTTTGACGTGTCCGAATACCACTAAAGCCTGAAGAGGCATTGATACCCCCGATGGGCCGGGCCCTCCTGGCTATGCTCCTCATCGTCCGAATACCACTAAAGCCTGAAGAGGCATTGATACGCCCTCGACGACGATCATCTGGTCTGCCTCGGTCCCAGTCCGAATACCACTAAAGCCTGAAGAGGCATTGATACGATTTATGGGGACGGATACGATGCTGAATTCCAAAGTCCGAATACCACTAAAGCCTGAAGAGGCATTGATACTCCTCGCCCAGAACACCAGCGCCTCCAACTGCGGCAAGTCCGAATACCACTAAAGCCTGAAGAGGCATTGATACCAGATAGGCATCGCCATCCCTGGCCGCGTTGCGGTGTCCGAATACCACTAAAGCCTGAAGAGGCATTGATACTATCCTCTCCTGGGCCAGGCCGGGCAGCATCTGGTAGTCCGAATACCACTAAAGCCTGAAGAGGCATTGATACCTCGCACGGCATGGCCGTCGGGACCTGGCAGACCTAGTCCGAATACCACTAAAGCCTGAAGAGGCATTGATACGTGAGGATGTCGGTCCATTCCGCCCCCTCGCCTGATGTCCGAATACCACTAAAGCCTGAAGAGGCATTGATACAAATCCAGATCGCCATCTCGCGCAGCCTTTTGGCAGTCCGAATACCACTAAAGCCTGAAGAGGCATTGATACGGTGTGAAATTCAGCGTCCTGGTATCTCCCACATACAGTCCGAATACCACTAAAGCCTGAAGAGGCATTGATACGATTCAACGGACGCCGACGTGACCTCGCCGATGTCTGTCCGAATACCACTAAAGCCTGAAGAGGCATTGATACATCTTTGAGTTCGTTCCAAACCATAAGGAGAATGAAGTCCGAATACCACTAAAGCCTGAAGAGGCATTGATACGAACAATACACCCGGACCGCCTATCCCCGATCCCTGTCCGAATACCACTAAAGCCTGAAGAGGCATTGATACGGCTCTTCGAGGGGTAATGGCGCACCTCCGGGTCGTGTCCGAATACCACTAAAGCCTGAAGAGGCATTGATACCTTTTCCCATAATGTTACCTCCTGAATGTGGTTCAAGTCCGAATACCACTAAAGCCTGAAGAGGCATTGATACTTCGTAGAAGAAGTCGGGTATGAGCTTGAGGACGTGGTCCGAATACCACTAAAGCCTGAAGAGGCATTGATACCAGCCCCACGTTCCGGCCTGGCCTCTTCGTGGACATGTCCGAATACCACTAAAGCCTGAAGAGGCATTGATACCGTTTTTTCTCGCCGGTGCCCCGATCAACCATCGGGGTCCGAATACCACTAAAGCCTGAAGAGGCATTGATACGCCCTACATGGGCATCGGCTCGCTTTGCCGCCGCTGTCCGAATACCACTAAAGCCTGAAGAGGCATTGATACCTGACCCGTATCATCAGGACCAGTAAGGTCGTTTCCTGTCCGAATACCACTAAAGCCTGAAGAGGCATTGATACTCTCCTTGAGGGACGCACGCGGCCCAATCTCCCCCTGTCCGAATACCACTAAAGCCTGAAGAGGCATTGATACATATCTAGACAGCAGGGGGATTAAGAAAGAAATCACCGTCCGAATACCACTAAAGCCTGAAGAGGCATTGATACGAGGTACTGGTGCAGATAGACATTATCAAGAAGGTCGTCCGAATACCACTAAAGCCTGAAGAGGCATTGATACTTATCAGTATTTTCTCCATAGCTACCTCCCCTTTAAGTTGTCCGAATACCACTAAAGCCTGAAGAGGCATTGATACAAATAACATCCCTGGCTGAAGCTGAGCGAAGTTTTTCTGTCCGAATACCACTAAAGCCTGAAGAGGCATTGATACGTAGCTCTTGAGAATTTGCCCCAACGCCATCGGTCGTCCGAATACCACTAAAGCCTGAAGAGGCATTGATACCACCACCATCCGAATCTTTGTCGTAGAGCTTAAGTTTCTCGTCCGAATACCACTAAAGCCTGAAGAGGCATTGATACTCAATACGCTCTTCCCGCGTGACTACTGCGACGATCTGAGTCCGAATACCACTAAAGCCTGAAGAGGCATGGGCATCAAAAAAAGACGGCTCAAAAGGCCGTCTTTTCTCTTTGTCCTCCGCGATTCAAAAGTTGCTGTGAATGCAGAGGGATGATATAATTATCCATGATCATGGACCACAAAAACCCTTTCTACCATCGCCAGCCGATCTGTGACCCACGCCATTTCTACGGCCGCCAACGAGAGGTGAGGCAGCTCTGCGATCTGGTGCGCCAGGGACAAAGTGTCTCCCTGACCGGCCCCCGGCGGATCGGCAAGACTTCCCTGCTCCTCCACCTGTCGGAGGTTCAGACCTCTCACGGTCTATCGCCGGACGAATACGTCTTCGTCTACCTGTCCTGTGCGGGCCTGGAGGGGAGCGAGCAGGCGGAAGTGTGCCGCATATGGCTGGAGGAGTTAAGCGACCACCTCGGCGTCTCCGGCTTGCGGTCGGAAGTGGAGAGCTATCGCCAGTTTGAGCGGGCCATTCGCCGCCTGACGGCGCGGGGGCACAAGCTCGTCTTGCTGCTGGACGAATTCGAGGGCCTGAGCCACAACCCCTGTCTGGGCCTCGATTTTTTTTCGGGCCTGCGTGCGCTGACCACCAGGCATCCTGTGGTCTACGTCACCGCCTCGGTCCGCTCCCTGCTGGAGTTGACCTATGCCGACGCCAGCGCCCTGACCTCTCCTTTTTTCAACATCTTTCTGCCCCTGAACCTGGGCCTTTGGCCGCAGGACGAAGCTCGTTCCATGATCTCGGACATGGCTGCCAGGGCCGGGCTGAGCTTTCCCCCCCACGTCCTGGAACAGATTTTGGCCCTGGCTGGAGGCCATCCCTTTTTTCTCCAGGTGGCCGCTTACCACGCCTTCGCCGCCCTCCAGGGTGAACAGCATTTGGAAGACTGGCCGACACGCTTCCAGGCCGAGGCCGAGCCGCACCTGACCTACTACTGGCGCAACCTGAGCGATGAAGGGCGCTATGCGCTGGCTACTCTATCGGCTGCCAGCCAATCCCAGGCCATTTTGGAAGAGCTGGCGCGGGCCTGTCTAATCGTATCGGGTGGGGAGTCGGGCGAGCAGTACGCTTTCAGCGCCCTGGCCGACTTCGTGCGCCGCCAGGAAGTGCCCCACCTCCTCCAGGTGGCGCCCTACACTATCGATTACCGGCGGCAAATCGTCCTCTTCCAGGGCCAGTCTTTAAAGCTGACCCCCTTGCAGTTGCGCCTGTTTGCTTACCTGATGGAGCGGGCCGATCAGGTGATCGGCTACGAGGAGTTGGAGCGGGCCGTCTGGGAAGAGGAATACGTGGAAGACCCCGAAAGGCTGAAAGCCACCATCAAAAATTTGCGCCAGGCGCTAGGCCCGGCGGCGGACTGCATCGCCAACGTGCGCGGCGTGGGTTATACCTTCCGGGTTTGAACGCAGAGACTCGCACCCTGGAGCGCGCGGGATTTTTTCCACGCTCGACTTTCACCAAATTTTCCCCCTTTTTTCCTTATCAGCGGCCCATTTTTGTGGTATGCTTGGAGCGAAAAGACAAACAGGAGGTACACGTAATGAGTTTCGACGCACGAGCTATTGGTCTTTCGCTCATCCTGGGAGCAGCCAGGGCCAGGTTGTGGGGGCTGGTCTCCAGAAAGAAGAGGATGGTCTGGGCTGCTTCGCTCATAACCCTGTTCTTCATCTCGCTCGACTGGATATTGATGACCAGTCTCAGCCCGTTTGGGTTCTCCTTCGCCCCGGCTAAAGGTGTTGGGGCCTGCTTCCTGCTGATGGCTGTCTTCAGGACGTTATGGTTATTGCCTCTCGTCGTGTTGGCCGGCTGGAGACGAGTATCGGCTCGAATCCTGCCCTGGCCCCGGCCCACGATGTCCTGGGCCGCGCCCCTGGGCACCCTGCTGGCTACCAACCTGGTCATTTTCGGGCTGTTCTTTTACGGCTACCTTTATGGGCCTTTTGACCTGAGAACCACCCAGGTGAACCTGACCTTTGCCGACCTGTCCGCCGAGATGCCGCCCCTGCGGATCGTGCATCTGTCCGACACCCACGTAGAACGGACCACGGCGCGGGAGAGGGCGCTTGTCCGCCGGGTGAACGAGTTGGAGCCGGATCTAATCGTGTTCACCGGCGATTATCTTAACATGTCCTATCTGGGCGACGAGACCGCCATAGACGATTTCCGTTCCCTGGTCAGCCAGCTTAGAGCCCGGTACGGCATCTACGCCGTGCGGGGCAGCGTCGATGGGGTGGATTTGACCGCCAGGCTCTTCGACGGCCTGGAGGTGGTCGTCCTGGAAAACGAGCACGTCCGCCTGGACGTTCACGGGCAGGAGGTTTACGTCATAGGCGTGGCTTGCAGCCACAAATTGACGATCGACTACCCTCGTTTCGACCGGGCCCTGGAGGGCGTGCCGGACGATGCTTTCACCATCCTGCTCTATCACTCGCCCGACCTCGTGGAAAAGGCCGTGGACGAAGGCATGGACCTGTACCTGGCCGGGCACACTCACGGGGGGCAGATTCGCCTGCCCTTCCACGGGGCGATAGTGACCTCTTCCATCTACGGCAAACGGTACGAGGCCGGGCTCTACCACGAAGGAACAACTTACCTGTACGTCAGCCGGGGGCTGGGAATGGAAGGGGGCGGCATGCCCCGCGTACGTTTCCTGTGTCCGCCGGAGATAGTAATGCATACTTTGCAAGGAGGGAAATAAAAAATGGAAGCCAAAATGACGACCGATATCACTTTATTTCGCTTTACAGACGCCTTTAACGTGACGGAGCACATCCTGCGCCAGCAGGCAGTTTTCTTCGAAGAGATCAAGGCGGGCCACAACCTTGCGGCCAAGATCAGAGACATGTCGATCAGTGCCGCCCTCTTCCTGGCGCTCTACGGGGCGGTGATGGGCAGCTCCAATAGCATCCAACAGGCTGTCTCCTCGGCGGTGAAACTGCCCATCCTCTTCCTGATCACGCTGCTCATCTGTCTGCCCACCCTGTACTTCTTCAACCTGCTTTTCGGCTCCAGGCTGACCCTGGCCCAAACCCTGGCCCTGGTGCTGACGGCCATTACCACCACTGCGGTGCTGACCCTCTCTTTCGCTCCCATCGCTATTTTCTTCTGGCTGACGGCGCCCAATTACGCCTTCTTCCTCCTGCTTAACGTGATCGTGCTGAGCCTGACCGGGGTATGCGGTTTGGTTTTCCTGGTGCGCGGCATGACGATCGCCCAGCAGGAAGAGAGCCAGCGCCCGGGTTGCTCGCCCGTCCTCTGGGGCTGGATTGCGATCTACAGTTTCGTCGGCACCCAGATGGCCTGGACCCTGCGCCCCTTCTTTGGCGCGCCGGACCTCCCCTTCCGGTTTATTGGCGCACCAGGAGGTAATTTCTACGTGAGCGTGGCCAATCTGATATGGAACCTCCTGTCGTCTGGTCTGTAAAAGAGTCAAATCTAACGGATTAAGCGCCGTAGAGGACAGGAGTTCACAGGGGGAAAAACTTTTCTCTGTGTTCTCCGTGCCCTCTGTGGCTCTAATCGGAGGAGTGACGCCATGCGGAAAAAGAGCATCGTGAACGGTCTGTGGGTGGGGTTGTCCCTGGTGATAGCCTGCTTTTATCCCTTCTACCACTTCTTTCCGGCCCGCTACGTGGCAAGCTGGAGGGGGCTGGGACTGCCGCAGCCGTTGCACGTCGCCTTGCTGATCCTGGGGCCCGCTTTGGGGCTGGCCCTGCTGGTCTGGCAGGGGCGGACGGTCGGCCTGGGGGGGATAACGGCCGGGGCCTTGACCGGCCTGGTGGCGGCCCTGATAGTGTACGCGGCCCTGATCGGCCCGGCGGTAGTGCTGCGTGGTTCTGCGCCGCTGTTCATCTACGCCCTCGAACCCCACCTACGGGACGCCGAAACTTTCACCAGGGACGTGGCTGCCAGCCTGTTGGACATCATGCGGTGGTCCTACCTGAGCGTGGTAATCGTTCTGCTGGTGGGGACGATCATCGGGGTGGTACTGGGTAGTCTGCGCCCTCAACCAGAAGCTCCGGCCGAAGGCAAAGACCAGGAGCCAGTGGCTCCCCGCCCCTCTCCCGCCGACCTGTGGCGCAGCGGCGGTTGGGGGGCGGCTCTGGGTCTTCTGGCTGGAGGCTTTTCCTTCGGCTCGGCCTTTGTCTTGAGTCGCCGTCTGGTCAGCCTCATTACCGGGGCCGGGCCGTGGGGCTACGTCCTTTTTTTCCTGGTCTGCGGTCTGGCGGGGGCGTTAGGTGGGGTCCGGGTTCGGTCCATCAGGGAGCGTGTTCGGCCTCTCCCGCTGCCGTCGAAGGTCGAGGACCTGTGGGCGGTGGTGGTGGCTGGAGCACACTCGCCGCCCAATCGGATGGAAGGAGCTTTCTGGGGGGCGCTGGTGGGGTTGGCCCTCAGTGCCGGGCTGGCCGTGATTCGGCCTTCCCTGCGGCTGGCGGTGCTGGCCGAATTCCCACTTTTGTCTTTGCCGTCGGGCATGGTGCCCTGGCTGCCTTTGACCCTGCTGGGAGCGGTGGGCGGCTGGATGCTGGCTGCCCGTCTGAGGCCGGAGCCCACTCTGCCCGACCCTTCCGAAGGCGACCTGCGCGCCGGGGTGATGGTGGGTATCCTGTTAGGAATCATGGCCTCTTTGGGCCTGTTTACCCCGGTCTACGCTCTGGTAGGCAAGATCATTGCCGGGATTCAAGGCCAGGAAAACTTTTTGCTGACCATGAGCTACTCGTTGGGGTTGCTTTCGGCTCCGCTGGCTTTTCTGTTTCCGCTGGTGCTGTTCGGTGGTGGGGCTCTGGCCGCTTATCAGGTCTCCAGGCCCCCCTCACGGCTGCGGTCGCGGCTGCGGGCCGGGGCGGTGGCCGGCGCTACGGGCGGGGCGGTGTTCTACGTCATGTTTATAGCCGCCGCGTTGAACGTGGTGCTGGGCGATGCGGCCCTGGCCAGATACGGCCTGACCGAAGCAGACTACCTCTCTCCCTATGGCCTGGCCTTCCTGCACCGCCTGGTTTCCTACCTGTTTGAGGCCCACCTCGACGTGCTGGCCGTGACCGTGAGCCTGAGCGCGATTCTGGCTGGGGTCGAGGCCCTGCTGTACTGTCTGGTTTTGCGTTTCCGCCGTCCTTTGTGGCAGCCTGTGGACCACGGCTATCACCTTTTTCAGAGCCTTAAAAAGAACCCCACCGAGGCTCTACCCCTTCTCTACGATCTCCTCGACCAGCCAGAACAGGCGGTGGAAGTTTTGCCCCATCTGGCCCTTTACGCTCAGGCCGACGGTCATCCGCAGGTGGCGCGGCTGGCCGTCGGCTACCGGGAGCTACTGCGAGGAGCAGATACCTTGCGCCCGGGACTGACTTTTATAACCGAGGCCCTGAAGCCCCCCCTGGACGAGAGTTGGCGTTGGGGAGCGGAAGTGAGCCACCTGTACCGTACCCTGGAGGAGGCGGCGCGGGCCAACTCCATAGCCCGGATCACCGCCCTGCGTCCGGCCTTTGTGGGCCAGTTCTCGGCCCCGCTGGCTCTGGAGTATCCGCTCCAGATCATGTCTGCGGTGGTCGATGATCTGCGCAAATATCAACACGTCAGCGGGGTGCTGGATAAGGTGGCCTATCTGGTCACCGCCCTGGAGCATCTGCGGAACAGCGCCGAGGATAAGCTGCGTCTTCCAGAACGGGTCGTCTTCGCCAGCCTGGTCAAAAACTGGACCACCCTGATCAACAACGCTCTGCGGGAGGTTCAGGGCCAGGCCCAGCCGGAAGTCACGCTCAAGACCCGTCACCTGCCTACCACCGGCCCGGTGGACCTGGTGATCAGGGTTCAAAATATCGGTCAGGGGCCAGCCGAACGCCTCCGCGTGGCTTTGATCCCTCATCCCACCTATCGAGCGATGTTAGAAGAGCAGGAGATCCCCCTGCTCTCCGCCGGAGAGATGGTGGAGCAGACCTGGCCCCTCGAACCCCTGACCGCAGACGGTTTTCGGGTGGAGTTCGCCCTGCGCTACGACGACCGGACGGGCCAGGATCACTGGGCAGCCTTCGCCGACCAGGTTCTACCGCTGCACGTGGCCGAGGAGTTCTCGCTTATGCCCAACCCCTACTCGCCGGGCGCTCCCCTGCGGCCCGATAGCACCCTCTTCTTCGGGCGGGAGGACGTCTTTGCCTTCATCGAGGGTTATCTGGCCGGCGCCGCGCAGCAGAAAATCCTGATCCTGATCGGCGAACGCCGCACGGGCAAAACCTCCATCCTGAAACGCTTACCGCAACGCCTGTCTGCCGATTACGTATCCGTCTACGTCGATGGTCAATCGTTGGGCATCGATGCCGGCCTGCCCCACTTTTTCCGCGACCTGGCTTGGGAGATCGGCGACGCCCTGAATGGCGCGGCGAGCCTCCCCCCGCTGGAAGATTTCCAGGCCGGGCCCAAAGAAACCTTCGAACGCCGCTTCCTGCCTGGCGTCTACCGGGTGCTGGCCGGCAGGCAGCTATTGCTCCTTTTCGACGAGTTCGAGGAGCTGGAAATCCGGGTCCATCAGGGCAAACTGCCCCCCCTGATCTTTCCCTACCTGCGCCACCTCATGCAACACAAGGAACGGCTGGCTTTCATCTTTGCCGGCACCCACCGCCTGGAGGAGATGACCACCGATTACTGGTCGGTGCTTTTCAACATCGCCTTCTACCATCGCATTGGGGCCCTGGACGATACCGCCGCCCGCGCCCTCATCGCCGAGCCGGTGCGCCCCTATCACGTAGTTTACGACGACCTGGCCCTCGACAAGATTCTGCGGGTGACCGCAGGACACCCCTATTTCCTCCAGCTTTTGTGCTTCGCCCTGGTCAACTACCGCAATCAGGCCCGGAAAAATTACATCACCCTGCCCGACGTCAATCACGTTTTGGAGGAGGTGGTCCAGTTGGGTCAGGCTCACTTCAGCTACACGTGGGACCAGGCCGCCCCTCTGGAGCGCGCTATCCTGATCGCCCTGGCCCACCAGCCCGAGGGCTGGGCCACCCACAGCGACCTGGCCCGCCTGCTGGCCGATCAGGGCCCGACGCCGGACCTCCCCACCGTCTTGGAGACCCTGGAAGGACTGACCCAGCGCGAGCTGCTGACCGAACAGGGCGGCCGCTACCGGCTTAAAATGCCCCTCATTGGCCTGTGGCTGAGACGCTTCAAAACCCAAAGCCCGTGACCTCTCCCGCCACCTTAAGCCGCGGCCTGTACCCTGCCGCGTCTTCCGCCCTTCCACGACTTCCGCCATTCCAATCACCGCTAACTTTTCAAACAGACCGATTTGTAGTATAATGAGTATGAGAAAGCGTCGGGGGAAAGAAAAGATCACCGTCGAGGCTGAGGGATCATGGACGAAGTCGTCTACAGGTGTGAGGACCTGACCGAAGAGGATATCGCCTTTTTACGAAAAATTGAGGCTGGCATGGCGCTGGTGGCAGACCTGAGCCGGGCTGATGCCTTGATGTTCTGTCGATTAGAGGCCGAAGAAGCCGTGGTCGTGGCCCAGACCTGGCCTCACTCTATGCGGCCCATTCATCCTAAACCGATCCTCGGTCGTAAGGTCACTGCCGCCCAGGAACCTTCTATTTTCCGCGCCCTGAACCGCAACCGTTTTTCGCGGGGCAACCTGGACTACATCGCCGACGGAGCTCCCATCGTGCAAGAGGTTCATCCCATTCGCGATGACCAGGGACGGGTGGTGGGGGCGTTGAGCATCGAGACCAACCTGATCGAGCACGAACGACTCCGCCATCGAAGCAAGGTCTTTCAAAAGGCCCTGCGCCAGCTTCAAGAGATGCTGCTGAGGGGCGAATTGGAAGGCGCTCAGGCTCTCTCTTCTTTCGGCGAGCACGATGGTATCGTGGTGGTGGACCTTCAGAAACGCATCCGCTATATGAGCGGCATTGCTACCAACCTCTACCGTAAATTAGGCCACCTGGAAAACCCCTTGGGCAGGCGGCTCGCCAGCCTGGATACCCAGGACGACGCCCTGGTTACGGTCGTTCTGGATACCCGGCGCTGCATCGAGGAGGAGGTGGAGGAAGGAGAGCGCGTCTGGATCAAGAAAGGCATTCCTTTACTGTATGCTCCTCACCGCCGGGGCCTTCTCCAACGTTTGTGGCCGAATCTGCCAGAGTCCCGCCTGGTAGGAGTGATGCTGACCATCCATGACGAGACCGAAGCGCGGCGCAAAGAGCAGGAGCTAAAGGTCAAATCGGCCATGATCCAGGAGATCCACCACCGCGTCAAAAACAATTTGCAGACCATCGCCTCCCTGTTGCGGATGCAGGCCCGACGCACCGCGCTGGAAGAGGTACAACAGGCCTTGCAGGCCAGCATCAACCGCATCCTGAGCGTGGCCGTGGTGCACGAGTTCCTGTCCAGTCAGGAGGCCAGGGTTATTAATATCAGAGAGGTCAGTCAACGCATCATCAACCAGATGAGCCAGGGGGTCCTGGATCCTGACAAACCCATTCGTTTCGACCTGCGCGGCCCTAATCTGTATCTGCCTGCGCAACAGGCTACGGCCTGTGCCCTGGTGGTCAGCGAACTCCTTCAGAACGCGGTGGAGCACGGCTATCAACGTGGAGAGGGTGGAGGAACGATCACCGTTCACCTGCAGGATGAGGGCGATAGCCTGGCTATCGAGGTTATTGACGACGGAGGAGGGCTGCCCCTCGATTTCGATCTGAGCCAGGACGGCAGCCTGGGGCTGCGCATCGTGCGCACCCTGGTACAAGACGACCTGAAGGGAAAATTTGATCTGAAAGATGTCAATGGCGGCACAGCCGCTATCGTCGCTTTTCCTAAACTGCCTCTAGGAGGTGAAGAACTTTGGACCGAATACGCGTAATCGTCGCTGACGATGAGTCGATCATCCGCATGGACCTCAGAGAGATGCTGACCAACCTGGGCTACCTGGTGGTGGGAGAGGTAGGTGATGGCCGCAGCGCGGTCAATCTGTCCAGGGAGCTCAAACCCGACATCGTGATCATGGATATCAAGATGCCCGACATGGATGGCATTGAAGCGGCCAAGCTCCTGACTGAAGAGAAGATCGCGCCTGTCCTGCTCCTGACCGCTTTCAGCCAGCGAGACCTGATCGAGCAGGCCAAGGAGGCGGGAGTGGCGGGCTACATCGTCAAACCCTTCCGTGAATCCGACCTGGCGCCGGCCATCGAGGTGGCCCTGGCCCGCTTTGCAGAGTTAAACGCTCTGGAAAAAGAAGTGGGCGACTTGCAAACCGCCCTGGAAACAAGAAAGCTGGTGGATCGCGCCAAGGGCATCCTGATGGATACCCAGGGTCTCACCGAAGCTGAAGCGTTCAGACGCATCCAAAAAATGAGCATGAACACCCGCCGTCCTATGAAGGAAGTGGCTGAAGCTATCATTATAGCCCATCAAGCCGGTGAGAAAGATTAAGATAGCAAAATTATCCTCGCTGATCTGGGAGGCGATCGTCAATCGGTCTTGGCGACCGTCTCTCTATATTATTACGAAAGTTTGTTATAAATTCGCGCCGGTTCGGGATCTGCGGGAAAGTCTCTAGAACAGGAGGTGGCGGAGTGCGACGTGCCCTGAGAATCGGCCTGGCCCAGATCAACACCACTGTCGGCGACCTGGAAGGCAACCGGGATAAGATTATCGGCTACATCGAGCAGGCTCGAAAGTTGAGGGTCGATGTGGTAGCTTTTCCCGAACTGGCCATAACAGGGTATCCCCCTGAGGATCTATTGCTAAAACCAGAATTCATCCGCGCCAATGTGAATACTTTGCACCAGATCGTGCCGGCCACGCCAAAGATCACCGCCATAGTCGGGTTCGTTGACAGCCAGAACGACATCTACAATGCGGCGGCCATTCTCCACGACGGAGCACTGGCCGGCCTGTACCGCAAGCATTATCTCCCCAACTACGCCGTTTTCGACGAGGAACGGTACTTTCAGGCCGGGAGCGGACGAGAGTGTCCCCTCTTTGTGGTCAACGGCGTGCCACTGGGAGTTTCCATCTGTGAAGATATCTGGTATCCGGTCGGCCCGGCCGTGACCCAGGCCCTGGGCGGGGCGGAGGTGTTGATCAACATCTCTGCTTCTCCCTACCACGCCGGCAAAGGACTCCACCGGGAGAGGATGCTGGCCACACGGGCGGCGGACAACGTGGCGGTCGTGGCCTTTGTCAACCTGGTGGGCGGACAGGATGAACTGATCTTTGACGGCGATAGCCTCATCCTCGATGAAAGAGGCATATGCCTGGCCCGAGGCAAACAGTTTGAAGAAGATTTTGTGGTGCTCGACGTCGATGTAGAGAGCGTGTTTCGCCAGCGTTTGCACGACCCCCGCCGCCGCAAAGAGAAGCTGTTCGTGGACGAGGTGCTGGATAAAGTGGTTCTATCCGAAACCGGGGACAGGAAGCCGCCCCTGTCTCGCCCCCAGGTAGCGCGCCTGGAGCCTGTGGCGGAGGTCTATCGGGCTTTGGTGCTGGGCACCGGCGATTACGTGCGCAAGAACGGCTTTCAGAAGGTGGTCGTCGGCCTTTCGGGGGGTATCGATTCTTCGCTGACGGCGGCCATCGCCGTCGAGGCTCTGGGGGCCGAAAACGCGATCGGCGTTTATATGCCTTCGCCCTATTCCTCCGAAGGGAGCCGTACCGACGCCCGCCAATTGGCCGAAAATCTAGGCATCGAGCTATTGACCATCCCCATTGACCAGACCTTTCAAGCCTACCTGGAAATGATGGCCGTCCCCTTCGCCGGGCATCCGCCGGACGTGGCCGAAGAAAACATCCAGGCCCGCATCAGAGGCAATATCCTGATGGCCCTGAGCAACAAATTCGGCTGGCTGGTGCTGACCACAGGCAATAAGAGCGAAGCCAGCGTGGGCTATTGCACTCTCTACGGCGACATGGCGGGCGGATTTGCGGTGATCAAGGACGTGTTGAAAGGAATGGTCTACGAACTGGCCGCTTACGTGAATGAACAGGCCGCCGCCGAGATCATCCCCCGCCGCGTGTTCGAGAAAGCTCCCTCCGCTGAACTCAGACCTGACCAGAAAGACTCCGATTCCCTGCCCCCCTATCCCGTATTGGACCCCATCCTGGAGGCTTACGTGGAAGAGGACATGAGCGCGGCCGAAATCGTGGCCCTGGGCCACGAGAAAGAGACGGTGCGGCGAGTGATCGCTATGGTGGACAAAGCTGAGTATAAAAGGAGACAAGGCCCGCCCGGCGTGCGTATCTCCCACCGCGCCTTTGGGAAAGACCGCAGATTGCCCATCACAAATAGATTCGAAAGCCATAACCTTTAAAAAATCAGGCCACTCAAACGGATTGCGCAGTCTGTGTTGTTGCTAGGGTCAAAAACAGCCGTAGCAGAAGGTAAAAACGGGGCTGAAACTTAACAGGGAGGAGGAGTGAGTCGGTGAAAGTCTACCTGGTGCGACACGGCGAAGCCGAGCCGAAAAGCGTGGACCCCGCCCGCCCACTGACCGAGCGTGGCCGCCAGGAGGTGCAACGGGTGGCCGCGCACGTGGGACGGCTGGGCCTGGAGGTGCATCAAATCCGTCACAGCGGCAAGACCCGCGCCGAGCAGACGGCGACCATCTTCGGCGAGCGCCTTTCCCCGCCGGGTGGGGTGGTGGCCGTATCCGGCCTGGCCCCCAACGACGACGTGCGGCCCGTCGCCG
>CAZYHC010000070.1:0-23740 GCA_964646625.1 uncultured Anaerolineales bacterium
CAGCATGGAAGGGGTAAGGACTTGCGTGGGGTCTATCTTGGTGACAAAGGCATCAGATTGCCCCTGGTCTCCCTGATAGGCGTTCTGGGTGGGGAAGTCGGTGGACTCAGTATAGCCCGTCACGTAAGCGTGGCCCGCCCCGTCCACGGCGATGCCATAGCCTCTGTCCCACCCCCACCCCCCCAGGTAGGTGGAGTAGACCAGGGAGTCAGTGTAGGTTTGCGTGGGGTCTATCTTGGTGACAAAGGCATCATTGCCCCCCTGGTATCCCTGATAGGCGTTCTGGGTGGGGAAGTCGTTGGACTGAGTCACTCCCGTCACGTAAGCGTGGCCTGCCCCGTCCAGGGCGATGCCATTGCCCCAGTCATAATTACTCCCCCCCAGGTAGGTGGAGTAGAGCAGGGCGTTCCCCGTGGCGTTGAGTTTGGTGACAAAGACATCGCTGTAGTAATTCCAGGCGTCAACGTTACAGGTGCCATCGGTGCCGCAGGTCGTGTCGAATGCGCCCGCGGTGGTGGGGAAGTCGCTGGACTCAGTCTCTCCCGTCACGTAAGCGTTGCCGGTACCGTCCACGGCGATGCCATAGCCCCAGTCACCAGCAAAGTCTCCCCCCAGGTAGGTAGAGTAGATGAGGGAGGGATTGCCGCCCTTGGTGGTGTCTATCTTGGCGACAAAGGCATCACTGCCGCCCGGAGTAGTATCATAAGCGTTCCTGGTGGGGAAGTCGGCGGAGTTAGTCTCTCCCGTCACGTAAGCGTGGCCTGCCCCGTCCACGGCGATGCCATAGCCCTCGTCATAACTGCCCCCTCCCAGGTAGGTGGAGTAGAGCAGGGCGGGGTCAATGATGAGGGGATGGCGGGGATCGTAAGCGCCCCGCACCGCAAAGCCGCAGGTGCGCACCCCGTGCAACACAAACTCCGTCTCCACCTCCACCCGCCGCCCGCCAATCTCCTGGTAGGCGTAGGGCCTGGTGTCCTTCAACTCGCTTCCCCCGGCCAGGATGAGCAAATTGCCCGCTTCGTCCAGGCGCAACCCGGCCGCGCCCCCGAAGGCCAGCCGGATTTGCGAAACGTCCGCCCCAGGCTGCACCACCAAGGTGTACTTGAGCGCCCCCGTCTGCCCGGCATAGCGCACCTCTATGCCCGGGTAGAGGTCATGATAGACCACCTGGCCGTAGGTGGGGATGTCCGAGTGCCACTTCGCCGGGTCGTTCCCGATGAAGTAGTTGACTGTGGCCGCCGTCTTCGCCACGCCAATCGGTGAGGTGGCTTCGGCCCCCACGAACCGCATCCGCAGAGTAGTCTCGTCCAGGGCCACGACCACCTCTTCGGCGGTGAAGTAGAGGCTATGCCCGCCGCCCTGGACATAGTAGCCGATGCTTTCATCTACCTGTCCCTGGTTGGCGATGAAGTACAGGGGCAGGTTCAGGTAGGCATCCATCGCCCGCTGTTCGAGTTCCTCGCTGGTGAGCTCGTTGACAGCGGGTGGGGCATGGGCCGCTTCCATCGGCGAGACATGTGGCAGGGAAAAGCCCACCGCCAGGGTTAGAACCAGCCAGAATACAAACACTCTTCCGATAGAGATGTTTCGCATTTTGATCTCCTTTCTCCTTTTTTGCACGATAAAATGTGCTGCTCCACATCCAGATATTATTGTACCACAGGTAAGAGAGAATCGCCAACGACACAATACGGATGGGTCTATCCCAAATTTTGGGGAAGCGGGGTTTTGGGGTAAAATGGGTGAACCCATCAAATATAAAAACAGAGGTGAGAAATGAGGAGCTTGAGTCAACAGAAGAAAGAGAAAGAGCACTTTGTGAACGCTGCGGCAGAGATGTACGATGAGCTTCATGAATGGCGAGAGCAACATCCCAAGCCGAGCTTTGACGAGATAGCAGCTCAGGTGACTCCCCGGCGACGAGAGCTAATGGGAGAGCTTCTGGGGCAGTTAGCCCGTCAGCATGGGAGTGGAGAAGTAGTGGAAGGGATAGTTTGTGAGAAATGCGGAGGGATGATGGAGTATAAAGGTGAACCGAAAAGAGAGGTAGCCTGTCTCGAAGGAGAGACCAAGCTGCATCGAGCATACTACCATTGTCCCCCCTGTGCAGGGGGGATTTTTCCCCCTGGACCGGGAATTGAGGCTGGTGAAGCATAGTTGGACGCCGGAGACGATCAAACAGGCCGTGCGGCTGGGGGTGGAGATAGCCTCGCTGGGGCGTGCGGCAGAGAGCTTTCAAGCATCGACCAAGATCCCGATGTCGAAGAGTAGCCTGGGGCGGTTAGTGCAAGAATATGGTGGAAAGTTGATGGAACAGCAAGAGGCCGAGGCGGAGGCCACGGTCCAAGTGCCGAGCAGAGAGGAAGATATGGAGGTAGTGTGGCGCAACATTCCGGAGCCTGATAGTGAAGTAATGGCCGTGTGTTTGGACGGGGCGCTGATCAATATTCGGGAGGAGGGGTGGAAGGAGATCAAAGTAGCGACCATCTCGGCCGTGGAGGCGGAGGTGCAACTAGAGCGGGATGAAGAGAAAGAGGTGCGGTTGAGCAAGCACAGCTATCGGGCGGGGCTATGGGAGGCCAAAGAATTTGCCAGGCACCAGTGGGCCGAGGCCTGTCGGCGGGGTTTAGAGAAAGCTCTGAAAATCGTGAGTATCAATGATGGCGCCCGCTGGATTTGGCTCATCATTTTGATGTGTTATGCGCCCTGCATAGAAATCATTGATTGGTGGCATGCCGTAGAGAAGCTGTGGGCGGCGGCCAATAGCTTGCTGGGCCAGGGCGAGCCACAGACTGTGGCCTGGGTGGAGCAGCAAAAGTGTCTATTGTGGGCCGGTCAGTTACGCGCCTTGCTGCACGAAATCAGGAAGCTGTGTCCTCGTGGGGCGCCGATTGCGGAGAAAGTGTGGCATACGATCACTTACATCTTCCACAACCGACGGCGTATGGACTATGAGCGGTATCGTCAAGAAGGCTATCCTGTTGGGAGTGGCTCGGTGGAATCGGGTTGTAAAGTGGTGGTGCAGGCCCGGCTGAAACAGGCTGGCATGCGCTGGAGTCGAGATGGGGCGCAAGCCATGCTTGCCTTGCGCAGTGTTCTGCTAAGTGGACAGTGGGACGATGTTTGGTCATCTCTCCACCCCGCCCCAAAAGCCGCCTAAATTTTGGGATGCACCCGTCGGCAGAATCCTTGTTGGCAATCCTCTCTTAATGCGTTATAATATAATAAACTATCACCATCGCCAACAGGAGTTCCTGAATGACAAACAAGCGAGCACCTATCATCGGCATTACCTGCATGGACGACCAGCCCACGCTGGATGAGCACCCCCCACGCTTTGGCCAGAGCCAGACTTACGTCCAGGCCCTGACCAGGGCTGGCGCTGCTTCGCTTCTGATCCCTCCGCTGAGGGATAAGACCCTGCTGCGGACCATCTACGATCTGGTGGATGGCCTGTTATTGTCGGGCGGCGCGGACGTGGACCCCGCCCATTACGGCGAGTCGCCCCACGAAAAGCTCGGCCGCCTCTCTCCTGAGCGGGATGAATTTGAGTTCACTCTGGTCCACTGGGCCGTGGACGAGGGAAAGCCCCTGCTCGCCATCTGCCGGGGCATCCAGGTGTTGAACGTGGCCCTGGGGGGCAGCCTCTACCAGGACATCGAGGCCCAGGCTCAGTGGGCCGACAGGCACACCTGGTATCCCGGCTACCCGCGCGACCGCCTGTCCCACACGATCACCGCCGCCCCCCAAACACGTCTGGCCCACATCCTGGACACCACCCCCTTGATGGTGAACAGTCTGCATCACCAGGCGGTCAAGGACGTGGCCCCAGGGCTGATCGTGGCCGCTCGCGCCTCAGATAATGTGGTGGAAGCGGTGGAAGTGGAGGGCCACCCCTTCGCCATCGGGGTCCAGTGGCATCCGGAGGCGCTGGCCGAGAGCGACGTCCGGGAGCAGCGGCTCTTCGATGCCCTGGTTGTGGCTAGCAGCAAGCAGCAAGATTTGAACAGGTGCGCGGCACTTTCGGCAGTGCCGTGCACCTGGACGCCCTGCGGCTGATAAGGAGAGATAGATTATGAACAAGACCATCAAAGCCATTCTCTTTGACCTGGACGGCACGCTGCTGGATAACCACATGGAAGCTTTCTTGCCCCATTATTTCCAGCGATTGGCTGCGCGGGTGGCTCACGTCTTGCCGCCCGACGAGTTCATGGATCATCTCATGCGGGGCAGCGAAGCAATGATGGCCAACGACGGTCGGGCCACCAACGAGGAAGTCTTTGCCGCCACTTTCTACCCCCTGACCGGACATCCCCGCCATGAACTGGAGCCGGTGTTCGCCGATTTCTACGCCAACGACTTTCCGGCGCTCAGACAATACACCCGCCGCAAACCAGCGGCCCGCCAGGTCGTCCAGCGGGCATTCGACCTGGGCTGCGACGTAGTGATCGCCACCAACCCCCTCTTCCCGGCCGTAGCCATCGAGCAGCGGCTGGAGTGGGCAGGGGTGGCCGACTTTCCGTACCGGTTGGTGACCACTTACGAAAACAGCCGCGCCTGCAAGCCGAACCTGCTCTATTACGAACACATCATGGAGCGCATCGGCCGCGGCCCCGAAGCGTGCCTGATGGTCGGCGACGAGGACTGGGACATGGTGGCCGCCCACCTGGGCTGCGCCACCTTCCTGGTGCCCGGCCCCGCCACCAGGCTGGATCCCGCCACCCCGCCGCCGACCTATCAGGGCACGCTGGCCGGCCTGGGAGAGTTGCTCCAAAGTTGGAGGTGAGCAAACACGGATTTCTCTCACGGATGTCACGGATTTTCCGTGCAATCCGCGGCCCCATCCGTGAAATCCGTGAACATAATCCGTGTCAGCTCGGTGTCGAAAGGAGGAACAGCAGATGACAGCTAAAAGTGTAAAGAGCCAACCCCCGCCCGGCTTCAAACTGCGGCACACCCTCCGGGGGCACGAGGACACGATTAGCCGGGTCGCCTGGTCGCCGGACGGGCGGACGCTCGCCTCGCCGTCCAGAGATCATACTATCCGGCTCTGGGACGCGGAGAGCGGGGAACTGCGCCGCACGCTCGAAGGGCACTCCGGAGAGGTCCTCAGCGTGGCCTGGTCGCCGAATGGGCGGACGCTCGCCTCAGGTTCCGGAGACAAGACCATCCGTCTCTGGGATGCCGAGAGCGGGGAACTGTGCCGTACGCTCAAAGGGCACTCCGGTTCAGTCCTCAGTGTGGCCTGGTCGCCGGACGGGCGGACGCTTGCCTCGGGCTCCGACGACAACACCGTCCGTCTCTGGGAGGCAGAGAGCGGGGCACTGCGTCGCACGCTCGAAGGACACTTCAGAGGGGTCTTCAGCGTGGCCTGGTCGCCGGACGGGCGGATGCTGGCCTCGGGTTCCTGGGACAGCACCATTCGGCTCTGGGACGCGGAGAGCGGGGAACTGCGCCGCACGCTCGAAGGGCACTCCGGAGAGGTCCTCAGCGTGGCCTGGTCGCCGGACGGGCGAACCCTCGCCTCAGGGGCCCTCGACGAAACCATCCGGCTCTGGGGCCCCAAGACGGGACGGCAGATGGGCGTTCTCGAAGGTCACACAGATTCGGTCGCTTGTATTTCCTTTTCCTCTGACGGCCGCCTCCTGGCCTCGAAGTCATTGGATGACACCGTCCTGCTCTGGCGCTGCGACACCTGGGAGCCGGTGGCCGTCCTCGGCGAGCCTGCTACCCGTTATGTATTCCCTGGCCTGGCCTTCCATCCGCAGGCGCCCGTCCTGGCCACGCTGGGCGAAAGGGACCGGGTCATCCGTATCTGGGATCTGGACTACAGCATCCTCCTCGGCATCGAGCCAGTAACTCCTACAGTCCACTACACCAACGCCAAGGTCGTCCTGGTAGGAGATACCGGCGTGGGCAAGTCTTGCCTTGGCCTGGTCCTTACCGGCCAGCCTTACGCTCCACAACCATCGACCCACGGACGCCACGTCTGGACGTTCGAGAGCCGCCAGGTTGAACTCCCGAGCGGGCGCCAGGAGACGCGGGAGACGCTTCTATGGGACCTGGCGGGCCAGCCGGGCTACCGCCTCGTCCACCAGTTGCACCTGAACGAGGTGGCGGTGGCCCTGGTGGTCTTCGACGCCCGCAGCGAGACCGACCCCTTCGCCGGGGTGCGCCACTGGGACCGCGCCCTGCGCCAGGCGCTTCGCATCCAGGGCGATGCCGCTTTGCCGATGAAGAAGTTACTGGTGGCAGCGCGCACCGACCGGGGGGGAGTCAGCGCCAGCCGAGAACGCATCGGGGCGCTGGTGCATGAATGGGGTTTTGACGGGTACTTGGAGACCAGCGCCAAAGAGGGCTGGGGAATCGAGGCGCTGGCCGAAGCCATCCGGGGTGCAATAGAGTGGGAGGCGCTCCCCAGGGTGAGTTCGACGGAACTCTTTCAAAGCATCAAGGCCTTCTTGGTTGAGGAGAAGAAGGCGGGGCGGCTGCTCTCTACGGCGGACGATCTGTATCGCGCCTTCCTGCGAATCGAGGAGGCTCCCGATGATACAGAGGAGCTACGCGCCCAGTTTGAAACCTGCATCGGGCGGGTGGAGTCGCGGGGCCTGATCCAGCGGCTCAGTTTCGGGGACTACGTCTTGCTCCAGCCCGAGCTGCTCGACGCCTACGCCTCGGCCATGGTCAACGCCGCCAAAGAGGAGCCGGACGGCCTGGGCTGCCTGGCCGAAGAGGACGCCCTGGCAGGGCGCTTCCGTATACCAGAGGACGAGCGCATCAAGGACGAGGCCCAGGAGAAGCTGCTCCTTATCGCCACGGTCGAGGAACTGCTGCGCCACGAGATCGCCCTGCGGGAGCAGACCGAGGCCGGGCCAATTCTGGTCTTCCCCTCGCAGTTCACCCGCGAATGGCCCGAGGCCCCCGACCCGGCAGGCAAGGCGGTGATCTTCGCATTCGAGGGCCCGTTGCTGAGCGTCTACGCCACGCTGGCGGTGCGCCTCTCGCGCAGCGGCATTTTCACCAGGCGGGAGATGTGGAAGAACGCCGCGGCCTACACCGCAATAGTAGGCGGCGACTGCGGGGTGTGGCTGCGCGAGATCGAGGAGGGGCGCGGCGAGTTGACGCTGTTCTTCGACCCGGCGGCTATTGAGGAGACGCGCTTTCAATTCGAGGAGTACGTCCACACACACCTGCGGCGTCGGGCCTTGCCGGAGAGCATCAAGCGGCGGCGTATCTTCGTGTGCTCCGGGTGTGGCGAGCCGCTCACCGACAGGCAGGCCAGGCGGCGGCGAGAGCGGGGCTTCGACTGGCTGGGCTGTCCCGTCTGCGAGGCGCGTGTCTCGCTTCTCGACCGCGAAGAGCGCCTGGTAGTGACGCCCCCCTACGACCTTCTTCCCGCCATGGACCGCGCCGCCGACGCCGGGCGCGAACGCGATGCGGCCACTGCCATCCTCCAGGGTAAAATTGAAACCGGCGACTTCGACGTTTTCCTGGCTCATAACAGTCAAGACAAGCCCCAGGTGGTGGCCATCGCTGAGGCCCTGAAGCAGCGCGGTCTGTACCCCTGGCTCGACATAGAGCAGATTCCGCCGGGACAATGGTTTCAGGACATCATCCAACAGGCGATTCCGAAGGTCAAATCCGCCGCCATCTTCATTGGCCCAAAGGGATTGGGAAGGTGGCAGGTTTTGGAACTGCGGTCGTTCATCAGCCAGTGTGTGGAGGCGAAGCTCCCTGTGATTCCCGTCCTGCTGCCGGGCGTTGACGATATCCCAAAAGAGTTGCGCTTCCTCAAGGAACTGACTTGGGTACGCTTCGCCAGCGGGATCGATGACGCTGAGGCTCTGGACAACCTTGAATGGGGCATCACGGGCAAACATCCACACAGGATATCCGACAGAGGGTAGCCCCACGAGAGAGGGCGCAAGCAAGGGTAAGAAGCAGAGAATTGGCTATTGAGAATAATGCAATCTCATGGTATAATTTATACGGCCGATTCGTTCAGGTTACGATCTGGCTGAAACTTTAGAAGCCTAATCACGTATCTTAATTAAGAGGATTCCGTACAAGGGCATACACCAAGAGCATATAGCAAGGAGGTGAGAGGAGTGGCAATGGGATGGATAGGCTGGATCGTGCTTGGGGCTATCGCCGGCTGGCTGGCCAGCCTCATCATGGGCACTGACGACCGACAGGGTTGCATTATCAACATTGTGGTGGGGATCATTGGGGCCTTCATTGGCGGCCTGATTATGAACCTCATCGGCAGATATGGGGTGACCGGTTTTAACCTGTGGAGTCTGTTGGTGGCGATCCTCGGCGCGGTGGTGCTGCTGGCTGTTGTCCGTATAGTCAGGTAAACAAGCAAACCGGCCGGTCGAAGAGTTATAAACTAACTGTACTAAACTTATTAAAGGTTCAAAAGGAGGAAAAGGTACAATGGAAAGGTTTAAGACGGTTTCGAGCAAGAAAGTCCTGGTCATGGCTGCCTTGTTAGTGATTTTGGTTCTGGTAGCCACCCCCGTTCTGGCCGCCGAGTTTCTGGGCGAAGACGTGGTGGTCATTGGCCCCGACGAGGTCATCGAAGACGATCTCTACGTCGGAGGTGGGGAAGTCACCGTCGATGGGACGATTGAAGGCGATCTGGTAGTGGCAGGCGGCGACATCATCGTCAATGGCACGGTGGAAGGCGACCTCATCGCCGCCGGCGGAGCCATCACCGTCACGGGCACGATCAAGGACGATGCCCGCATCGCCGGGGGGCGTCTCACCCTGACCGGGGAGATCGGGGACGACGTGATGGCCGCCGGTTACAGCTTGGAGGTGGCCCAGGGCAGCACCATCGGGGGCATATTATCCGTGGTCGGCTATCAGGCCAGCCTGGCCGGGGACGTAAAGGAAGATGTCAAAGGGGCGCTGGCGGCGCTGACAATTGCCGGACACGTCGGAGGCAATGTAGAGGTGGAGGTGGGAGAAGCGGACCCCGAATTCGAGAGCACCCGGCGCATTGTAGAAAGGTTTACGCCCGCCCCGATGATGCCGCCCGGCCTGACCCTGACCGAAGGGGCCCAGGTCGATGGCGAGTTGAAATACACCAGTGGCAGTGAAGCGGAGATCGCCTCTGGAGCTGAGGTGAGCGGCGGAGTTACGCACCAGTTGCCGGAGGTGCCCGTAGAAGAAGTAGCCAAAGAGGAGGTGAGTCCGGGGCAGATCACCCTGGCCTGGTTCCTGGATAAACTGCGTCAGTTGGTCACCCTGCTGGTGGTCGGCTTCCTGATGATCTGGCTGGTGCCGAACCTGGTGCGGAAGACCACCACCGCTCTCCAGGATAAGCCCTTGCCCAGCCTGGGCTGGGGCATTGTGGCCATTCTGCTGGTCTTTGGGATCATCGTGGCCGTGCTCATCGTAATGGTCATCCTGGACATCATCCTGGGCATCCTGGGCCTGGGAGGGTTGGTGGCTTCGGTCACGAGTGTCAGCCTGCTGTCGGCGGTGGCCCTGCTGGTGGTCTACCTCATCACGATCAGCTACATCACCAAGGTGGTGGTTAGCTTCCTGGTGGCGAAGCTCATTCTGAAGGGCGTGCAGCCCGCCTGGGCCGAGGGCCGGGTCTGGCCTATGGTGATAGGAGTGGTGCTTTTCGTCGTAGTTACCGCCGTAATCGGCCTGATCCCCGGCGTGGGGTCTCTCCTGGCCTGGCTGATCAGTCTGATCTGCGCTTTACTGGGCCTGGGAACGATCTGGCTGGTGGGGCGGACGGCCTACTTCCAGCGCCGCGAGGTGGCCGCGTAATATAGTAGCAAGGTTCAAGCATCCCAGGTGCCTGGCACTTCCAAAGTGCCAGGCACCTTGATACGTTACTGAGGGAGGATAAAATTGTGAAATTTCTGGCCTTTAACGGAAGCCCACGCGTCAAACGCAGCAACACCGATCGGATTCTACAACCCTTCCTGGAAGGGGCACGCCAGGCCGGGGCAGAGACGGAAACCCTCTACCTGCGGCGGATGAACATCAATCCCTGCCAGGGCTGCTTCGATTGCTGGCTGAAGACGCCGGGCCGCTGCGCCCAGCGCGACGACATGGACCAGGTGCTGGAGAAGATTCTGGAGGCCGACGTGCTGGTCTTCGCCACGCCCCTCTACGATTTCACCATGACCGCCTACATGAAAGCCCTGGTGGAGCGCATACTGCCCCTGGCAGAGCCCTGGTTTGTAAAGGACGAGCAGGGCCGCACCAGCCACCCCGCACGCTACCCGGACAAGGAGTGGAAGGGCGTTCTGATCTCCAACTGCGGCTTCCCGGAGATGGGGCACTTCGAGCCTCTGGTAGACTCCTTTAATCGGATGTTCGGAGGATTTGACGAAGGGCAATGGCTGGTGGTGCTCAAGAGCGCGGGCTCACTTTTGTCGATGGAGGGGGTAGAGCCTGGTCTGGCCTGGTTCTTCGAGGGGATGCGGGCCGCCGGCCGGGAGATGGTGGAGCAGGGTCAGGTCTCCGCCGAGACCAAAGCCATCATCGACCGTCCCCTTACGGACATGTCCCCTGAACAGTTCGGGGAGATAGCCAATGCCTATTTCAAGAGACAACTTGAGCTTTTGGAAAAGGGTCAAGGGCCAGAGGAGGCCCAGGCTGCTCCTGCGGGGGGAGAGGTAATGAATATCGCCCAGCTTATGACCGGTATGCCGTTAGCTTTCAACGCTCAAGAGGCCGGCGACCTCGCGGCCGTCATCCAGTACCATTTCACCGGCCAGGAGCCGGGCGACTGGTTCATGACCATCGCCGACGGTAAATGCACTGCCGCGCAGGGGGTGGCCGAAAATCCCACCATGACCGTTATCACTCCCTCTGAAGTGTGGCTGGCTATCAGCCGCGGAGAGTTGGAAGGGGTGGCGGCCTTCATGCAGGGCAAATTCCAGGTGCAGGGCGATATGGGCTTGCTGATGCGTATGAGCACCCTGTTCTCGGCCTAGAGATAAGAGGAGTAAAACGTGGCGTGCTCCCCCTCAAAGTAGGGGATTTCAACGATTCGGGCACGGTGACTCAGGTGAAGCAGGGCGGTTCGGCCCGGGGCTGCGCTTTCGGCCTGTTCAAGCGCAGCCCCGAGCGGTTCGGCCTCAGGCTGCGCTTTCGGCCTGTTCAAGCGCAGCCTCGGCCACGTCATTCAACGTCCGATAGCGGCTCGGACCCTTCGTCCGGGGCCGTGGTCAGGTCTTCCGTAAATTCGGCCGGAGGCTCTTGCTCCACTAACAGTAGGGCCAGTTCTGCTGCGGTCTGCTTGGTATAGAACCAGATGACCCCTGGCTTGTTCTCCGCACCAAAAATCACCGCCAACAGCAGTTCTCCATTCACGTCATACGAGTAGATGTTATAGTCATTTCCCTCGTGGTAGCTGGACTTGAAGATCGAGCCGGTGCCGAGCATCCTGGCCAATTCCGCGGCGGCCATAAAGTTGGCCGCCACCAGCGCCCCCACACTGGAAATATCCAACCCGGCGGTCTGTCCCGCTGTCTCTACGGGATAACCGCCTGCACTGAGCAGCATCACGCAGCGCGCCCCGGTGTTGGCCTGCAACTCCTGCAAGCGCTCACACACGGATTGCTCCAGGGCGCGTGCCCCAGGGCGATAGGGAGCCTGTTCGGTCACACGCCCCACGGCGCGCTCGACAATCTCCCGGATCTGGTCCATCGTGAAGGGTTTGTCTATATAGCCGTCCAACGACATGTCCCCGGCCTTGTCGCGTAGTTCAGCGGTGCCGTAGGCCGTCATCAACACCACCTGGGTGTCCGGTGAGAACTGGCGGACCGCCTGCGCCAGGTCCAGGCCGCTCATGCCTGGCATCTTGTAGTCGGTGATGACCAGGGCATAGGCTGTCTGCTGGATCTTGGCCAACGCTTCGTCGCCGTTTCTGGCCGTCTCAAAGACGTACTCATCTCCCAGCTTTTCCAGGCTGTCGGCCAGCAACATGGCCACGTTGGGCTCATCATCGACGATCAGCACTCGTTTAGGCTGTGCGTCAGTCATAGTCCCTCCACTATCTTCCCTCGCACGGCAGGCCCAAAAGTGCGCATGACTTTTTATTAATTGACTTCCGCCCGGCGGTTTTTGGTCCCGTTTAACGCTTCCAAAGCCTTGCTGCGGATTTCCGCAAGCCCCACCGGCTTGTCCAGGACGTGATGGACATAAGCGCGGGAGGCCTGCCAGCGCAATGCCTGGTCGCTGTAGGCGGTGATTATGATGATAACCGTCTGCGGGTACAACTGCCGGACGTGCCTGGCCAACGCCAGGCCGTCCATGTCCGGCATCTTGTAGTCGGTGATCAGCAGATCAAAAGGTTGCTGCTCCAAGAGCTGCAAGGCCCGTGTGCTGCTGGTCGCGATGGCGATTTCGCACTCGGGCAGTTTTTCCAGGCTATCCTGCAGAGTCAATGCTACATTTTCTTCGTCGTCCAAGATCAGGATCCGTCGCAATACTGAGCCTCCCTCCACTAATCAATCGGCCTGCTCGGAAATCAACACGGGGAGCCTGTATGTGGGCACTGGCCGTGCCAGCCGCCTCTGGCCTGAAAGCGGTGAAGCAAGGGCCGACTGCTTGATTGTCCACTCATTATAATCATAACACAAAACGCGCCGCGGTGCCATTAGCGTTGTGTGGCAATTTTGTGGCAGTTATGTTTGTGCATAAAAAAAGGGGCCGCGAACGGCCCCCTTTCCGCGCTGCCTGGACGGGTCGCGCTACGTGCGTTACTGGCCTATCGTATAGCCCACCCCCCGCACCGTTTGGATGAGATCGGTGCGTCCCGTAGTCGCTTTCACTTTCCGCCGGATGCGGTAGATGTGGTAGCGCACCATGTCGCGCGCTTCCCACGGTTCGCTCTCGTACCCTTGCACCTCGCGCACCAACTCCTGCGGCGAGACCACGCGCGGGGCCTCGCTGACCAGGTAGGCCAGCAGGTCAAACTCGGTGGGGCTGAGTTCCAGCAGGTGGCCGTCCAGGGTGATCACGTGCCGCATAAGGTCCACGATCAACCCGTCATGCCGCAGGAAACGGGCCTCCTCCCCCACTGGCTCAGGGGTAGCAGGGGACGGAATGGGGGGCCGCCGGACTACGGGAGGATGGATATCTTCCGGGCTTCTGGTCAGGCTGCGTTCCAGTTGGGCCACCAGGTCACGTTGCCGCAGCTTTTGCTGGCGCTTGAGCAGCCCCGTGCGCACGCTTTCACGTATCTCAACCGTTTTGCAGGGCTTGAACAAATAGTCGTGGGCGCCCTGGCGCAGGGCTTCGACCGCTGTTTCCAGCGAGGCGTAGGCGGTAAGCATGATGACCACCGTGTCCGGCCATTGACGGCGCAGCGCCGTCAGCACCTCCATCCCTCCAATGCCTTTCAGCCTCAAGTCAATCAGCGCCAGGTCAAACTCTTGGGTGGCGATACACTCCAACGCGGCCTCCCCGCTCTCCACGGTTGCTACCTGGTGACCGTCACGCGTGAGCGTCTCCTCCAGGAAAAAGCGGATGCCCGCTTCATCGTCCACGACCAATACTTTAGCTTTTGGAGCCATTGGTCTCCTCCTGGATAATGTGTAAGCGCAAGACGTAAAGCGTAAGATGTTCCTCCGCGGGTTGTCCAAATTTTCCCTTTTCACCTTTTCTTACCTTCACGCTTTACGTTTTACACCTCCGACTGTTCCATAGGCAACAGAATGGTAAAGGTAGTTCCCTGTCCCACCTGGCTGGTGGCGGTGATCTGTCCACTGTGGGATTTGATAATATTATAGCTGATGGAAAGCCCCAACCCCGACCCTTGCTCCTTGGTGGTGAAGAAGGGCTCAAAGAGACGGGACAGTACCTTCGACGACATGCCCTCCCCCGTGTCGGTGAAATCGATGCGCACCGCTGGCAGTGCTTGCTTACCATCGGGGCTCTGGAACTGGTCCAGCCCGGTGCGGATGTGCAACGTCCCGCCCTCCGGCATGGCGTCGATGGCATTGAGCACCAGGTTCAGGAAGACCTGTTTGAGGTGGTCGGGGTTGGCCTGGATCACGGGCAACTCTGCGGGCCACTGGCGCTCGACGGTCACCTGGCTGTGTTGCAATTGTTTGCCGGTGAGTGCCAGCACGCTCTCCAATACGAGGTGCAGATCGATGGGTTGCATCCCGTCGCGCGCCGGGCGGTAAAAGTCGCGCATGCGGCGCACAATGTCGGAGATGCGCTCGATTTCACTCCCGGCGATGTCCAGGTAGCGGTCCAGCTTTTCCCGGCGCTGGCGGCCATCCAGTTCCTCCTCGGCCAGGGTCAGACAACCCTGCACCGATTGGAGCGGGTTGTTGATCTCGTGGGCGATGGAGGCCACCAGCCGGCCCAGGGCGAACATCTTTTCGCTGTGGATCAGTTGGGCCTGGGTCCGCTCGCGCTCGCGTAGCAGGGTCTTTAGCTCGTCGTAGAGGTGGGCATTCTCCAGAGCCACCGCCAGCGTGGAGGCCAGGGCTTGCAGGGTGCGCAGATCATCGAGGGTGTAAACGCCGGGTTCGTTGCTGACCACTTCGATGACCCCGATGGCGCGCTCCTGCATCAGCAGCGGGACGGCTACCAGGGCGCGCGTTTGGCCGCCCAGGTGTTGATCCACGCGATCCGAGAAGCGTGAGTCGTTCTGCGCGTCCCTGACCAATACCGGCTGGCGATGTTCCAGCGTCCAGCCGGCAATGCCTTCCCCCGACTGCAAGCGCACCGGCACCTCGAGCGGTGTCGTGCCGGCCAGCGTCCGCACAAAGTGCAGCTCGCCTGTTTGGGGGTCAGGCCGGAGCAATGAGACGTTCTCGGCCTGAAAGAGGCGCTGTACCTGGGACAGGGCAGCGTGGACCACCCTGGAATAGTCGAGCGTAGAGGTCAACGCCAGCCCGATCTCGTTCAGCAACTCCAGCTCTTCGGCGCGCGCCAGGGTGGCTGTGTAGAGGCGGGTGTTCTCCAGGGCCACGGCGGTGATGGCGGACACCGCCTCCAGCAGGCTCAAATCCTCGTCGGTGAACTGGCCCTCGCGTTTGTTGATAAGCGTGATCACGCCGGTGACCGCTCCACGGTGCCTCAAAGGGGCGCACAACAGCGAGCGCGTTTCAGAGCCGGTGACTACATCTATACCTTCGTAAAAACGTTCGTCCTGTCGTACGGCGTTCACGCGCACCGCCTGGCCGTGCTGCGTCACCCAGCCGACGATGCCCTGTCCCGGCGGGAGATATTGGCCGCACAGGACGTTGGCTTTGTCCTCCAGAGTCAGCACAAAGACCACCCCCCCCGTTTCGGGCTCGCTCAGCAGGATGGAGCCGTCGGCGGCATCCAACGCCTGGCAGATCAAGGTCAGGATCTGGCGTAATACAGTGTCCAGATCCAGCGACGAGACCGCCGCAGTGCTGATCGCGTTGAGCGTGGTCAGGTGGGCCAGCCGCTCCTGGCTGGCCTGGTAGAGCCGCGCATTCTGGATAGCCTGTCCGGCGCGGCCCGCCGCCGCCTGTGCCAGCGCCCGGTCTTCGTCCGTAAAGGGGTGGTCTGCCAGCCGGCCGCCCAGTATCATCATCGCCACCAGCCCCTCGTCACCCCAGATGGGGATGAGCAGGCCGTTGGAGCCCAGGCGCAGATCCAGGCCCCCGTGTCCGCCAAACGTGGTCAGTTCCTCGCCAGAGAGCAAAATGGCCTTACGCCCATCCTGCAACCGCTGCAACAGGGCCTGTAGGTGTCGCAAATCTTTTTCAGAAGCCCTCACTTCGATCCAGCCCTGCGCCAAAGTAAATGTTTGCACCAGGTGGTCGTCAGCCTGCGGAGATAGCACAAACAACATGCCCATCGGCGCTTTCAGGGCGGCCGCCATCCGGTGCAGAGTGACCTCCGCTGCCTTATCGGGGTCCAGCGTGGCGGCCAGCGCCTGGTCCAACTCGTTGAGCACCTGCAACCGGTCCACCTGGCGGGCGGCCCGGTAGAGCTGGGCGTTGCGCAGGGCCATGCCCACCTGCCGCCCGATGGTTATCATCAGCTTACGATCCGATTCAGAATACGGACGAGGGGCGCGCCAGGCAACGTTCAGGACGCCCAGCGCCTTTTGGCCTGAGCTCAACGGGACGCAGATGTGGCTGTGCAAATGACCCTCGGCCAGCACTTCGGGCGGCAGGCGCTGGCATTGGGCGATCAGGTGCGGCTCGGCCGGTGCCTCGCCACCGGCCAGCAGGGACGCGCAGGCCGAGCAGGTGCTCAGAGGGGCCGCCATTTCAGCCGCCAGGAACGATTCGGGGGCGCCGCGCCAGGCCGCGATGTGGGGCGGGTCGTCCAGGGTGGGCCCGGGCAGCGTCACCCAACCGATCTCAGAGTCCATGACCGTCAGCACCACGTCGAGGACGGCGGAGAGCAGACTGTCCGGGTCCATAAAGGAGGAGACCGCCGAGGTGGCCGCGTACAGCGTCTCCAGCTCGCCAGCATAGCGGCGCAGGGCCTCCTCCGCCCGCTTGCGTTCGATGGCATAGCGTATGGCCCGCCCCAGCAAGTTGCTATCAAGTTGCCCCTTGACCAGGTAATCCTGCGCCCCCTCTCGCACGGCCTTAACTGCCAGCTCCTCATCGTCAAGACCAGTCAGCACGATAATCGGCACCCGGGGCGCTTGAGCGTGCGTCCTGGCGAAGGTGCCAAAGCCCCGACTGTCCGGCAGCGCGAGATCCAACAGCACCACGTCGATGTCTGTCTGGCCCAGGCGCGCCAGTCCGGCCGAGAGCCGCTCGGCGCATTCCAGATCGAACGGAATGCCCCTCACTTCGGACAGCATCTCCTGCATCAAGCGGGCATCTCCAGGGTTGTCCTCAATCAGCAGAACTCTGATAGATTTACCACCGCTCATTTCTTCCACTTCCCTCATTCTGGAGGCAGTTTCACGATGCTCAACCAGAAGCCCCTGATGGCCTTCACCACTTTGATGAATTGATCAAGGTCCACCGGTTTGGTGATATAGCAGTTCACGTTGAGGTTGTAAGCTTTGAGGATGTCCTCGTCCGCCTGCGAAGTGGTCAGGACTACTACGGGGATTCGCTTCAGGTTTTCGTCGGTTTTTATCTCCGCCAGCACCTCACGACCGTCTTTTTTGGGCAGGTTCAGGTCGAGCAGAATGAGGTCCGGGCGAGGAGCATCGGCGTACTGACCTTCCCGGCGCAGGAAAGCCAGAGCCTCCACCCCGTCCCGGACCACGTGCAGGTTGTTGCGCACTTTATTCTCCTCAAGGGCTTCCCTCGTCAGGCGCACGTCGCCGGGGTTGTCTTCCACCAACAGAATCTCAACTACCTTGTTGACCATTGGAATATTCACGGGTATTCACCTCTCGCATTATTTTGTCGGGGATGGTGAAGTAGAAGGCTGAGCCTTTTCCAGGCTGCGACTCCACCCAAATCCGTCCGCCGTGACGTTCCACAATCTTCTTGCAAATCGCCAGGCCGATGCCGGTGCCGGAATACTCTGCGTTGCTGTGCAGGCGCTGAAAGATGACGAAGATGCGCTCGGCGTACTGGGGCTCTATACCGATGCCGTTGTCGCGCACGGAGAAGAGCCATTCATCTCCTTTTTGCCTGGCCGAGACGTGAATACGCGGGGGCTCTTCGCTCCGGAACTTGATGGCGTTCCCGATCAGGTTCTGAAACAACTGCTCCAGTTGCACGTCATCGGCCATCACGGTGGGCAGGGGATCGTGGGTTACCACCGCGTCGCTCTCCTCAATCGCTATCTGCAGATTGGCCAGGGTGCGGTCCAGAACGGCCTGGCTGTCGGTCGGCTCGAAATCCTTGCCCTGCGTGCTCACCCGCGAATAAACCAACAGGTCGTTGATCAGCCGCTGCATTCTGCTGACGCCATCCACGGCGTAGGCGATGAACTCGTCGGCCTCAGCATCGAGTTTGTCCTGGTAGCGCCGTGCCAGCAGTTGCACGTAGCTGGCCACCATGCGCAGAGGCTCCTGCAAGTCGTGCGAGGCCACGTAGGCGAACAGTTGTAATTCCTGATTGCTGCGCTCCAGCTCGGTGGCATAGCGTTGCAACTGTTCCTCTGCCCACTTGCGCTCAATGATTTTTCCCAATCGTTCGGCAATAACGTTGAGCAGAATTCTCTCTTCCTTCAGGAAAGGCCCCTCATCGCTTTCTGGTCTTTCTTCCAGGTGACAGACCTCTATAGTGCCGATTCGATCGTTACGCACAATGAGGTTGTTGGTCTGCTTCCAGATGGTTTCTCTAAAATTTTCCGTTCTGAACTCTTGACCCTTTAAGATGATTCGTGCGCAGGTGATTTCCGGATACTGCCAGGCGGGGGGAATGAGTTCAACTATCCCCCAAATTATCTCTCCCAACGAAATGCCCTGCTTCTCAACAAGATTAGAAATGGCATAGAGGCAATTCAGTTCCTTGACCCGCTTGCCAAGATCATGCGTCCGCTTGCGTAGGGTCTCCTCCGCCTGTTTGCGCTCGGCGATTTCCCGTTGAAGCTGTTCATTGGCCCTGGTTAACTCGACGGTGCGCTCTTCCACCAACTCCTCAAGGTGGTCCTGGTATCGCTTTAGGGCCTCTTCGGCCTGCTGGCGCTCGATGAAAGGCCGCTGCAAGCCGCTGACGAGCAAGGCCCGAAATATAGCCACCGTTACGCCGAGCTTGAGGAGATGCCCCAGCAGGTTGTAGGTGTCGAATGCGCTGGCGTATAAAGTGAAAGATAGTTCGCTAAACGCAAAAAACGTCAGCCCGGTCAATAACGTCCGCAACTCATGGTCACGAGTCTGCCTGTAGATCAAAGCGTACCTGCCGATGGCGACCAGGGTGATGAAGATTACGGCGTATTCAAGCCCCACTTTGGTGGGGGTTAGCCCCTGGCCCGGCACGAACATGGGTGGAATTAGCTGGGGCACATAGGTAACCACGTAAAATGTGGCCGCGATAAAGGCCAGTGCCCCGATCATCAGGGCGGGACGGAGGAAACGGCGAGGGCTGCGGCCAGTGGGTATGAAACCGCTACAGGTCAGAGCCGCTGCCTGGGTCAGGCGCGCCACGAGCCAATAGTTGATAGCTTTACCGGTGCTGTTCGGGCTGACGAAGGCCGGCATTTCGGGGAAAGAGAGGGTATGCATGAAGTCAACCGCGCCGACGATCAGAAAAGCCACTCCTATGAAAAGGTCTCGCCGGTTCCCTGTCTGTTCGTAAGAGTACCAACTGAGAAGAAAGATGGCAATGCTGACCACCACACTGCTAAACTCAGCCAGGTTATGCCATATCAGGTAGCCCTCTACTGCGAATACAACGTAAAATTGCTCTCTGAAAACCCCCAAAGCTGATAATAATATCACTATCCCCAACGCCGGCATGACGATGGCACCAAAAAGATCTTTATAGTACCAGCCATAGGATGTTGACAATTCGGTGGATTTGGTTTGGATACTGTTACCCTCACTCATATATTGTACCTTTCCATGCCCACGAATTTATATCCCCGGCCGCGCACGTTCACGACGTAGGGCTTTTCGTTTTCTTCGGCGGCACTCATCGCCGGGTATCATCTCTCAACTTGGGCCCGGATCGTCTTTTTCAACGCTCTCTATGGGCAACCAGATGGTGAATACGCTGCCCTGCCCCACCGTACTCTCCACCTCGATGCTCCCGCCATGGCTCTGCACGATGCCCAGGCTGACCGACAGCCCCAATCCCACGCCCTGGCCCACAGGTCTGGTGGTGAAGAAAGGATCGAAGATAAGCTCCAGATGTTCAGGAGGGATGCCTACCCCTGTATCGGCGATGCGCACGGCCACCCTGTCCTCCTGGCGGGTGGTGGAAACGTGCAGCTTCCCGCCCTGAGGCATGGCCTGGTAAGCGTTGGTGATGAGGTTGAAGAGTGCCTGCCTTATGTGGCAGACATCCAGGCGTAGCCAGGGCAGGTCGGGGGCGTAGCTCTCTTCCAGAAGGATGCCTCTCTTTTCCAGGCGTTGGTGGATGAGAGCCAGGGTCTCCTGTACGACCAGGTTGAGGTCGGCTTGCTGCCGACAGGATTCGGATTGGCGGGCAAAATCCATCAGCCTACGCACAATATCGCGAGCGCGGGAGGTTTCTGAGACGATGACCGCCAGATCTTTTTTGGCCGGATCATCATCAGCGGTCTGCTTCAACAGCAGGCTGGCGAAACCCAGCACGGAGGTCAGTGGATTGTTCAATTCGTGGGCCAGGCCAGCCGTCAGCTCACCGATAGCGGCCAGCTTGGCCGCCTGGATGAGTTGGGCCTGAGTGTGCTGCAATTCTTCCAGTTGAAGGCGTAAGTCCTCGTGCAGGCGGGCATTCTGAATGGCGACCGCCGCCGAAGCGGCCACAGATTCCAACAATCTGATGTCTTCTGCGGCGAACCCGCCCGGCTTGTTCACCGCTTCGATCACCCCAATGGCGCCCTCTTTGGTCAGCAGGGGCACGCCCAGCAAAGAATGGGTGGTGAAGTCCGTTATATCGTCGATCTCCTGGTAAAAGTGGGGCTCTTCGTAGACATCAGGCACCACCAGAGTCCGCCCCTCTTGCAACACCCGTCCGGCAATGCTTCGCTCGACTGGCACTTTCAAGCCCATCGCTTTACGCGCTCCCTCGCTATCCCCGGCTGAGGCCCGGAAGATCAGGGCGCCGCTCTCTTCATCCAGCAGCAACAGCGAACAGGTTTCCAGACCCAGGACGCGATAGACCCCTTGCATGATGCGGGTCAGCACCTCTTTGTAATCCAGGGTGGAAATGATGAGGTGGCTGATTTCGCTGAGGAGCAACAATTCTTCCAGGCGGCGGCGGCTCTCTTTGTACAGAGGGACTCGCGCCAAAGCCCCGGCCATGATATTGGCTATCGCGCTGACCAGCTCAATTTCTCGGGCGGTGAAAGGCCGGGGGGCGCCGGTGGCTTCCAGAGCGATGAAGCTCATAGCCTCTCCTCTGACCTTCAGAGGCACAAGAAGTAGAGAGTACGTCCCCCGCTGGAGGAGAGCCTCTCGCACACTGGCCGGGAGAGGGTCTTGTTGCACGTCGGCGATGGCCAAAGGGTCCTCGAGGCCCAGGATACGTTCTACGAAAGCCTTGTCCCGCACGGGTATCTTCATCCCCAAAGCCGGAGTGGCACCGGGGGCCAGATGCTCGACGATGACGTTCAGATTCTCTCGCCGCTCGTCAAAGACGGCCACCACGCATTGAGTCACACCTATCTCCCTGGTCAACTCTTCAGTTACAATCTGCAAGATACTTTGCAGGTCGCTGGCGGAGTTTAGAGCGATGGAGATGCGGTTGATAAAGGCCAGGCATTGGCGTTGCGCCTCCTGTTCGTCGGCGTGCTCCCGGCTGGCCTCGTCTTTTTTATTGGCCTCTTTTGGCATTTTCTTTCCTCAAACGATAGGATTATACAGGATATTAGCAATACAACATTGGAAGTAACATGACAAGAACGATAGTAAACAATATGGTCAGTCGCAATCTTTGATTATGAGCCTCGCTCTTAGGGACGCTCGTCGGGCCAGTGACGCCTGCTCGACAATGGGAATAACGGTCGAGGCTTTTTATTGCGTCATGCGTAATAGATTATATCATTTCTTCCTGATCGTGGCAAGACAACAGTCTCTCTGGGGTGCGTCCAGAAATTTTGGCCCCGGCCCGACTTTGACAAGGCCCTACGGCGCAATTGAGCCAACGCGCGGTGGTCATAGCTCCCTCCGGTAACATTATCATTTGGAAGAAGTATACCACCTCGGTAACATTTTAGCTGAGTGAATACGGCTTTTTGCTTTGAAGAGGTTTTGTAGTATAATCTACCAGGTAGTCAAATTGGGAAGGGGGGTTTACTGCCATTTGGATGGAGAAAACGATGGGGACAAACCAGGTTCTTGAAGGGATCGCCGTACTCGACACCACCCAGGCCCTGGCCGGGCCCTATTGCACCATGATGTTGGGCGACCTGGGCGCCGACGTCATCAAGGTGGAAAGGCCCGAAGGGGGCGATCAGTCACGGGGTTGGGGGCCGCCCTTCCTGGAAGGGGAGAGCGCCTATTTTCTTTCCATCAATCGCAACAAGCGGAGCACTACCCTCAACCTCAAGACCGGCGAAGGGAGGGAGATCATACACCGGCTGGTCGAGCGGGCCGACGTTTTCGTCACCAATGTGCCTCGCATCGAGTCCCTTCGCAAGCTGGGAACCGATTACGATACCCTGCGGGCCCTCAACGAGCGGCTGATCTACTGTTCCATCAGCGGCTACGGCATGAGCGGCCTCAGGGCCGGGCAGGGAGGCTACGACGTGGTCATCCAGGGCGAATCGGGCCTGATGAGCATCACCGGCGAACCCCAGGGTGGGCCTATCCGCTATCCCATCCCCATCGCCGATATCACCACCGGCCTCTACAGCGCCATGGGCATCGTGGCCGCCCTGCTGGTGCGGGAGCGGAGCGGTAAAGGCCAATACCTGGATATGTCGCTCCTCGATTCTCAACTGGCCTGGCTGACCAACGTAGGAGGAGCCTATTTCGCCACCGGGCAGCGTCCCAGGCGCCTGGGCAACGCTCACCCCAACATCGTGCCCTATCAGCCTTTCCGGGCCAAAGACAAATACATCATCGTGGCGGTGGGGACGGAGCGGATGTGGGGCGCTTTCTGCCGCATCCTGGGCCTGGAGGAGACGGTGATGAACGATCCTCGTTTCGCCACCAACCCGGAGCGCAGCCGCCATCGGGCGGAGTTGATCCCCCTTCTGGAAGAGGTTATCGCCCAGAAAGAAGCAGCCTTCTGGCTGGAGCGTTTCCTGGAGGAGGGCATCCCTTGTGGGCCCATCAACTATGTGGACGAGGCCCTGGCCGATCCCCAGGTGGTGAGCCGAGGGTGCATCGTGCAACTGGAACACCCCCTGATCGAGACGGTTCAATCCATTGGCAACCCTATCCACCTCTCCGAAACGCCTGTCAGCTATCGGCTGCCCCCGCCTCTACTGGGCCAGCACAACGAGGAGGTGTTGAGCGGACTGGGGTATGGGCCAGAGGAGATAGCGGATTTCAAACAACGCGGTGTGATATAAAAGGCTGGGTCGAACATTATGGACGCGAACGAACTCATCACCCGATACGCAGTGGGAGAGCGTAGCTTTGTCGGGGCAGACTTGCGTGGCGTAAACCTGCAAGGGACCAACCTGCGCGGGAGTGTCCTGAGCAGGGCCAATCTGAGGGCGGCGGATCTAAGATTGACTGACCTGCGCTGGACTGACCTGAGCTGGGCCGATCTGAACGGGATCGACCTGCGGGAGGCCAACCTGCGCTGGGCCAACCTGGAAGGAGCTGACCTGCGCGACGCTAAACTGTGTGAGGCTAAGCTGCACGGGGCTGACCTGAGTAAGGCCGATTTGCGGGGGGCTGACCTGCGCTGGGCTGACTTGAGCGGAGTCGATCTGAGCGCCGCTGACCTGCGGGGGGCCGACCTGAGCTGGACCGACCTGGGAGAGGCCGATCTGCGCTGGGCCGACCTGAGTTAAGCTATAAAAAACACCGGCCCACTCTCGTCGAGAACGTACGAGAGCAGGCCGGTTTGGTTTTATTTTTTGGATGGGCTCTAGTACATGGGTGGGGCCTGCGGCGGAACTCTCGGTTCCGGCTCAGGAATATCGGTGATCAGAGCCTCGGTGGTCAAAATCATGGCCGCAATGCTGGCCGCATTCTCCATGGCCGAACGGGTCACCTTGGCCGGGTCGATGATCCCTT
>CAZYHC010000071.1:0-22948 GCA_964646625.1 uncultured Anaerolineales bacterium
CCCTGCCCCCTGAAGACTCGGCCTTCATGAACTCGACGGCCCTGGCCCTCACCATCGCCGAAGGCGAACGCTATCCCAAACAGCCGCCCAGCCCTGTGGTCCTGACCCTGAGCTATCCCCAGGTGGTGGGCCTGGTAGTAGAACCGGATGGCGTCACCCGGATCGGCAGCGTGGAGGCAAATCTGAAGAGCGCCGACGGCACGGTTGAGCAGTGGAGCACCAGCACCAGCACCGCTCCTTTCCGCTTCGGCGGACTGAACCCGGGAGACTACGTTCTGAGGGTTTCTTTGCCGTCTGGCGTACCCTTCTGGCCGCCAGCTCCCACGTCCGTCAGCCTGGAGGAGGGCAGCCAGTACCAGCCACCCGAGGTCATCACTCTAATCGCAGAGTATCCTAACGTGGTGGGCAGGCTCATTTACGAGGGCCAGCCTGTGGCTGAAGCCTATGTGGGAGTGTACACCTGGGATGGTTCGGTCTCTAACTGGACGGTCAGCGACGATGAGGGGTATTTCGTCATTGGTGGTCTGAGCCCCGACAGGTACACCCTGGATGTAACCGTTACATTGCCCGAAGATGCCAGGTATTGGATCGGTCCGCCCGTCCAGATGGCCTTCGAACTGGATAATGAGCACGTGCTTATAGACCTGGGCGTCATCGAGCTGGTAAAGTGGCCCTCGCTGATAGACAGCCACCTGACTCGCTAGAAACTATGCAACATCATCACCAATCCGTGAGAGGTTATGGGAGGAAGCGACTATGAAACGTATAGTAATATTTGCGACCCTGATTATGGTTTTGATCGCCGCCTGGGGGGGGACGGGCCTGACATCGGTGGCAGGACCTTTACCGGGGGGCACACCGCTCCCTGGTGCTGGTCAGACCTTTTGGCACGCCCGCATCGCCCAACAATACGACGCCCCTATGGGCGCCACCCTGATCGTGCAGGTGATAGGAGCGCTCGGTACGCCGGTAGAGGTCATCGCCGAGGGGGTAAATTTGCAGGGCTTCACCGGCACCAAGCCGGAGTATGAATCTGCCTGCGAGTTCGTCGGACTCAAACCGGCCATTTACCTGGTCTTCGCCAAGGACTTGCACATGGGCCTCTACGTCGATCTCAGGAGAGGTGGTTTCGCCCTGGTGGAGTTCAGGTCCTATAGCGGCTTTCCTCCACCTCCCCAGGCACCAAGATGTGTGATGCGGGTGGTCAACAGTGCTCCCAATACGGTGCGCCTGACTATCGGGGACTACGAATACGACATTCAACCCAGGCTCCCCCAGATCATAGGCGTCGATCCAGAGCTTCATACCTATACTATCTCCTCCGCCGGTTACAACTCGATCACCGATAAGATGGACTTCAAGGTGGGCTACTGGACGTGGAACATCGACGCCTGGAGCGACATCGGCCCCACCCCTACCCCGATACCGGAAACAGGCGCATTTATGCAGGGCCACTATTACAGCACGCCTACGCCTACCCCAGAGGTCACGGAGGAGGCGCCCCCTCCCGAAGTTCTGCCTGTGACGGGTAGCGTGCCCTAGTCGTCTGCCGTTGGCTGGCGTGTCTATTTGAGGTGGAGGTTGTTTATGCATTGTAACAGGGACCGTGTGTAGATAGCAGATGAGATGAGATGAAACGATTTGCTCTGTTCGTCGTGCTCTTTGGGGCTTTGTTCCCTTTTGGGTGGCTGACTCTTTACTCTGCGCCGTATCGTTCGGCTTTTACGCACGTCTTTGCCAGCCCCTCGACTCACCTGCTGATGCACGCGGCCATCTTCCTGGGTCTGGGCTACTTGCTGGCGGTGTGCTTTTCGGACCAGGCACCGACAAAACGGCGCCTGTTGACTCTGATTGTAGTCGTCGTTCTTATTGCCATCTTGCAGGAGACCTTTCAACTGATGTATAAGTCGCGGCCTCCTGGGGAAGCTGAATGGTTTGATCTGGGCACTGATACAGTAGGAGGCGCGGTCGGGATTATCTTGTATGGCGTCAGAAAAAAAGCCCCTTGAAAAGGTGCCAGGCACCTGGAAAGTAAAAAGCCACTCCTTTCACCAGACAGGAGTGGCTTTTATTCTGTCCGCGTTCCGCCAGAGGTCACGGCGACCAGAGGGGCCTTATGTCGTCGGCCGGGTCGTCGGTCAGTCTCCTGGGGTTGGCCCCGTCGCCATCCATGACGTAGACGTTCCAGTTGCCGTCGCGCTCGGATTGGAAGACGAGACGCTGGCTGTCGGGCGACCAGGAAGGGGCCACATCGTTGCCCTGGGCCTCGGTCAGCCTGGTCAGGTTCGAACCGTCGCTGTCTACGACGAAGATGTCGGACTCGTCTTCCGATACCACGGCCACGAAAGCGATCCTGGTCCCATCCGGCGACCAGCGGGGGGAATGGCTATCGTAATCGGACTCCAGCAGCCGGGTGAGGTTCGTGCCATCGCGGTTGATGAGATACAACTGGTTCAGTTTAGAGCCGTCGCGCCGCGAAGCGAAAACGAGGCGCTGGTTATCCGGGGCCCAGGCCGGGTAGCCGTCCCGGAATTCGTCACGGGTCAGGTTAAGGCCCCGTGAGCCGTCCGCCTGGGCCACGAAAAGGTCGGTGTTCCCCCCGAAAGTGCGGGCAAAGGCCAGACTACTGCCATCGGCCGACCAGATGAAATCGTAGCCATCTTCCGGCAGGCGCTCCAGGGGAACCTGGTCCGAGCCGTCGCTGTTCATAGCCACCAGCAGGCGCCCCATAGGTCCGACCGTGGAAATGACCAGACGGTCGGGGCCCATCCAGGACGCGGCCCAGTCCTCGACCCTTTGGTTGGTCAGCCGGGTGAGGTTGGAGCCATCGCTGTTCATGACGTAGACCTCCAGGTTGCCGTCCCGTTCGGAGGTGAAGGCAATCTTATTGCCGGAGGTTACAGGCGTTGGGGTAGCCGTCGGGCTTCTTTGCAAACCTCCTGGCAGGGCCTCGCTGCCTCCCGGGCCGGGCGTGGGCGTGGGCCCCGAGGGAAGAGTGGCCGTAGGTTCAATTAACACCTCTTCCGCTTCGGGCATTTCGACCGGTTCCTGGCTGCCCACGTCTCCTTTGAGGCCGGACCGCATACGGACAACGCTCCACCCAAAGAAGCACGGCACCAATATGAGTATAGCAATTATTATAATAGAGGTGTTTCTGCCTTCGCGCATGATACCTCCGTTCCCCCCATTCCAGCCTATGGCCTGGAGATCTCCCAGGCTCCAATCGCTCTAAGAACTGCTGGCCGCCCGAAGCAGCTTGAGATGCACTTCTTCGCCCATGCCTTTCAGAATGTAAAGATTATAGCCATCCCCTTCATAACAATGCACCAACTGGGCGTTGACCAGATTAGCCAGGTCCACCCGCCGACCGTCGTTGACTCTGACCTGGAAGTGGAGAGGATGCCCCTCGAAACGGACGGTGATCTCGTCCGGCTGGCTGAAGTCGTAGGTGGCTTTGGTCGGCAGGTAGTCCTGCAATTCCCAGTAAGCCTCCTCGGTGGTCATGTAGCGCAGCCAGGGGTAGTGCTCTTCGACGTAAGATAATAGAGCGTCCAGCCCGTAATACATCCCGTTCTTTTGCCCGGTGTGATCGCCGCGCCAGGGAAGCTCGTAAGGGTTGCGGGTATCGGCTGGATTGTCGTAGGGGTAGTTTGTAGGAGTGTTGATGACGTCGTCCGGGTGGACAAAGTGGGTCCAGACCCCAAAGTTGCCCACCTCGGAAAGGAACTGCATTTTGGTCTCGCCGGAGGCGGCGTAGCCGTCGGTCCAGCGTGGTATAGAGAAAAAGGCATCGTTCCAGGGCTCCGGGCCGAACTCACGGTTGGCCCCTTCATTAAAACTGCCGAAGGCCATGCCCCCTATTACTTTTATGGAAGGAAACGTTTGGTGTAAGGCTTCCAGGCCGGCCGCGTCGAAAAGGTTGTTGGGCGCGATGTAGGAGAAGGGCAGCGGGCCAAAACCATCGTAGGGCCAGCGTTCGACCGCCTGGTTCAGAGAGTCAACCATGTTCTTGGGGCCGTCGATACGCCACCAATCCAGGCGGAGGGACTGATGGTTGTAGCCGTGCAGGGCCATCTCGTGACCCTGGGCGCACAACTGAGAGCTGTAGGGACAGTAGGGAACGACCTGACCGTTCAACTCCACCCTGGTATCCACCCACTCGGCGAAGTCCCAGGGAGGCAATATTTTACCGTTGTAGTTGAAGGGGATGATCCAGGTATATTTAATGCCGTATTTGCCCGCCAGGTGCATCATGTCCGGGTACCAAACCTGATAGTAGAATTCGGCCATGGGCAGGTCGAACTCGGACTTGATGGGCTCCAGCTTTTGGTTGGAGGAGGGGGCAGGGAAATCGTCCACGTGAAAGCAGGCCGCGTTCACCAGCGAGGCGGCCGCCGCCTTCGCCACGCTTAACACAGATTGCACGACGAACCCCCTGAACTCTTTGACCGAGAGCCAGTCGGTATTCCAGTAGATGACCCGGCCCTGGCCGTAGGTATTTTGCCAGACCACGGGCTGGCCTCCCTCGGTTTCAACCAGCACCTTGACCCCGTCCAGAAGGATGACGTCGAAGGCACTCCAGTCGCTGAGAAAGGTCTGTTCCAGTTCCAGACCCTGCTGGCCGGGGAAAAGATCGCCCTGGAAGAGGGCTTTGTCCCTCTCCGTCTTGAATTCAGGTTCGCGCGGGTTGTAGATGCCGAACACCTCGTGCAAAACCCGGTTCCAGCCCCGGTAGAGCACCGCCAGGCCCCCGCCGTTCTTCACGAATTCCTTGATCGCCAGGACCTCCGGCCCGAGAAGGCCATAGATGTTCTCCGTGGTTATGACCAGGGCGGCGTAGTCTTCCAGATTGCCCAGGTTGGTGGTCTTGGACAGGTCTACGGGGTCGTAGGCGATCTTGGCGTAGTCCAGGGCCATACTCGTCTCATAGTAGACCCTTCTATCGCCCTCCCTGCTGCTGTCGTGGAGGACCAGAAACTTCTGATTAGACCCCGCAGTCTGAACCGGCTGGGACCGGACGGCGATCGTCTGATAGCCAGCCACTATTAACAGGCTCAGAATGAGAATACAAAGGACTTTCTTCATGTTCATTTTCATTTTCCTTCTAAGGTGCCTGGCACTGCCAGAGTGCTCGGTAGTGACGACTTAAGTCGTTACTACAAGCGCTCGATTTGCACACTCCTTGGTTTCAAGTTAGTGCCAGGCACCTGGTTTACATTTTCCCCACTACTATCAAAACTCGAGAGAGGGCAATAACACCTCAAAGCTTATCTCTCTGTCCAGCGCCCGGATGACGTAAAGGTTGTAATCCTCTCCGTTGTAAAAGTACAACAGTTGAGCAAATTTGATGGTGGAGATATCCAGGCGCCGACCATCGTTGAACCTGACCACAATGCAACTGGGAACACCAGTAAAGGAAACGGTCATCACGTAAGGTTTGCTGACCCGGTAAGTCACCTCGCCGCCTGACAGGTAGGTTTCCAGGCGTTGATAGGCTCCCTCGGTGGTCAGGTGGTCCAACCAGGGATAGTTGCCGTGGACGAAGTTTAGCAGGGCCTCGAACCTGTCGCCCAGCCCGTCGTCTGGATCGTCCTCATCGCCTCGCCAGGAGGTGTCTGGCACCTGGAAAATTTCATCGGAACGGATGGCGTGGGTCCAGACCCCAAACAGGCCCAGTTCCGAGAGGATACGCAGCCGGGTCGGGCCGTCGAGCACGTACCCTTCGCTCCAGCGTGGCACGTCAAATAGAGCCTCGTTCCAGGGCTCCGGGCCGAATTCCCGGTCTCCCCCCTGGTCGAAAGAGCCAAAGCCCGTACCGGCCACCACTTTCATGGACGGGAAGACCTGGAGCAGAGCCCGCAGGCCGGCCTCGTCGTAGGCGCCGCCGGGCGGAACGTAGCTGACGGGCAGAGCACCCAGGCTCTCCATCTGCCAGCGTTGCCTGGCCGCTTCCAGGGCGGCCACCATGTTGTTGACCTCTCCCCATCGTTCCTGGCGAAGAGGCTGGTGGTTGTAACCGGCCAGGGCCATTTCATCCCTTCGCTGAGAGGCCAGGCGGGAGAGGTAAGGGTTAAGGGGGATCATCTGAGCGTTGAGTTCTATCTCAGGTTTCGTCCAGTCGGAGAAGTCGTCGAAGGGAGGCGTGACCCGGTCGTTGTAGCTGAAGGCCACAGGCCAGGTGTAATGTACGTTGTACCTCGTGCTCCAGGCGACCATATCCGGGTACCAGACCTGGCGGTAGAACTCGGCGGGACTCAAGGTGCCTGGCACTTCCGAAGTGCCAGGCACCTGGGTCTCAGCAGGAGGGGGCGGAAAACCTTCGATCTGGAAAGTGGCCACGTTAGCCACCGAGGCCATGCCCGCTTCCTGGACGCTCAACAGCGATTGCACGATGAAGCCTCTGAAGACCTTGTGGGCCATCCAGTCGGTGTTCCAGAAAAGCACCCTGCCCTTGCCGTACTGGCGCTCCCAGACGAGGGGGCGAACATCGTCACCAGTCGAAAAGGCGACCAGCTCAACTTCTTTGAGCGAGATGGGAGCCAGGCTGCTGAATTCACCCAACTCGCCTTCCTCCAGCTCCAGGCCCTCCACGCCGGGGAAAAGGTCCTTCTCAAAACGCACTCCGGCCGCGCTCTGGATGACCTGCGGTTCGTCCGGATTGAGTACGCCCATAGTCTCCCGCAAGAAAGGATTCCAGGCCCGGTAGAGCACCGCCAACCCTCCGCCCTTTTCCACATATCGCTGAACGTCGAGGCTCTCTTGCTCGGCCAGTTGCCCGACGTTCTCCGTGACGAACAGGACGCTGGTATATTCTTCCAGGCAGGTATCTTCTTCGCGTTGTTTTGGTTCGCAGAAAACCCTGGTCTTGCTCAGGTCCAGAGACTGGTAGGTAATCCTGGCGTAATCCAGGGCCTTGAGCGTTTGGCCGTAAACCTGCTCGCCGCCCTGGTCCGAGCTATCGTGGACGATAAGAACCTTCTGTGGGGGGCCGCCGGTATAGACCAGCTCCGGCCGGAAGACCACTTTGGTGCCCACGATGTAGAAGCCTGCTGTCCCTAACAGGATTAGCACTACTATGGAAAAGATTGCCAAAATTTTTTTGATCATAAGAGCACCTGTCGCTACTTCCTGACTGACGGAGAAAATCACGCGCTGTCAGCCAATTCCTCCTCAGGGTGATAGATGTGATAGACTACCACGTGCTTGTCTTCATAATAGGTGGTCATGTTGTCGTTTAACTGCTGGTAACGCACGCACCAGGTCTGTAAATCCTGTCCTCTCTTATCCCTCAAGGCCACCGTCTTGGCCGTAGCAGGGGCGGCAAAAACCTGTTTCTCGACGAAGATGAAAACGTGATCGGTGGGGATCCCCAACTCGGGCTTTTTGAGGTCACGGCGGTAGGTATCGGGCGCATAGCTTTGCAGGAAGTAATCGATGTCCATGTACCAGCCGCTATCCAGAATCTGGGGTAGCTCCTCGGCCGAGGAAACCACCGTCCATTTATAGGCCAGATAGTTATCTTTAATGGAGTACAGCACCCTGACAAAGGCATCGTACTCTCCCAGAGGCGGCCCGGCGATGAACAGAGTGGGACTGAGGACGAGCATGGCGATCAAAATCAACACAGTGACCCCCAGCCCAAAGGCCGAGAAGCTGGCAGCAGAGCCCCCCAGGGAGGCAGGCGCCGGGCGAAGTCTACGGCCCAGGGCGGCTACCCAGGAAGCTACCTGAGCCAACGCCAGGCCCAGGACGACGCAGACCACAGGCGAAAGGATAGCTCCCCAGGCCAGCGGCGAGAACAATTCGGGCAGCCCGAAACGCCCCATCTCCAGGGGCAGAGCCAAAAGTAACAGGTAAAAACCGAAAAGAACCCGGCCAGCCCGGGCCGACCTGTCGTCCTTGCCCCCACGAGGCAGCACCAGCAAAGGCAGGGTCAACAAAGCCAGGTAATAGAGGATGTTAGTTCCCACGTACTGCTGGAGAGCGAACTCCTCTCCAGTGAAAAAGCTCCCCAGGAAGTGCCTGGTTACATCAAGGGGGCCGTCGTGCCACCACACGCCGGCCAGGAGGCCGATGGAATAGAAGATGCTCCCCACCACCACGGCGGTCAGGGAGGCCAGGAAAAGGCGTCTCGGACTGCCTATCCGCCAAAATCTGGCGAACAGAGCGGCAGGAAAGCCCGCCAACAGCACAGCCAGGGCCACAAAGCCCACCAGAGGGTGGATCAGAAATACGGAGGCCAAGCCCTGGAAGAAGAGAGTCAGCGAGACCTCCTTGCCTTCGGCCAGGTAGTCAGCCAGGAAGCCAACGGTCACGGGCAGAAGGGCAATAGCCAGTTCCAAAGGGATGATGCGGCCAGGGCTCAGCGGATAGACCAGCAGCCACCCGGCAAAGGAGAAGATGCTGTACAAAGCAGCGACCAGAACCGCCGTCCCCCGGTTTTCCGTGAAGCGCCGCACCGTGGCATAGATAACCAGGGCCACCAAAACCCCGATCAGCCCTTCCGTGGCTCTCAGGAGCAGTCCCTCGTCCACCATAGCAAAATGGTTTAGAGCACTTATCAGGGCATAAGCGCCGTAAGGATAGAGCCCTCCGCTGTACACCTCGCTGCGGCCCAGACCCTTGAGCCAGTCCAGGTGGAGATACGAAGCAGGCGTCGGGGCAGCGTTGATCAGGGGCTCGTAAAAACGCAGATAAACCCCACACCCCAACACCCAGAGCAGAACCAGAAACCAGAGCACCTGTCCTGCGGTCGGCAGCCGTTTAGAGAGGCTTTCTTGGAAAGCCTGTTTCCGTTGTTGATACTCTGCCCTGAAATCGATCTGTCCTTCCAGAGCGTTCATACAAGTGATCAGCACGCTCGTGGCCGCGTTCTTCAGCTCTGTCAGAGGCGCACCTGCCGGTCGCAAAAACCGCAGCCCAAAGTAGAGTAAAACGTAGCTGCCCACCAGGGAGAAGAAATCGTAGAGGCCAATAAAAGCCAGCACGTGGACGATAACGATGGTGGCGAACATCATGCGCACCATGTCTGCACCCCAGTATTTCCCCCCGTCCTCCGGGTCAGCGGCAAACATCCGCCTGGGCACAAGAACGAAGAGCACCGCAAACCAGAAGATAATTCTGATAGCTGAGACCACAATCCCGAGTTCGTAATTTCCCATTGATCACCTCGGTTATGACGAATAAGTGTCTGTCATCTGCTTAATAGGCCGAATAGTAGTAATAATCCAACGAGTTCATCACGCGCAAAAGGTACCAGGTCGAAACGGCCCCAAAGACGAACCCCCCGACCACCAGGCCAATAACGCTGTACTCGTAGCTGATAACCCGGCTGAGGAAGTATCCCACTATGACGTTAACGACACAGGCCAACCCCAAGGCCCGCAGGATGAAACCGGGCCGGGAAAGGGACAGGAAGAAAACAGCGTTCAGGAGCCCCCAGGCCAGGAAAGCGTACCCGATCATCCCCCAGCGGAAGACGAAGGGCGTTACCCTGTCATCGCCCATCGAGGCCCAGGGTAGCGTTCTGAGCCAGGATACCACCATGTAAGTAAAGAAGATGCTGACCACCGACACGAGCAGCAGCAGGATCAGTTGCCTGAGGTAAAAAGCCTTGAAAGATCTGTTGTGTTCCGGTATATCCAGCATGGCGTCGAATCTTTCCTGGGTGGGAATTATCGTGCTGGCGAACTCGTAGATGGTGTACTCCAGCATGGCGATGGTCAGGATCAGCGAGATGAGCGCCAGGTCGATGCCCACCTCATAGGGGGTTCTGAACCAGATGATGTAGGGCGACTTCCATCCGCCATAGGAAGCCGACCAGCCAATCAGGCGGTCCAGGAAGAGGAATCCAAAGTAAAATACGCCATATACAAAGTAGGGGATCACCACGTAAGCGGTGATGGAATCGCGGGGCAACTGGGCCAGCTTTTGGACGCCGGCCACGTCTTTGGACTTGCGGGCCAGGACAAAATAACCCCAGCCGAAGGCCAGGAGGTTGGCCGTCAGCATCCCAAACAGGTGCGCGATGTAGATGCCCCAGGGGGTGAAGGTCATCACCACCCAGACCAGGAGCCCGCCGACCACGGTGGCGACCAGGATCGCCAGCCACGATTCCAGGGTATAAAGGATGGAGGCGTTCAACCACAAACAGGACAGGAGCACAAAATACATCAGACAGACGATGATCATGTCCTGCTCGAAGAAGGGCACGATCAGGTTGAAGATGTACCACAGCACGGCCACCACCAGCACCAGAATCAGCCCCGTGATAAAGAAACGATAGCAAATGCGTTTGGCTAACAGGTAACTGTCCTGTTTCCAGTAGAACATGCCCCGGCGGCTGACGATCTGGGTGAAACCGCCCGTCACGATGTAGCTGGCAATGGTGCCGATAGCAATGACCGTAGCCTGCCGCTCGCTGAAAAAAAGCCAGGCCCATAGCGAAGAACTCAGCAGGAAAAGTACAATGATCTGGGCCGTCATGGGCATGGCAAAGAGGCTGCCTTTGGCGTACATCTTGATGAAGCGCCATACCCGGCGGATGGGGTTCAGCTTCTTGACTTCGCGCGGCCCGGCCTTCTCACCTTTAACCCGCTGGCGAAGCCTGGCGTACAATTCCTCGGCCAGCTCGAACAGGTCTTTCTTATTGTAGTCCGTTTGGGCATCGAGGGGGCGTAACCCCCTGCTTTCCAGGGTGGCGGCCACCGCCCGGGTATCCACCGGCACGCCGCAGGTGTCCAGGATGAAGTCCTCCAGTTCCCTTTTGCGCATCTCAATGGCATCTTCCACCAGCGTGGATTGTTGTGCCAGAGTTGTCTGGTTCATCGCTCCTTCAGCAGTGCTCATTTTCCTCTTCCCTCTTTCTATCGTAAGCGCCAGGCACCTGCCGCTAATGCTATAACGGTTCTTCGCTCAACCCCATCACTTTTCCATATGACACACAACACACTTCATCGTCTTCTCCTGTGGCCCGCTCCCTCCTTGACGGAACGGGATTTTGGCAGTATACTTTTGATATCGGCAATCCTTCCTCCGAAGCGAGGTGATGATCCGTGAAAAGACTGACTTTTAAAGTTCTGCCCATCGAAGAAGAAGGGTTGGGCCAGGAACCCATCATTTTGGAACGAGACGGGCAGGCGGTGGCAGCCATCATCCCTATCGCCGACTACGAAGCCTTCTGCGCCTGGCGTGAGCGCCAGGAACGTGAACCCCGCTGGCGCGAGAACTACGAAGCCTTCGAGCGTGAGCGCCAGGCTTACGACCGTCTTGAAAAAAGTCTATTGAAAAAGTACAGAGGGCTTTACGTTGCCATCCGGGGCGGCCAGGTCGTTGACAGCGATGCGGATGAGATAACCCTTGTACAACGTGTCTACGAGCGATTGGGCTATGGGCCAATGTATGTCCGCCAGGTTGGTGCCCCTTTGCCTACACGTCGTATACTCTCACCGAAAGTTGTCCGCCGATGATAAACTACGATCAAACCTTCGAGCCACCGGCTCCCCTGCTCAACATCGTCATCTTTGCCCCAACAGATACCCACGTGAGGGCGAATACCCAGGCCCTACTGGATACAGGAGCAGAGATATCCGTCATTCCAGATGTTGTCGTCCGTCAACTTGCTCTGACCCCGTATGCCGTCATGTTGGTGGAAGCCTACGATAGCCGAACAAGGCAGTTGCCCCTCTACGCTGTCACTCTCGAAATTGCAGGAACACATTTATCAACTGTCAAAATGGTGGCCTATCCTGTAAATTACGCCATCCTGGGTCGTGATATTCTCAATCGTTTTGTGGTCACTCTGGACGGTCCCCGTCTGGTATTCGACATCTCTACCTCTACGTAATCACATCGAGGGACCGGTCGTCGGGCTATCCCCAGTCGCGGTTTCGGCTCTACTCTGCCTCATTCTTTTTTTCTCTTCCTTCCATCTCTGATACGATTCCAGGTAAGCATTAACCGAGGTGGAGGTACGGTATTTGGCCAGCACCTCGTTGCGGGCCTGGCGGCCTAACACCTGGCGCAGTTCGTCGTTCTGGAGCAATTTGATCGCTCCTTCGGCCAGGGCCTGGGGATCACGGGGCTTAGTCACGATGCCGAAACCCTCCAGCGATTCACGCACCCCGCCCACGTCGGTAGCCACCACCGGCCGGGCACAGGACATGGACTCCAGCACGGTGTAAGGGAAACCCTCCGAGATGCTGGTCAGGATGCTGATATCCCCTTCGTTGTAGATTTCCGAAGGTTCGCTGTGGAACCCGGCCAGCTCGAAGTTATCCCCCACCTCTAACTCTTCGACCAGGGCCTGGCACTCCTGGACGTAAGGGGGGTCGGCGGTCAACGAGCCGTAAACGGTAAACATGACGTTGGGAATAGTACGGCGCACGATATCGGCGGTGCGGATCATAGTTTTGATGTCCTTGAGCGGGAAAACACGGGCCGCCGCCACCACCGTCGGGCGGTCACGGCTCTTGGGTGGTTTATCCGCCGGACGGAAGACGTCGGGGTTCACGCCGTTGTATATGGTCTGCAACTTCTCCTCCGGCACGCCGTACAGCCGCTCCCAACGCTTGTTGAAGTCGCAGACGGGCGAGATTTGGTCGGCGTAGGCGTAGCACAGCCGGGAGACGAAAACGGACAGGTTGATGAGGAAACGTTTCTGGAAATAGGTGAAATCGGTAGCCGAGACGCCGATGTAACGCTCGCGGATGTAGACGCCGTGTTCGGTCAGAATCATGGGGGTCCCATGTTCCAGCTTGGCGATAACGCTGGCCAGCCCGACAAAAGCAGAGATGGTGGCGTGGGTGACGTCGGTGTCGGGGATGGGCGCATTGAGGATCATCAGCAACTTCTGTAACCAACGCAAACAGGTGGTCAGATCGAAGATGCTGGGCCGTTCCTCCTGGAGAAAGCGGTCCTCCTGCTCCTCGTAAGGGCGCAGCATCTCCTCCTGGAAAACCTGCCAGACCGCATCGGACTTGAAAGTTTCGATGTAATCGTACTCCAGGAAATAACGGTACATCTGGTGGATGGTGCGTCCGTAGAGCGTTATATCCAGTCCGATCTCTTCCATGCCCTGCAAGAAGTTCCTGAAGAGATGAATGAACCTCGTCTGCACAGCTTCGGGAGTGGTCTTTTGCTTACGCTTGTAGATTTCGGAGAAGGGCACGTCGGGCAGGATAAATTCGGCTGGCTCCTCGGTGCCCCACAGAGGAACGTGGATGACTTTGGCGTTAGAGGGCAACTGGTATTTGAAAGCTACGTTAGGATCGCCGGTGATGGCGCAGATATAGTAATCCACCTGAGGTAACTCCCGGCATAGTATATCGCACCAGGTGCTAACCCCGCCACCCACGTAAGGGTAGGTCCCCTCAGTTTCCATCAATACGTTTATACGTTCGTCTTCCATAAGTCAATTGCTCTCCGTCTTTCTCGAATCAGTTAGGCCGCGCATCGAATGGGCAAAGTTGTTGCCTTGTTTCATCGGCGTTCTCAAAGCGCGTTCTCAAAGGTATCTGCTGTACAGGCGTCGATATCCCTCCAGGCAGCGCTCCTGTCCGTAAAACCGCCTGACCCGTTCCCGGCCTGTCTGCCCCATCTGCCTGGCCAGGGCTTTATCGCGGCAGATGGTCAAAATGGCCTGGGCGGTAGCCTCTGCATCCTGTGGGGGAGTGACCAGGCCGGCCGCTCCCAGGGCGGCGTCCTCTTCGCTCCCGCCCTCGATCAGTTCAGGGCAGCCTCCCACGTCGGTGACTACCAGCGGTAGTCCGGCGCTCATAGCTTCCAGGGCCACCAGCGGTTGCCCTTCGCTCAGGCTGGTCAGCACCACCACATCCAGGGTTCGATAGCATTCCTGGGGGTCTAGAGCGCCGGTGAAGGTCAACCGTTCGGACAGAGCATAGCGTTCCACCAAACGAAGACACTTGCGATAGTAATCCTCATCATGAGCGGTAGGCCCGATAACGTAGAAATGGCTTGCGGGGTACTCAGCGGCCACCAACCGACAGGCACGGATGAAGGTTTCTACGTCTTTTATGGGCACCACCCGGCCCACAAAACCTATCCCGGTGTGTGAGCGCGCTGCTGAGGGCCGATGTCGGCCAGAAAAGACCTTCCGATCAACGCCGTTGGGGATGATGCGGCATTTGCTTTTTTCGGCCCCGTTTGCCAGTTGCAATCTCTGGTTAGCCCGACAGATGGTCACAATCTCGTCCGCCGCCTGATAGACCAACCTGGCCAATTGTTTAAAAGTGGCCGTCCAGTGCTGTCTCAAAGCCACCAGGTTGATCCCTTCCTCATCGCCGCGAATGATTTTGAACCCGCACTCCAGCTCATTGGCTCCTTGTTCGATCTCATTCCAGTAGATGCCGTGTTCCGTCAGGATGAGAGGGCGCCCCGTTTCCTCTCGAATTTGACAACCCAGGAGGCCCGCGAAGCCCGTAGCCAGCGCATGATAGATACGCGCCTGGGGCAAGGCTGCCCGGCCTTTCAGGGAATGGGCTATCTCGTAGGGCAGGCGGTAGACCTCGATTTCGACGTTGTCCATCCTCCGCAGATTAGGAGGTAACTGGAACTGCACCTCCTGCTCCGATTCACCTTTGGCCCCCAGGTGAATCAGCGAGAAATCCAACTCGGCCAGACCGCTGATCAGAGAATGCACCCAACTCGACACGCCCCCGGTGATGTAAGGGTAGGTCCCCTCCAGGATCAGACAGACATCCGTCATCTTTCTGGTTGACCTTTGCGCTTGACCATGCTCAAAATCGTTCCCGTCTGCGGAGAAGTATCGTACTTGACGCTGTCCATCAGGGTTTCGACGATGTAGATGCCGTAGCCCCCTTCGTGGGGAACGTCCAGATCCGGCCCTTTGTACCTGCTCAGATCGATCTTGTGGCCGAAATCCCGGATGGTCAGGGCCAATTCATCCTCATAGATGGATAGAGAAAGAATAATCTCGTGTCCTGCCTCTCCTCCATAGGCGTGCCTGACGATGTTGCTACAGGCTTCGGTAAGGACGAGCTTTAAATCGGACACTTCCTGAGGGGTGAAACCCGCCTGGCCGGCCAGCTTCGCCAGCCACTGCCGTGCCTCGGCGATGGCGTCCAGTTTGCTCTCAATTACCAGTTTGCTTTCCATCTTTTAGATAGTTTCTACCCCCCTTATCTGTGTATTGCTCCATCTGGATGTTGTTGCTTGAAACACGGTCGGCAAGACAGACTTGGAAGTATCCCTTGAGGGCCAACTGCCGCTTCACCCCCGGCGGCATGTGCAGCCTTCCGCAGGATTCGGAACCTGGGAAGGCTTAGGAATCGTACGTCCCGGCTAGCTTTGGAAGCTGGCCACGGCTTCGGCGCGGCTATCGTAAATATCGAAAACCCTGTCTAGCCTGGTTAACGCGAAGATCTTTACGATCTCAGGCTTTATATTACACAGACTGACCCCTCCCTCGCCAATCCTGACCCTCTTGAACAGGTTGACCAGGGCCGAGATGCCCGAACTATCGAGGAAATCGAGTCCTGTTAAATCGATCACGTATTGATTTTCGCCCTGACCGATAAGCTCCTCGAAGCGGGCGCGCAGATCGGGCGCACTGCTGGCATCCAACTCTCCAGCAATGGATACGACCACTACATCACCTTCTTTTTCGAACTCGGCTTTCATTAAGAAAAATCCCCCTTTATTTATTCGAAGCTGCTCCGGCCTTCCTCGAGAGAATCGACGATACTAAAGACTTTCTCGAAGCCAGTGAGCGCGAACACCTTACTTACCGCGGGCTGGGGACCAGCCAGGATTATCTGGGCGCCAACGTTCTGGCTTATCTGATAGGCCTTGGTGAAAACTGACAGGCCAGAACTGTCTATGAAATTCACCCCGCCCAGATCAACCAGAATTTTAGCTCCCTCTTGGAGCAGGTCCTTAACGACGGTTCTCAGTTCAATGGCGCTGTTTACGTCCACGCTACCGCTCAGGCTAATCACCGTGATATCGCCTTCTGTTTGCACCTGGTGCTGCATAGTCATGACTTTGCCTTCTCCTCTCTGGTAACTTTTTGATGTTAAGAGATAACCTTACTCCAGATCGCTATTGATGGCTCTTTCTCCCTTCTCGCGCAGGATTTCCAGCAGAGAATCGGCCACGGCCGGATCGAACTGGCTGCCCCGTCTCACTTCTATCTCCTGCATCAGCTTGTCGAGAGACATGGCAGGCCGTATCTCGGAGTCCGTAGTAGACTCCACGAAATACTCGGACAGAGCCAGGATTTTGCCCTCCAGGCTGATCTCATCGCCTTTAAGCCCTTTTGGGAATCCCCAACCGTCGTACCATTCGTGGTGGGTAGCTACGGCCTCGACCACCCCCTGCGGCAGGGGCAGGATGCTGACCATGTCCGCGCCAATGGTAGGGTGGTTGAAATCGGCCTGGAAGCCGCGGCTGATCTCGGCTACGCCGCACATCCCCACGTCGTGGATTTTGGCGGCAGTCTCCAGGACATTTAGCCCCTGGGGCGGGAGTCCCACCCGCTGACCGATCTCCATGGCGATGCGCGTCACTCGTCTGGTGTGGTTGGCGGTTTCGGGATAGCGCACATCGACCGATTTAGATAGCCCCTGGAGAGTGGCCAGATATCTTTCGGTAAAGATGTCCATCAGGCGCACGTTCTCCAGCACCAGCTTTATCTGCTCCACGAAGACCTCAAGCAGCTTCAGGCTGTACTCGGTCTGGATCTCGCCTTTCTCGAAATTGACCAGGCAGAATATACCCAGTATCTCTTCCCCCTCGATCAGAGGTACGCCCAGAATAGATTTGAGCCCCATCTCCTGGACGAAGTCCCAATCTCTGAGCATCAGGGCCTGGCTCTCGGGCGAAACCCACTCGAACAGCCCCTGGCCTGGCACCAGGTTGACCCTTTTTAGAAAGTTATCCGGGATGTTCTGCGAGGCACGAATGTTCCAGCGTGGCGGTTCTCCTTCCTTCATAGCCACAAAGCCCCCCTCGGTGCCGGTCGCTTTCAGGGCCAGGTCCAGGAGCAGGGAGATGAATTCATCCAGCTCAAAGGCCGAGCTAAGCAGCTTGCGGCTTACTTCTGAGCGTTCCTCCAGGTCGTGCATTCTTTCCTGCAAGTCCTGTTCTGCTCGGGCCTGAGTGATAGCAAAGGAAAGCGGGGTGATGAAGGCCTCCAACCGCTTTTGTATCTCTTTGAGCGCCTCTTTTGCTTCCGCTTCGACGGGGCCCATCTGGATCAGGCCCACCAGGTCGCCGTTTCTGCGCAGCGGGACGGTATAGAGGCGGCCGACCTCGGTGACCCGCAGATGGTCTTTCTCGTAATCGGGTTCTTTAGGGAAGCTCAGGGGAGGCGAGCGCATAATAGATTGCACGTCCTCGTAGGTGCTCTCCTGATAGCTACTCTCTCCGCCCACTTCCTGCGGGACTTCTGACTCCATTTCAGGAGCCGCTGGTAGTCCCTTGACCTTCATGTGTTCCAGGGTGAAGCGTTCACCGCTGGAGTCCATAAGGTACAGATAGTAGACCTCGAGGCTCAGCAGAGCATCCAGCATAGCAAACATCGCCTCCAGCCTCTCGGTGTAAGAGGCGCCCGGCTTCAGAACGCTCGTTACCTCGACCCAAATCCCGGCGGGGGTACTTTTTGCGAGATGAGGGACGGCCGGTTTTAACTGGGTTGCACCTACGTCCTCTTTTTTCTTTGGGCCCTTCAAGAAGCCAAACATATCTTACACCCTTTCTACATTTTAGTCTGTGACCTTCATTACAATAGTCGTGATGTCGTCGTATTGGGTTACCCCCATGCTGTGTTCGTAGACAGCATTATAGATGGCGTCCAGAATCTCCCTGGCCGACCGCTGGCAATTTTGCTTTATCACCTTTTCCAGGCGTCTTTCTCCGAACATCTCGCCGGCCAGATTTTTAGCCTCCGTTATGCCGTCGGTGTACAAGACCAAAACATCGCCGATCACCAGTTCCATACTGTGCTCTTCGTACTCAACGTCATCCAGGACGCCGATCAGCATCCCATCAGCATCCAGTTCCATACATTCTCCTGTACTGGGACGCCACACGAAAGGCAGATTGTGTCCCCCGTTGGCCCAGGTCAACACTTTGGTTTCCGTGTTGTAGCAGGCGTAAAAAACGGTGATGAACAACTCGGCATTACTCAAATCGTGATAGGTGGCCCGGTTCGTTTCCGCCAGAACGGCGGCCGCCGACTCCTGACGTAAGCTCTCGAACCGCAGCGCGCTGCGGGTGATAGCCATCAACAAAGCGGACCCCACGCTGTGCCCCGACACGTCGGCAATCAGGATGCCCAGTTCGTTCCTGACGGTGGTGAAGAAATCGTAGTAATCTCCTCCCACGTCTTTGGCCGGGATGCAGCGCCCGACCAGTTCTGTGCCCGCTATCTGGGGCGGAAAGCGGGGCAGGAGACTCATCTGGATGCGAGAGGCGATTTCCATGTCTCGTTGGAGCCGCTCGTCCTCTTTGATCTGTTCCACCAACTGGGCGTTCTTGATAGCCAGCGCCGCTTTGCTGGCCAGGCCCACCAGGAAATCGCGGTCTTTTTCGGTGAAGAACTCTTTGTTGACCTTGTTGATCACGTTGATAGCCCCCAGCGACTCTCCCTTGACTACCAGTGGGGCCGAGATCAAGGTCCGGGTTTCGGTGCCTGCTTTTTGGTCGAAGCGGCTGGCCCAGCGTTCGTCGGTGTGCACGTCAACGATCATGTCCGGCTTTTTATTGGCCGCCACCCACCCGACGATGCCCTCTCCCAGTTTCAGGGTCGAGCCTACCATCTTGTCTCCACCTGCTCCTTCGGCCACCTCGCAGACCAGGTTTTCGCCCCTTCTGTCCAGCAGCCAGATAGACCCCCCTTCCGCGCCCATGGTCTCCACCACCTGTCTGAAGATAACGGGCAATAGCTCGTGCAACTCCACGCTGGAATGGAAGACCTCATCGATCTTGCGCAGGGTGATCTGTCTCTCGGTAGCCTCCTGCACCTCCTCGTGCAACTGGGCATTTTTGATCGCCGCTGCTGCGCTTGCAGCCAGGGTGATGAGTAGCTCCAAATCGTCATCGGTAAAGGCGTCCTGCCCCATCTTGTTGACCAGGCTGATCACCCCCAGCGATTCCCCTCTGATCTCCAAAGGAGCAGCTATCAAGGAGCGGGTAACGAAGTCCACTTCCTCGTCAAAGTGGCTGGTCCAACGTCGGTCCTTTTGCACATCGTTGATGAGGGTTGGTTTTATGTTGGCCTGCACCCAACCGGCCACTCCCACCCCCGGTTTCAGGCTCATCCCTATCAACCGATCTGCGGTTGGCCCCTTGGCTATGTGACAAACCAACTCTTTTCGGAGCTCGTTGAAAAGCCAGATGGCCCCTCCTTCAGCAGCCGTCACCTCGATCACCTTGGAGAATATAGAGGGCAATAGCTCTTCCAACTCTAGAGAAGTATAGAAAGCCTGGCTTATCTCCTGCAACAGGGACAGTCTCTCAATCTTTTCCTGTACTTTTTGCCATAGATCTTCGGTCATGACACTCCTCTACCTGAAAACTTTTACAATCCGAGGGGCAAAATCAAAATGATAACGGCGAAACACCTTTGTAAACTCACCGTTCCAGAGGGACAGTTTGTGTGCCCACCCCCATGTTCCATCCATGCATTATTGTATTGCAGCGTTATCGTATTGCGGTTGAATTGGTTTAAGCCGCTCAATAAAACGGGGGAGGCATTTTACGAGCGCCTGGCGGGGGAACCAGTTGTTTTATATTATAGCACATTACGGTCATATGTGCAATAGGGAATAGGAGAAAACCCGGCCGGCTGCAATAGGGGTATCTTTCTCTGGAGAAATTCCAGCCGAGAGGCTGCCAGGGGGCCCGGCACCTCGGAAGTGACCACCAGACTTTGCCTTCCGGTAAAAGGTGTGGTATAATACGTGACGTTTGGGACAAATCATCTCGACAAATCATCTCATGGAGGGAAGGCGACGTTGCTAACCGACTATACTTTTATCGGCCTTTTTGCTGTAGTGGCCATTCTATTCCCCCTTGTGGCCATGATCTTGCACTTTATCCTTCGCCCCAAGAGGCCCAACCCCCTCAAAACCTCCACCTATGAGTGCGGTCTTGAAACCGTCGGGGAGACCTGGGTACAGTTCAAAGTTCAGTATTACATTTATGCCCTCGTCTTCGTGGTCTTTGACATCGAGACCGTTTTCATCTATCCCTGGGCGGTAGCTTACAATAAGCTGTCCCTCTTTGCTCTGGTGGAGATGTTCATTTTCGTGGGCATCCTGGTGGGGGGCCTGATCTATGCCTGGCGCAAGGGTGTTCTGGAATGGGTATAATCAAATATAAGCACACTTTTTCGTTGTGACTGGAGAGGAGCGAGTATGTCTGAAGAAGGCATTCCCGCAGAGTTGAGCCGTAACGTCGTGCTCACCACTGCGGATTGGATTTACAACCAAAGCCGCCTTTCGTCGATCTGGCCCGTGACCTTTGGCCTGGCCTGCTGCGCCATCGAGATGATCGGCACGGCCGCGGCCCGTTACGATCTGGCCCGTTTTGGGATGGAAGTTTTCCGTGCTTCCCCCCGCCAGGCCGACCTGATGCTGGTGTCCGGCACCTTAACCCACAAGATGGCCCCCAAGCTCTACCGCATCTACCACCAGATGCCCGAACCGAAATACGTCGTCGCCATGGGCGTCTGCGCTATTTCTGGCGGCACCTTCACCAGTTACAGCGTGCTCCAGGGCGTGGATAAGATCATCCCGGTGGATGTCTACGTCCCCGGCTGTCCGCCGCGTCCCGAAGCCCTGCTCAACGGGTTCATAATGCTGCAACAAAAGATCAGGAAGCAATCGATCCTGACGGTGCCCTGGTATCCTTTCGCCAGGAGGAGACTGGAAGCGGCCGGGCAGAAGGTGGCCGAAGAAGCCCCGCTGCTGCCTCCCTTCGACCAGATGAGGTAGAGAAGAAGATGCCTGCGAGCTTGTCTCGCAGGAGAGTTGAGAAGGAGACAGGAGTGACGAACGAAGAGCTTTTGACCGTTTTGAAGGAAAATTTCCCACAGGCTATCGTCGAAGTGTCAGAAGGAGTAAAAGACTTCGCCCTGGTGGTGAGAGGCGCACACCTGGTCGAAGTAGCCACCTATCTGCGGGACGAAGCCGGTTTTGATTATCTGTCTTGCGTCACGGCCACAGACCAGGCGGCGTACTTCGAGGTGGTCTATTATCTCTATTCGATGAAGGAAAAGAAAGGCCCCCTGGTGCTGAAGGTCAGGTTGCCCGACAAAGAGAATCCCGAGGTATCCTCCCTGGCTTCGGTCTGGCGCGGCGCCGGGTTGCAGGAGTGCGAGGTCTACGATTTCTTTGGCATCCGCTTCGCCGGCCACCCTGACCTGCGACGTATCTTTCTATGGGAAGGGTTCAAGGGCTGGCCCTTGCGCAAAGATTTCGTGCCCGCCTGGCCCATAGACACCAACGAACTGGTAGCCCTGAAATACTCCAAACCAGGGGCTAGACCAGAGGATAGAATTTAAATGGTGGGTTTCCAGTTTCCAGTTTCCAACTATTTGAGTTAGAGGGCGCTTGAGCTATGATGAAAACACAACAATTTGTTCTTAATATGGGCCCCCAGCACCCCAGCACCCATGGGGTCTTCCGCATGGTTCTCACCCTGGATGGGGAAACCATCGTCGAGGCCAAGCCCGTGTTCGGCCATCTGCACCGGGGCATGGAAAAGCTGGCCGAACAGCGCACCTACCTGCAAACCATCCCCTTCACCGACCGCATGGACTATATCTGCTCTATGTCCAACAACCTGGCTTACGTCCTGGCCGTGGAGAAACTGGCGGGCATCGAGGTGCCTGAACGGGCCGAGTACATCCGGGTGATCATGGCCGAACTGACCCGCGTGGTCAACCACCTGGTGGCTACGGGCTTCCTGCTCAACGACCTGGGAGCTTTTTTCACCCCGGTGCTGTACTGCCTGCGGGAACGGGAGCGCATCCTGGACCTGTTCGAGATGGCCAGCGGGGCGCGCATGACCTGCAACTACATGCGTTTCGGAGGGGTGCGCTACGACCTGCCGGAGGAGTTTCTGCCCGAAGTCAAAGAACTGCTCAAAGTTCTGCCCGATACCGTGCGCGAAATCGAGCGGCTGCTGACGGGCAACGAAATCCTGATGGCCCGTACTCAGGGAGTGGGAGTGCTGCCCAGAGAATTGGCTATCAGTTTTAGCGCCACCGGGCCATTATTACGGGCTTCGGGGGTGGAGTACGACGTGCGCCGGGCCGAACCCTACTCCATCTACGAGCGGTTCGAGTTCGAGGTATGCACCCGCCCCGAGGGCGATAGTTACGCCCGCTTTATGCTGCGTTTTGATGAGATACATCAAAGCATACGCATCCTGGAGCAAGCCCTGGCGCAGATACCGGACAACGGGGAGTTCCTGAACCGGACGGAGTTCACGTTGCGTCCCCCGGAAGGCGATGCTTACGCCCGCATCGAATCGCCCAAGGGCGAACTGGGCTGGTACCTGCGCAGCGAGGGGAGCATCAGTCCCGCCCGCTGGCACGTGCGGGCTCCGACTTTCATTAATCTGACCGCCTTGCCGTACATGTTGCGGGGCTGGAAAGTGGCCGACGTAGTGGTCATTCTGGGCAGCATCGACATCGTGCTGGGTGAGATCGATCGATAAGCAAGGGGAGGATGTATATGGGATTTATTGATTTCGTGAAAGACCCCGTCAACAGTGTGGGTAACCTGATCGCAGGCTGGATCAGTGGCTGGCCTCTTTTCTGGCAAACCCTGATCCTGGATGGCCTGGGGGTCGTCGTTATTTTCGCCTTTCTGATCCTGACGGTCATGTTCCTCACTTACTACGAGCGCAAGCTGATAAGCCGCGTGGCCGACCGCATTGGCCCCAACCGCACCGGGCC
>CAZYHC010000072.1:0-22269 GCA_964646625.1 uncultured Anaerolineales bacterium
TGTGTCCGATAGTGCCCACGTTCACGTGGGGTTTGGTTCGCTCAAAATGCGCTTTAGCCATATTTTCTTAACCTCCTCGGAAACTACTGGCCTACCACGGCGGTTTTGATAAAATCCTTCCCCGCTCAAAACCAGCCTGGGGCAGGTCCCAAGAAAGCCCACGACCGGACTTGAACCGGTGACCGCATTCTTACCAAGAATGTGCTCTACCGACTGAGCTACGTGGGCCTGATGGGCAGGGAAGGATTCGAACCTCCGAAGGCTGAGCCAGCGATTTTACAGACCGCTCCCTTTGGCCGCTTGGGTACCTGCCCACGCATTATAAGAGCCTGAGGGGGGACTCGAACCCTCCGACCTACCGCTTACAAGGCGGTTGCTCTGCCGATTGAGCTACTCAGGCTTGTGCGCACTCCTTGCAACTGTCGTGTGAGCTATGTCGGCTGATCGTGCACATTCCCCCATCTCAGAGCTGAGCCCCTGGCTCAGCTATATTATACCACAACAATTGCTGGGGTCAAGTTTATAAAAATACACCCCAGGAGTTCACAGTAGATAAGTATAACCCTGTTTGTAGCGCCCGGATCGAAAACAGGATGCGCCCAAACTGGCACATCTCATATTATACAGCACATTAACTGACTTTGCAAATTAGCCCTCGCCAAGGTCAAGGTCGGGGTCAGCGGATAGGTTGCATCACCTGCGCTACAGCACAAATTTTCGGTTTTGTCCAATTTGGTAGTAATAGAGGGTTATGGTATAATAAGGCAAAATCCGAAGGCACTCTATCGCGATCTCAAGTAAATAAAAACTCACCCGGTCACGCCCACCGGCGGGGCGGCGACCGGGATGGTATCGGCTACTCGGTAGGGTGATATATTACAGAAGCCCATCGGAGGCAAGCTAACTCCGGTGGGCATTTTTAGAATCCCTGATAAAACCTGTTACCTGGCCAGCCTGTTCCTCCACGGCCTGGTCATCTGGGAGGATCCCGTGCAGCGCACTGTGGCCCTGGCCGTCGGGGTGATGACGCTGGGGGTGACCATCGCCCTGGTGCGCCAGGGGGCCTTCGCCCCGCGCCTGGTAGTGGAACTGCGGGAAGATCAAAGGCAGGGCGGGCAGGCCCGCTTCAACGTCACGGCCGGCGGTCAGCCAATACCGGTGGAGGTGCGGCTGGGCTATGCCGATGGCGAACAATATTATGAAGCGGCCACCGGCGAGGTACCGGCCTTTACTTCGCTGCGCTATGCTAATTTCCACCTGCCCGCCAGCCAGGCCCGGGAGCTTAAAGTGTGGGCGCACAGGATCACGCCCGAGGGGGACTCCGAAGGCCTGCCCGCGCTGCTGGAGGTGCATTGTGGCGACGCAAAAGAGGAATTTGACCTGAAGCTGGCCGGTGGACAGGTGGTGCTGCCCCTGCTCAACGAGGCCTGCCGGTTGGAGATCACGTTTACCGAGCCGAATGTAAATCGGCCATGAGTATATGATGTACCTGACCAAATCCCTGACTAACCGAGCGAGGTGAGGATTGGATGTATTCTGACCAGGTAGATAGAAATGCACAATTAGTGTATCGTCTTATGGGTTTGGGTATGGCCTGCACCGTGCTCCACATCGGCGCTCACCCTGACGATGAAGATACGGGCATGCTGGCCTACCTGGCCCGCAAGTTTGGGGGGCGCGCAGTCTATTGGTCGGCCACCCGGGGCGAAGGGGGGCAGAACCGGATAGGCCCTTATAGAGAGCAAGCCCTGGGCGTATACCGCACCTGGGAGAGCCTGGCGGCGCGCGCCGTGGACGGCGGTGAGTGTCTGTTCGGCCCCTTTTACGATTTCGGTTACAGCAAGAACGGAGAAGAGGCCCTGGCCAAGTGGGGACGAAGAACCGTGATCCGGGAGGTGGTGCGGGCCATCCGGCTGATCCAGCCGCACATTGTCGTCTCTCGGTGGACTGGTACACCCCGTGACTTGCACGGCCACCACCAGGCCATAGGCCAGGCCACCCTGGAAGCCTTTGAAGCGGCCGGCGACCCAGCCCAGTTTCCTGAGCTCCGGGCGCAGGGGCTGGCGGCGTGGTGCCCCCTTAAGCTTTATCATTCCACCAGAGGGGACTGGAACCCGGGCGAGGAGGGCGCTTTTGGTCGCATCGACCCGGCCCTGGAACGGGATGGGGTGTTACGGATCAACACCGGCGAGTTCGATCCCATCAGAGGAAGGACGTACCAGGAGCAAGCCTGGATGGCCTTAAACAAACATCAAACCCAGGGCATAGGCATGGCCCCGGCCCCGGGAGACTATTTCTATTATTATTCCCTGCACAAAAGTCTGGTCCCCGTGCCCGACAGGGAATCAAGTTTCTTTGACGGTCTGGATCCTTCCCTGGCCGGCCTGGCCGACTACCCGGGCAACGGGTCCCCATCCCTGCGAGAAAAACTGCTGGCAATCAAAGCCCAGGCCAACGAGGCTCTACGGAGATTTCGGGCCGACGATCCCCTGGAGGCCGCCACGCTGCTGCTGGAGAGCCTTTCCGCGCTCCGGGAAACAGGGGCAAACCTGGCAGAAGAAAACCTGAACGGCAAAGCGCGGCAGGCCCTGGCCTTGTACCTGGCTCGGAAAATCGTTGACTTCGAGGAGGTGGCCGCCCAGTGCCTGGGAATTGAGTTAGAGTGTCTTAGCGAGCGTTCGCGCCTCATTCCGGGGCAGCGATTTCGGATGGCCGTCCGTCTCTGGAATCACCGCCGAGTCCGGATAGACCACGCCAGATTCACCCCCCGTTTGCCTGAAGGATGGGAAGCCCGCTCCCTGGAACCAGAGGATGCCGACCACGGGAAGCTATCCGAACAGTGGGCCGCGGCCTTTGAGGTGATTGCTCCGGAGATGGCCGACCTGACCTGTCCCTACTGGCTGGTCAAACCAAGGGAGGGCTACGTCTATCACTGGCCGGCAGGCGAGCCGTGCAGTCGTCCGTTTGGCGCGGCTCAGGTGCAGGTCGAATGTGAAGTAGCCATAGGCCCCCACCGCATTATCCTGCCAAAGGCGGTCGTTCATCGGGAGGCCTTCCCTGGGGGGTTCAGGGAACTGCCCCTGGCCGTCATACCACCTATATCTCTCCACCCCGAAACGACCCAGGCATTCCTACAGGCCAAAAAAACGAAGCGCCAGGCCGTATGTTCAACCCGAGAGCTGGAAAAACTGCTGGCGTTTTTAGAGGAGAGTTTTACGGACCAGCCATTGGAGCTACAGGTGGTGGCCCGTAATAATAGCGACCGGGCTGTGGAAGGCAACCTGGCACTGGAGGTCCCACCTGGATGGAAGGTCACTCCTGAGAGGGTCCAGCTTTCCCTGGCAGAAGCGGGAGGGGCGCAAACGGTCCGATTTACGGTCACGGTCCCGGCCAATACGCCAGAAGGCCACTACCCGCTTCGGTACAAAGTTCGATATGGACAACGGGACTACGCGGTGGTCCTCACCCCCGTGCGTATGGGGGCGCCGGGGCTCGCCGCTTTGACGGATGGCTCCTGTTGCCTCAAGGAAGAGTTCATTATCACCCCCTCGCAGGTTATGGTTCACCTCATCGCGGCTCAATTCGCGCCGGGGCTTCGGTACGCGTATATCCAGGGGGCCAAGGAAGAGCTGTTGGAAGCGTTGAAGCCCTTCGGGATCGCCTTCCACCTGATCACGGATGCGGAGATGGGTTACCTCGATCTCAGTACCTTCGAGGCCGTGGTCGTCGGCCCCAACGCCTATTTACTCCGAGAAGAGCTACGGAAAAATGCGGCGCGGTTTCTGGAATACGTCAAACAGGGCGGGACCCTGATCGTACAATACCAGGGGTATGGGTACCAGCACCAGGGCTTCACGCCTTATCCTTTTCGATACAGCCAGCCCCACGACCGGGTGACCCACGAGGACGCTCCGGTGAAGCTCCTGGCTCCAGACCACCTGCTCTTCTGCCTGCCCAATGCCATCGGTGCAGCCGATTTCGAGGGCTGGATCCACGATCGCGGCCTCTACTTTTTTGGCGAGTGGGACAAGCGATATAAGCCCCTCCTCTCCTGTTGCGATCCGGGCGAGGAGCCCCACCAGGGAGGACTCCTCGAATGCCAATATGGCCGGGGCACCTTTCTTTACACCGGCTATTCCTTTTTCCGGCAATTGCCCGCCGCGGTCCCTGGCGCATTCCGTCTGTTCGCCAACATCCTGGCCCTGCCGACGGCGCGCATCGTGGAACGGATCGAGTTCATAAAACAAACCCCTCTATTCTCCACGCTAACAGATGAGCAGTTGAACGCGGTGGTTCAAATCATGACCGAACGGTGGGAAGAAAATGGCGTGACCATCTGTCGCCAGGGAGAAGTGGGACATGAGTTGTATATCGTCTATCGAGGAGAGCTTGAGATTATCAAAGAATCGAATGGGCAGGAACAAATCGTTGCTCGGGCTCAGGCAGGGGATTGCCTCGGAGAGCTGGCCCTGATGGGCAACGTCACTCACACCGCCTCCCTGCGTGCCCGTGGGGACGTCCACCTGCTGGTGATCGAAGATACCCACTTCCAGGCTCTCGTGCACCAACATCCGGAGGTGGCTATCCAGATGATGAAGTTCCTGGCCAGCAGGCAGGCTGGCTTCGGAGGGTAGGGAAGCTATGAGGATCGGCATCATGTGCCACTCCAGTTTTGGGGGAAGTGCGCGCATTGCTACCGAGCTGGCGGCCGCGCTGGCCCGCTGGAACCACAGGGTACACCTGTTCACCCGGGCTACCCCTTTTGGCAATTGGGACCACCAGGCCAGCGGCGTGCTGCTGCACCGGATCGTCCTGAACAATAAGGACGACGGCCATCTGGCAAGCCTTTATCCCGACTGGCCGAGCGGGGAGTTTGAGGCCCTTTTGTCCGGCCTGCTGCACGTAATTGTGACGGAGGGGCTCGACGTTCTCCACTTCCACTATGCGGCGCCTTTCGCCTTTGCTGCGGCAGAAGTAAGTCGCCGCCTGGGGCAGGTAGGGCCACTGCTCATTGGTACCTTGCATGGGACAGACGTGAGCATATATGGCAGGGATCCTGTCAAGGGTCCGCAACTGGCTCAAGCCTTGCGCCATGTGTGTGCCTTGACCACGGTCTCCGTCAGCCATGCCCGGCTGTCTGCCGAGGTGTTCGGGCTGCCCACCCGCCCCCAGGTGATCCCCAATTTCGTGGACCTGTCCAGATTTCGCCCCCCTAGCCACGCCGCCTGGGAGCCAAACGCCCGCTCAAGACCAAAGATTGTCCACGTCTCCAACTTCAGGCCGGTGAAGGATCCCCAGAGCATGGCTCGCATTTTTCTGGGGATCCGGAAACAGATGGACGCCGAGCTGTGGCTCATCGGCGACGGCCAGGAGATGGACGCCGTGAAGTCCATTTTCCAGCAGAGCGAGTTCGAGCACGATGTCCGTTATTGGGGCCTGCGGCGAGACGTGGCTCCGCTCCTGGCCCAGGGCGATCTCTTGTTGATGACGAGCCTGTACGAAAGTTTCTGTCTGGCTGCGTTGGAAGCTATGGCCTGTGGTGTGCCGGTCCTGGCTACAAAGGTGGGGGGCCTGCCGGAAGTGGTGGTAGATGGCAAAACGGGATTCCTGTTCCCGGTCGGCGACCTCGATTCGGCTGTGCGTCTGGCGGTGGGCCTGCTATCCGATCCTGACCTACACCGTGCCATGCGAGAGGCCGCCGCCCGGCACGCCAGGCAGTTCGGTCACAAAGCAATTGTGCCGGTCTATGAGGATCTGTATCAAAGGCTGCTCCATCGCCGTTCCGGCATGGACGCAGCCATTGGCCGCCGGAGGAACGAGGCGGCCGACTGTGTAGACGCCGACGACGCGCCGGGAGGGCTCACTTGACATGCTCACACTTATGGATCTGTTGAATTCGCCCCAGGGACTCCGCTTCCTGGAATCGAAAAGGATTTCTGTAACGCCAGGTGAGTTTGCAGGCCGGTTACGGAGTCCTGCCCAATCCGATTTGGTCGATTTCTTCGGGGCGGGGGAAGATGCCAGGCCGGTCTACGTAGGGCAGCAGATTTACGTTGATTATCGTCGATCCGTATTGAGCAAGATAGCGGCTTTGCAGGACCTGGCGAAAGAAGAAAGTATATTCCCATTTCTGATGTGGGTGGATACGGACCGATCTGGATCGGATAAGCTGAGCACCAGAATAGTCTGGCCGACTCAGGATAAAACCATCTCCATCTCCATCGCTCCTCCAGGGACGAAAGATTCAGAACCAAGATTTATCGACCTGGATGGGTCGCAGTTGCAAAAGGCCGTCGATAAGCTTGGCACTTATCTCTTCCAATCCGCAACCCACAAGCGAGAAACCAAATCAAGATATCGGCCGCTAAGGGCGTTGTTTCTGCCAGAACGCGCCCTTACTTTGAGTGCATTCAATCGCCAATTAACTCAATTTTTGCTGAGCAATCATTTGGGATTCAATCCACGCTCCATATTTATTTCTGACATTATCAACTGTGGTATGATTACCGATGCGGTCAATCTGTGCCTGAATAACATAGTTGACTTTATACGCGTATTTAATGAAGCAGTTCATTCCATGATTCGAATGGAGATAGATCCACAAGTCAAACCCTTAGCCGATGATTACCTCCCCTTGCACTATTCATGTGAGATTGACAATATAAGGATGAAACTTCACCACAAGATTGATGGGCCCGATCATTTTGCAGTTGGAAGCTGCAAGTGTGGCGTTGACTATAGCTTCTACCTGGGCAGCAGATCGTTATCGCTCGATGAATTAGCTACGACCAATCGCTGGAGCCTGGACGTTTCTTTGCCCATTTTCTTGAACGATCTGGTGAGCGGGGTTGTGGCGGGAAAGAGTTCTGCATTATACGGCATCGTGCTAAACGAGGTGCTCCGCAAAGTATTGGGTAAGAAAGCGGGGCCTATGCTGGTGCCAGCCAGCCTGGGCGCAAAAGAAATCAGCCCCAGGCAGTTCGACAGTTTGCTGTACGGCTATCTAACCGGGTAATGGACGGACCTCTGGACATCCTGGCCTTTTCCCCCCATCCGGACGATGCGGAACTGGGCTGTGGGGGCAGTTTGATATTGGCCGCAGACGAGGGGCTGCGGGTAGCCATCGCCGACCTGAGCGCGGGAGAAATGTCCAGCCGCGGCACGCCGGAGCAGCGCCAGCAGGAAAAAAGGAAGGCCGCGGACTTGCTCGGCCTCTGTGCACGACTGTCCGTGGGCCTGCCGGACACCGCAATCGGGACCGATCCCACGCACCGATTGTCCCTCATCCAACTTATCCGGGAAACCAGACCTCGCCTCGTTTTGGCCCCGTATTGGAAAGATCGGCATCCCGACCACGCCGCGGCAGGCAAACTGGTACAAGAAGCCTGTTTTTTTGCGGGGGTGAGCAAGGTCGGGGCAGGTCGCCCCCACCGACCGGAACGGGTTTATTATTACATGCTCCACCACCCCTTTTCACCTTCCTTCGTGGTGGATATCTCGAGCGTCTGGGACCGGAAAATGGCGGTCGTGGCGGCTTACAGGGGCCAGTTTCAAGCGGAGGATAGTGGGGTGGAAACAGCCCTCAGTCGGCCCGAATTCATGCGCTTTCTCGAAGCCAGGGCCGTCTGGTTTGGAGCCATGATCGGCGCCGCGTACGGCGAACCGTTTCTGACCCCCGGCCCCGTTCCCCTACGCCAACTTCCCGGAACAGGCAGCCCGGTTCGGGCGCAAGGCGCTCTGCCTCCCTACTGCATGTTATAAACTTCCCCACTCCTCTCGATTTCGGCCCCACACCAACCCAGGTAACTGTCCAACCCTTCCTCCAGACTTACTGCGGCCTGGAAGCCCAGAAAGGTTTCGCTCAAGCGGGGATCGGCTACACTTTCTCTTATATCGCCCGGTCGAGGAGGACCGTAAACCATCGCCTCGGCGGGCACTCCTAACAGCAAAGCCAAATCTTTTATCGAGGTGGCCCGCCCGGTGCCTACGTTAAAGACCCTACCCACTATCTCTTTTCCCCCGGTCGCGGCCAGCAGGTTGGCTCTAACCACGTCCTTCACGTACACGAAATCCCTGGTCTGAAGCCCATCTCCGTGGATGGTCGAAGGGTGCCCTTCCAGAACGTTGTGGGCAAAGATGGAAATAACCCCGGAGTATGGATTGTCGGCCCGCTGTCTGGGGCCATAGACGTTGAAATAACGCAGGCCAACCGCTTCCAGCCCGTACAGACTGTGGTACAGCCTTAAATAGTCCTCGCCGGTCAATTTGCTGAGACCATAGGGGGAGAGCGGTTGGGTAGGGTGTTCTTCGGTTATGGGAGTGAAACGCGTTGGGCCGTAAACGGCTGCCGAGGAACTGAATATCAAACGTCCAACCCCCCTCCGGCGCGCCGTTTCCAGGACGTTGAGCAGGCCCTCGATGTTCACCCTGGCATCGTGGCAGGGATCAGCGAGCGAGGCCGCCACCGAGACGTTAGCCGCTGTGTGGAAGACGAAATCAACCTCGGAAAACAGATCATCTATAGGTTCGATTATACTTCGGCGGTGAATCTCTACTGCACAACCTTCGATGTTTTTCAAATCGCCTGAGGAAAGGTCATCGATAACTATCACCTCATTACCCTTCCAGAGGGCCTCGACAAGATGGGAGCCAATGAAGCCACACCCTCCCGTTACCACGATGCGTTTTCCTTCTAACATGGTTTTGAATCTCTTACCTTCCCCAAAACAGTTTTTTGTTTCCGCTGGCCCGATATCTGCCTTTTTCACCTGCCCCGCAAAGCGAGCACCACCCCGATAGTTTTGAGCAAAATGAGCAGATCGAGGTATAACGATTGATGCTTGATGTAATAAAGGTCGTATTGTAATTTGACCAGCGCATCTTCTACGGAACTGCCATAAGAATAATTGATCTGAGCCCAGCCGGTCAGACCAGGCCGCACGGCCAACCGGGTGCGGTAAAACGGAATCTGCTCCTGCAACTGGGCCACAAACTCCGGCCGTTCAGGCCGAGGCCCAATGAAGCTCATCTGACCCCTGAGGATGTTAAGCAGTTGGGGCAGCTCATCCAATCTGGTTCGGCGCAGGAGACGGCCCACGCGCGTAATCCGGCAGTCATCCACGTCCACCCAGCGGGGCTGACCGTCCTCCTCCGCGTCACAGATCATCGATCTGATCTTGATCAGACGAAAGGCAAGGCCCGCCTTGCCCACTCGCTCTTGCAAGTAGAAGATCGGGCCGGGACAGTCCAGGTAGACCGCCAGGGCAATGAACGGCAACAGAAGAGCCAGAAAAAGAAGGCCCATGAGGGAGAGAATGATATCCACCAGGCGTTTGAAGGCCTGGAAAAGGCTGACGGTCGAGGTGCCGCCTAACGGCAAAATAATCGACCAGTTGTCGCCCACATGCTCAACCGGCAGGCGCCCGGTCATCTGTTCGTAGAGAAGGGACATGGGCGTGACCTGGATGCCCTGCTCGTGACAATCCATGATCGTGCGGAAAAGCTCTCCGTCCACGCCGCTGGTGATGGCCAGGATTATCTCAGAGGCCCCGGTCTGCTCTACCTGAGCACCGAGAGCGTGACGGTTGCCGATGACCGGTATATCCCCGATGTATTGCCCCTGTTTGCGGGGGTCGTCGTCAATGTAGCCCACCACCTGATAATCGGTTTGGAGGGCGTCTTTCAAAATCTGGGCGATGGTTCGTCCGGCCCAACCGGCCCCTACAATGATGGCTTTGCGCCGCAAAGCGGGCATACTGAAGACCAGGACGTATAGCGCCCGCCACAAAAACAAGAGAGGAAAAGATAGGGCCATAAAAAAGATGATGATGTGACGGGGCAGGGTAACGGGCGGAGCAAAGAAGTAGACCATCTGATAGAGCAACAGCATCTCGGCCAGCACCTTCAAAAGAGCGAAGAAGCTATTCAGGGTGTTAGAAGCGACCCTGGGATCGTAGCAATCGTTGACCGAGGCCAGCACGATGTATAGCAGACTGATGCCCAGAAACCAGTAAAAGCGCGAGAGGACGAAACTGGTAGAAAAAGGCCAGCTCGAACGTCGCGCCCCAAGCCACAGGGCAGCGAAGGCCGAACCGTTGATCAGCAAAATGTCGAGCACTAACAAGAGTGCTCTTCTCTGCGGGAGGGTGGGCTGCAATTTAGACTTTACTCTCATCCTCGTCTGGACGTCCATTCTTCTAAAACCTCACCATAGATGTCCTCCAATCTGGAGATGATATCCTCCCAGTCGTGTTCCCGCTCAACAAATTCCCGGCCGTTGGCGGAAAGGGTGTTCCGCAAGGCCCCGTTTTCCATCAACTCTACAACCCTGGCCGCGAACTCCTCGGGCTGGTCGGCGATCAGGATGTCTCGACCACCTTGCACCCCTAAGCCAGCGCATCCCTGCGCAGTGGAAACGACCGGCACCCCCAAGGCCAAAGACTCGATGACCTTGAACGGGGTCCCCGCTCCAAAGCGTATAGGACATATCGCCACCGCGCTGCGCAGATAATAGCTCCTGATATCTTCCACCAAACCGGTGACGATCACGTTGGAGTCCCGGGCCAGGTCTCGCACCTTGCCCGGGGGCCTCTGCCCCACCACGTAGAGCTTTACGTCCGGCACTCGCTCTTTGACGTAGGGAAATATCTCGTGATAGAAATACAAAATCCCATCGGTGTTAGGGAAGTAGCTCATGTTCCCTGTATAGATTATGGAATGGGGGTCGGGAGCGACGGTAGAGGGCCTTAAATAGCTCAAGTCCACGCCGTTGGGGATGATGTCCAGCCTGGCCTCGGGGACCGCTTCCTCCAGGGCCTTTTTGTCGAGTGCGGAACAGACCAGACAGCGATCAAAGCGGGCCAATACCCGCTCGTAAGCTCTCATCCTCGACCACTCCACGAACAGCAAAAACTTTTTGAGAGGGTTTCTGGTGGTATCCAGAAACGTTTTCAGATATAAGGATATAGAATCCGTCAGATCCAGGACGGTGGGCACGGCCCTGGCGTTCTCCACCACGTAATGAGCCATCCGTATCAGGTAGGCGTGAACGAGGTCGAACCTCTCCGCGGCCAGCATCTCCTTAAATCTGCCCCTCATCTCGGACGAATAGAAATAGGCCACCTGAAAGGGAACGGAAGAAGGGACGTTCAACAAACAGTTTAGATAAGAGCGGCTGGGAGGCAGCAGAACGACCTGCAAGGTCCGACAATACTGAGCCAGAGCAGGTATGTGTTCACGCTCGCTTTCCTGCTGGATAAAGGACAACAGAGAAATGGAATGCCTGCGGGAGAGAATCTTGATGGTGTTATACATCCTCAACTTGTCTCCCCGGTGAGGGGGATAAGGCAGTCTGGGAGTGACGAACAATATATTCATAGTCGGAAATCATTTACCGCAGCTCAGGTGTTATTCCAGCGGCTTACAGTCCAAATCGTGGATCGCTGCCCTGGCTGAAAACAGTCAGCGCCAGGAAGAGCGTCTCTGGAGACATTGTAGCACACTCCTGACCGGGTGTCAATGAGATTAATTTAATTTGCGGGCTGCTTCAGAAAAGCTCCGAGCCCCCGTCTCGGGGACGAGGGCCATGAGCGGTCGCCAAAATTTCTGGGACGCACCCATTAATTTGACAGCCTGGGGCGATTATGCTATTATGCCCTTGCCGAGGGATTCAATTTAGATTACAAAAAGAGTATAAATTTAATAGATAAAAGGAATAAAAAATGAATCAAAACCAACTCATTCAGATGGCTTTGGAGCAGGGCGACGGCGTGCTGCGCCTGGCGCCAACCTGGGTACCCCTTGAGTTTTGCGTCCCTGGCCGGCGGCTGAAATTGCACCCCGACGACTACTATTCGTTCGGAGCGCACCGGGGCGGGATCGACGAACGCTGGCTCGCCTCCACCACCAGGATGAACGGACCTCTGACCGCTCCCGACGAGGGACTGAGCTACGTCGTCTTCAAGGATGGGAGAGAAATCAGAAAGATGCTGCTCAAGGACGTCATCGAGAGCGCAGGAAAGGCCATCATCGGTGAGCGGATCATGGAAGAGCATGGAGGTTGGCCCATGTACTCCAAGTTCTTCGACAACAAAGGCCCGCTGCCGCACCACCTCCACCAGATGGAGGAACACGCGGGGGAGACTGGACAACTGCCCAAGCCCGAAGCCTACTATTTCCCCGTGCAGTTGAACAACTACGGGGCGGATTTTCCCTTCACCTTCTTCGGCTTGCAGCCAGGCACGACGCGAGAGCGGGTGATCCAGTGCCTTCGAGATTGGGACAAAGGCGATAACAAAATCACCAACCTCTCGGCAGCCTACAAGCTGGAGCCGGGTACGGGGTGGGACGTCCCCGCCGGCGTTTTGCACGCTCCAGGCAGCCTGTGCACCTACGAACCCCAGAAGGCCAGCTCTATTTTCGCCATGTTCCAATCCCTCGTCGGCGACTGGCCCGTGCCCTGGGACCTCCTGGTCAAGGACGTGCCCCAGGACAAGCAACAGGACCTGGAATACATCGTTTCCATGATAGACTGGGATTTGAACGTGGACCCGGCGTTCTACCAGAATCGCTTCACGCGCCCGAAGCCGGTGCGCCCGGTCGAGGAGATGAAGGCGGAAGGCTACGTCGAGAACTGGATTGTCTATCGCAGCCCCGATTTCAGCGCCAAAGAACTGACCGTGCTGCCCGGAAGGACAGTGACCGTCAAAGACGCCGCCTGCTACGGCTTTATCCTGGTCCAGGGGCACGGCACTCTCGGCAGATGGCAGATAGATACCCCGACCCTGATCCGCTTCGGACAACTGACCAGCGACGAGTTCTTCGTCACCGAGAGAGCAGCCCGGCAGGGAGTCACCATCACCAATCCGAGCGAGACCGACCCCATCGTCATGCTCAAGCACTTTGGGCCTGGAAACCCGGACCTGAACCTGTAAGCTGGCGACTGGCGCGGGCGGGTCGCAGATTGACAAAGAAGGGTAAATATGATATACTAAGGCAAAATAATAAAAATTTTTAGATAAGGAGAATAAAAAAATGGATCGAACCCAACTCGTTCAGATGGCTTTGGAGCAGGGCGACGGCGTGCTGCGCCTGGCGCCGGCATGGGTGCCCCGTGAATTTTGCATCCCTGGCCGGCGGCTGAAATTGCACCCGGACGACTACTATTCGTTCGGAGCGCACCGGGGCGGGATCGACGAACGCTGGTTCGCCTCGACCACCAGGGCCGATAACGGGCCCCTGACCACCCCCGACGAGGGACTGAGCTACGTCGTCTTCAAGGACGGTGGAGAGATCAAAAAGATGCTGCTCAAGGACGCCATCGAGAGCGCAGGAAAGGCCATCATCGGTGAACGGATCATGGAAGAGCATGGAGGTTGGCCCATGTACTCCAAGTTCTTCGACAACAAAGGCCCGCTGCCGCACCACCTCCACCAGATGGAGGAACACGCGGGGGAGACTGGACAACTGCCCAAGCCCGAAGCCTACTATTTCCCCGTGCAGTTGAACAACTACGGGGCGGATTTTCCCTTCACCTTCTTCGGCTTGCAGCCAGGCACGACGCGAGAGCGGGTGATCCAGTGCCTTCGAGATTGGGACAAAGGCGATAACAAAATCACCAACCTCTCGGCAGCCTACAAGCTGGAGCCGGGTACGGGGTGGGACGTCCCCGCCGGCGTTTTGCACGCTCCAGGCAGCCTGTGCACCTACGAACCCCAGAAGGCCAGCTCTATTTTCGCCATGTTCCAATCCCTCGTCGGCGACTGGCCCGTGCCCTGGGACCTCCTGGTCAAGGACGTGCCCCAGGACAAGCAACAGGACCTGGAATACATCGTTTCCATGATAGACTGGGATTTGAACATGGACCCGGCCTTCTACCAGAATCGCTTCATGCGCCCGAAGCCGGTGCGCCCGGTCGAGGAGATGGAAGCAGGGGGCTACGTCGAGAACTGGATCGCCTATCGCAGCCCCGATTTCAGCGCCAAGGAACTGACCGTGCTGCCCGGAAGGACAGTGACCATCAAAGACGCCGCCTGCTACGGCTTCATCCTGGTTCAGGGGCACGGCACTCTCGGCAGATGGCAGATGGATACCCCGACCTTGATCCGCTTCGGACAACTGACCAACGACGAGTTCTTCGTCACCGAGAGAGCAGCCCGGCAGGGGGTCACCATCACCAATCCGAGCGAGACCGACCCCATCGTCATGCTCAAGCACTTTGGGCCTGGAAACCCGGACCTGAACCTGTAAGCCAATGCCGTTGCACACTACTGCTCCAGCCCCCGTCCCCGGGGGCGGTGATCGTGAAACACTGTGACGCTATCCAATATGTCCCCGAGACGGGGACTGGGAGCGGGCGAAAAGAGACTCGCCTAAAATCTGGACGCACACCCGTCAAAGTTCACGGGGTTGCTAAATTTATCTTAATGTGATAGAATACTGGTGTATGGAGCGGCCACTGCTCGACCGACTCGCAAGAGTCTCGTGACGAAGTGTAGCACCATAGGACGGGGGGTTCCCAATTTCACATTTTGTTTACCTAATGAGGAGAAAGGAGGACACAAAATGCGTAAAAATAAGTTCATGCAAATCCTTACTGAAGGATTGCGCCTATTCTTCATCGTGGTGCTGGTCAGTGGACTGGCCCTGGGCGCGACGCCCGTGCCGGTGGCCCACGCCGCTACGATCACGGTCAACAGCACGGCGGATACTACCATCGCTGGCGACGGCAAATGCACCCTGCGCGAAGCCATCAATAACGCCAACGCTAACCTCGATACCACCGGCGGCGATTGCACGGCGGGCCAGGCTGCCCCCACCGTAGATACCATCACCCTCCCCGCCGGCACCTATACCCTGGGTGGAATAACGGGCGAAGACCTCAACCTCGGTGGCGACCTGGACATCCTGCAACCAGGCGGCCCCCTGATTATCAGCGGCGCGGGCGCAACCACCACCATCATCGACGGCAGCTACAATGACCGTGTGTTCCACATCGACCCCTTTGGAGTCGGCGGCCTCGTCGTCAACGTGGCCGGGGTGACCGTTCAGCACGGCAATGCACCCTTCGGCGGCGGCGGCGGCATCTACAACAGGAGGGGCACAGTGAACATCGACGACAGCACCTTCTCCAGCAACCTGGCAATCAGCGGCCCCGGCGCCAGCGGCGGCGGCATCTTGAACGACGATGGCACAGTGAACATCGACGACAGCACCCTCTCCAGCAACCAGGCATCCGTTGAAGGCGGCGGCATCTACAATACCGGCATCGCCGGCGGCATTGTGAACATCGACGACAGCACCCTCTCCGGCAACTGGGTGCTCGGCGGCGGCGGGGGCGGCGGCGGCATCCGCAACTCCTTCAACTGCACAGTGAACATCACCAACACCACCCTCTCCAGCAACATAGCCATCGGCGGCAGCGGCGGCGGCATCCGCAGCGACGGCCTGGTGAACCTCGCCGACAGCACCCTCTCCAGCAACACGGCAACCGGCTTCTCCGGCGGCGGCATCGAAAACTGGGGCGCCGGCAGATTGAACATCGTCAACAGCACCCTCTCCAGCAACCAGGCAGGCGGCCCCGGCGGCGGCGGCGGCGGCATCTACAACACGAGCGGATTCCCGGTGAACATCGCCAACAGCACCCTCTCCGGCAACCAGACAAACGGAGACGGCGGCGGCATCTACCACATGGGCGTGGCCCTCAACCTGGACAACGTGACGATTGCCACAAACACCGCCGACGCAGACGGCAACAACATCGGCGACGGCGGGGGGATCTTTCACGTAGGCGGGGCGGCCACTCTCAAGAACACCATCATTGCCAGGAACAGCGACAACACTGTTGCCGGGAACATCCATCCTGACTGTTCGACCCCATTCGCATTCACCTCCCAGGGCTACAACCTGATTGGGAATGGCACCGGCAGCGGGGCCACCATCTGGCAGGCGACCGACCAGGTGGGCACCAACATCAGCCCCGTTGACCCCCTACTGGGCCCCCTGGCCGACAACGGCGGCAACACCTTCACCCACGCCCTGCTCACCGGCAGCCCGGCCATCGATAAAGGCATCTGCGCCGACATCAGCCTCAACCCGGTCACCGCCGACCAGCGCGGCGTGGCCCGACCGCAAGGCGCCACCTGCGACATCGGGGCCTACGAGGCCGAGCCCAAGCTGTCCATCGGCAAGACGGTCACGCCCATGATCGACGTCCCCTGCCGGAGCGTAGTGACCTACACCGTCGTGCTGAGCAACAGCAGCGCGGTTTATGCCAGCAACGTCCTGATGACCGACACCCTGCCCGTCGAAGTTGACTTTGCCAGTTGGGTGGCTCAGCCGACCGGAGCCAACCAGGCCAACGATCAGATCACCTGGAGTGGCACGGTCTCGGCCAGCATGGCCATCACCTTCACCTTTGCCGTCACGCACACGGGCGACTACGGTGACGTGGTGACCAACACGGCGGAGTATAGATACACCCCCATCATCAGCGGCAGCGGTTACGTCACATTCACTGTCGTCGTCTCCCCTACCATTTACCTGCCCACCATCCAGAGGAGCAACGTCATCACGTCATAGCGTGCCGGGCGTGGCTGCCCCAAACGTCGAACGGGCGAGGTTGTAAAGCCTCGCCCGTTTTTGTAATTTTGGCCTTCGGCGCGTTCCGTTTTTCCACGACCTCCGCGCTCCCATTCGCCCGCTCCCAGTCCCCGTCTCGGGGACGACTTAAATAGAATTGCGATACTCCACGATCACCGCCCCCGGGACGGGGGCTAGAGCAGTTGACCCCGGTCCGACTTTGACAGGACCCTGGTAAAGTCAAGAATACAGTATTGACAGAGAGGGAGAAATATGGTATACTGAGAGGTGTTGAAAACGTTTGCAGCGATTGCCCCCTACCCTCGCAATTGTGCAAGCGGAGGATAAAACGCTTGGAAGTTTCTATAAGAGAAGTGGCCCAGGAGGCCGGAGTTTCCATAAGCACGGTATCCAGAGTACTCTCCGGGGGAGCACCCGTCAGCGAGGAAATGAGGGAGAAGGTGCTCCAGGCGGTAAGTAAGCTCAATTATAGGCCCAACCTGGTGGCCAGAGCCCTTAAAAGGAGACAGACCCGCACCCTCGGCCTGGTGGTGCCCGACCTGATCAACCCCGTCTTCGCCGCCATAGCTGACGCCACAGAAAAAGCGGCCCGCGATATGAGCTACAACCTTATTCTCTGCAACACCCGTGAGAACGAAGAGTGGGAAGCGATCTACGTGGACTCCTTGTTGCAGAGGTGGATATCCGGGCTCATTTTCCTGCAAGTCATCAACGAAAGCGTGGCTCTGGAGCCTTTCTTTAGGTACGACTTGCCCATCGTAGTGATAGACAGACGCGCCCAATTCAAAAAAGTCCCTTTTGTCGGAGTGGATAATCTACGAGCTGGCTACGATGCTACCAGACACCTTATCGAGCTGGGCCATACCCATATCGCCCACATCAGCGGCCCGATGGGCCTGCAACTCTCCCAGGAGCGGCTGGAAGGGTACCGCCAGGCGCTTGCCGAAGCCAGGCTGCCTTTCGATCCTCAACTGGTGGTGGAAGGCGATTTCTACCTGGAGGGAGGAGCCCAAGGCACTCAGGAGCTCCTGAACAAAGCCCCCGACCTGACGGCCCTCTTCAGCTCTAACGACCTCATGGCCCTGGGCAGCATGAAGGTCCTTCGGGAAAGTGGGCGCCGGGTGCCAGACGATATTTCCATCGTAGGGCTGGATAACATCTTTGTAACCACTCTGGTTGATCCCCCTCTGACCACAGTGGCCCAACCCCTGGCCCGCATGGCCGAAGAGGCGGTCCGCCTGGTGCTGAAAAAGATAAGAGGGGAAACCCTGGAAAGCGAAGAGGTGATTTTTCCTTGCACTCTCATTGTCAGAGGGACGACCGCACCGCCCAAAAACAACCCTGGACTGTAAACCAATTTCTCAGCGTTCTCGGCGGTCTCTGCGGTAAAATGGCAAGTCGGGTTTGCCTCAACGCAATTGGGGGAGACTACCAACTTTTCGGATAGGCTCTAAATACTAAAGCCCCGACTATTTCAGTCGGGGCTTTTTTGTGGCCGGGGGTTGCTTTGAAGAACAAGAGATGATACTTATGACGTGTGCTTTTGGAGTCTGGTATCGATCAACCCTCGAAATCGTTACTTAGAGCTATGGCCGTCCTGGCTGCCATCTGGCAAGATGTCCGCCCCACTTTTTGGACGGACGCTCAGCCGTTGATTAACGGTCTGTCGCCAACGGTCTTCCAATGTAGACATTATCCTGAAACGACGCAGAATTTCGGAGAGCCTTTCCAGTCGTTTGCGGCGAGCCTCGGCATCTTTCTCGGCATCGTCCGTCTTTGTTGACCAAGAGAAATCATCGTACATGTTACCCTCCCCCCAAAACAAATCAACTCGCTTTCGGCCAGGCCTCAAGCAGCCCTTCGTCTTTGATGCCCTCTTGGCCTTTCTCCACCGAGCCTTGACTCACAAGAAAAAATGATAGATATGCTGTATTACTATAAATGCGGCGCAAGTTGTGCCTTGGGGAGGGTAAGGCGTAAAATTCTTCGATATTTCCGTAAAAAAGTTCTGGGAGAGCTCGTCTCCGCTTTCTCTTGACCGTTTTTCTATAATACAGTATACACTACTAAAGGCCAGGTGTCAAGCAGGAATTTTTTGTGACTTTACCCATATTGTGGTCTTCGAATCGCAGAGGACGCGGACGAAGCGAAGCTCGCGGAAGTTGAATATTTCTCGAAACTGTGTTATGCTATATTTGGGTGAGGTGCCTGGCACTTCTAAAGTGCCAGGCACCTGATAGAAAGGCAGGTGTGCTATGGCTGTAGAGCAAAAACAAATCCAGGCCCCCGCCGGGGGGCGGGAACCACCACTCGGCAAGATGACCTACGAAGAGTTCCTGGCCTGGGCCGACGAAGATACCCTGGCTGAGTGGGTCGATGGGGAGGTGATCATGCTTTCACCAGCGTCGTATCAACATCAGAGGTTAAGTTATTTTCTGGGGGCCGTTCTAGGGGTTTACGTGGAGACGCGCCATCTTGGCCAGGTGCTCAGCGCGCCTTTCCAGATGAAGTTGGGGCCGGGTCTGCCCGGCCGCGAGCCTGACCTGCTCTTCGTTTCCAGGGAGCGGATGGATATCGTGCGCGAGACCCACCTGGACGGTCCAGCCGACCTGGTGGTAGAGATCGTTTCGCCGGAGAGCGTGGCCCGTGACCGGGGAGAGAAATTTGTCGAATATGAAGTGGCTGGCGTGGGCGAATACTGGCTGCTCGACCCTGAACGGAGACGGGCCGAGTTCTACCACCTGGGAGTGGATAACAATTATCAGGTCGCTTTGCCCGATGCCGAGGGCGTCTACCACTCGAAAGTCGTGCCTGGCTTCTGGCTGCGGGTCGAGTGGCTGTGGGAGCGACCGTTGCCCTCGATAGTGCAGGCAGCGGCGGCAATCGCTGGAGTCGATCCGGCTCTGGTGGAAGCCTTCGAGAAGGCTTTGGGGGCACAATAATCGGCGAAGGAGCACAAACGATGCAGGTTGATCTTATCGTCCATAGCGCCAACGAGTTGCTGACCCTGGCCTCCCCCGAGGGCCCAAAACGTGGGGAGGCCATGAGCGATTTGGGTCTCATCGAAAACGGGGCGCTGGCCGTGCACGAGGGGTGTATCGTCCTGGTGGGCACCACGGCGGAAGTGCAAGCCCAGGCCGCAGCACGGGAGGAGATCGACGCCACAGGCCGGGTGGTCGTGCCCGGCTTCGTCGATCCTCACACTCACGTAGTCTTCGCCGGTTCCCGCGAGGACGAGTTTGAGTTACGCATCGGGGGCGCCACCTACATGGAGATCATGGCCGCCGGAGGAGGCATCATGAGCACCGTGCGGGCCACGCGCGCCGCCACTCTGGACGAACTGGTGGGACAAAGCCGCCCCCGTCTGGACAAAATGTTAGCCCACGGCACCACCACTGCCGAAGCCAAGACGGGCTACGGCCTGAACGTAGCCGACGAGTTGAAGATGCTGTACGCCATTGAAGAGCTGGATGTCAGTCACCCCCTCGATCTGGTGCCCACCTTCCTGGGAGCCCACGCCGTACCACAGGAGTACAAAGGCCGGACGGACGAGTATGTGGACCTGGTGGTGAAGGAGATGCTCCCCGCAGCATATATGAACCTGGTGGCGAGGGAGATGCTCCCCGCAGAAACCGAAAATCGCAGGCCGGAGGCGAGCCTCTTCTGCGACGTGTTCTGCGAAGAGGGGGTTTTTTCCGTGGAACAATCGCGGCGAGTGCTGGAGCGGGCCAGGGAGTTGGGCCTGGGCCTCAAGATTCACGCCGACGAGTTCAAACCGCTGGGCGGCACGGCCCTGGCCGTCGAACTGGGAGCAGTCTCGGCCGATCATCTGGTCTGCACCACCGATCAGGAAATCGAAGCCCTGGCCGCCTCCAACACTATAGCCGTATCTCTGCCGGGCACCACTTTCGGCCTGGGCCATCACGAATACACTCCGGCCCGCAAAATGATCGAGTCCGGGGTGGCGCTGGCTCTGGCCACCGACCTTAACCCCGGCACCTGCTATTGTGAATCCATGCCCTTTATCATCGCCCTGGCTTGCCGCTACCTGAAGCTCTCGCCCGCCGAGGCCATTGCGGCGGCTACCATCAACGCCGCCCACGCCCTCGGCCTGGGCGAAGAGGTGGGCAGCCTGGAGGTGGGCAAAAAGGCCGATATCCTGATTTTGGATATCCCCAACTACCGCCACCTGGGCTATCGCTACGGCCCCAATCCGGTGGAAAAAGTGATCAAAAGTGGGAAACCTTTGGACCACAAAGCACGCAAAGAGCACTAAGCCGCCGTGCTTTGTGCCGGCGTAAACCTTTGGGGCCTTTGTGCTCTTTGTGGTTGTAATCAGGAGCAGGGAAGAAGGCGGAAGAGACGAGCTCTACCTACCCTTGCCCCTGCTGTATCACCACTTCGGTCCCAGCCCTGACCTTTTTGAAGATTTTGGGGTCGCCCAGCACCTTGCCGAAGACGTTGACCGGGCTGGCCGGCCGGATCTCGTCGCCCCGGCTGGAAGGAGTGGGGCCGAAAAAGATGCAAAGGGCTGTGCCCGGCGGCCAATAGCCGAGATCGCCCAACTCCACCACCGCCTGGGCGTCCTCTTCTTCCATGCTAACGGGGATGGAAAAGTATATCTCGTCCCCCCAGGTTTGGGCCCGGCCAGTGATGGGCAGCGCATCCCATATAGCCTGGGCCGTCTCCGTGTCCCTCAACTCCGCCTGAGCGCGCACCTCTCCGGCGATGATCTCGATTTTGCGCATTACACTCCTCCCATACAATAATGTCGCTTCTAGTTTATCACTCTCATTGGGGTTTGTCAATTCTCAGCCGCATCAGGTCGTGGGCCAGCAAGATAGGGCCGGCATAAACCCTACGGCACTGGGCCACCACGTCAACCCGGTCACAGGGCGGATAGAGGTGAGTGAGGATCAACTGCCTGGCCTCCGCCTCTTCAGCGATCCGCCCGGCCAGGGAAGGGGTGAGATGGCCTGCCACCTGCTGATCGTCGGGATAGGAGCACTCCAGCACCAGCAGATCGGCCTCTCTGGACAGTTCCACCAGGTTTTGGCTGTAGGTGGCATCGCCTGAGTAGACGATGCTTCCCCCGTCCGTCTGAACCCGGTAGCCCACGCTATGAGCGGTGTGGCCGGTCAGCTCTGTCAGCACCGACCAGGTGGGATAGGTCAGCCGATCTTTACACACTTCCCACAGGTTGACCCCAAAGGTCCTGGGGCGGAGCGAGGGGTGAAGGCTCAGCAGGCGGTTGTAATACGCTTTAAAGCCCTGGGGGCCCACGATCTCCAGGAGCCGTTCTCGGCTGGTCAGGGTCGCGGCGTGCAGGAAAGGGGCCAGATCAGCCACGTGATCTATGTGCTGGTGGGTGTAGAAAAGATGATCGATCTCCAGGGGGTTGACCCCTGCCTGTAGCAGACGCCCCAGAATTCCGCTGCCGCTGTCGAAGAGGAGCGGTTTGTCTCCCACCTTCACCACCAGACCAGGCGCGCCCCGCTCAGCGGCAGGTATCCCTGTGCCCGAGCCCAGAATTATCAGTTCCAGCATCCTCACCTCCAGGATGGTGTTCTCAGTTACAATGATACCACAAATTGAATTAATTGTTAAGGGGCGTATCGTGAGCGTCACTGGTTGGGGACATGGTTCTGAGCCACCTCCAGAGGCCAGGCC
>CAZYHC010000073.1:0-21840 GCA_964646625.1 uncultured Anaerolineales bacterium
ACGACCAGTGCCCCACCGATCCGGCCAAGATCGCGCCAGGCGTGTGCGGCTGCGGGGTGGCGGATACCGACTCGGACGGCGACGGCACGCCCGACTGCAACGACCAGTGCCCCACCGATCCGGCCAAGATCGCGCCAGGCGCGTGCGGCTGCGGGGTGGCGGATGCCGACTCGGACGGCGACGGCACGCCCGACTGCAACGACAACTGCCCCCTCATCCTCAACGCGGACCAGGCCGACGCCGATAGTGATGGCTCAGGCGATGCCTGCGACAACTGCCCCAACGTGCCGAACCCCGACCAGGCCGACGCCGACGGGGACGGCATAGGGGACGCCTGCCCTGCTGCGACTGAAATGCCGCCCGCGACGGGGGCTCTCGTTGTGACAGCTTCCATATACATTACCCCCACTCATGGCACAGTTGATACGCCTGTAACGGTAGTCGGTCAGGGATGGCCGCCTGGCGAGACAGTCACCGTCACCATCTCCCTGGTGGAGCCCAACGTCGATCTGAGCCAGGCCGTTGACTATGGAGAGACTACGGTTGAGGCCAGTGGGATGTTTACCACCACTTTCACCTTCCCGCCGGACCCCAGATGGGCGGAACTCCCGGAAGTCTACGTTGTGGCTCACAGCGTGGATTGGGTTACCAAGGCAATAGCGGCTTTCACCCTCGACGCGGTAAGTGACGATTCAGGAGGTAATTAGATGCTACGAAAGACGACGTGGTTTGCGATCCGATTGGCGCTGTTCGTTTCGATCCTGACCCTGGGCACAGTCCTGGCCTTGCCCATTGGCGAACAGGAGGGTCTGGCCCGGGTGAATCTAACGGGCATCCCGGTGCGCGCCATAACCTTTGGTTCGCCCGACGGCAGAGTGCTTTACGCCGGCGTAGGAGGCCAGGGCACAACCGCCAGCGGTTTGTACAAGAGCGCCGATGGCGGCCAAAGCTGGCAACCGCTGAACGTGGGACCGGAGCTGCCGATCAACGCTCTGGCCGTGCATCCCGCCAACCCGGCGGTGATCTACGTTGGCACCCAGGGCAGTTCCTCTCCTCTAAGACAGCACAGCCTCTACCGCTCCACGGACGGTGGCCGCTCCTGGCAGAGAGCTCCGCTATCCCTGCCGGCCGGCGCCGATGGCCGCATCCCTTCTGTTCTCTGTCTGGCCGTCGCCCCTCAGGACCCGGATGTCCTTTACGTGGGCACCGACGGCCAGGGAGCCTATAAGATCGCCAACAACGGCTATACTCTTCTGAGCCTGGGCCGCGAGTTACAAGGAGCCAGGGTGGAGCACGTGGTGGTCGATCCTGAGCGCAGCCAGCGGCTCTACGCGGTGACCGATCGTGGCCTGTACCGCAGCGAGAACGAAGGAATGAACTGGACGGCCCTGAAAACGCCGGAACAGGCCGTTGCCCTGGCAGTAGCCAGGAAAGAAAACCAGGTCCTATACATCGGCACGGCCTCAATGGGAGTCTACCGCAGCGCCGACGGGGGAGCGACCTGGCAGCCCATCGGGGACGGCCTGGGTTTGAGGCCCGGCGTGGCCCTCTCGGTGACCGCTCTGGAAATCGATCCCCGTAATGAAAATGTGGTTTACGCTGCTCCGGTCTATCGATTGGGCACCACCCAAACCCACCTTGCGCCGCTGGGCATCTACGTCAGCAGAAACGGCGGGACTTCCTGGACGCTGGTAAGTCAAGCCTCTGGCGTAATAGTGACCCATCTGCTGGCCGATCCGGCCTCATCTGGCGTGGTCTACGCCAGCACCCAGCAGGGGGTAATCTGCTACGGTCGGCGAGGCGATGGTAGTGCTGTAAATTCGCCAACGAGCCCCCATTCGTCTCTTCGGTGGGCCATTGTCCTCCTGACTCTGCTGGCCGCGGCCATGAGCCTGGCATTCAGACCCAGTTGGCTACGGCCTCTGTTCAGGACCGTCAAATACAACAATTAATGCCTGATGTCTGGATCAAAATAAAAGACCCCGGTTGATCTCTCAACCAGGGTCTTATGTTTCTACCAGGTCACTATGGCGTCCACTCGTGGGGGATGCCCAGCTCGTCCAGCATGGTGGCGTAGTCGGCCAGACCAGCCAGGGTCACCACGTCCACCCCGGTGTCCACCACCTTGTCCTCGGGCACACCGTACTCGGCCATAGCGTCTTCGATGCCCTTCTGGGCCATCAGGGTCAGGAGCTCCACGCTCTTGTAGCCCTGGAAATACTCCCGCTGGGCCACCAGAACGTCGATCACCCCTTCCTTCACGAACTCGATGTGTTCGGTGGTGGCGTCGAAGCACACGATCTTGACCTCGCCAGCCAGACCCTGCTCCTTCACCGCCTTGGCCCAGGCCGGCCCGTTGTAGGCGTACACCCCAAACGCTCCCGCCAGGTCAGGATTGGCCGCCAGCATAGAGTTGGCTAGCTCCAGAGCGGTGGCCGAGTCCTCTTTGTCGTTGTTGATGGGCTCTACGATCTCGATAGCTGAGCCTGCCACCGCCTCGGTGAAGCCCTCGATCCGCTCCAGCGAGTTCAGCGCCGTCAGCGAGCCTGTCCCGATGCCTACCTTACCCCCGTCGGGCAGCAGCTTCAGCATCTCCTCGCCAGCCACCACCCCGGCCGACTTGTTGCTGGTGCCCACGTAGGCCAGGCGCACGCTGTCCGGCGCGTCGGTGTCCAGGGTGATGACCGGGATACCGGCGTCCATGGCAGCCTTGATGGTGGCCTCCGCCGCCACCGGATCGGAGGGGGCGATGGCGATGCCGTTCACTCCCTGGGCGATGTAGGCTTCCATGGTGCTGAGCTGAACCTGCACGTCCTCTTTCTGGGGCACGAAGAACTCGGCCTTTACGCCCAGTTTGGCGGCGGCGTCGTTGACGCCCTTTTCCACATTGGCCCAGTAGGGGTGCACCGACTTGCCGATGACCACCACGTGGTACTCTTCAGCCGCTACTTCAGCAGCCTCTACCGTCCATTCGTGGGGGATGCCCAACTCGTCCAGCATGGCGGCGTAGTCGGTCAGACCAGCCAGGGTCACCACGTCCACCCCGGTGTCCACCACCTTGTCCTCGGGCACACCGTACTCGGCCATAGCGTCTTCGATGCCCTTCTGGGCCATCAGGGTCAGGAGCTCCACGCTCTTGTAGCCCTGGAAATACTCCCGCTGGGCCACCAGAACGTCGATCACCCCTTCCTTCACGAACTCGATGTGTTCGGTGGTGGCGTCGAAGCACACGATCTTGACCTCGCCAGCCAGACCCTGCTCCTTCACCGCCTTGGCCCAGGCCGGCCCGTTGTAGGCGTACACCCCAAACGCTCCCGCCAGGTCAGGATTGGCCGCCAGCATAGAGTTGGCTAGCTCCAGAGCGGTGGCCGAGTCCTCTTTGTCGTTGTTGATGGGCTCTACGATCTCGATAGCTGAGCCTGCCACCGCCTCGGTGAAGCCCTCGATCCGCTCCAGCGAGTTCAGCGCCGTCAGCGAGCCTGTCCCGATGCCTACCTTACCCCCGTCGGGCAGCAGCTTCAGCATCTCCTCGCCAGCCACCACCCCGGCCGACTTGTTGCTGGTGCCCACGTAGGCCAGGCGCACGCTGTCCGGCGCGTCGGTGTCCAGGGTGATGACCGGGATACCGGCGTCCATGGCAGCCTTGATGGTGGCCTCCGCCGCCACCGGATCGGAGGGGGCGATGGCGATGCCGTTCACTCCCTGGGCGATGTAGGCTTCCATGGTGCTGAGCTGAACCTGCACGTCCTCTTTCTGGGGCACGAAGAACTCGGCCTTTACGCCCAGTTTGGCAGCGGCGTCGTTGACGCCCTTTTCCACGTTGGCCCAGTAGGGGTGCACCGACTTGCCGATGACCACCACTTTGATGTCCTGGGCCTCGGCCAGCGGAATAGCGGGCACAAAGACCAGAACAAGCGAAAGAACAACCAACACGTTAAGCAAAGTCCACTTACGCATCTTTTCCTCCTAATTTTTATTGATCGGATCCTTCCTAAAATCGAACGCCACGCTTATCTTAAAGCCAGTATCACCCCCCTTCCTCTCTCCCAAAATACACCAAAGGAGAGACTGACCTCGCAGCGCGATCCGGGGTAACTGAAATTTACTGCTGTCGGTCAAGAATCTCTCCTTACACACATACCTCATCCCTCTTCGGATGTATCAGCCTTGTCGGCGATGGCTCTTAAGTTACGAGCCTATTTATCTAAAGACAGGGCCATGAGCTTTTTCAGGCCCTTTTGGAAAACTGACTACCACTATTGCATCAAGTCACCAGTCCTCAAAATCTTTGCCCCATAGCACATTTTAAGATATTCAAGGCCCTCTTGTTGGTACTTGTCGGTAAACGCCTCCACTACATCTTCAGGAACAATAATTTCGTAATTGTTAACAAAAGCGTCAGCACTGCTATGGCGCACGCAGATGTGTGTATGTTGACCAGTGAAAATGATCGTTCTTATCCCATTTTGACGCAAAAGCGAATCCAGTCCCGTCTCGTAAAAAGCACTGTAGGTGCGCTTAGGAAGGATCACGTCCCCTTCTTGTGGGGCCAGTTCCTCAATCACTTCTGCTCCAGGCGTTCCCGCCAGGGCGTGAGCCCCCCAGACTTTTTCCTCCGGATCGCCGGGCAAATGGGCATCGTTGGAGTAAACCACCAGCCATCCTTTTTTGCGAGCGTAATCGAGGAACTCTTTCAGTGGTTTGATAATTTTTTCTGCGCGCTCGTTTTTTAGCTTCCCGTAGACAAAATCGTAAAGCATGTCGATTACCACCACTGCCTTTTTTTCTTCAGCCTTTTTGGGCATCTCTCTCACCTCTTCTCGTTATGTAACTATTCCAAATAACAACCAGAGGTCACACCTGAATCAACTATTAAGGGACATCAGGGGCCCTGCCAGGCCAATTCAATTATACCGGAATAACAGATTTTAGTCAATACTCAGCCCGAAAGTTAGGGCCCTGTCAAGCCCTTCAATCAAGCAGTAAAGGTGTTGATGATTCTTGCGTTTCACCCTTTTCGTAAACGGTATCAGCAGGCAAGTCCTTCCGTTGTGCCGCTTGCACAGCTAACTGGTCACAACGTTCATTATATTGATTGCCCGCATGACCTTCCACCCATACAAATTCAACTTCGTGTTGAGTGCACAAGTCAAGCAACTGCTCCCACAAATCGACGTTCAGGGCCTTTTCCTTCTTGTTTCTCTTCCAACCATGTGCCCGCCACCTTTGCACCCACCCTTTCGTCATGCTGTCAACTAAATACTGTGAGTCAGTATAGATAGTTACAGCGCACTTGAACTTAAGAGCCTGCAAGCCAACGATAGCAGCCATGATTTCCATACGGTTGTTAGTTGTCAACCGAAACCCGCCGGACAGTTCCTTTTTGTGATTTTTGTAAAGCAAAACAACACCGTAGCCGCCGGGACCTGGATTCCCTATACACGCCCCATCAGTGTAGATGATAGCCTTCTTAAGTTCGCTCATATGTCTCCAAATACTCTTATACTTGCCCTGTCATACCTCCACACCGTTTGCCTTAAAGTAATTTATGAGCATGTATATGCGCTCTATATACGTCACAAAATGACTCAGATTGGCGAGCAGAACACCACGATCCAAGTTTGGCACAACCTCAGGATGTCCAATTTCGTTACGAGTTATCCGACAAAACTGAAACATACCACCGATAATGTCTTCCAAGTCCTGAGATAGACGCGGATCTGTCGGTTTACTCTTGCAGCTTTTATAGGAAGCTAGAAAATCTTTGTACTTCTTTGAAATCGTTTTATTTTTTATTCTTTCGGAGAACTTCTCTTTGTTTGATATATTTTTAATTGAATCGCCATACGTGTCGATCAGAAGGTTGATAGCTTTTTCGGAAGCGGCACCAGTCATGAAGGCTGCGGCCAGCAAGGCTTCGGCGCGCACACAGCGGATGGCTTCTTCCACAAAACGAGTAATTACCGGATCACAGTCTGGTATGTGTTCCCTGATGGTGTCTGGAAACTTATCAATCTCGAAAGGAAGTGCCTGTCCAGGCACCGCTTCACCGGCCTCAAGGGCCTCCTTCATTTGTTCAAGGGAAGTTTTGAGGGGCGAATCTCGCCCTTGGATGCTAATCGTTCCAGTATGGAAAACGTTAACAAAGGCTTTTTGCGCGCCGCGTCGGACTTCTAGCTTGGTGCAATGTTGTTCGTCCGTCTCGCTATACTCGAGCCTCTGGCGATCGAGGAAAGATTTCACAGCGGCAAACATCTTCGGGTCAGCAATACTCATTTCTAACTCCATTTCTCCTGTCCAAAGGAATCTCCGCGTATATGGTATTTGGTTTCTGGTCAATCTTCCTGGCTTCGGGTTTCGGCAAAATCGTCCCGGGCTCCGACCATATAGGCCACCAGGTCCTGGTTTTCCAGGCCATCGTTTTTCAGATCGCCCACTTTGCAGCCCTGTCGTAAAACCATGACCCGGTCGCTGACCTCCAGGATATCCTCCAGGCGGTGGCTGATGATGATGACCGAAGCCCCGTGATCCTTTAACTGCTTGATCAGTTCCAGCACCTTACCGATGGCCGCCACCGAGAGGCTGGCCGTAGGCTCATCCATGATAATTACCTTGGCGTTAAAGGCCACAGAGCGCCCAATGGCTACAGCCTGCCGTTGTCCGCCCGACAGGTTCTCCACCTTGAGCCGACAGGATTTAACGCGTATCTTCAGCCGGTCCAGGAGCCGCGCCGATTCCTGGTCCATCTGGCGGCGGTTCATTATCCTCAACAGGCCCAGGTCTAACAAGTATGGCTCCCGGCCCAGAAAGATGTTGCCGGACACGTCGATATTGTTAGCCAGGGCAAAATCCTGGTACACCATTTCGATACCCAGATTACGGGAATCTTCGGGCTTGGTGATGTGCACCTTTTCGCCTTCCAGGTAGATTTCTCCCTCGTCAGCGACGTAGGCTCCGGTCAGAATTTTCATCAGGGTCGATTTGCCGGCCGCGTTATCGCCCACCATCCCCAGCACTTCTTTATGGTATAGAACCAGGTCCACCCCCTGCAAAGCCCGCACCGCCCCGAAACTCTTTTTTATGCCTTTCATCTCCACTATAGGCCCTGTATCGGTCACCATTTTATCCTCCTTCAATCTGTGCTCCATTGGCTATTCCGCGTGGACCATCCGGCGACGCAGGGTGTCGTAAGTGACGGCAATGACCAGCACCGCGCCCAGGATAGGGTCGTGGTAATAGGTAGATACCCCTACGTAAGTAAGCCCCATCTTGATGACGCTCATGATGGCTGCGCCGATGAGAACTCCCAGCACACTACCCTCACCCCCAAACAGGCTGGTGCCGCCGATGACTGTGGCGGCGATGGCCCACAGCTCGTAGGCGTTCCCCACGATGGGGTTGCCCTCACCCAGCCGGGCGGCCATTACGACGCCTGCAATACCGCTGGCTACTGCGCTGGTGATGTAGCAAAAATGTCTCACCCCATCCACGTTGATGCCCGCCAGACGGGCGGCCTCGATGTTGCCCCCCGTAGCGTAGATGTGTCGCCCCAGAACGGTGAAATCGAGGACGAAGATGATGAGGACGGCCACGATGACCAGGATCACAAACTGGGCAGGGAAAATCCAGATCTCACCCTGGCCCAGGAAGAGAAGGTCTCCGGTCTTTTCGGGCAGAAAGCGGATGATCCAGCCCTTCTTCATGGCCGCCGCCAGCCCGCGGGCAATGATCAAGGTGCCCAGGGTGATGATAAAAGGGGGCACCCCTACCTTGGTTACGAAGAGTCCGTGGTACAGACCAATGAGCCCCGACAGGATCAGAACTAACAGGATAGCCAAAACGACCGGCACCCCCATATCCACCATCAACCAGGCCACCAACATGTTGGTCAAGGCCACCATCGAGCCCAGGGAAAGATCGATGCCGCCGGTGATTATCACCACCGTCACCCCAACGCCCAGCGTGGCGAAGATGGCTACCTCTCGGAGCACGATCTGTAAAGTCAACACCTTGAAAAAAGTGACGTTCCTCCAGCCAAAAAAGAGGTAAAGCAGGATCAACACCACCAGGATGTTTAATTCCCTGAACTCCTTTAACCTGCCCAGGAAGGAGCTAGCCCCTGTGCCGGTTGCGGCCAGTTCAGCCGTGTCGTCGCCAACCGTCCTTTTGTCCACCAGGGTTTCCTCCACCGCTAAAGAGGTATCCCCTTTACCGATTGCTGCCGCCTTAGACGAATCGCTCCGATCCTTGTCCGCCATAGAATTCCTCCTTTGCAAAGATAATCGCCCCCATTATACAGGAAGAACAATCTGTAGTCAATATCGATTGATTTTACCCGCAACCTCGGCATCTCGGAGGCCGCGGCAAAACGAACCACGCGGAAGACCACAGACCGCCCTCGGAGGGTTGCTCTGCCAGGAGCCTGGCCCTTCCAAAGGACCGGGCCCCCGATACGCTATTGCTCCGCGCCGTCCGCGTTCCTCCGCGCTTCGAAGGTCACAACGTTAGCAAGTTATTCAGCTATTACCTTGCCGGGCGTAATAGAATTCCATCAAGCTTTTGGCCAGCTTCTTTGGATCGTGGCGCCATGGCTTTTGGGGATCGATGAGATCGGCCCTCAACACCTGATAATGCCACCGGTCAGGATAGCGAAGAGGCACCAGCTCTACGGTCCAGGGCGAAGGAAGCTCGACCGCAAAGTTGTCGTTGACTATGACGTGTTGGAAGGCCCCTTGACCTATGTGGTACTCCAAGGCTTCCACGTGATCAGCCACGTCGAAATGTTCGGTCTCGCCAAGCTGGGTGGCTACGTTGCAGATGTATATTTTCAGCGCCCGTGAGGCCCGGATGGCTTTAACGATATCCTCTACCAGCAGGTTAGGCAGGATGCTGGTGTACAGACTGCCCGGCCCCAGCAGGATCAAATCAGCCTCCAGGATGGCCCGCAGCGCCCCAGGATAAGCCCTTACCCCCTCAGGGCGCAAAAAGACCCGCTCGATGGGTTTGCCCATCCGCGGTATCTGCGACTCTCCCTCGATACGGCTGAGACCAACCATGTCCTCGTCGCGTAAATCGGCGCACAGGGTCACGTCCTCCAGCGTGGAGGGCAGGATAAGCCCTTGCACGGCCAGCACCCGGCTGGATTCCAGCAGCGCCCGCTCGAAACTGCCCGTCACCCCGGCCATGGCGGCGATGAACAGGTTGCCGAAACTGTGACCGTCCAGGCCCATCCCTTCGCTGAAACGATACTGGAACAGTTGGGTGGTCAACGCTTCGTCGTCGGCCAGGGCGGCGATGCAGTTGCGAAAATCGCCAGGCGGCAGCACGCCCAGCTCGCGGCGCAGCCGACCCGAACTCCCGCCGTCGTCGGCCACCGTGACGATGGCCGAGATGTTGGTAGTATGCTCCTTCAGCCCCCTGAACAGGGTAGAAAGCCCCGTCCCGCCCCCAACAGCTACTACTTTGGGCCCCCGACCACGTTGTCGATATCTATAGACGATTTCCGCCACGCTATCCTGGCCCGGTCTAAGAAAAGCGGCCAGCAAAGAACGGTTTAGTTGCAGCACGGCGGCCACCACGATGGCGGCGCCCAGACCACCAAAAAGAAGCGCCCGCCAGAAACGAGGCACGAATTGTAGAGTAATGTAGTAAAAGAATGGCGGAAAAGCCCGGGTCTTGTAGATGTCCAGCAGCAAGTAGCCCAATCCCAGGCTGATGACGGTGATCCCTACCCCCAGGAGCAACAGCCAACGCTTAACCCCCATGCCCGGGTAGAGCCACTTAAAGCCAGACCCATTTTTGAAAAAGAAGCCCATCTATCCTCTCCATTTCGTCTGCCTCAACAGCGTCTCCTTTTTCTCCTCTGGCATCCACTTCCTTTTGCAATTATAACCCAGTCTTGGAATAAAGTCAAAATAAAATAGTGCCCCAATTTCTTTGACAGTCCATTCCACCTGTGATAGAATATAAGTGCACTGTAGTATTGTATCCCCCCCCGTAAGCCACACACCGGATGGTACTCCACCACACAGACTTCGACGACTCGTAGTAACGACTTCAGTCGTGGCTGAAGCGCAAGAAGCGACCGAAGTCGCCACTACGCATCCATCATAATCGCCATAACGAAGAAAGACTAAAGGAGGATTTTGATGAAAAGGTTATTGCATTTCTCACTACTGCTTGTGGCGGCCCTGGTCAGTCTGGGCGTCGCCTATCTGTTTCTGGACTGGCCCTCTGCCGCCGACGTGCCTCCCACCGCCCTGGTGAACTCCCACGTTGCGCCACAGGTGCAGGCCGCCCAACTCTCCCTGGGTTCTGAATTCACGGTCTGCACCGAGACGCATCACCAGAGAACCCCGGCCATCCACGGCCCCGTGGTGGTCTGGGTGGACGATCGCAACAGCATTGACAACGACATCTACGGCTACGACCTGGACACCAAACAGGAGTTCACGGTCTGTACCGCCACGAATTTCCAGGGGAACCCGGCCCTCTACGGCAACGTGGTGGTCTGGGAGGACTTCCGCAGCGGCATTGACGACGACATCTACGGCTACGACCTGAGCACCAAACAGGAGTTCACGATCTGCACCGCCGCGGCCGACCAGCGGTACCCGGCCATTTACGGCAGCGTCGTGGTCTGGCAGCATTACCGCAGCGCCACCAACGAGGACATCTACGGCTACGACCTGAACACCAAACAAGAGTTCACGCTCTGCACCGAGACGCATTACCAGGGAGTCCCGGCCATCTACGGCAACGTGGTGGTCTGGCGGGACGACCGCAACGGCGACTCCGACATCTACGGCTACGATCTGAGCACCAGAACGGAATTCACAGTCTGCACTGAGACGACGGCTGACCAGGATAAACCGGTTGTCTATGGCCACGTCGTGGTCTGGGTGGACGATCGCAACGCCGGGACCAACCCCGACATCTACGGCTACGACCTGGACACCAAACGGGAGTTCACGGTCTGTACCGCCGCGAATGTCCAGGAGGACCCGGCCATCTACGGCCCCGTCGTAGTCTGGGAGGACTTCCGCGACATCGGAACCAGCCCCAACATCTACGGCTACGACCTGAACACCGGACAGGAGTTCACGGTCTGTACCGAGACGAATTTCCAGGGAAACCCGGCCCTCTACGGCAACGTCGTAGTCTGGGAGGACGACCGCAACAGCAACGACGACATCTACGGGGCCTGGCTGTTGACCGAACTCAGTCCCTCCTACAAGGCGGCGAACGTGATCACCACCACTCCCGGCGGCGTGCTGGCCTACACCATCGCGCTCTCCAACCCCGGCTCGGTGCCCAGCTTCTTCACCCACCTGACGGACACCGTGCCGGCCAGCACCACCTACCTGTCCGGCTCGCTGGAGGCCAGCTCCGGCACCACCGAGGCAGCGGGCAACGAGATACGCTGGCGGGGAGTCATCAGCGCGGGCCTGCCCGTAACCGTGACCTACCGCACCAGGGTCAGTAACACCGTAGCCATAGGCGACCTGATCACCAACGCGGCCTACGTGGACGACGGCTATGCGCCCTTCTGGACCAACGTGGTGACCAGCACGGTAGGGAACGTGGAGATCGACCTGCCCCTTATCATGAACAACCAGACCATCAGTGCCACTGTACAGTAAATCTTACCCAAACGTCTGGATCGCGAAAGACGCGGAAGGTACGACACGGCCTTCCGCGTCTTTGTGTCCTTCCGTATTAGCGGGGGCCGGTTGAAAGCAAGAGATAGGTCCGATTGATGTCATCCAGAGTGATCAGGCCGCGGAAGAGCCCGCCTTCGATAACGGGGATGGCCTTGACGCCCGATTGAACGATCATCTGCTGCACCCGCAAGAGCGTATCGGCCAGGCTGGCGATGGGGAAATCGGTGCGCATCACCTGGCTCACCAGGGCCTTACCGCCGCGTTCTTTGAGGGCCTTCAACAGGTCGTCGCGGGGCAGGACGCCCACCAGGCGCCCGTTCTCCACCACGGGAAAATCGGCCTGGCGGCCGCGCAAAGTCAGCGCCAGGACGTAAGCCAGAGAAGCGTGGGGCGAGATGGCCCATATCCCTTCGCTGAGCGCCTGGCTGACCCGTAGCTCTTGAAGCACATTCCTCAGTCGGGCTATCTTGTTCTCCTGGCTGGCGCCTGCGAACACGAAGATGCCGATAAAAACCAGCGAGAAGTTGCCGCTCACAAGGCCCATAAAACCGAAGAGAACGGCCAACCCCTGTCCCACGTTCACCGCTATACGCGTGGCCCTGACGTAATCAAGGCGCAGGGCCAGCAAGCTGCGCAGCACCCGTCCCCCATCCATAGGAAAAGCCGGTATGAGGTTGAAGCATCCCAAAGCCAGGTTGGCTACCAGGAGAGAGAAGAGCAGCCTTTTCCAGTCGGCGCTGAGTGATTGGTAAAGCAGCTCGTTCCAACTCACAATGAGGCCGGTCTGGCGCATAAAAAGCAGGCTCAGGCCCAGGATACCGGCGATGACAAAGTTGACGGTGGGGCCAGCCAGGGCAACGGCCAGCTCGCGGCCTGGCTTCTCAGGGATACTATCCATCTGGGCCACGCCGCCGATGGGCAGAAGGGTGATGCTTTTCACCTTGACGCCGTATTTCATAGCTTGCAGGCTGTGGCCCAGTTCGTGCAGAACGACGCAGACAAAAAGGACGAATATGAAGAGCACGCCGAACAACGCCCCGCGGAGCCCTTCGCCTGTTACCAGCCCCCCATCGACGGCGGCCCACAGGACGATCAGCAGAAAAGTGACGTGGACCTTGATCTCGATGTTCCTGATAGTGCCTAATTTAATAGACCAGTTCATACATTCATTATACTACGAGCCTGGCAAGAATACAAATTCAGCCGTCTCTCTCTATCGTCTGGCGCATTTTTGTCAACTCCTGCCAGGCTACATTTGCCTGCCAGGAAGCGTTGTGCTACAATAGGCTCGGAGAATCGGCCTTCACTATTTAGAGACAGGGGTATATTGGCTTGAAGGATGCCAGGAGAAAACTGGGGCAGCGGGGTGAAGATTTAGCCGTTGCTCAACTGTGCAACCAGGGCTACGTTATTTGCGAAAGGAATTATCGCTGTCCAAGGGGCGAGATCGACCTCGTGGCCCGGGATGGCGACTGTCTGGTTTTCGTCGAGGTGCGCACCAGACGGGGACGAGAATACGGCTCGCCGGAAGAGTCCATCATCCCGGCCAAGCAGGCCAAACTGATAGAACTGGCCCAAACCTACGTGCAAGAGCACCATTGGGCAGGCGACTGGCGCATCGACGTGGTGGCGGTGGAGATGAGCCGGGCCGGGCAAGTGCTGCGGGTGGAAGTCATTCAGAATGCGGTCGGCGGCTGAAAGATGGTCGGGAGCCAGGGGTTTGGCGTTTGCACAAGGGGGCGTACAAACTTGCACTGGATGCCGTTTTATGCTAAACTATGAACGCCAGCCCAGCAAGGGAGCATCAGTTCAATGGGCTTTACTTAGCCTTAAAGACTGAATAATGTCAAACTGAGGAGCAAAGACACAATTGAAGATTGATCGGAGGTGGTGCGGAATCCACTGGGAGGATCTTGACGAGAACATCTCTATAGCCAGGTTGCTTAGAAAGGAGATCAATGGAGATCATGGAACACGATAGCCGTTTGGCTCTATTCTGGATCATTCACCCGGCCCTTCTGGGCCTGTTTACCTTGATGTGCCTGTACATCGCTTCGGTGTGGCTGATGGCCCGTGTGCCTGGCCTGCCTGCCGGAGCATCGCGCGGGCAAAAGCTGGGGGCGGTCATGGGCCGGACGGTGAGGTTTATCTTCAGCCCACGATTGTGGCCCTTTTTGAAATCCCTGGTGCTGGACGGCATGATCCACCGCCGTCTGTTGCGCGTCAGTCCGCTACGCTGGATAACGCACATCGCCGTTTTTGGCTCCTTCGTTATACTGGGGCTCCTCTCCACCATCACGGGCCTGGCAGTTGAGATCTTCCCTCTCCTTCTGCCCGCCGATCACTTTCTGAACACCAACGCCGTCTCGGTGGCTCTGCGGAATTTCGATCATCCGCTGATAGCTTTCGTCAACGAATTATTGGGGCTGATCATCCTGGTCGGCATGTTGATAGTTATCTACCGCCGCTACATCCAGAAGGACCCTCAACTGCGCACCGCCGCCTCTGATACCATCGTCATCATCACCGTTCTTCTTTTCTGCGTGTTCGGTTTTCCCCTGGAAAGTTTTCGCCTGCTGGCCAAGCCACCTTTCGCCCCCACAGTTGGTTGGGCTTTCATCGGCTATCCCCTGGCCAGGCTGCTGCAACCGCTGAACTGGGATTGGCATCTCTGGTACAACCTGTTTTTCTGGTTGCACATGGCTACGGTGCATTTTTTGCTCTTCTACACTCCCTTCAGCCGCTTCGCCCACGTGATCATGAGCCCGCTGATCGTGGCCCTTAACACCAGCACCCAGGAGGCACACGCATGACCGCCAAGAATAAGAAGATGAACCTCTCGCACTTCACTCTCAAACAGTTGATAGAACTGGAGGCCTGTACCAAGTGTGGCGAGTGCATCCGGTGGTGTCCCACCTACGTTGAAGAGGAGTTAGAAGAAATCACCCCGCTGTCTAAGATCAGCCGCTATAAAAACTTTATAAAAGGGCAATACGGGGGCTGGCTGGCCCGCCTGTTCGGTATCCGGCCCCCCTCAGAAGACGATGTGGCCGCTTTTGGAGAGGGAACCTTCAAGTGTACGCTGTGTGCCCGCTGTCAGGTCGTCTGTCCCATCCAGATCGATACCCGTGCCCTGTGGATTGCCATGCGGCAACAGTTGGTGGATTGGGGAGAGTATCCCGAAATATTCAACACCATGCAGGAAACGATTACCAGCAGCTATAACATCTCCGGCGACGAGAACGCCACCCGCCTGATCTGGAGCGAAAATCTGGCAAAGGTGCCGGAGGGCATCGCGGGCAAAGCGGGAGCAGAGACAGTCTACTTCACCGGCTGCGTAGGGGCTTTCTACCCCATGGTTTACGGCGTGCCTCAGAGCTTCGTCCAGATTCTTGAAGCCCTCGGCCTGGACTTCACTACGCTGGGGGGCGAGGAGTGGTGTTGTGGTTTTCCGCTGGTCATCGCGGGCATGGGCAAATGGACCGCGGAATTGGTGCGGCACAACGTCGAAGCGGTGCGCGCTATTGGAGCCAAACGGCTGGTGGCTACCTGTCCCTCGTGTTATCATACCTGGAAACACGACTATCCTGCCATGCTGGGCGAGCCGCTGGGCTTCGAGGTGTTACACGCCACCGAGCTTCTGGCCGAGTTGATCGAAGCCGGAAAAATCGAGTGGCGTGGCTTCCGCCACCCGGTCACCTATCACGACCCCTGCGACCTGGGACGCACCAGCGGCGTATACGAAGCGCCCCGCCAAATTATCCAGGCCATACCGGGCATCGAGTTTACGGAGATGGCCGACAACCGCCAGTATTCCCTGTGCTGTGGCGGCGGCGGCGATGCCGAGATGGGCAGCCCCGACCTGACCGCCGCAGTAGCCAGACGGCGGCTGGAACAGGCTCAGGCCACCGGCGCCAAGGTGATCGTATCGGCCTGTCAACAGTGTAAGCGGACACTGGCCGGCGCGGCCCGCAAGGAAAAGATCCGGCTCAAGGTCTACGATATCACCGAATTGGTTTGGGAAGCGATGGGAGAGTGAGTTTCATTATGTAAATCCCGTCTAACCAATTACCAAAATACGGATGCACGGCGGAATACTCGCATCATCAAAGGGGAGAAAGAGTGGTTTCCTGGTGCCAGCAACACTCTGGCGGGAGACTACCTGAAATACAAACTAACATAAATTACAAATGGAGGTAGGATCATGCAAATCGGACCTTACGAGTTTCCTGACGATCTGTACTACGACCATGAGCACAACTGGGCCAGGGTTGAGGACAATGTGGTGATTCAGGGGATGTCCGATATGGGGCAGGACCTGGCCGGCGAGATTGTGTACACAGAGACGCCTCGCACTGGGCGGGAAGTGGAACAGGGTCAACCCTTCATGTCCCTGGAGTCGGGCAAGTGGGTAGGCAGGGTCAAAGCCATCGTCAGCGGCAAAATCATCGAGGCTAACGAAGAGCTCGAATGGGAAAGCACCATCATCAACGAGTCCCCCTATGACGAGGGCTGGATGGTAAAGATCGAAGCCCGCGATTTGAGCGAGTTGGATGCTCTGATGAAGACTTCGGACCCAGCCTTTGCCGAGTTCATTGCTGCTGAGCGGGAAAAGTACGATAAATAATACCTGCGTGGTTCGTCCCGCAGGTATCGGCAATAAGTGGCCTCCCCGCAGATGTGGGGCCTTGAGGCTCTTCTCGGATTTTGCTCTGAAAGAAGCTGCCTGCGTAATCGTGCAGGCAGCTTCTTACCATCTGACCCTCCTCGTGAGCCTCGTTAAGGCGGCAGCAGGCCACAGCGGGTGCCCTTCGGGGGTATATAGGGGGAGAAAGGGGGATGTTTTCTGCTTTCCTTCCAAAATCTTGGCAATTTCACTGGATTGTGTTAAAATAGTGGCGAGAGTATGAAGTGATAATGACTATGATATTTCCTCTCCTGTACACCTAGCGGCTGCTGAGCCTTCTTCAACTGCTGCGCTGCCCATATGCTGGCGGCCAGGAAAAGCTCAAGTCGAAGTCAGGATGGGAAAAATATCCCCTACAATAACTGCCTCTCCAGAAACTTAGGCATCGCCTTTAGGCCAGCGCCCAAGTTGACGAGGTCAGATAGTCGCATTTACTTTTCGCTATACTGAAGGAGGAGAAAATATCATGAATCGAAGCAAGATCGCCCATATCCTTGCCAGGGGAATCCGTTTGTTTGTGGGGGCCATGCTGCTGGCAGCACTGGCCAATGTGGCCGCCCCGCCCCCCGTGGCCCACGCAGCCACGCTCACCGTCGACACCAACCTGGATGTAGTGGGCCCTGACACCTTTTGTAGTCTGCGCGAAGCTATTGATAACGCCAACGCGAACGCGCCCGTACACGGCGATTGTCCCAACACAGGCGGCCCCTACGGCGCCGACGTCATCAATATCGCCCCTGGCCTTCCCGTCATAATCTTGGGTGGGGCCGCGGGCGAAGACTTCAACGTCGGCGGCGACCTGGACATCGGCGACGACCTGACCATCAACGGCATGGCCGCCGGCCTGACCGTCATTAACGGCGAAGGGAATGACCGGGTGTTTCACGTCGTCATCCCCGGCATCACCGTGAACATCAACGACCTGACGGTCGAGGGCGGCAACGCGGCCGGCGGCGCCGGCGGCGGCATCCTGAACGACGGCGGCATTCTGACGCTCACCAACTGCTCCGTCAGCAGCAACGCGGCCGGCGCCGGCGGCGGCATCTACAACGACCTCAACGGCACTCTGACGCTCGACTTTGTGGCCGTAGACGATTCCTCTGGAGCTCCCAACGTGGCCTTCGTCGGCGGCGGCATCTACAACACCGCTGGCAGCAATGTGACGATCAGAGGCGGCAGCCTCGTCAGCTTAAATGGCGCCGGCGTCGGCGGCGGCATCTTCAACGAAGGCACTCTGCTGCTCAGAGAAAGCAGCATCGTCTTTGACAACATAGCCCTACTCGGCGGCGGCATCTACAACGACTCAGGCGAGGTGACGCTCAGAGAAGGCAGCGCCGTCATAGCCAACCTGGCCCTCGCCGACGGCGGCGGCATCTACAACGACGCTGGCAATGTGACGCTCAGGGAAGGCGGCAATGCCCTGGGCAACGTGGTTGCTGGGAGCGGCGGCGGCATCTACAACACCGGCAACCTGACGCTCACACAAGGCGCCAGCGCCATGCTCAACGCAGCCGACACTAACGGCGGCGGCATCTACAACGACGGCGGCACTGTGGCGCTCAGCGAAGGCAGCGCCGTCGCCGCCAACACGGTCACCTACGACGGCGGCGGCATCTACAACGACCTCGGCGGCAACCTGACGGTCGAAGACAGCAACGTTGACGCCAACATGGCCGGCGACGACGGCGACGGCGGCGGCAGCGGTGACGGCGGCGGCATCTACAACGTTGCCGTCGCCACAATCAGGCGCAGCACCGTTGACGGCAACATAGCCCAGGACCAGGACGCCGATGGCTTCCCCTTCGGCGACGGGGGCGGCATCTACAACGATGCCGGCGCCAATCTGATAATCGAAGATAGCACCGTCAGCATCAACTTAGCCGACGGCGGCAGTGGCGACGGCGGCGGCTTCGGCGGCGGCATCTTGAACGACGGCGCCCAGGCCACAATCAGGCGCAGCGCCATTAACAACAACACAGCCGACCAGGATGGCGGCGGCATCTTCAACGTCAGCACTATGCAGCTCGTCAACTGCACCGTCAGCGACGCCAACCTGACCCGCAATGGTCCCGGCGGCGGCCTCTACAACTTCTTCGGCACTCTGACGCTCCTGAACGTCACCCTCAGCGACAACCAGGGCGCGCTCGGCAGTAGCAACATCCACCGCGACGGCGGCACCGTCAACCTGCAAAATACCATTGTCGCCAACCCCAGCGTCGGCGCCAATTGCGGGGGCGGCATCACCTCCCTGGGCCACAACCTGGACGACGATAACTCCTGCAACCTGACACAGCCCACCGATCTTCCCAACACCAACCCGAACCTCGGTCCACTGCAAGACAACGGCGGCCCCACTTTCACCCGCGCCCTGCCGCTCGGCAGCCCGGCCATTGACGCGGGTACCTGCACTGGCGCACCCACCACCGACCAGCGCGGCATCCCCCGGCCCCAGGGACCAACCTGCGACATCGGGGCGTATGAGAAGGAAGCGCCGGCACTGTCCCTGACCAAAATCGTTGACGACCACACTCCCGCTCCGGGCCAACTCATCACCTACACCATCACCATCAGCAACGGCGGCCTGGTCAGCGCCACCAACGCCCTCGTCTCCGACCCCCTGCCCGGCGGCCTCAACTTCGTCGGGCCGGTCACCCTCGACCCGTCGGGCGCGGGCACGACCGGGACGCCGCCCACCCTGGTCAGCGGCCTGACCATCACCGCCGGGGAGCGCGTCACCCTCACCTTCCCGGTCACGGTGGACCTGGGCCTGGCCGATGGCACGCTCATCACCAACACCGCGGCCGTCACCAGCACCGAGGTGGTCACGCCGGCGACAGACACAGCAGTCGTCACCGTCACCTCGACCCCGCCAGGGGATGTTTACCTGCCGCTCATTCTCAGGAGTCAGGCGATGGGGCCTGACCTGATCGTGGAAGACATCGTGGTCACCAACCCCGGCGGGCCAAACGCCAACGTCCAGGTGATCATCAGGAACCAGGGCAACGGCCCGACCCACGCGGCAGACGGTTTCTGGGTGGACTTCTACCTCGACCCCAACCCGCCGCCCACCGCCGTCAACCAGACCTGGAACGACGGGCGTTGTGTGGAAGGGATGGCCTGGGGGGTGACCAGGGACCTGGCCCCCGGCGAAAGCCTGACCCTGAGCTATCTCGGCCCCTACTACGTGCCCGCCGAAAGCAACTTCAGCGGCTTTTTCAGGGCCGGTGACCACACCATCTACGCCCAAGTAGACGCCGCCCACACGGGTACAACTTACGGGGCAGTCCACGAACTGGACGAGATGGACGGCACTTACAACAACATCCGCCAGGAGTCACTGACCGTGACGGCGGTTAGCGGGGGGCCGGCCCCGCAGCCTTCCGGGGCAGAGCCACCGCCGGAGAACCTGCCGCCCCGGCCCTGAGCCAGCTCACCCAGGTGCCTGGCACAACGAACGTTCGCTGTTTGAAGTGCCAGGCCCCTCAACCGCTCTAGCCCCTGTCCCGGGGGCAGTGACCATAACCGCCGATAAACGCAGGTAACCGCCGATAAACGCAGATAAACGCCGGTGTTCTATCTCTTTATCCGCGTTCAGCGGTGTTCATCGGCGGTGAGTACCGTGGTGTTGACAAGAACGTTCGCCGTGAACGTCCCTGAGACGGGGACTGGGAGCAGGCGAAAAATAAAAGAGGAGAAGAGAAATGCACAAATTTTGGTCCAAAGCAAAGAGGTTCGCCCTTGCAAGCATAGCCCTGGCCGTGATTTTAGGCCTTTTCCTGGCCCTCATGCCGCTTGAAAGCGGGGCCACCCCCCAACCCTTACCGCCTCGCCCCCCTGCCCCTGTCCCTCCAGGTGGGTGAGATGATGACGATGACGACCGGTCGGTCGTCGGGGCGTATATTGAGCTGCACGTCGCAGGCGCGCCTGCTGGGTTGTGGGCAGTAGTGCAGTGGGAAGACAACGCCGGGGTCTGGCACGACGTCGAAGGGTGGCAGGGGCCGCTGGACGCCGATGGTCGCCAGCGGTGGTGGGTAGAGGCCAAAGATTTTGGCACCGGGCCGTTCCGCTGGGCAGTCATCAAGGGAGGGGATGACCAGCCGGTGGCTACCAGCGAGTCGTTCAACCTGCCCCGCAAGGCCAGCGAGACGGTGCGGATCGAGGTTTCGTTGGGACGGTAGAGGTACCAACATTCATACACGATAACGTCTGGGAGCAAGGCACCCCCGAGGCGACTCGAACGCCTGCTCCCGGCTCAGGCGGTCACTTTCGGACAGCCTCTAATTTTTCCCTGAGATAGTCCGAAAAGGCACCAGCAGGAGATACCTGCTGGTGCTTTTCCTTTACATCGCTTATGAGCAGATTGAGGTAGCGACGTGTGTACTCGATGGACTTATGCCCCAAGATCCGTCGCAAGGTTTCCACATCGCCGCCGCGCCGCAAGTAATTGCGGGCAAAGGTGTGCCGAAAGGTATGAGCGTTGCTATGCTGCACTCCAGCCTTCTTGCCCAGGCGGCGCAGCATAGACCTGATGCTCTCACCAGCCAGCGGCTCACCCTTGCCTGTCACAAACAGATAGGGTGAACCCGACAGTGGCCTGACCTCGAGATAAACCTGTAAAAGCTCAACAGCATCCTGGATAGGCACTATCCTGTTGCTGCCGCCCTTGCTGCGCTTTACCCAGACCTCTCTCTGATCAAAATCTACGTCGCGGAGCGTCAGTCGAGCAACCTCACCTCTCCGCAGGCCGGTATCCAATAACAGCACTACGATAGCCATGTTGCGGAGGCCGTTTTGGCGCCTCAGGTTGATAGCTGCAATTAATTTTATCACTTCCTCGTCTCCCAGGACAGGCATCTCTTCGTCCGGGAGCTTTGGCTTATCAACCTTGCTCATGGGGCTATCGGCCACCATCTCCACTTTCACAGTCCAATTGAAAAAAGTGCTCAACACTCGATAGTGCTGATGAACCGTGTAAGGCGAAAGACTCCCCTCCGGCTCAATCAAGGGATGCCCCTCAAAACGTCGAGACCGTCTCAGGAAACTCAGGTAATCGTTGATGTGGAAAGGGGTAACGGCCCCTATTTTTATCAATGCCTGATCTCTATCATATAAATAAGTCTCGAATCGCTGAAGGTTGTGGGAATAGAGGTCATACGTCGTCTCTGAGGCCCACTTGGCTTCTCGACTGGTCAGGAATTCGTTGATAGCTTCATGAAGTGTCACTGTTTCCTTTACTGGCCCGAATAGGCTCTGGACAAGCTGGCCCAGTCTTTGCTGGTACCACTTCTCTGTGGACTCTGCACAGCCGTCGGCCAGGAGTGCTTCCAATAAATCATCTATAGCTTTTCTTGTTAACATTTTTTTTCTCCTTTCGATAATGATATAGAATAAGATAGGGAAACCATAACATTATCGCGCAAAAATGCGCTCTAGTGAGATAAGATTCAGTGGAGAATTAGTATAGATTTCGTGAGACTTCTAATTTAGTTA
>CAZYHC010000074.1:0-21761 GCA_964646625.1 uncultured Anaerolineales bacterium
CGCCTGGGCCGGGTTGGGAAAACACTTCACGCCAGTTCAGAGTAGTCGGCGAAGAGGAGGAAACCATGTCTAATGAAGAAACGTATGGTTGGTAGACTTTATGCATACAGAGGAGGCCAAGGTAGGATGGAAAGAGACCGGCAACTAATTGCAACTGTACTCGAATGCCTGGAGGATATTCAAAACGCTGTAGGTGATCCTGATTCAATATTGCTGCTATAATTGACTGCCGGAGATTTCTAGATCAGTGGTGGACAACACACTACCCTTTTGATCGCGATGACGAAATACCTTCACTATAATTCTTCTTCCCTTCCGCGTTTGCCGTTCATGGCCGCTATTGCACTCCCCACAACCGCACCGACCCATCGCGGCTCCCCGAAACCAGCCACCGCCCGTCAGGACTGAACGCCAATCCCTCCACACGTTTCATCTGTCCCAGGGTGCATAGTTCCTGCCCGCTGGCTACGTCCCATAGCCTGACCGTACTCTCAATCTGCACTACAATTCTACCTGCCAACCAGCGACCTCGGTAAGCTCGCCAGGATGGCTTCAAAACCTGGATCGTGTGGGCCAGTCTGCGGGTGTAGAGTCCGTGTTTGAGGGCGTTGAGGGTGCCACACTGTTCACGGTCAGGCACACACCTTCTGTCTATAATGTCACTGGTCAATCGGTCAGTAATACGTATGGCGTACAAAGGAAATCCGTGTCTGCGTTTCCGCGTTGCGCAAAACCCGTCTTCGTGTTATAATCTCCACGCTGTTACCTGGTGAAAGGTGCCTGCGAGCTTGTCTCGCAGGAGTGGTAGGATGCGTTGTCTGGCCTCGATCCTGGTGCGAACGAAAAACGAGGGAAAATACCTGGCCCAAACGATAGAGGCTATCCGCGCTCAAAGCTTTCAGAGCCACGAGATCATGGTCGTCGATTCCGGCTCCACCGACGGGACCTTGAACTTGGTGGCCTCCTTCGAGGATGTCACTTTGCTACGTATAGCGCCGGAAGAGTTCACCTTTGGCCGGGCGCTGAACGTCGGGGCCGAGCGGGCCAGGGGGGAGTACCTGGTCACTCTTAGCGCCCACGCCCTCCCCAGGGGCGAGCACTGGCTCTTCAACCTGGTCAGGCCCTTCGACGACCCTCTGGTGGCAGGAGTCTACGGCCGGCAGCTTCCTCGCCCCGACGCCTATCCGCCGGTCAAGGTGGATTATCTGTGTCACTACAATTCCGAGGCCAGGGTGTTGACCGCGGTGGAGGAGGCTTTTTTTTCTAACGCCAACGCCGCCATCCGCCGCCAACTGTGGAATGACCTGCCCTTTGACGAGGACCTGCCCGCCTGCGAGGATCAGGATTGGGCCAGGAAAGCGCTGACCAGAGGGTACAAGATCGTGTACGAACCCCAGGCGGCCGTCTACCATTCTCACAACGAGTTCCTGTGGGCCGTCTACCGTCGCTACCGGCGGGAAGAGCGCGGCTGGAGACAAATCCTCCCCGACCGTCAGGTAGACTTCCGGGATTTCTACCAGGTGTGGAGAGCGAAAACAGCCAGCGATGTCAAATTCATCCTCAGAGAAAAGGAAAGCAAGGTCTGGCTTCTGCTTTCGCCCGTTTATCGGCTGTTTTGGGCTTTGGGCCAGTGGCGTCCGTAAATTGGTGTCCATAGATAGATGATGAACGTTTTAGCTCTTTCCAGCCTGTATCCTCCTTACCACATCGGCGGCTACGAGCTTTGCTGCCAGGACGTGATGGAACGGCTGGAAAAGAGAGGTCACCAGGTCAGCATCCTGACCAGCACCTATGGCCTGGAGCATCCCAGGGTGGAGGGAAACGTTTATCGGCTCCTGGACTATCGAGACATCGTCTATTCTCAGCAGGAACCCATCCTGCGGCGCGCCCGGCGCGAGTTGAAGGATAACCGCCTGCTCAGAGGCTTGCTGCTCGATCTCAGGCCGGATATCGTCGTCGTGTGGGATACCTGGGGGCTTCTCAAGACGCTCCTGGTTACGCTGCAAAGGAGTGGCTGGCCTTTGCTCTACGTCATTGCCTCCCCGTGGCCCATCGAATACCATCAGGTGCCGGATCGCTGGTTTGCTTTTTGGGCGGGAGGGCCTTCCCAGCCGCTCCGCAGGTGGACAAAGGCGGCCCTCCTCGGCCTGGTCGGGCCGCTGCTTGAGCGCCGCGTTCCCCTGCGATTCAGGGCGATGCATTTCGATTCGGCCTGTTTTATCAGCCAGGCGCTCAAGGTTCAACACCTGGCCGCCGGTCTGGACTGTGAAAGGGCGCCGGTGGTTTACTGGGGCATCCCGCTGGAACAGTTCTCGCCCCAGGTGCCTGGCACTTCCAAAGTGCCAGGCACCTGTGAAGGGGGCTTAAAGCTAAAGCTTCTCTACGCCGGGCGCGTGGTCCGGGAGAAGGGGGTACACACCGCTATCGAGGCCCTGGCCTTGCTGGCCGAAGATTACCGGGACATCCGCCTGGACGTCGTTGGCAGCCAACTGGATGAAGCATACCTGGCTTCCCTCCGGAGAGCCGTCGTGGAGGGCGGCCTGAGTGCCAACGTCAACTTTGTGGGTCTGGTGCCTCGTCGGGCCATGTCCGAGGTTTACACCGCCCACGACATCCTGCTTTGTCCTTCCATCTGGGAGGAGCCTCTGGGGCTGACCATCCTGGAGGCGATGGCCTGTGGCCTGCCCGTAGTGGGCACCGGCGCCGGGGGGAGCGGCGAGGTTCTGGTGGACGGAGAGAATAGTTTGCTCTTCCCGCCCGGCGATAGCGTGGCCCTGGCCGCCCAGGTGCGACGGCTGGTGGAAGGCGGCCAGTTGTACGACGAAATCGCCGAGAAGGCCAGCCGCACCGCCCATGAGCGGTTCGACATCGAGCGCATGGTGGACCGGCTGGAAGCGCTGATGAGCGAAAAAGCGAATACCCCTGGAGGTGAGCTCTAAATGGATACGCAAAACGTCACCTTTCCGCTGGCGATAGCCGCTGGATTGCTGTCTTTCGTTTCACCCTGCGTGCTGCCTCTGGTGCCGGTTTACCTGGGCTATCTGACCGGCTCGACCATCGGCGGGGAGGAAACGCCCAACCGTAGGGTGATCTTTACCCACGCCCTGGCTTTTGTGCTGGGCTTCACTTTTATCTTTGTGGTCGTTTTCGGGCTGCCGGTGGGCTTCCTGGGACAGTTCACCTTCCAGTTTAAACCTTATCTGGTCAAGATAGGGGGCCTGCTGCTCATCATCTTTGGGTTACACACCGCGGGCCTGATCAAAATCCCTTTTCTCTACATGGAAAAGCGGCTGCAAATCGGCCAGGATCAGAAACCCGGCTATCTAAGGTCGCTTATCACGGGCATGACTTTCGCCGCCGGTTGGACGCCCTGCGTCGGCCCCATTCTGGGGGCAGTGATCGGGCTGGCCTACGATGCCGAGCAGCCCCTACGGGCCGTTTTCCTGCTATCGGCCTACTCTGTGGGGCTGGGCATCCCTTTCTTGATAGTAGCTTTGTTGTGGACCACGATCACCGTCCATCTCAGGAAGCTGAACCGTCATTTGAACATCGTCCAGGTGGTCAGCGGCATTTTCTTGATAATTATCGGCCTGCTGCTCCTGACCGATTCTATCCAGATGCTCAACGCTTTCTTCCTGAAATTGACGCCGGAATGGTTGATCGAATGGCTTTAACCAGGGGCGAAGGGCCGAATTTTTGACAGAAGGGGAAAAATGTGATAATATATAGCGGCGTGTTTTTGGCCTAAAAAATCAAAACGAGGAGGTTAAACTCAATGGCACACAAAATCACCGAAGAGTGCATTGCCTGTGGAGCCTGCCTGGACGAGTGCCCTGAGGAGGCCATCAGCGAAGGAGAAGAGATTTACATCATCGATCCTGACCTGTGCACCGATTGTGAGACCTGCGTGGAAGTGTGTCCTGTGGACGCCTGCGTGCCTGCCTAACGGGGGCAGAATTGAGGCAGATGCAATGGAGTAGGGCCCATTGCATCTGCCCGCTCAGTTTTTATAGTGAAAAACCATAAAAGCGGTCTACCAGACTTTTAGATAGATATTAGAGCAGAAAGGGAGTATAGAAGTCATGCCAGAAGAGAAGAAGCCGAAGAAGAAGAATAGAAGCATTGATCCGGCGGCCATAGAGATTCTGGAGCGAGCTGATGCTATGGGGGTGTCCACCGCCTTCAGCCGGGCAGAGGAAATGAAACCCTGCCCCATTGGAGGCGATGGTCGTTGCTGCAAAAACTGCGCTATGGGGCCCTGTCGCCTGACCAAGCCGGGCCAGGTAGGGCTCTGCGGCGCCACTTTAGAGACGGTGGCGGCCCGCAACCTGGCGCGCGCCATCGCTGCTGGAGCCTCGGCCCACTCCGATCACGGGCGTGGAGTGGCCTTCACCTTGTTGGCGGCAGCCGAAGGACATGCCCCTGATTACACCATCCGCGACGTGGGTAAACTGTTCCGGGTGGCCGGCTACCTGGATGTGCCCACCGCAGGACGGGAAGTGAACCAGGTAGCCAAAGAGGTGGCCGAGAAGGCCCTGGCCCAGTTCGGCCAGCAGCGGGGAGAGATCGCTTATCTCAGGCGCGCCCCTGAGAAGCGTCAGGAAATCTGGCGGGAGCATGGTCTCGCCCCGCGCGGCATTGACATGGAGGTGGTAGAGCTTCTACACCGCACCCACATAGGCAACGACCAGGACCCGGAGCACATCCTGGATCAGGCCATGCGTTGCGCCCTGTCCGATGGCTGGGGTGGCTCGATGTTGGCTACCGACCTGACCGACATCCTCTTTGGCACGCCTAGCCCGGCCCAATCGCGGGCCAGCCTGGGGGTGCTGGCCGAGGACGAGGTCAACATCATCGTCCACGGCCACGAACCCACTCTGTCGGAGATGATCGTGACCGCTGTGAACGACCCGCAGATGATCGAGTACGCTCACTCCAAAGGGGCTAAAGGCATCAACCTGGCCGGCATCTGCTGCACGGCCAACGAGGTCCTGATGCGCCAGGGCGTTCCGCTGGCGGGCAGCTTCCTCAACCAGGAGTTAGCCATCCTCACGGGCGCAGTAGAATCCATGGTCGTCGATATTCAGTGCATTATGGAAGCCCTGGCTCCGTTATCGCAACGGTTCCACACCAAGCTGATCACCACTTCGCCCAAGGTCAAGATCGAGGGGGCGATGCACGTCCCGTTTGAAGAAGAACGAGCTTTGGAGATAGCCAGGGAAATCGTGCGTCTGTCCATCGACAATTATGCCAATCGGGATGGGGTTAATATCCCCCAGTTCTCGGAGGGGCTGGTGGGAGGGTTCTCCCACGAGTACATCCGTTACATGTTAGGCGGCACTTTCCGCGGCTCCTTCCGGGCCCTGAACGACGCGGTGATGGCCGGTCGGTTGCGAGGAGCAGTGGGCATCGTCGGGTGCAGCAACCCCCGCGTCACCCAGGACGAGGTCAACAACTACCTTGTCCGCGAGATGCTCAAGAACGACGTGCTGGTGGTACAGACCGGCTGTGGAGCAATCGGCAGTTCCAAATACGGGCTGCTGGATCCGGAGGCCATCAGGTACGCCGGACATGGCCTGCGCGAGACCTGCGAGGCAGTGGGTATCCCGCCGGTGCTGCACCTGGGAAGCTGCGTGGACAATTCCCGCATCCTGACCGTCCTGACCGAGTGTGTGTTCGAGGGGGGGCTGGGCGACGACATCTCCGATTTGCCCGTAGCCGGCGTCGCCCCAGAATGGATGAGCGAAAAGGCCCTCTCGATCGGCACCTACTTCGTGGCTTCGGGGGTTTACACCCTCTTCGGGGTCAAGTCCCCGGTGGGCGGCAGCGAAGAGGTCACCCGCCTGATCAGCGAGGGCTGGGAAGCCAGGGTGGGCGGCAAGCTGGAGTTCGAGCCCGATCCGCAGCAAATCGTGGAAAAGATACTGGACCATCTCGATAAGAAGCGCGCTGCCCTGGGCATCGAAGAGTACGACCCACAGCGTTTCGCCAAGCCGACCGTCACCTGGGACGAAGCCATGGGCTACGCCGAGAAGGTGGAGGCCGTTACCACCTGAGAAGTTTGGACTCCCTCGATGGAGGCTGTAAACCACAGGTCATGTCAGGTGAAAAAACCAGGGAAAGGGCTTCCCTGGTTTTTTTTCTTACGCACACTCTGGGGTGGTCCCCCTCTTTCGTGTTGATGACTTTTCTCTACCGCAGAGCACGCAGAGTTCGCAGAGATTTATCAATTTTCTCAGCGTTCTCGGCGGTCTCTGCGGTAAAATGGCAAGTCGGGTTTGCCTCAACGCAATTGGGGGAGACTACCCGCTCTGGGGCTAAGCCCTGGAGGCCCGGCCAGGGAACGTGGCTTTGTGAGCCGCTGATCCAGGGTGAGGCCAATATATTTTTTTAAAAGGGAGTTCATTCAATGTATCCATGGTCTGAGAAAAGAGTGGTGGTCACTGGTGGGGCCGGGTTCCTTGGCTCTTACGTGGTCGAGAAACTGCGAGATAAAGGATGTGAGCACGTTTTCGTCCCTCGCAGCCAGCACTACGATCTCAGGAATAGGGCCGCCGTGATCAGGATGTACGAGGACAGCCAGCCAGATATCGTGATCCATTTGGCGGCGGTGGTGGGCGGGATCGGGGCCAACCGCGAGCGCCCTGGAGAGTTCTTCTACGACAACCTGATGATGGGCGCCCAGTTGATGGAACAGGCCCGGCTCTTCGGGGTGGAGAAACTGGTGGCCCTCGGCACGGTGTGCGCCTATCCCAAGTTCACGCCCGTGCCTTTCCGGGAGGAAGATTTATGGAACGGCTATCCGGAGGAGACCAACGCGCCTTACGGCCTGGCTAAAAAGATGCTGCTGGTGCAGGCGCAGGCCTATCGGCAGCAGTATGGGTTCAACGCCATCTTTCTGTTGCCGGTGAACCTCTATGGTCCCCGCGACAACTTCGACCTGAAGACCTCCCACGTCATCCCGGCCCTGATCCGCAAATGCGTGGAGGCCAGGGAAGGCGGCCAGGATCACATCGTGGCCTGGGGAACAGGGGCGCCGACGCGGGAGTTTCTCTACGTAGAAGATGCCGCCGAGGGGATTCTGCTGGCTACGGAGCGGTATAACAAGAGCGAGCCAGTGAATATAGGTTCGGGGATAGAGATCAGCATCAAGGAACTGGTGGAACTGATTGCCAGGCTGACGGGCTTTGAGGGCCAGATCGTCTGGGATAAAAGCAAGCCCGACGGTCAGCCCCGGCGTTGCCTGGATACCAGCCGGGCTGAACGAGAGTTTGGGTTCCGGGCCAAAGTGGACCTCGTCCAGGGGTTGCGGCGAACGGTGGACTGGTACCTGGCCCAGCGACGCCAGGGCGGGCCAATTGCTGATCGACAGGGGAGGGGATAGGATATGTGTGGCATCTGTGGGGTGGTGAGCCTGGATGTGGAGAAGCCGGTGGAAGAAGGGGTCGTGGTGTCGATGTGCCGGATGATGATACATCGTGGGCCAGACGACGACGGCTATTTTATCGAGGGGGGCGTGGGGCTGGGTATGCGGCGGCTGTCCATTATCGACCTGGCAGGCGGGCGGCAACCCATCCACAACGAGGACGAGAGCCTGTGGATCGTCTTTAACGGCGAGATCTACAACTTTCCCGAAATGAAAACTTTTCTGGAAAAGCTCGGCCATCGTTTTTACACCCGCAGCGACACGGAGGTCATCGTCCACGCTTACGAAGAGTTTGGCGAAGAGTGTGTCAAACATTTGAATGGCATGTTTGCCTTCGCCATCTGGGATAAGAAGCACAGAAAGCTTTTTGTCGCTCGTGATCGGACCGGTATCAAGCCCTTACACTACACCCTGGCCAAGGGCCAATTGATATTCGGCTCGGAGCTGAAAGCCATTCTGGTGCATCCCGACGTAGAGCGTAGGATCGACCTGGTGGCCCTCAACGAGTATCTTTCTTTCGAATACGTGCCTACCCCGCGCACCATATTCAAAAATATCAAGAAGCTGCCCCCTGGTCACACCCTCACTTTTTCCGAGCGGGGACTGTCTCTCCAGGAGTACTGGAACATAAGCTTTGCTCGCAGCGAAAGCCGCCCCCCGGTTAATCCGGCGGAGTACGAGGCTCGTCTGCGCGAGTGTTTGAAAGAATCGGTCAAAAAAGAGATGATCAGCGACGTGCCCATCGGGGTGTTGTTGAGCGGGGGGATAGATTCCAGCGCCGTGGCCGCCATGATGAGCCAGCTTTCGCCCGGCAAGGTGAAAAGTTTTTCCATTGGCTTCGCCGATGCCTCTTTCGATGAGTCGTCACACGCCCGGCTGGTAGCGGAGCACCTGGGTACGGAACACCACGAGTTGATTTTGACCCCGGAGATAATGCTGGACCTCGTGCCCTGCCTGCCCGATTTTCTGGACGAGCCGTTGGGGGATTCTTCCATCATTCCCACCTACCTGCTTTCCAGATTCACGCGGGAGCACGTGAAGGTGGCCCTGGGCGGCGACGGGGGCGACGAGCTCTTTGCCGGTTACCCGACCCTGCAAGCGCACCGGCTGGTCGAGTATTACGAAAGATTGCTGCCCTGGTTTGTGCGGGCCAGGATCGTTCCCTGCCTGGTTAAAGCCCTGCCGGTCTCTTTTGATAACATCAGCTTCGATTTTAAGGTGCGGCGCTTTATCGCCGGGCGGGGCGTGCCGTTCGAGATCCGCCACCACCGTTGGTTGGGCTCTTTTACCGACGAGGGGAAAAAGCAGTTGTTTTTGCCCTGGGTCACTCTGGCCGAGTTGGATACTTACGAGGTGGCCCGGCGCCATCTCCAGGAGTGCGATGCTCACCAGGCCCTCAACCAGCTTCTATACTGCGACATGAAGCTTTACCTGGAGGGCGACATCCTGGTCAAGGTGGACCGGGCCAGCATGGCCTGTTCGCTGGAGACACGGGTTCCGCTCTTGAATAATGCCTTCGTTGAATTTATGATGACGCTGCCGGTCGATCTCAAGCTCAGACGCTTAACCAGCAAATACATTTTCAAAAAGAGCCTGGCCAATTTGTTGCCCAGGCAGATTATAAACCGTAAGAAAAAAGGCTTCAATATCCCGGTGGCCAAGTGGATTAACCAGGATTTAAAAGGGCTGGTGCTGGATATGCTTTCCCAGGCCAGGATCGAGCGCGCAGGTTTGTTCAATTACGATTACATTCAAAAGCTGCTGGCAGACCACTTCGACCAGCGGACAGATAACCGCAAGCTAATCTGGACCTTGCTCGTATTTGAATTATGGTACGAGAGATACATGGAGGGCAACCTCTTTAAAACGCCGACCACTCGGCTTTCCAATCTGTCCCTGGTGTCGGAAAAGCTTTGAGGGCCAGGCAACCCTGGAAAAGGGGGCGGATTTCAAGGCCCGGCTCCAGCGGGCAAACGTATTGGGGCCTGGCAGGAATAGCTGGCGAGGATTGGCGAGGATATGGACAGGAAGTCCAGAACTGAGACCATAGAGAACTTCGTGGCCTGGAACGAGATGATGGCCAGGAAGTACGATCCAGAGGCTTACCATCTGCGTTCCAACCTGGCGATCAGACTGCTGGAGAGGAAACGGGTGCACATCATTAAGCGGATGATGGCGGCCAGCCCTGACGATTGGATTTTGGAGGTCGGGTGTGGGGCGGGTAACGTGCTGGAGGCCATGGAACGAGGCCCCCTCTTTGGCATAGACCTCTCCGAGCTCATGCTAGAGAAAGCGCAGAGACGCTTGCGCTCCCGGCAGACCGTCCTGGTGAGGGCCAACGTGGAGCATCTGCCCCTCGCGCCCCGGTCCGTGCCTAAAATCATCTGCACCGAGGTCCTGGAACACGTGCAGCGCCCGGATGCCGTGCTCGATGAAATGCAACGGGTAGCCAGACCCAAGGCCGTGGTGGTCATCAGCATTCCCAACGAGCCCTTGATCAATCGCCTTAAGGGTGTTTTCTTCTCTCTGCGTTTGGACCGGCTGCTCTTTCGGCAGGAGTATCGGCCTCCCAGCCACATGGAGGAAGAGTGGCACCTCCACGTTCTCCACCTCGGTCGTCTGCGCAGTATGCTGGACGGCAAATTTGCCATCCAGGAGGTCCAGGCTGTTCCCTTCAGGCTGTGTCCACTGCGATACGTGGTAAAATGCACCCCCCTCCCCGAAAAGATTCAATAGCCCTGTGGATTCTGCCGTCCTCTGTTCTCCCGTCCCCTCACATCTTTATTACAAACCAGGGCAGAGGTTCGTCTGGGGAACGTTCTCGCAGGTAATCGGTCGCCTCCAGGCCGCATCTTTGCAAGGCTCGTTGCCAGGCTGGCAGCGACTTTCTCTTCACCCCGGCCAGGGCCTGGCCCACCTGTCTGTCGCCCCGGGCCAGGACGCCCTGGACCGCCGCCCAGGCCGGGCTATCAGCTTTCACCGCTATCCCTTCAGCTCTCAAAGCCCCCTCGACGTAGCGTAACCGCTCCTCGACGATAGCCGTGGGCAACATGGCCGCCCGCTGGAAAGGGGTATGGGCTTTGGGCACGAAGGGAGTGAGGTTAACGGTAACGTTTCTGGGAAAACGCTGCCTGATGGCAAGAGCCAGCTCGACGATGGCCTGCACGTCCTCCTCGTCCTCGGAGGGAAGACCCAGCATGAAATAAAGCTTGAGTTGGGGGAAGGCGTAGGCGGCGGCCAGTTCGACGGCGCTCAGCACCTCGTCGTCCGAAATAGGTTTGTTGATGAACGTCCGTAAGCGTTCGGAGCCGGCTTCTGGAGCCAGGGTCAGGGTCTGGATCTGGCTCTCGGCCAGAGCACGGGCCAGATTTTCGGACAGAGAATCCAGCCGCAGCGAGGAAACGGCCAGCCTGGCTTCCATATCTGCCAGGCCCGCCAGCAGCTCGTCGAGACGCGAGTAGTCGGACACGGCGGCACTCACCAGGCCAATCCGCTCCCGATAGCGAAGCCCTTCTTTGGCCTGGGCCAGTAACACTGCCGGGCTCCGCTCCCTCAAGGGCCGATAAGCACGGCCAGCCAGGCAAAAATTACACCCCCGTCCGCAGCCCCGGCTTATCTCCAGCAGATACATGTCGCCAAACTCGGTATCCCTGGTCAGCACCACCGAGGTGGCAGGATGGTCGTCCAGGTTACGCACCCAGGCGCGACGCACCGCCCCCGGGGCACGATGGAGGGGCGGCACGTAAAGGCCCGGCACCAGGGCCAGGGCCGCCAACAACTCGTTACGATCCTCGCCGATTTTTTCTCGCAAGGTGTCGAGCAGCGGGGGCAGAACGGCCTCGCCTTCGCCGATGACCAGGGCGTCGAGGAGAAGGGCCAGCGGTTCGGGGTTGGCGGTCAGGGCCGGGCCGCCAGCCACGAGGAGCGGGTGGCTTTCGTCGCGGTTCGCCGCCAGGGGGGGAATGTTGGCCTGGCGCAACATCTGCACCACGTTGAAATAGTCCATCTCGTAAGAGATAGAGAAAGCCAGGACGGAAAAATCGTCCAGGGGCCGTTGTGACTCCAGGGAAATGAGTTCCCCGGCAATGAGTGCTCCGCCCCTCGTTCCTTTTCCTGTTCCCGGCCAGAAAACGCGTTCGCAGACCACGTCAGGCTGTGCGTTCAAGAGACGATAGACCGTCTGAAGCCCCAGGCTGGACATACCCACGTAATAGGTGTTAGGGTAGGCCAGGGCCACAGCCAGCTTACCGCCCCAGTCTTTGTAGATTGTGCCTTCTTCGGCGGCCAATATACTTTTGGCCTGGGCAACGTCCTCCCATCTCACCAATCATCCTGCTCTTTCGTACAGTTCGATCAATACGCCGTGGGTGCTCCTGGGATGGATGAAAGCACATTTCTGGCCCTGTCTGCCCAGGCGCGGCTTTTCGTCGATAAGGCGCAGGCCCCTGTCCCTCAAATCGGCCAGCGTGGCCTCGATGTCGTCCACTTCGAAGCAGAGGTGGTGTACACCTTCGCCGCGCTTTTCCAGGAATCTGGCCACGCCGCTGTCTTCTGTAGTGGGCTGTACCAGTTCGATTTCGCTCTGGCCGACGGGCAGGCAGGCGATACGCACCGCCTGCTCCGCCACCTCTTCGACGTGGGTGCACTCCAGGCCCAGGGCCTCCTCGTAAAACTTCAACGCTTCCTCGACGTTACGCACCACGATGCCGATGTGCTCGATCCTGGTGAGCATAGTTTCTCCTCGTCGAACCTCAGCCATCTCCCTCTCCGCCGTCGGAGACGTAGTAACGTTCCGGGTATCGCTCGTAGTAGGGCAGCCACTTGTCCAGTTGGTCCTGAAAGGCCTGCACGCGCGGGATGCGGAAGGGGTCGAAGTCGGGGGCGAAGGGGGAAGGGGCCGGCTGCGCGCCGACCTTAACGGCAGCCTCGTAGCGGTAATGCAGGTCTTCCGATTCGCAATAGCCTTCTTTCAAGAGAGAGATGTCGTCGGGGTACGCGCCGAAGGGGACGGCAAAGCAGCGCACTTCGTGGCCCGGCACCAGGGCTTCGATGCGGTTCTGGGAGACGGCCAGGTCCCATTTGATTTGTTCGGGCGTGGCTGTGCTGAGATTCAGGTGATTGATGGTGTGGCTGCCGATTTCCATGCCCCACTCCACCAGGGTACGCACTTTTTGGGGGCCGGTGTTGCCCTGGCGGAAAAGGGGCGTGCCCGGCTCGTCGGCGTTGAGCAGGACGAAGAAGGTGGCGCGCAGGGGCCAGTCGCGGCCGTATGTCTGGTGCATGGCCTGCATGATGCCCGCCGCGCAATGGGGGTCTATGCGGCCGTCTTCCAGGTAGCGGAATTGCCCGCCGGAGGAGTCGTCGAACGTCAGCACCACGGGACGGCGACCGCGTGGCACGTGGGCCAGGTTGCGGCGCACGACGTCGATGAGGTTGACCGGATAATAACCGTGCTCCAGCAGATACTCCAGGTCGCGGCGGAAGTTAGGGGGGGTGCGCGTCCAGCGGCCTTCGGGTTCGTCGATTTCGTGGTATTCGAGCACCAGGATGTCCCCCATTTTGTTGGGCGGGTAGGTCGGAATGGCAGGGGAGGGAGGAGGCGACGGTTCTTCGGCCGGCTTCAGGGCATCGCGGGTGTACCTGTTGCGCGGGTCCCATAGCATCCAGCCTTCGGCTCCGCCCTCGATGGCCCCCCGCATTTGCTCCCGGATCTCCTGCGGCGTATAGGTGCGCTTGTCGAAGCGGTAATCGGGAAAATCTTGAATCCAGCAGCGGACGCTGGCCGCTGGATTCACTTTTTTGAGACGTTCGACGGCGCGGACGGTGCTGAGGTAAAGCACCTCGTAAGGGAACTCGATGGCGTTGCGGTATTGGGGGTAGCCAGGCAGCCCGGCCCCGAAAGTGGTGGGGTAGAGCATAGGGCACAAGACGTCGATGTGGGGGGCCACGCTTTCGATGACTTGGCCGATACCGCCAGCGTCGTGGTCACGCCAGCAGGTGTAGCCGAAGAAATCTACAGCCAGTTTAGCGCCGGTTTGCCGCAGGTATTGGCCGGTGAGAACCAGCAAGCCATTTATCGCGGCCTGACGATTTTCGGCGGTGTTTTCCTGAGCGTACCGGGCGTATTCGGTCGGCCCGTCGGTGGGGAAGCGGACGTAATCGTATTGGATTTCGTCGAAGCCCCGGCGGGCGGCTTCCCTGGCGATGGCAGCATTATATTTCCAGACTTCGGGCAGATAGGGATCGGTCCAGGCGATGCCTTTGTAGTCGCGCCAGGTCTGGCCGGTACGACTGTCTTTGACGGCCAGGTCGGGACTTCGCGTGGCCAGGGAGTCGTCTTTGAAGGCCACGACACGGGCGATGGTGTAATAACCTCGCTCTTTGAGCCAGGCCATCATGGTCTCAAAGTCGCGGACCTGGTCGTAGGAGGGCGAGGCGCTCGTCGTGCGCGTCCAGGAGAGGTCGATGTTCTGATGGTCTTCGAACTCGGCGACGGCCAGAGCCTCTTCCGCTTCCGCGCCGGCGATGGTGCGCGAGGCGAAGGTATCGTATAGCAGTCCGTCGCTGCCCTTGATATCGATGACGATGGCGTTGAGTTCGGTCTCTTCCAGCAGTTGCAGGGCGTGAGCGCGTAACCCGGCGTGCCGGGCCGCCCAGTAAGTAACGTAGATGCCCTTTACCTGCTCCGGTGCAGGGGGGGGCGGTTCGGGGGGAGGGGGCTCAGGGGGCGGCGGTGGGGGTGGCGGCGGGGGGGGCGGTTCAATACCTTTGGGGATGAGCAAAGTCTGGCCTACTGTGATGAGACGGGGATCCTCGATGTGGTTAATTTCGACCAGCTTTTGGACGGTGGTGTTGAATCGGCGGGAGATGCCCCACAACGTGTCGCCGCGCTGCACCTTATATTCAAAATATTCTTCGGCGGGCGGGGGTGGCGGTTCGGGCGGTGGTGGCGGTGGGGGTTCGGGCGGCGGCGGTTCCTGGCCGCCAGGGATAATAAGGCGTTGGCCGACTCTGATCAGGCTGGGGTCTTCAATGTCGTTGGCCTCCACCAGGTCTTTGACGGTGGTATTGAACCGGCGAGCGATGCTCCATAACGTGTCGCCGGGTTGTACAACGTAATATTGGCTCATCCTTCATCTCCCAGACAAGTAGGGCGGGTGGGATTCGAACCCACACGGATTATACATCCAGCGGATTTTAAGTCCGCAGCGTCTGCCTTTTCGCCACCGCCCCTTGCTACATAGACAAATGGCTGATAGCTCACAGGTTTGCTATCAGCCTAGCCAATGCCAACAATCTAAAGGCGACGGCCGGATTTGAACCGGCGATCGGGGTTTTGCAGACCCTTGCCTTGCCACTTGGCTACGTCGCCTTGCGCTTATCACCTGGCAGATAAAGCGGAAGACGGGAGTCGAACCCGCAACCCTCTCCTTGGCAAGGAGATGCTCTACCATTGAGCCACTTCCGCATCTGGTGCCGAAGCCCGGAATTGAACCGGGGACACACGGATTTTCAGTCCGTTGCTCTACCAGACTGAGCTACCTCGGCAAAGAAGATATAGGCGCATGGACATCCAGCCATGCACCTATAATTTTACCCCAAAACGCCGATGATGTCAAATCAGGCGGTCTCGGCCTCATCGCCAAAGTCCTCGAAGGACGGTGCGTGCCTGGCGTGTTTTTCTTGCAGGTAGTGCTTGGTAAAGAAGATGTACGACTTTTTGGTAGTGGACATGTCTCCATGCCCCATTAACTCTTGCAGGCTGGCCATATCACCACCACCCATCAAGTATTCCTGAGCAAAGAAGTGCCTGAAGGAGTGCAGGTTACACCTTTTGTTATCCAACCTGGCCCTTTCCTTGAGACGCACGATAATCTGGCGCAGACCCCAATAGGTCAGGGCCTCGCCGGTCTCCAGGTTGCAGAAAACGTAATCGCCGCCTGGATGCTGCTTCATCCATTCCTCAAGAGCCTTCCTTGCCTCGGACTTCAGGTACACTATCCTGGACTTTCGGCCCTTGCCGGTGACCAGGGCCAGGCCAAACTTGCCAGCTTCCAGGTCCAGATCTTCCCAGCGCAGCCCCCGCGCTTCGTCTGCTCGACAGTTGGTCTGGGCCAGGAAGTACAACAGAGCCACGTCGCGTGGATGGTCAGCCACCTCCAATAGCGTATTCAAGCGCCAAAACCTGCCGGGTGCTCGAGGGTATTAAAGAGGATTTGCGAACCCTGGCTACCGACGGCGACCTGCGAGCGGCTGGAGTTGAAGAGGCCGCCGACCGACGCCGGCTGCTGGCTTTGCTATCCCTCAAGCAGCGAGTGCAGGAAGGGCGGTATAACAGCCTGCTGGAGGTCTTCTATGGGCTTCTGGCGGCCACCGGCTATTTCGCTCGCTGCGAGCGTGAAGGTCGGTTGGAAGCCCTACAAAACCTGGGGGTGCTGTGCAAACTCGTGGCCGCCTTCGACGAATACGGGCGGACGCGCAATTTCTATCCCTTCATGTCTTACCTCAAACTGATGCGCGAAGGAGGCGTTGACCCCATACCTGCTGTGCCAGAAGATGCGGTGCAGGTGATGACCATTCACCAGGCGAAGGGATTGGAGTTTCCGGTAGTGGTGCTGGGAACGGCGATGAACGGCCGGCTACCTTCCTGCCGTCGCCGCAGTTGTTACGAAATCCCGGCCGAGATGCTGGCCAGCGGGCCGCCCGAAGTGGCAGACCCACACTTGGTGGACGAGCGCAAGCTTTTCTACGTGGCTACGACCCGTGCCCGCGATCTGCTCGTCATCGGGACGGCCGACGTGGTAAACAAGCGCGGCGGCGGCCCCAGCGTCTTCCTGCGCGAGATGTTTGGGGATGACCTTCACGCCGCCGCCGACTTGAGCCAGGTTCACGTGGCAGACGTTGAGAGCCGGGCCGGGGCAGCGTCAGGGCCGCGAGAGCGACTCAGTTTCAGCCGGCTGGCCTATTTCCTTCAATGTCCTCTGCGTTACAAATACGCCGAGGTCTACGGCATGGAGATGCCCGGCCCAGGCCCGGTCTATTTTGGGGCCAATGTTCACCGCGCCCTGGAGGAAATACACATTCAATAGACCTGCGGCAGCCCTACCGCTCGGCCTTTCCTCAACTCTTTCCTGCTCTGTGCCTACCTTTCGCCGTTGACCGGCACACCACGATAGCCCGCACACGTGTAGCAAAAGAGTAGGGGCCGGCTTTGCGCCCCTGGTCAACTGGGGGTATAATATTGGCGGAGGCCAGGGTGGGGCTGCACCCCGGCACATGTGGAGGAGATGCTGCCCTGGTTTCTGGTCAACCTGCTCACCATATTCATAGCGGTCAGCTCATCGGCCTGGCCATAGGGGCGGCCATGATCCTCAACCTGTTTATGGCCGGTCTGAGTGGGGTGCTGGTCCCTCTGGGCCTGAAATATTTTGGTGTCGATCCGGCTCTGGCTTCGGCTGCTTTTGTCACCGCCGTGACTGATACCATGGGGTATCTCTTCTTTCTGGGCCTGGCCACATTCTTTTTGCGGATAATATAGGTAATGGTTTTCAAGAATCTCTTGCGGCGCAAAATACGTAGTTTTTTAACCGTGCTGGGCATTGGCATCGGGGTGGCGGCTGTAGTGGCCCTGGGAGCTATGGCCGAGGGGTTGGCCAGTGGCTACTCCGGGCTGATGACCGGCAGCGGGGCCGACCTGCTCCTCATCCAGGCCGATGCAATCGATTTCTCCCTGAGCGCCGTGGACGAGCAGGTGGGAGAACGGGTAAGGACCCTGCCGGCCGTGGACCAGGTGGCAGGCGTAATCTTCAGCTTCGTCACGACCGAAAACCTGCCCTACTTTCTCATCTTCGCCTACGATCCGGACGAGTTTGCCGTCCGTCATTACAAGATCATCAGGGGGCATAAGCTATCCGGCACCAAACAGATCATCATCGGCAAGATGGCCGCCTCCAACCTTAAAAGGGACGTGGGCGATACTATAAGAATATACGGCGCTCCTTACCGCATCGTGGGCGTTTTCGAGACGGGTCTGAGTTTCGAGGAGGGGGGCGGAGTGATCACCCTGGAGGACGGCCAGGCCGTTTTTAAGAAGCCGCGTCAAGTCAGTCTCTACCAGGTCAAGCTGCGTGACATCAGGCTTATCGAAGAGGTGATGGGGCGCATCGAGCGGCTTTTCCCCAACATTTCGGTCTCCAGGGCGGCTGATTTTGGCGAGAAAGAGGCCATGACCGAGATGGTAAGCGGGTTTGCCTGGGGGATAGCCCTCATTGCCGTAGTGGTGGGGGGGTTGGGCATGATGAATACTATGGTCATGGCCGTTTTTGAGCGCACCCGGGAGATAGGCGTGCTGCGAGCCATCGGCTGGCGACGAGGCCAGGTTCTGACCATGATCCTGGGCGAGTCACTGCTCCTCAGCCTGGTGGGCGGATTGGCGGGATTGGTTCTGGGCGTGGCGGCCACCAAAGCCCTCGGTAGTTCGCCGGCGGTTGGCTCTCTCCTTCAAGGTCGTTTCACGCCCCAGTTGATATTCCAGGCCATGCTGACAGCTCTGATCCTGGGGACGATAGGTGGCCTCTACCCGGCCTGGCGGGCCTCGCGCCTCAGTCCCCTGGAGGCCCTGCGCTACGAAGGAGGAGAGGGCGGCCAGAGGTGGGATTTCGCCCTGATCTACCGCCTGGGAGGGATGGCCTTCCGTAGCCTGTGGCGACGACGCACCCGCACCTTGCTGACCATAGGCGGCATTGGCATTGGGGTGGCCGTTCTGGTAGCCCTGGGGGCTATCACTCAAGGCTTCATTGCCCAGTTCACGGACATGAGCACCCGGGGAGGCAACGATCTGATGGTCATGCAAGCGGAGGTATCCGACATGTCTCTATCGGCCGTCGACGAACGGGTAGGACGGGCCATTGCTGCCATGCCGGATGTGGAGCACGTTTCGGGCATGGTATTGGGTGTTGTCAGCGGCAAGGGAACGCTCTATTTCATAGTCTGGGGCCTGGACCCTAACCAGCACGCCATCCGCCATTTCAACCTGGTGGAAGGCAAACGCATCCATCGCCGGGGGGAGATCATGCTGGGCAAAACGGCGGCCGAAAATCTCAAGAAAAAAGTGGGCGACATCATGAAGCTGTATAAAAATGCCTATCGTGTGGTGGGCATCTACGAAACAGGCGTGGGCTACGAGGAGAGCGGTGGGGTTATAGCCTTACAGGATGCCCAGGCCCTTTTCCAAAAACCCCGCCAGGTCGCTTTCTACCAGATCAAGTTGCGCGATCCGGGCCAGGCCGAGAAGGTGCGTCGCCGGATTGAGGCCCGTTTCCCCGACGTGTCCGTCTCCCGCTCGGCGGAGATGGTGGAGAAGACCAACGACATTCGTACCACCAAATCCATCGTCAACGCCATTTCTCTGCTGGCTATCCTGGTGGGCGGGGTGGGCATCACCAATACTATGGTCATGGCTGTTATGGAGCGCACCAGGGAGATAGGCACTTTGCGGGCTTTGGGCTGGCGTAAGGCCAGGGTGCTAGGCATGGTGTTGCAGGAATCGCTTCTGTTGAGCGCCTTAAGTGGGCTGGCGGGCATCGCCATAGGTATCGGTCTGACCGAGGCCCTGCGCTACGAACCAACTATGGGCAGTTTTCTGGAGGGCCACTATCCGCCGCAGTTGTTCATCCAGGCCATGCTCACTGCTCTCTTCCTGGGGGCTATGGGAGGGCTTTATCCGGCCTGGCGGGCCTCGCGTCTCAGCCCGGTGGAAGCCCTGCGTTACGAGTAGCCGAATCAAGCGTGGTTATCATGAGGGTGTTACCATGAGAAAAGTCATTATTGGGTTGCTGGTATTGATCGTGGCGGCCCTGGCCTACTTCGGATATAACCGTTACCTCAACCAGCCAGCAGCACCTATCCCGGAGTCGCAGATCGGAGAGGAAGAGGAAGAGACCGTGATCTGGGCTTCGGGTACAGTGGTGCCAGAGCGATGGGCCAATCTCAGCTTCGAGATCGGCGGACTTCTGGCTCATCTGGCCGTTCGGGAGGGAGATTTCGTGGAGGAGGGCACACTTCTGGCCCGCCTGGAGAGCGAGGACCTGGAGTTTCAGGCTGCCCAGGCCGAAGCCGCTCTGGGGACGGCTCAGGCTCGCCTGACTCAACTCCAGGCCGGAGCCAGGCCGGAGGAAATCGCCGCCGCCGAAGAAGAGGTGCGCACCGCTCAGGCAGCCGTGACCGCCGCCCAGTCCCAACTGGCTACCGCGGAGGCCGGGCTGAAAGCTGCCCAGGCCAGGCTGAAAGCTGCCCAGGCTGAATTGGCGCGGGTGCAGGCCGGAAGTAGAGAAGAGGAAATCAGAGAGGCTAAGGCCAATATGATGAAAGCCGAGGACGCTATGGCTCTGGCCCAGACAGAGTATGATAAAGTATCCTGGCAGAGCGGAGTGGGGGTCACTCTCGAAGCCCTGGCCCTTCAGCAAGCTACCCTCGATTACGAGATTGCCAAAGCCAGATACGAAGCGCTACTCAACGGGGCCACCGGAGAAGAGATCGCTATCGCCACAGCCGGGGTCGATGAGGCCCGGGCCGGAGTCGAAGTGGCCCGTACCCAGGTCGAGGCTGCTTATGCGCAGGTCGAGGGCAAAAGGGCACTGGTGGCTCAGGCCAGGGCCAATTTGAACCTGCTTAAAGCCGGGGCCAGCGCTGAAGAGATAGCCGTAGCCCAGGCCCAGGTGGACGAGGCCCAGACCGTTCTGGATCAGGCCCAGGCCGACTTGAAGGATGCCTCTTTGATCGCACCTTTTACCGGCACCGTGGGGACGGTGTATTTCAGAGAGGGGGAGCAGGTGGCTGCCGGTCAGCCGCTGATCGTCTTCGGCGACCTGACCCACCTGCGCATCGAGACCACCGACCTGAGAGAGACGGATGTGGCCAAAGTGAAGATTGAGCAGGAGGTACAGATCACCCTCGACGCCCTGCCAGGCCAGGTGATGAGCGGTCGAGTAAGCCGGATCTCGCCGATGGCTACTGTAGAAAAGGGCAGCACCAATTACACAGCCATCATCGAGATTGACGACCCGGACCCACGTCTGCGCTGGGGGATGACGGCTTATGTTGATATAACTGTAGAGGATGGCGGGTTGCAGGAAAGTACGGACTGAGGGAAATGGCGGACATAGTCGTTGAGACGGTAGATTTGACCAAGATATACGGCAATGCGGTCGAGGTGCGGGCCCTGGACGGGGTCAATCTGGGCATTGGACGGGGCGAGTTGGTCGCGGTCATGGGCCCTTCGGGCAGCGGAAAGTCCACCCTGCTCAACATGATCGGCGCGCTGGACCGTCCTACCAGCGGCCGGGTGATCGTCGATGGTCAGGACCTGACGACCGTTAAGGACCTGGACCGTTTCCGTGCCCAAATGGTAGGTTTCGTCTTTCAGTTGCACAACCTGTTGCCCACCCTGAACGCGGTGGAGAACGTGGAGGTACCCATGCAGGGGCAGTCCATCTCCGCTCACGACCGTCGCCAGAGGGCCGAGGAGCTTCTGCACCTGGTCGGTCTGGGTGACAGACTGCACCATCTGCCCAACGCCCTCTCCGGGGGACAACGACAAAGGGTGGCTATCGCCCGCGCCCTGGCCAACGAGCCGGCCATCCTGCTGGCCGACGAACCCACCGGCGACCTGGATAGCCAGAGCGGTGAGGACGTCATGAATCTGTTGGTGGAACTAAACCGCAACCAGGGCATGACCGTCATCGTCGTTACCCACGATCGCCAGGTGGCCCTTAAGACAGGACGCATCCTGATCATGGAGGATGGCCGCATCGTGGACGACCATCCCGTGGCCGATCCTCTGACCGAGGACCTGCGCGAGTTCGCCCATTCCAGGGTAGGGCAACTGTTGATCAACGGCCAGAGCCAGGAATTGAGCGGGCTGGGCCTCAGCACCGATGGCAACCTGACCGACGAAGCCCGCAAGCTGCGAGAACTGCTGGAGAGCTTCACACGAAGCTGAATATCCCCACCGGAGATACTTTGTGATGTAAGGCGCAACTTTATCGGTCTCTCGGTGGTTACTCTTCTGGGACGGCGCGGGTGTGGGATGCCAAGAGTGGGGAGCAAAAGTTGGTATTGCAGGGGCACACAGGTGTCGTGCAGTTCCAGGAAGAGGGGGAAGAACCCAGACGAACTGGGGGCCCGACGAGCGTCTGGAGAGGGTGCGGCGGTATTTGGAGAGTCGGAAGACCGAGGAGGTCGGCGTTGGCTGAGGCTTCGCACGTGCGAAGCCACCTCCACAAAGAAAAGCCCCGCTCGCACGTGCGAACGGGGCCTACAGCTTCACTTCAACACC
>CAZYHC010000075.1:0-21423 GCA_964646625.1 uncultured Anaerolineales bacterium
ACCTGTTGCCTGCGCCGGGCATCGTGGCCAGCAAGGCCGTGCGCGATGCGCTCCTATCCGATCCTCAGATTTTTGACACTCTGGCCCTGGCCTCTCGTCTCGACGTGGCCCTGGTGGGCATTGGAGCCCCTACTAATCCCAACTCGGTGGTGATGCGGGCCGGCACCATCCTTTCCCCGGCCGAGCTTGAACAACTTAAACGACAGGGCGCGGTGGGCGACATTGCGCTCCGCTTCTTCGATGAAAACGGCCACCCGCTAGACACGGAGGTAAACGACCGCATCGTGGGCATCACCCTGGACGAATTGCGGCAGGTCGAGCGGGTCATCGGGGTGGCTGGCGGCCGGGATAAATTTGAAGTCATCAGAGGGGCCCTGCGCGGCAAGCTGATCACCACCCTGATCACCGATAATGCGACCGCTCAAAAATTGACCCAAGAATAACTAATGTGCCATACCTTTCCCCTCGGTTAGCGGGAAAAGCTTAGAGAGCTTATAACACAGCATAACAGGAGGTTATCATGGAGGTTAACATGAATGAAACAACCCTGGCCGTAATCGTGGGCAATCGGGATTTCTTCCCCGATAAGTTGGTCACCGAAGCACGCGCCGACATCCTGCCCCTGCTGGAAGCGGAAAACATCGAGCCCATCATCCTCGACGAACAGGCCACCAAGTTAGGCGGCGTCGAAACCTGGGAGGACGCCCAGAAATGCGCGGCCTTGTTCCGCGCCCATCGCGATGACATCGACGGTATTTTAGTGGTGCTGCCCAACTTCGGAGACGAAAAGGGGGTGGCCGACACCATCAAACTTTCGGGCCTGAACGTGCCCATCCTGGTGCAGGCCTACCCCGACGACGTGGATCAATTCACTGTCGAGCGCCGCCGCGATGCTTTCTGTGGCAAAATTTCGGCGTGCAACAACCTGCGTCAATACGGTTACCCCTTTTCCCTGACCAAACTGCACACCGTTTATCCCTCCACCGACGACTTCAAGGCGGATCTGCGGAAGTTCGTCGGAGTGTGCCGGGTGGTGAAGGGGTTGAAAAACGCCCGCCTGGGCGCGGTGGGCGCCCGCCCCGGAGCCTTCAACACCGTGCGCTTCAGCGAAAAGCTGCTGCAAGCCTACGGCATCACCGTAACCACTGTAGACTTTTCAGAGATTTTCGGCCAGGCGAACAAGCTGGCCGAAGAAGACGCCCCAGTCAAAGAATTCCTGGACTCCATCAGGGCCTACATCAACACCGAGGGCGTACCTGCTTCTTCGCTGGTTAAGATGGCGAAGCTGGGAGTGGCCATCGACGACTGGATGCAAGCCAACGACTTGAACGCCACCGCGGTCCAGTGTTGGACCTCGATCCAGGAGAACTATGGGATCAACGCCTGCACCCTGATGAGCATGATGAGCAACAAGCTGCTGCCCAGCGCCTGTGAGGTAGACATCACCGGGGTGGCTTCGATGTACGCCCTGCAACTGGCTTCGGGCACCCCCAGCGCCCTGGTCGATTGGAACAATAACTACGCTGACGAACCCAATCAGTGCGTGCTCTTCCACTGCGGCAACTGGGCCAAGAGCTTCTTCCCGGAAGCCAAAATGGCCTACGCCGACGTGCTGGCTACCACGCTGGGCCAGGAACGAACCTATGGTTCGGTGGCAGGCCGCGTGCCCCCTGGCCCGGTGACCTTTGCCCGCATCACCACCGACGATATCAATGGCAAGATCAGGACCTACCTGGCCGAAGGGACGTTCACCGACGATGAGCTCGACACCTTCGGCAGCCGGGCGGTGGTCGAGGTGGCGGGCCTGCAAGAGCTGCTGCAATACGTCTGCAAGAACGGCTACGAGCACCACGTGGCCATGAACGCCTCGCACGTGGCCGACGTTTTGGCTGAGGCGTTTGGCACCTACCTCGGATGGGAAGTGTACCAACACTCATAAATTTATCGACTGCTCAGGCTTCTGATTAACACTTAAAAGCACGACAAGGAACGCAATGACCATGACGCTTATCGGACTGGACATTGGAACCACCGGCTGCAAAGCCAACCTGTTCGACTACGACGGGCGCGTGTTGGCTTCAGCCGGGCGCGAATACGGTATCCTGACGCCGCACCCCGGCTGGTACGAACAGGACGCCGAAGAGGTTTGGACGCTGGCTAAGGAATGTCTGCGCCAGGTGGCGGCCCATCCGGGCGAGCCTCCTGTGGCGCTGGCCCTCTCGGTGCAGGGCGAGGCCATCGCTCCGGTTGATTCGGCCGGGCGCGCCCTCCGCCCGATGATCCTGGGCATGGACATCCGCACCACGCCGCAGAACGAAAAGCTGGCCGCCCACTTTGGAGCCAGGTACCTCTTTGAGCGCACCGGCCAGCCCATGCATACTATCAACACGCTGCCCAAGGTGCTGTGGCTGCACGAGTATGAGCCGGAAGTCTTTGGCCGGGCCTGGAAGTTCCTGCTCTACGAAGATTTCATACTCTTCAAGCTGGGGCACGAGGCCGCGATCAGCGCTTGCCTGGCCTCACGCACCCAGATGGCCGATGTCCGCGCCCTGGACTGGGACGCCGAGCTCCTGGAGGCGGTGGGCCTGAGGCCGGATCAATTGTCGCCCCTCGTCCCTTCGGGCCAGGTCATCGGCACGATTGCCCCGGAGGTGGCCCGCGACCTGAGCCTGCCCCCCACTCTGCAACTGGTCACCGGCGGGCACGACCAGGCGTGCGGCGCGCTGGGGGCCGGTATCATCCGGCCGGGGCTGGCGATGGTTTCTACCGGCACGGCCGAAGTGATCGAGACGGCCCTGCCCGCGCCGGTGCTTCATTCCGCTTTGCGGGCGGCCGGCATCTCGGTCTACGCCCACGTGGTGCCGGGCCTCTACCTGGCGATGACCCTCAACCACAGCGGGGGGTTGGTGCTGCGCTGGTTCCGGGACCGTTTCGGCCAGGATGAGATGCGGCGGGCAGAGGCCGGCGAAGGCGACGCCTACGACCTGCTTTTGGAAGACGCCCCGGCCGGACCAACCCGCCTGTTCGTGCTGCCCCACCTGTCCGGCAGCGGCACGCCCCACTTTGACGTGGATTCCAAAGGGGCCATCATCGGGCTGACCGTGAGCAGCAGCAAAGCCGAAGTAACCCAGGCTATTCTGGAGGGACTGACCTTCGAGCTCAAAGCCAACCTGGACGTGCTGATCGAGGCGGGGGTAAAGTTCGAGGAACTGCGAGCCATCGGCGGAGGAGCCAAATCGGCGCGGTGGTTGCAGCTCAAGGCCGACGTGGCCGGGCTGCCGATAGCCGTGCCCGCCGTGACCGAGGCCGCCGGACTGGGGGCGGCCATGCTGGCCGGGACGGCGGCCGGCCTTTACCCGTCGCTGGAAGAGGCCGTGACCCAGACGGTGCGCATCGAGACGCGCTACACGCCGGGGCCAGCGGCGACGTTATATCAAGAGCGTTACGAACTGTACCGACAAATCTACCCGGCCCTGCGCGAGCTGCTGCACAAAGTATAAAACTTTGAGGTGCCTGGCACAGCGAACGTTCGTTGTTGAAGTGCCAGGCACCTGACGAGATCAAGATAAAAGAGGTTGAAAGGACGAACATGCAATCATCCGAGATCGTGGAAAAGGCGCGCCAGGCGATCGCGCGCGAGGCGGCTGCCGTAGCTCAGCAGGCAGACCTGATCGACGAGTCATTCGTCGAGGCGGCCAGGCTGCTCTTGAGTTGTAAAGGCCTCGTGTTGGTCTGCGGGATGGGCACCTCCGGGGCGATGGCCCGCCGGCTGGCCCACCTGCTATCCTGCTCAGGCACGCCGGCCCTGTTCGTCGATGCCGCCGACGGGCTGCACGGCGGCTCGGGCGCCGTGAGGCCCGACGACGTGCTGATCGTCATTTCCAAAGGGGGCAGAAGCGACGAACTCAACCAGTTCGTGAGCATCGTCCGCTCGCGCGGAGCCCGGGTGGTGGCCTTGACCGAAGCGACCGACTCGCCCCTGGCCCGGCAGAGCGATGCTATCTTGCGTTTCCGCGCCCCAAAGGACATCGATCTCCATGGGATGATCGCCACCGGCACCTCATTGGTCAACGGGGCGGTCGGTGACGCTCTATGCGCGGTTCTGCTGGAGATGCGCGGCCACACGCTCGAATCGTTCGGCGAGACGCATCCCGGCGGCGCGGTGGGCAAGAAATTGGCGGAGGAGCGATCATGAAAGCGGCCATATTGCGCGGCCCCAAACAACTGACGGTCGAAGAGATCCCCACCCCCCAGGCGCCCGACGATGGGATACTGCTCAAGGTGGCGGCCTGCGGAGTGTGCGGCTCCGACTTGCGCACCTATCGCCACGGGCCACGTTTTGCGGTAGACAACGTGATCATGGGGCACGAAATAGGCGGGACAGTGGCCGCCGTGGGGCCACAGGCCACCGGCGGCTACGCCGTGGGCGACCGCCTGGCTATAGCCCCCGACGTGCACTGCGGCGAGTGTTACTATTGCCGGCGCGGACTCTTTAACCTGTGCAACGACCTCAAGTTCATCGGCACGCAGTACCCCGGCGGCTTTGCCGAGTATCTGGCCTTGCCAGGTGAGATTTTGACGCGGGGCGTCATCCATCCCATGCCGGAAGGTATCTCGTTTGCAGAAGCCACCGTGGCCGAGCCGTCCTCGTCGGTGCTAAGCTCGCACTTCAAGGCCGGGACCACGGTGGGCGATACGGTAGTGGTCATCGGCGCGGGGCCGATCGGCTGCCTGCACACGGAAGTAGCGCGGGCGCGAGGGGCGCGGGTGATCGTGGCCGAGATAGCCCCCGAACGGCTGAAGATGGTCGAACAGTTCGAGCCGGACGCGGTGATTGACTCCAGCCGGGAAGACCCGCTGGCCCGCGTGCGCGCCCTGACCGGCGGGATCGGGGCCGACATTGTGATCACCGCTGTAGGGGTGTCGGCTGTATACAACCAGGCGGTGGAGATGGTGCGTAAGAGTGGCAGGGTGGTGCTCTTCGGCGGCCTGCCCAAGGACCAGGCCATGGCCACCCTGGACGGCAATCTCATTCACTACGGCGAAATCGTGGTGGTCGGGGCGTTCTCGTATCACCCCACGCGCCATAAACTGGCCCTGGATTTGATCGCCCAGGGAAAAATTCGCGCCCACAAGTTGATCACCCACACTTTCCCGCTCGACGAGGTGGCCGAGGGGTTTGAAACGGCGGCGCGCGGCGAAGGATTGAAAATAGTTATCACCCCGGAATAAGGGGCCTGGCGCTTCAACAACGAACGTTCGCTGTGCCAGGCCCCTGATACACTGGCGCTCTCTATATCCAGGAGAAAGGACTCTGAATTTTATGGAACTTTATCGTCACTTGCAGTTTAGAGAAGCGGAAGGTTATCCCATCCAGGTCGGTCTGGTCGGCTGCGGCCAGATGGGCTCGGGCCTGGTGCACGTAACCCACAGGATGGAAGGGATGGAAACCGTAGCCATTGCCGACATCGACCCCAAACGAGCTGTGGATACCTTCAAAGCTCTGGGGCTGCCTGAAGAAAGTATCGTTATCTCGCACAACACGCCCCAGGCGGAGGACATCCTGCGTTCCGGTAAACGCCTGGTTACCGACGATGCGCTCATACTGCCAAAGTTGGAGTACCTGGACGCGGTGGTGGAGGCCACAGGCGTAACCGAGGTAGGCGCTCAGGTGGCCTGGACGTCCATCATGTACCGCACCCCTATCATCATGCTCAACGTGGAGACGGACGTGACCGTCGGCGTGCTCTTGAATCGGCTGGCCCGTCAGGCTGGCACCGTTTACACGGTGGCTTCGGGCGACGAACCGGGGGTGTGCAAGATGCTCCACAACTTTGCCAGCACTCTCGGCTTTGAGGTGGTCTGCCTGGGCAAGGGCAAGAACAACCCCGTTGACTACACCATGACCCCCGACCGCTGCGCCGCGGAGGCCGCCAGAAAAGACATGAACCCCAAGATGCTGACCTCCTTCATAGACGGCACCAAGACGATGGTCGAGATGGCGGCCGTGTCCAATGCCACCGGGCTTCTGCCCGACGTGCCCGGTATGCACGGCCCTAAAGTGGAAGTAGAAGACCTGGCGAAGACTTTTATCCCCAGGGCGGACGGCGGAATTTTCGAGCGGCGCGGGGTCGTGGATTACTCGACCGGCAAAGTGGCGCCGGGCGTGTTTGCCATTGTGGCCACCGACGAGCCCCGGATCATCAAAGACATGAGCTTCCTGGGTATGGGGGATGGGCCCTATTACCTCCTTTACCGGCCCTATCACCTGTGCAACGTCGAAACGCCCATCTCCATCGCCGAAGCGGTCATCTACGGCGAGACGACCGTCACGTCCACCACCCTGCATTCCGAGGTAGTGTGCGTTGCCAAGCGAGCCCTCAAGGCCGGGGAACAGGTCGGCGGTTTCGGCGGGGCCGACATCTACGGTCGAATCTACACCTACGCCCAGGCCAGGGCTAAGAAGGCCATCCCTATAGGGATCGCCCCCGGCGGCATAGTGCTCGAAGACATCCCCCAGGGCGAGATCATGACCGAGGATAACTTTGCTCCCGATTCCTCCACCTTGATCTATCGGCTGCGCAAGATGCAGGACGCGGTGTTAGATATAGAAAACGGAAAATAGACAAACGATCAGCGCAAAGGTATAGCAAGGTATAGCCATGAATAAAACGATGCAGGCTCTCGTCGTTCGCGCTCCAATGGAGTACGGAATCGAAGAATCGCCTGTCCCGCAGTGTCCAGAGCGCGGTTTACTGATAAAGGTCATCGGCTGTGGCCTGTGCGGATCGGATTTGCGCACCCTGAAAAGCGGCCACCGGAACGTGACCTTCCCCTGGACGCTGGGGCACGAGGTCAGCGGCACAGTGGTCGCCGTCGGCCCCGGCTACGGGGGCCCCTGGCGGGACGGGGACGTTCTGGCGGTGGCTCCGCTCGTCTACTGTGGCCGGTGCACGTTCTGCGTGGCCGGCCAGTACGAGTACTGCGAGAACGTGCTCGAACTGGCGCAGCGCTGGCCCGGCGGGTTTGCCGAGTACATGGCTATCCCCGAAGAAGCCCTGACACTGGGCACCATCGGGGCCGTCCCGGATGGTTTGGACCCGGTGATCGCCGCCGTGTCCGAGCCGATCTGCTCCTGCCTGAACGCCCAGGAAAAGGGGCGGGTTTCCCTGGGCGACACGGTGGTCATTATCGGGGCCGGGCCGGTAGGCTGCATCCACGCCAGCCTGGCCCGCGCCCGTGGCGCTTTCAAAGTCATCATCGCCGACGTCCTGGCCTTGCGCCTGGAACTGGCTAAAGCCTTTGGCCCCGATCTCCTGATCGATGCCTCGCAGACGGATCTGGTAGAGGAAGTGATGCGCGCCACCGACGGCCAGGGGGCCGACGTAGTCATCACCGCCAACCCGGTGCCGCACACCCAGGTACAGGCCGTGGAGATGGCCCGCAAGGGCGGGCGGGTGCTGCTGTTCGGCGGCCTGCCCCACGATAACAGCAAGCCCGGCCTGGACACCAACCTCGTGCACTATCGAGGGCTCAGCCTCATCGGGACGACCATCTTCGCCCGGCGACATCACCGCCAGGCGCTGGGGCTTCTGGCTTCCGGCCGCATCCCCGGCGATAAGTTGGTCACCCATCGCCTCCCCCTGGCTAAATTCCAGGAAGGCCTGGACCTGGCGACCCGAGGCCAAGCCCTGAAAGTCGTTTTTCTGCCCTAAGCCCGAGCGGGATGCCCCGTGATAGGGCGATTACGATGAAAGATATCAATTTCGGGCGAAGGGCCGTTTCCCTCTTGACAAAGGAGGGAGTGTCGGTTATAATAAAAGCGTCTAGAGAGCCGCTCTGGTTCAAGACCCAAGGGATGAGGATGACAATGGTGAGCCTCCTGTCTTCAAGAATAATAAATTTAATCGATCGAGGCTGACTCTGTTTACCTCGCTGAAAAGCAGCGCACGACTGAAGGCGATGTAAACAGAAGCAGTCTTTTGTTTATTAAGGCGGACCGACGTTGTTAAGTCGGCGATGGATATTTGATGAAGGGAGGTGATGAACAAAGACATAAAACGGGTGGTACGTAAAGTACAAAGGCAGGGAGCTATCTGGGCAGATGCTCTCTACAAATACCTAAAGAAGGAGAAGGAGGTTTTAAGAAATGAAAAAGTTAGCAGCGTTGCTGCTGGTAGTAATTCTGATTGTGAGCCTGGTGCCCATCGTTTATGCCGCAGGCCCGGCCGAAGAAGAATGCGAGTTTGAAGGGGCGATGGGCAACGAGGCCGAGACCGCCTGCAAGGCCTGGAACGCGGCCAATAAGGGCACACCCAACCCGGACTGGGCAGGCAAGTCCTTCACCATCGGCGTCTATTCCGGTGGAGCCCACGGTGGCATCTCCGGCCCCTGCTATTTCTGGCGGCCTATGTTCGAGAAGCTGACCGGGGCCACCTACGAGGTGGTGGAGATCCCCTTCGCCGAACTGCGGGAGAAGATCTACGGCGACCTCCAGACGGGAACCGGCACCTACGACATCATCATCAACTGCTCCCAGGCCTACGGGGACTACATCTACAACGACTGGATCACCCCCATCGACGAGTTCATGGGAGATCCGAACATGCCCCCCTGGGATCCGGAGACCGTCAACCCCAAGACCCGGGACCTGTTGAGGTGGGGCGATCACTGGTACGGGACGCCCAACGACTACGACGCCCAGGTTCTCTACTATCGCAAGGACATCATCGAGAGTCCCGACTGGCAGGCCAAGTTTGAGGAAGAGATGGGCCACCCCATGCCCGTGGAGATGAACACCTGGGAGGACGTGCTGGAGATTTCCCAGTTCTTCAACAAGAAGGACTGGAACGGGGACGGCGACCCTGACGACGGCATCACCATGCACCTCAAGGTTGGTGGTCAGGGCTTCTTCCACTTCATGTCCCTGTCCGCTCCTTACGTGTGCATCCCCTACCCCGGCGAACCGAAGACCAAAGTCACCAAGTACCACAACATCTACTGGTTCGACCCGGAGACCATGGATCCCATCATCAACTCCCCCGGCCACGTGCGCGCCCTGGAGATGCTCGGTGAACTGTCCAAGGCCGGCAGCCCGGCCATGTGGGGCTGGAGCCTGGGTGAGGCCTGGGCCGACTTCCTGATGGACAACGCCGTGTTCGTGTTCTCCTGGGGCGACGTAGGCTCGTTAGTTACGGATCCGACCCAGTCCGTGATCATGGGCAAGCTGGGCGCCCGGGCCATCCCCGGCACGTTGCACCCCTACGACATGGAAAAGGGCGAGTTCCTCAACCTGGAGGAGCCTAACTACGTGGGCAACCAGGTGGGCTGCTCCTGGCACCCGGTCCTCTCTAAGCTCGCCGAGGATCCGGACCTGTGCTACTACTGGATGGCCCTCCAGGCCACCCCGGAAATCAACTTCTGGAACGTGGCCTATGGCTGGACCGGTGTGGACGCCGGCGCCTCCAACAACATGTTCCCGCCCTATGGCGACGCTTCGCCAGAGGACTACGCGCTCACCGGCTATGATGCCGGCGACGCCGAGGAGTACATTGGGGCTTACGCTCAGAACTACTTCGAGTACCCCATTGCCCAGACCTACCTGCGCATCCCCGGCTCCGCCGAGATGCATACCGTGTGGGACATCCACCTCTCCGAGGCAGTCACGGGCCAGCTCAGTCCGCAGGAGGCCCTCGACCTGACCTACGAAGACTGGAGCAGGATCGTTGACGACCTCGGTCGCGAGGAACTGCTGGAGTTGTACCGGGAGTCCATCGGCTACTCACCAGAATAGGGCTCGCTCAGAACTCTGACAGCCAATGAGGGGAGGGATTCGTCCGCGAATCCCTCCCTACTTATCAGGTTCCTTTATATTTATCAAATCCAGGAGATACACATGGAAAATTCAAGTCAAAATAATATTTTTAAAGTACCGTCCGTGGGCGAAATACTGTTTGCGTCCACATTCGCCACGGTTCTGGGTATCCTTATTATCCAGAGGGTTGACTTCAGCCGTTTCTGGTGGATGATCCTGGGGGAATGGATTCTGCTCAATGCGCTCCTCTTGATCTTCTGTACCCAAAGCAAGAGAGCTTTCAGCGAAAGCAAAACCATCGTTATACCTGTGGTGGCTTCCATTGTGGCCTTGATATTGATCGTGATCTTCCTCATCAGCAAGGTCGAGCTCCCCTGGTGGTTCTACATTGTGATCTGGGTCTGGACCAACCTGGCCCTCTTCATTCCCTGGATCTTGATACGTTGGAGCCGGGATGACAAAAGGATAAAATACGTGTTCGTAGCGCCGGGGATTATCTGGATCCTGTTTTTCACCATTTTCCCCCTGATCTCCTCGGCGGGCCTCAGCCTGTTCAAGGCTCGCCTGGGACAACCGCTGAAGTGGCAAGGGCTGGAAAATTTCGCCCGGGCTTTCACCGATTACCGCTTCACCAATTTCCTCAAGGACCCTCTCAACTTCGGGAGGTGGGGCTCTTTGGAGATCACCATCACCTTTGTCATTCTCAGCGTGAGCCTGACCGTCCTGATCGGGTTGGGGCTGGCGTTACTCTTCAACCGGCCCATCAGGGGACAACGCATCTTCCGTTCGCTGTTTGTCCTGCCCCTTTTCACCGCCCCCATTGCCCTGGGCTATCTGGGGCTGACTATCTTTCACGAGGACCTGGGCCCTGTTAACAACCTCCTGGTTATGCTGGGTCTACCCAAGATGCAATGGATATCGGGGGTGTGGGGGGCCCGACTGGCCATCGTCCTGGTGGATGTCTGGCAATGGACGCCTTTCGCCTTCCTGGTTATCCTGGCCGGGCTTCAGACCTTACCGGAAGAAATCTACGAAGCCGTCAAGTTGGACACCTCCTCAGCCTGGGATACCTTCCGTTACATCACTCTGCCCCTCATCTCGCCGGTGCTGTTCACGGTGATCATGCTCCGGCTGGTAGAGGCCTTTAAGGTCATGGATATCCCCTTCAGCCTGACCCAGGGCGGGCCGGGCAAGGCCACTCAGACCCTATCCTTTTACGTCTACCTGACCGGCCTGCGAGATTGGAACCGGGGCTATGCCTCGGCCCAGGCGTACATCCTGCTCGTCCTGGTCATGATCGTCAGCATGTTCTTCTTTGCCAGGATGAGACACATCTACGAAGATTAAAAAGTCAGCGGATGCAGTCCCTCTGCAAAAACGTAAAAGATTTGGAGGCAAGTTTATGACAGCCAAAAAAGGCTTTCAGTTCAACGATATTATCCTCTGGGTGGCGATTATCCTGGCTACGGCCTGGGCGGTGTTCCCCCTCTACTGGGCCATTATCACCTCATTAAAGATGCCAGGCGACATCATGGGCCGTTCGACTATCATCCCTTTCCTGCAATACCAACCCACTTTTTTCAACTGGGAGCAGGAATTCGGCCTGAGGTGGCGGGAGATCTCCGGGGCCCTGTCCAATAGTCTGGCTATCGCCGGAGGTGCAACCATCATCGCCACTTTTCTGGGCACGCTGGCCGGGTACGGACTGGCCCGTTTCCGCTTCTACCGCTGGCAGAACAAGGACATGGCTCTGTGGTTCCTGTCCCAGCGGGTCCTGCCCCCGGTGGTGACGGTTATTCCCTTCGTAATCTTCATCCAGTTTATGGGGCTGTACGACACCGTCTGGGCGCTGATCCTGGCTAACGCCACTTTCACCATGCCTTTTGCGGTGCTGATCATGCGCGACGTGTTCAAGGAATTGCCCATAGAACTGGAAGAGTCGGCCCTGGTGGATGGTTGTTCGCGCTTTAGCGCTTTCTGGCGCATCGCCCTGCCTCTGGCCGCTCCGGCTGCGGCGGCGGCAGCCATCATCTGCTTCGCCTTTGCCTGGAACGAGTTCCTTTTCGCCCTGATCCTGACCCAGCAGGCGGCGCGGCCTGTTACCATATTGATCGCCGGGGTAGAGCACACCCGGGGGGTCGAATTCTGGTTCGTGGCCACGCGGCTGCTGATAGCCATTCTGCCTCCGGCCATCCTGGCCCTGATCGCCCAACGTTACATCGTGCGGGGCCTGACTTTTGGGGCCGTGAAAGGATAACCGCAGCCTTCAACCACGTTTTTCTGGGAGGTCCGTGATTGTTCAGGGAATAGTCAGGAGGATTACCTTATGAGGGCAAGAAAAAGGTTGCGTCTGAGCACCGTACTCCTGTGGATAGCGATTACCCTGGCCACGATCTGGGCGGTGTTCCCCCTCTACTGGGCCATCGTCACCTCTTTCAAGACGCCCGGCGACATCCTGGGCCGCTCGGCCATCGTGCCCTTCCTGCAATTCAAGCCCACTCTGTTCAACTGGTACCAGGAAGTGGTAGGAAAGTCGCGGGAGTTTGCCAGCGGTTTAACCAACAGCCTGATCATCGCCGGGGGCGCGACCATCATCGCCACCTTTCTGGGCACGCTGGCCGGGTACGGACTGGCCCGTTTCCGCTTCCACCGCTGGCAGAACAAGGACATGGCCCTGTGGTTCCTGTCCCAGCGGGTCCTGCCCCCGGTGGTGACGGTTATTCCTTTCGCCATCTTCATCCAGTTCCTCGATCTGTACGATACCGTCTGGGCGCTGATCCTGGCTAACGCCACTTTCACCATGCCTTTCGCCGTGCTGATCATGCGCGACGTGTTCAAGGAATTGCCCGTCGAACTGGAAGAGTCGGCCCTGGTGGATGGTTGTTCGCGCCTGGGCGCTTTTTGGCGCATCGCCTTGCCGCTGGCGGCCCCGGCGGCGACCGCGGCGGCCATCATCTGCTTCGCCTTCGCCTGGAACGAATTCCTGTTCGCTCTGATCCTGACCCAGAAATACGCGCGGCCTATCACCATCACTATCGCCGGGATAGAGCACAGCCGGGGCGTCGAGTTCTGGTTTTTAGCCACCCGGCTGCTGGTCGCCCTTCTGCCGCCGGCCATCCTGGCCCTCCTGGCTCAACGCTACATCGTGCGGGGCCTGACTTTTGGGGCCGTCAAAGGATGAGCGTAAAGAACTTAATAATCACAAAAGAATCACAACGAACACCAGAAAATCAACGAATAGAGGTTCGCACGCTCTAAGGAAGAGACCGAAATCCTGAAATGCTGTCTGCACAAACGGCCATGCCGTACAGAGATGCAGTGAGCACGTTGGTTCGTTGTTTTCTGTCGTTCGTTGTCTTCTGTTGTTCGTTGTTGATCTGTCGGCCTTGAAATCGGTTTAGCGAGGAGAAACTATGAGCTTGATGGGATTAGACGTGGGCATCACCGGCTGTAAAGCGGTGATTTTCGACCAGGAAGGCAGGATTCTGGCCCAGGCTTATCGGGAGTATCCCATGCTTACCCCCAGGCCCGGCTGGATGGAGTTGGATCCCAGACAGGTGTGGGAAGCAGTACAGGCCGTGATCAGAGAAGCGACCGCCAACAATCCTGCGGGTGAAGTGCAAGCTCTCAGTGTTTCCACGCACGGGGAATCGGTGGTACCCATCGACGCGAAGGGAGAGGCGCTGTACAATTTCATCGGCGCCCTGGATACCCGCACCGGCCAGCAAGTTCGCTGGTGGGAGGAAAACCTGGGCAAGTGGCGCGTCTTTGAGATCACCGGGGAGCCGCTGCATCCTATGTATACCGTCGTCAAGGTGATGTGGCTGCGTGAAAACGAGCCGCAGGTCTTCGCCAGGGCTAAACGTTTTCTCTGTGTCCAGGATTTTGTCTTCCACAAGCTGGGTCTGCCGCCGACTATCGATTACTCGTTGGCCTCTCGCACCATGCTCTTTGACGTGACCCGGCGGAAGTGGTCGGAGGAGATGCTTTCCCTGGCCGACCTGGACGGAAACCTTTTTTCCCAGGCCCGGCCCTCCGGGGAGATAGTAGGAGAAATTCCGATGGCTGCGGAGCTCGGTTTGGGCCAGGGCGCGGTGGCCGTGGTCGGAGCACATGACCAGCCGGCCGGCGCCCTGGGCTCAGGGGTCATCGAGGAAGGAGTGGCCATGGATGCCACCGGCACGGTGGAGTGCATTGCCGTAGCCTGCCCGCAGCCTGTCCTGGACAAAAAGCTGCTGGATAGCAATCTGCCCTGTTACTGCCATGCCGTGCGAGATATGTACTTCGCCCTGGGCTACACCGCGACCGGCGGCGGCCTCCTGCGCTGGTACCGCGACAACTTCGGGGCTGAGGAGAGAATGGAGGCCCAGCGCGCAGGCCGAGACGTATACGATCTGATCCTGGAGCGTATCCCTGATGAACCAGTCGGCGTTTTCGTCCTGCCCCATTTTGCCGGGAGCGGCACACCCTGGATGGACCCGCGTTCCAAGGGAGCTATCCTGGGACTCAGCCTGGCCAATACCAAAGATGAGATCGTCAAGGGCCTGCTGGACGGCATCACCTACGAGACCAAGCTCAGCCTGGATGCTATGGAAGGGGCAGGCATCCTGGTCAACGAGTTACGGGCTATCGGCGGGGGAGCCAAATCACCCATCTGGTTGCAACTCAAGGCCGATATCTTCGGCAAACGGGTGGTGGCTATGGACGTTTCGGAGGCGGCCTGTTTGGGGGTGGCTATCCTGGCCGGGACGGCTATAGGCCGTTTCGCTTCGGTTCAGGAAGGCGCCCGACAGATGGTCAGGGCCCAAAAAGTCTACGAACCCGATCTGGACAAGCACGAACGTTACCTGGCAAGATATCGCACCTTTGCTAAAATCTACTCTGCTCTGGCCGAATTGAGTCATGAGATGTAAAATTGAGGAGGTTAAAATTCTCATGGACGAGCTTCAAGAGAAGGAGAAAAGGGTGAGAACCCTCATGGAGGAGAAGGGTCTGGATGCCCTGTTGATGGAACGAACCAGCAATTTTGCCTGGTACACTGCTGGCGGAGCCAGCTTCGTCAACAGCGCCGCCGAAAAGGGGGTAGGTGCATTGCTCATCACGCCTGAGAACAAGTACGTGGTCACCAACAACATCGAGGCCCTGCGCCTGGGCGATGAGGAAAAGTTGACCGTCCAGGGCTGGGAGTTCGCCGTAGGCAACTGGTGGGAACCCCGGCAGGCGGTGGTGCAGTTCACGGAAGGGATGAAGCTGGGAGTTGATGGGCCCTATCCGGGCGCGGTGGACGTGGGAGCCGAGCTACAGGCTTTGCGCAGTCGGCTATTGCCCCAGGAGGTGGAGCGTTTCCGGCTGGTGGCTGAGGCTTGCGGCCAAGCCGTTCAGATCGCAGCCCAAAGGATCAGTCCAGGCATGACCGAGTTCCAGATCGCGGGGGTGTTGGCCGAGGAGGCCCTGGACCGAGGGTGTACGCCCATTGTCAACCTGATCGCCGCCGACGAACGGATTTTTACTTATCGTCACCCTATCCCCACCAATAAGACCCTGGAAGAATACGTTATGCTGGTATTATGTGGTCGTCGCTGGGGACTGATAGCCTCGGTCACGCGCTTTGTCCACTTCGGCCCGTTGCCCCCCGAACTTCGGAAGAAGCAGTGGGCCACAGCCACCGTGGACGCCACCCTGATCGCCGCCACGCGGCCGGGCGCAATCGTGGCCGATATTTTCCAGCAGGCCGTTGATACCTACGCCGAGCAGGGTTTCCCCGGCGAGTGGCAGTTGCACCATCAGGGCGGTCTGACCGGCTACGAGCCGCGCGAATACGTGGGCACCCCCACCTCGGAAGAGGTCGTCTATGAAAACCAGGCTTTCGCCTGGAACCCTTCCATCACAGGCACAAAGTCGGAAGACACCGTCCTGGTAGGCAAAGAGACTAACGAGATCATCAGCAGCGTGGACGATTGGTGGCCTATGCTGCCTATCGAAATAGAAGGCCAGACCATCGAGCGGCCAGCCATTTTAGAAGCATAATTTAGTGCGCTTGAGCGCACTTCAGCTATTAGTCTGGCAATTTGATTGCCAGAAACTTCAGCAATAAGGAGGTACTGACGCATGGGCGACAAGAAATACTCAATTGGCATTGATTTTGGCACCGAGTCGGGGCGCACGGTGCTGGTCGAGGTGGCTACCGGCGAGGAGGTGGCTACCGCCGTCCATTACTATAAAGACAGCGTCATCGACGAGGTTCTGCCCGGCACAGACATCCGGCTGGACCCGGACTTTGCCATGCAAAACCCGGCCGATTACATCGAGACCCTGAAGGAGACCATCCCTGTGGTCTTGAGGGAGGCGGGCGTCGAGGCGGAGGACGTTATCGGCCTGGGCACCGATTTCACGGCCTGTACTATGATGCCCATCGACGAAGAGGGCACGCCTCTCTGTCTCCAGGAGAAGTGGCGGGATAACCCCCACGCCTGGGTCAAAATATGGAAACACCATGCCGCCCAGCCGGAAGCCAATAAGCTCAACGAAATCGCCCGCCAGCGAGGAGAGGATTTCCTGGACCGCTATGGGGGCAAGATCTCCTCGGAGTGGCTTTTCCCCAAGATATGGCAAATCCTGGACGAAGCGCCGGAGATATACCAGGCTGCCGACCGCTTTATCGAGGGGGCAGACTGGATCGTGCTCCAGCTTACGGGCGAGGAGAAACGCAACTCCTGCACGGCCGGTTACAAGGCCATCTGGGAGAAAGGCACAGGCTACCCCTCAGACGACTTCTTTGCCGCCCTGGATCCCAGGATGCGCCAGGTGATCGACGAGAAGCTGTCGCGAACCATCTACCCGCTGGGGGATCGAGCCGGGGGCATCACCAGGGAAATGGCCGCGCTGACCGGCCTGAAGCCGGGCACGGCGGTGTCCATCGGCAACGTAGACGCCCACGTCTCGGTTCCGGCGGCCACCGTAGTGGAGACAGGCCGCATGGTGATGATTATGGGCACCTCTATCTGCCACATGGTGATCGGTGAAGAGAAGAAGATCGTGGAGGGCATGTGCGGGGTGGTGGAGGATGGCATTATCCCCGGCTATTTCGGGTTCGAGGCCGGCCAGTCCTGTGTGGGCGATCATTTCGCCTGGTTCGTGGAGCACGCTGCTCCGGCCCAGTACCGTGACCAGGCCCAGAAGCGGGGCATCGACCTGCATCAACTTCTGGAAGAGAAAGCGGCCCAACTCAAACCCGGCGAGAGCGGTCTTTTGGCCCTGGATTGGTGGAACGGCAACCGTTCCATCCTGGTGGACGTGGACCTGACCGGTATGCTGCTGGGGGCCACCCTGGCTACCAGAGCGGAGGAGATATACCGCGCCCTGATCGAGGCCACAGCCTACGGCACCAACATCATCATCCAAACCTTTGAGAAAAGCGGGGTGGCCGTTAACGAGCTGGTGGCCTGCGGCGGCCTGCCGGAGAGAAACAAGCTGCTGATGCAGATCTATTCCGACGTGACGGGGCGCGAGATCAAGGTGGCGGCTTCGGCCCAGGCCGGGGCTTTGGGTTCGGCCATGTTCGGAGCGGTGGCGGCTGGCAAAGCGGCCGGAGGCTACGACGACATCTTCGAGGCTGCCAGATACATGGCCCGCCTGAAAGACGAGGTATATCGGCCCATCCCTGAACATCAGGAGGTCTACGGCAGACTCTACGCCGAATATGAGAAGTTGCACGACTACTTCGGCCGCGGTGAGAACGACGTGATGAAGACCCTCAAGCGCATCAAAGCCGAAACATTGGCCGGATAAAAATGGAGGTTGCTAAATTGCTGGAAGAATTGCGCCGCGAAGTGTGGGCCATGAACCTGGAATTGCCCAAAAGCAATCTGGTAGCCTGGACCAGTGGCAACGTCAGCGGCCGGGCTGGAGATTACGTGGTCATCAAGCCCAGCGGGGTCCGTTACGAGGAGCTACAGCCCGATGACATGGTAGTGGTCGATCTGGATGGAGAGGTGGTGGAGGGGCGGCTGAAACCCTCGGTAGATACCGCCACCCATCTGTACGTTTACCGCCACCGGCCGGACGTGGGGGGCATTGTCCACACCCATTCCAACTATGCCACGGCCTTTGCGGCCCTGGGCCGTCCCATCCCCGTCTACCTGACGGCCATGGCCGACGAGTTTGGCGGCCCCATCCCGGTGGGAGCCTACGCCAGGATCGGCAGTGAGGAGATCGGGCAGGAGGTCGTGCGCTCTATCGGAAGCTCGCCGGCCATCCTGATGAAGAACCACGGCGTTTTCACCGTCGGTCCCACCCCTACGGCGGCGATGAAGGCCGCCGTGATGGTGGAGGACGTAGCCAAAACCGTTCACCTGGCCCTGCTGCTGGGTAGGCCGGACGAGATACCGGAAGAAGAGGTGGCCCGCGCTTACCGTCAATACATGGAAAAGTATGGACAATAGCTGACGCGGATTACGGTCCTATTTCACGGAATGTGGCGCAGGTGCCTGGCACTTCAACAGCGAACATTCAGCGAACGTTCCGTTGTGCCAGGCACCTGAACGTTTGCTTTTAGGCCAAAGTTGAAGTACAATGGTGGCATATTGAGTTAGCTTTGAATGATTCTCGAATGGAATGGGAAGTGAAGAACCATGATTACCCGTGTAAAGGTTAAAAACTATCGCAGCCTGGCCGAGGTGGACGTCAGGCTCAGCCCGCTCACTGTCTTGGTGGGGCCGAATGGGTCGGGCAAGAGCAACTTCGTGGACGTGCTGCGCTTCGTATCGGAGGCGCTACGCCTGGGATTGGATCAGGCCGTCATGAAGCGGGGTGGTATAACCTCTCTGCGCCGCTGGTCTTCAGGCAGGCCCTACGATGTAGAAATCAGCCTGACCGTCGAGAATGATAATTTTTATGGAGAGTATGTGCTGACCCTCGCCAGCGGCAGAGGAGGGGCCTACCGCGTCAAACGCGAGTTCGGTTTCTGCCGGGGCAAGGACGCAGAGGGTGAGTTCGAAATTCGCAACGGGAAGTGGATAACTCCGCCTCCACTCTTCCATTTTTTTGAAAAAATTTGCACAGACTTGAAACTGCCCATCCCTGATTCTCTCTCCTTCTTGTTTGAAGACATCAGCCCTATATCCCTGGGGTTGCCCATCGGCGGTACTTTTCCCTCATCGCCACCTACTATTACTATTAATGTTCCCCCGTTTGACAGGCTTTACGATATCCTGTGGCAGATGGGCTTCTACACTATCTTTCCGAACGCTCTGCGAGAGCCGCAAAAGCCCGCCAATCCTTACCCACTGGAGGAGCACGGCGCGAACCTGGCTTCGGTCTTGAGGGATATGAAAAAGAAAGGCAAATGGTGGCCCGACCTCACTTTGGCTCTGGGGGCGATCACGGAAGGAATCACCGATCTCAAAGTAGAGCAAGTTGGCGGCTACCTGGCAACCTACTTCAAGCATGAGGTGGAAGGCGAAAAAGCCCACTGGTTCGACGCCTTGCAGGAATCAGATGGTACGTTGCGAGTCCTGGGGCTGCTCACGGCCCTGTACCAGGACCCGCCTCCTTCCCTGCTGGCGATGGAGGAGCCGGAATTGACCGTTCATCCGGGGGCGCTGGATGTTCTGTACGACGTGCTGAACGAGGCTGCTACCAAGCGCACCCAGGTTTTGCTCACCACCCACAGCCCTGATCTGATCTCCCAGTTCAGTGTAGATCAGTTGCGCGCGGTAGAGCTTGTACAGGGCATCACCGAAATTGGAGAGGTACACGAAGTACAGCGACAGGCTCTTAAAGAAAAGCTCTTCTCGGCGGGAGACCTGCTGCGCATCGAGGGTTTGCGCCGTCAGACGGAGCCGGTGGAGAGCTAGATGGGTAAGCTCTATCCCATTGTAGAGGGCAAAGGCGAGATAGCAGCAGTGCCCATCCTGCTGCGCAGGCTCCAGGAGGAGCATCAGCATTGGGATTTTCAAATCGCCAAGCCGAAAAGAGCATCTGGGGAAGGAGACTTGACCAAACCGGGTGGCCTGGAGTGGTTTCTGCGTCACGCTCTGCGAGAACCAGATTGTGTGGCTATCCTGGTACTGCTCGATGCCAACGAGGGTTGTCCTAAAGAGATGGCTTTTGAACTGGCCGACCGTGCCCGTTCTCTGAACCTGTCGTGTCCGGTAGCCATCGTCATCGCTAAATGCGAATACGAAGCCTGGTTCCTGGCCAGCCTGGAAAGCCTGAGAGACAGATTAGAGTTGCCCGAAGATACCCCCTTCGAGGTAGATGCGGAAGCCATCCGGGATGCGAAGGGGTGGCTTTCTAAAAGAATGCCTGCCGGACGTGCCTACAAACCAACGCAGGATCAAGCTCCAATGACCGAACTTATGGAGTTCTCGCTGGTTCGGTCGCGGTCGCGCTCGTTTTGCCGTCTGGAGCACGCTTTTGAGGAACTCATCGGCGCCGTGGAGAGCGCTAAAGGATATGTAACACCCAAACCTACAAAGGAGGTCACCTAACACTGTGCAAGGCGTAATTCTGGCTGCGGGCAAAGGCTCGCGCCTGCATCCCATCACTATGAAGCGTTCCAAGGCCATGTTGCCCATCCTGGGCCGGCCCATAGTGGAGCGGGTCATGGAAGAAATCTGGGCCAACGGGGTCATGGACTTCATCGTGGTTGTCAGCCCGGACGATCAATACATCATTAAATATTTCGAGGAGGAATCGCCGCTGGAAGCTTCCATTCGCTTTGTCTTCCAGGAGAAACGGCTGGGGATGGCCGATGCTCTATCCCACGCCGCTCCCCTCATCGAGGGCGATTTTATCCTTTCCGCCTGCGATAACCTGACCTCCCCCAGCCACGTGGCGGAGTTAATGGAATACTATCGGGAAGAAGAGGGAATAAACGGGGTAATGAGTTTGATGGAGATACCCTGGTCCGATATCGGGCGCACAGGCATAGTAGAGTTGAACGGTCATTATATAACCAGGGTCGTGGAGAAGCCCAGCCCGGAGGAAGCACCGACCAACATTGCCACCCTGCCCCTCTACGTCTTCAACCCCGCCATTCTGGAGTATCTACCCGAGGTAAAGCCCTCCCCGCGAGGCGAGTACGAGATCCAGGATGCCATCCAGATGCTCATCGACCGGCGGGGCGGCGTGCGGGGTATTTTCACGGACGGGCGCCTGACCCTGACCGGCCCGGAAGATCTACTGGTCATTAACCGTCACTACCTGACCAGCGGTCACGGCCGACCGCAGATGGCCCCTTACGCGGTGGGAGCTAATACCCATCTGATCACCCCTCTGCGCATCGAGGAGGGGACGACCATCGGGGAGGAGTGTATTATCGGCCCCCACGTCTACATCGAGCGGGATTGTTCCATTGGCTCCGGCGTAACCATCAAGGAGGCAGTCGTGCTCAGGGATTCGGTCCTGGAGGACGGAGAGACGGTGAAAGGACAGGTGGTTTGGTAAGCCCCCCCGCCTGGATACTCCGCAACCCCTTGATAGCCCCCACCACCAGCCCCTTGACGATATACCTCTTACACAGGGTTTGTCAAAAGAGGACTTGAATTATTATACAGTACTTACGCAGTTCGTTAGGAGGTAGATCAGAGTAGACGAAGGACGCCGAA
>CAZYHC010000076.1:0-21323 GCA_964646625.1 uncultured Anaerolineales bacterium
AACAACAACAACAAAAAAAAAAAACCCCCCCCCCCGGGGGGGGGGGGGGGCCGGGCCCCCCCCCCCCCCCCCCGGCCGGGTAAGCGGCCGCCGGTTGAACGGGATAGGCTACTCCCTGAGAGCGGAAGTCCAGAAGTATATAGCTCAAACCAATGACATCTCCGTCACGCACCTCCTGAGGAGCGGTGATTCGTACTCCGTTTAGAAAGGTGCCGTTGGCGCTGCCCAAATCCCTGAGCACGAAACGTCCCTGTTCCCACGTCAGGCTGGCGTGATGACGCGAGACCTCGTTATCGTTGATCACTACGTCGTTATCCTCCAGACGCCCGATCGAAACGGTGTTCTGGGAGAGCGTAAAGGTCGTGCCCGGCCTCGGTCCCTGGCGCATGCTCAGAGTGACCGAGGGCCCCTGACCAGGGGTCCGAAGCACCGTATCCTGGCCGTAATCCCTGTCACCCATTACCTGCCTCCTCGTTCATGTCCTTTCCCGCTTCTTCCTTTCTCCGCGCCCTCCGCGATTCAGGGGTTAGCCAGGGAGCGCGTGGCTACCACCTGGCCTCCCTGGAGGTAAACTCGGGTCACGCGGGGCAGGAAGCCGGTCGTCACTTCGTAGTTGATGGTTTCGGCCCAGGCGGCTATCTCTTCGGCCCGGATTTCTTCCTCTCCCTGGCGACCCAGGATCACCACTTCGTCGTCCTGTTTTACGTCCGGGATGCCTGACGCATCCACTATAAACTGATCCATACAGACCCGTCCCACGATGGGGGCTCTCTGGCCCTTGATGAGGACTGCTCCCCGGTTGGAGATGAGGCGGTGATAACCGTCGCCATAACCGACCGGCACCAGGGCCAGCGGCGTGGGGCGGCTGGTGATGTAGGTGCGGCCATAGCTGATGCTGGACCCTGGCGGCAGGGTACGCACCCTGGCTACGTGGCTCTTGAGAGACATGGCCGGGCTCAGGGCAATAGCCGGCGGCACCTCGTGCGAAGGAGGCATACCGAGGAGGGTGATGCCGCAGCGCACCATATCCAGGTGGGTCTCCGGCAGATCGAGGGTGGCGGCGCTGTTGGCGGCGTGCTTGATGGGGAAGACGAAGCCCGCTTCCTTCAGCCCCCTGACCACCTCCTGATAGAGCTCGAACTGACGATGGGTGTAGGTTTTGTCCGCCAGGTCGGCTACCGAGAAGTGGGTAAAGAACCCCTCCAGGCCCAGGCCGGGCAGGGCGGCCACCTTTCCCACAAAATCCACCACTTCTCCGGGCAGAAGCCCAAAACGGCCCATACCGGTGTCTACCTTGACGTGCAGAGGAACGGTTTTGCCCAGACGGGAAGCAGCTTCCGACAGGGCAGCGGCCATCTCCATAGTGGTGACGGTAGGGGTCAGATCGTACTGGACGGCGGTCGCCATCTCGGACGGCAGGGCATAGCCGATGACCAGAATGGGGACGGTAAGGCCCGCCCGCCTGAGTTCCACGCCCTCGACGACGCGGTTGACGGCCAGACGTTCGGCGCCACCTTCCAGGGCGGCATTCGCTACCTCTACCGCCCCATGACCGTAGGCGTTGGCCTTGACTACGGCCATCAGGATGGTCTCTTTTCCGATGTGCTGTTTCAAGCTGCGGGCGTTAAAGGCCACCGCATCCAGGTCGATCTCGGCCCAGGTCAACTCATTTTTGGACACAGTCTTCTCCTTCTTTAAACATCAAACGTTAACGAAAATACTAACAAGCCCCCTCTGCCATTTAAAGCCGGGGGGCTTACAAGACCATATTACTGACTTATATCCTATCCATTCCGGTGCTCTGTTGACAGAGAGAGCGCTTCTTGTCGGGTCTCGTGCTCATCTTTTCGTTTCAGCCGCCCAGATAAGCTTTCTGTACCTCGGGATTGGAGGCCAGTTCTTCCGAGGCCCCTTCCAGGACCAGGTTGCCCGTCTCCAACACGTACCCCCGGCTGGCCAGCCGCAAAGCCATGCGCGCGTTTTGTTCCACCAGCAAGATGGTGGTGCCTTCGTCGTTGATCTCCCGCAGCACGGCGAAGAGTTCTCTCATCAGGACAGGGGCCAGGCCCATAGAAGGCTCGTCCAGGAGCATGAGGCGACCACGGGTCATCAGGGCGCGCCCCACAGCCAACATTTGCTGCTCCCCACCCGACAGAGTATCACCCAACTGGTTTTTTCTCTCCTCCAGGCGGGGGAAGAGACGAAAGACCCGTCGGAAATCCCTTTCGATTTCGTCCTGACGTGTGCGTGCCCAGGCCGCCAGTTTCAGGTTTTCCAGGACGGTTAGATTGCCAAAGATGCGTCTTCCCTCCGGCACGTGAGCGATGCCCAACTGACTGACCACCTCGTGAGGTTGATATTTAAGAAGGTTTTTTCCTTCGTACACAATGCGGCCTGACCGGGCAGCTATTATCCGCGAGATAGTCATCAGGATGGTTGATTTACCCGCCCCGTTGGCCCCGATAAGGGTTACGATCTCTCCCTCGTCTACGTGGAAAGAGACGCCGTGTATAGCCTCGATTTTACCGTAAGCAACGTGCAGGTCCTCGACTGAAAGCAGCATCTCACTCCTCCTCCCCCAGATAGGCTTCGATGACCCGCCGGTTACGCTGAATCTCTTCAGGCGTGCCCTCGGCGATGGTTTCTCCGAAGTCGATGACCTTGATCCACTCACAGATGCCCATGATGACTCGCATCTGGTGCTCGATGATCCAGATGGTCAGGTCAAACTCTTTGCGCACCCACTGAATGAATTCCATCAACTCCCCGATCTCGGCCGGATTCATGCCTGCCGCCGGCTCGTCCAGGAGCAACAGCCTGGGTTGAGCGGCCAAAGCGCGGGCAATTTCCACCCGCCTTTGCAGTCCATAGGGCAGGTTAAGAGGCAACTCGTAGGCTGCGTGACGCAGGTGCAGGATTTCCAGAAGCTCCAGAGCGGAGTTGGTCAATTCTTTCTCGCGAGTCCAGTAGTGTCCGGTGCGTAGAAAGGCATCGAGCAGACCATAGCCGATCTGGTAGGAGTGGGCCATCTTGATGTTGTCCAGGACGGTCAGCGCATTCCAGAGGCGAATATTCTGAAAAGTGCGGGCGATACCCTGGGCCGTGACCCGGTGGGGCATAAGCCCTACCAGGTTGGTGCCGTTGAACGTGACCTCTCCTTCCGTGGGCCGGTAGACGCCGCACACCAGGTTGAAAACGGTGGTCTTGCCTGCTCCGTTGGGGCCGATCAGCCCCATCAACTCGCCTCCCTCCAGGGTCAGGTCAAAGTCGTAGACGGCTTGCAGCCCACCAAAGAAATGAGTCAAACCTTTGATCTGAAATAGGGGCATAACTTACTTTCCACCTCCTCCTGAGTGACAACTTTAATTTGAAGCAGAGGCATAGCTTTCTACCTCTTCTTTAGACTGGAAGAGCGGCTTCAACTGGGGGATGAAATCGTGGAGCTCTTTGTCCCCCATGATCCCCTCCGGGCGGAGGAGCATGGTCAGAACCAGGAGCAAGGGGATCACCACCCACTTCCACACCTGCAAAGGCCGCAACACCTCCAGCAGAAGAGTGAACCCTGTGGCGCTGATGATAGAGCCGGTCAGAGAACCCATGCCTCCCAGGTAGATCATGACCAGCGCCTCGGTAGACTTCATGATAGTGAAGGTGCCGGGGTTGACGTAACCCAGGATGTGGGCGAACAGTCCGCCCGCCACTCCGGCCAGGCCAGAGGAGAGCATGAAGGCGATGACCTTGCTGCGGCGGGTGTTGACGCTCATCAATTCGGCGGCGATCTCGTCCTCGCGGATGGCCACTATGCTTTTGCCGTAGGTGGAAGCCACGAAGTTGCGGACCAGGTAGATAGTGGCTATGGTGGCCATGAAGGTCCAGATCATCATCCAGGGCGCGTTGATCACCTCTTCCATGGCGTTGGTGACTTTCTTCATGCCCATGAAGCCTCGCGGCCCGCCGATGACCTCCATATTTTCGATGGCGCTCTTGACGATGTAGTTAACGGCCAGGGTGATGATAGCCAGATAGTCGCCGCGCGTTCGGAAGGAGGGCACAGCCACCAGGAGGCCGGCTATAGCCGCCGCGATCCCGCCCAGGATCAGGGTCACGGGGAAAAGAAATATCCCCATCCAGGGGGCCAGCACCGGGGCCCCGAAAACGTCATCCTGGGCAAAGAGCCACACGGTCAACACCGAAGTAGCGTAGGCTCCCACCGCCATAAACCCGGCGTGTCCACAGGAAAACTCTCCCATGTAACCGTTGATCAGGTTCAGGCTGACCGTCATGATGATGTTAATGCCTATGTACATGAGCACCAGTTGCGGATAATCGCCGAGGGTGCCCGTCCACGATCCCCCTACCACCACGATGAAAAGCAGCACGACGATGAGGGGTATAACAAATTTGTTCATCTTTCTCTCCCAATTCAAAAGAGAGGGGAGATACGAGACAGGAGCTTCGAGAGAAAATAAACGTCTCCCTCGCCTCTCACCTCCCCCTCTCCCATCTCTTCTCTTTTTAGACTTTCGCTCTGGCGGCTACGCCAAAGATGCCCGTTGGTTTCAGGCTCAGGATGAGAAGCAGCAGGGCAAAACCGATCAGATCGCGATAGGTGGAGGGGAAGAAAGCGGCCACGAAGATCTCCACAAAGCCCAGGATGTAGCCCCCCACCATCGCCCCTCGAATCTCCCCGATGCCTCCTACCACCGCGGCGATGAACGCTTTCCACCCGATGAGGATGCCCATGTTGTAGCTGAGCACCGGATAGGCCGTCCCAAACAGACAACCAGCCACCGCCGCCAGCGATGAACCGATGATGAAGGTGGAAGCGATGATGAAATTGCGGGGCACGCCCATCAGGGGGACGGCCACCCCGCCGTAAAACTTGTTGTCGTAGGAGATGGCCCGCATAGCCATGCCCACTTTGGTGCGCCGCACGATGATCTCCAGCCCAATCATCAATAGAACGGCCAGCACGATGATCATGATCTTGACGTTGGTGAAAGTCACCGTCCCGCCCAGCGAGGCGCCCAGGTCTATGTTAAAAATCTGCTTGGGAATGAGGGCCGGGAACAGGCGTCGGGTGGCCCCCAGAGTAGCCAGATTCACGTATTCCAGCAGCAAACCGACCATCAGGGCGGTGATGACCACGTAGAGCCGGTTGGCTCCCCGCTCCCGCAGGGGACGGTAGGCTATGCGCTCGATGGTCACCCCCAGGCCCGCGGTCAGAATCATGGAGCAGACGACCGTCAAGACGAAGATGAGCACCGAGGGCAACCCAAGAGCGACCTGCCCCACCAGGAAAGTGGCGACGAAAAAGCCCAGATAAGCGCCTATCATGACGATATCGCCGTGGGCGAAATTGATGAGCAGCAGAACCCCGTAAACCATAGTGTAGCCCAGCGCGATCAGGGCGTAGAAGCTGCCCCACTGCAAGGCGTTCAAGAATTGTTGTAAAAAAATGGCTAATGTCACTAACAAACCTCCCCCACAAAGGTAAAAGAGGCGGGTCGGGATTCCCCAGCCCGCCCCCTTATTGACGTCCCCAACAGAGAGTGGTTAGAAATTGAAGTCGTCGATGTTGTCGATGGTGAAGCGATAGGCAGGGCCTAGCAGGATCTCCTCCCCGCTGATCTCCTTGGTCCCCAGATGTCCGGCTTCAAGCGAGGTGGCTCCTGCTTCGAGTGCCCCGGTCAGCATGGCATGGGCGGCGTAGACGCCCAGGTAGCCCAGATCGACCGGGTTCCAGAGCACCACCGTGGTCACCGTGCCGCGCTTGACAAACTCGCGCATCCCGTTGGGGGTGGCCAGCCCGGTGATCACGATCTCGCCGGCCAGCCCGGCCTCCTCCACCGCATCGGCCACCGCAGGGAAGGCTACCGAGGTGGGCGCCACGATGGCGTCCATGTCCGGGTAGGTGTTGATCAGGTCTTCCGCCTGGCGACGGGACTCGGTGGTGTCATCGTTCCCGTAACGGATGTCCAGGATTTCCATGTTGGGGTAAGCTTCGGCCATGTAGGCTTTCATGGCCTCGATCCAGGCGTTCTGGTTGGCCGCCGTCGCCGTGGCCGAGACGATGGTGTACTTGGCATCCTCACCGGCCTCTTCGGCCACCACGTCCACCAGTTCCTTGCCCACGGCCGCAAAGGAAGCCTGGTTGACAAAGAAATCTCGTCCTCCGTTGGCGTCGGCGTCGTAGGTCACCACCGGAATGCCGGCCTCCTGAGCACGCTTCAGGACAGGCACGATGGCGTCCGGGTCATTGGCGGAGACCACCAGGCCATCCACGCCACGCGTGATCAGGTTGTCGATGATCTCGATCTCGCCGTCCACGTCGGCCTCGATGGTGCCCGTGAACTCGAACACGTCCCCGAGCTCATCGGCGGCCGCCTGACCGCCCTGCTGGGTGGCGATGAAGTAGTCGGCCCCGGTGAACTTGGGCACCATGACGATGGTGTAGCCCCCGGCGGCCTCCTCCGGAGGGGCGGCCAGTTCAGGCGGGCAGGCCTGCTTGTAGAAGGTGAACTCGCCACCCTCGATCTTGACGATCACGGCGCACTTGATGGGGTCCCCTTCCTCGGTGAAGGTCATCCGCCCGGTGATGCCCTCGAAGTTCTTGATCTGGGCCAACTGGTCACGGACCGCCTTGCGGTCGGCCTTCAGATCGCCCGTCAACCCGCCGGTGTTCTGGATGGCCTGCAACACGATGTGGATAGCGTCGTAGGTCAAAGCGGCCACGTCGCCGGGCACGTAGCCGTACTTCTCGTTGTAGAGGTCGATGAACTCTTTGGTGGCCCCCGTGGCCCCTGCCGCCGCGTAGTGGGTGCTGAAGTAGTAGCCCTCACACGCCCCTCCGCACAACTGCAAGGTCTGCGGGTCGCCCCAACTGTCGCTGCCCACGATGGGGAAGGTGAGGCCCAACTCCTGGGCCTGCTGCACGATCAGCGGCACCTCGTTGTAGTACTGTGGGGTGAAGAGAAATTCCGCGTCCGTGCCTTTGATCTTGGTCAACTGGGCGCTGAAGTCGGCGTCGCCGGTGGTGAAGGTCTCAAAGGCTACCACCGAACCTTCGCCGTGCAACCCCTCCCAGGCGGTCTTGAAGAACTCGGCCAGTCCCTTGGGATAGTCGCTGGCTACGTCGTAAAGCACCGCCGCCTTGGTGAAACCAAACTCTTCGGTCACAAAGTTGGCTACCACCGGCCCCTGGAAGGGATCCAGGAAGCAGGCGCGGAAGACCCAGGGACGGTCTTGGGTAGTTCTGGGGTTGGTGGACCAGGGGCTGACCATCGGCGTCTCGTTGGTGTTGGCTACCTCGCCGGTGGGCACAGCCTGTTTGCTGGCCTGCGGCCCGACGATGACCAGCACCTCGTCCTGGGTGATGAGCTTGGTGGCCGCGGCGGTGGCCGACTCGGCCTTGGACTCGTTGTCCTCCACGATGAATTCCAGCTTGTAGGTCTGGTCGCCGACTGTCAGTCCGCCGGCCGCCTCTACCTCCCCGGCCACTATCTCGGCGGCAAACTTCGACTGCTCGCCCACTTTCGGAATGTCGCCAGTCATGGGCACGTCCAGGCCGATCTTGATCACCGGCTCCTGGGCGAATACACTCGCCGCTGGCATCATCATGCTTAGCATAGCCAGGATCGCTGCGAAATACAGCACTTTCTTAAACATGGTTTGTTTCCTCCTTTGTCATATTATATCGTGTTAGCCGAACGAAGCCTCAATTTTTTGGTTCTTACCACCTCCTTTCGGCAGACCCAAACGCTCTCCATTTCCCAGGGATTGGCTTCGAGGACGAATCCCACGAGCAAATCCGATATAACAACGTGCAAAAGCTGGCGCTGAAAAATCTCAAAGAAAAGTTCTGAGGGTGATAGATAGCCGGTGGAATAATCGGGATAAGGTTCTGACGCAACAACGCTTGATTCTGGAGACTCAATAGCCGCGATGCCTGGGTTCTTGAAAAATGCAGCTTGATTATAACACAGGAAATCCGCTTTGTCAACGACCATAGGCAATTTTTTGGCCTCTGGGTACACCGTCACAGACTGCCACAGGTTGTGCTTTGTTGCCGCCCTCCCCTCCGTTCCTCCAAACGTTGACAATCTTCGCCGGGTCTGGTATGCTTACGACATCAAAGGCCAGTGAGGAGGGGTCTCAGATGGCAAAATGTAGAGTAGGCGTGATTTTTGGTGGCCGCTCCGTGGAACACGAGGTATCCGTCATTACGGCCCAACAGGTCATGGCCGCCTTCGACAAGAGCAAATATGAGGTTATACCGATCTACCTCACCAAGCGTGGGGAATGGCTCAGCGGCGAAAAGCTGTCGGATTTAAGGGCCTTCAAGTCCTTCTCCCCGGCCGATTACGAAAGAGTTTTCATCGCTCCGGACCCTACCATCCGCGCGCTGGTGAGAGCGCCAGAGTCCACAAAAGTACTCGGCGGATTATTCGGGGCGAAAAAGACGATAGAACTGGACGTCGTTTTCCCGGCCTTTCACGGCACCTTTGGCGAGGATGGGGCCTTTCAGGGACTTTTGGAACTGGCCGATATCCCCTACGTGGGGGCCGGGGTGGTGGGTTCGGCGGTGGGTATGGACAAGATCATCATGAAGGCGGTCTTCCGGGAAGCCGGGTTACCTGTTGTCAACTACGTGTGGTTTTCACGCCGCAAATGGCAGGAGCAGCCGGAGGAGGCTATCCAGACCATCGAGGCCAACCTCAACTATCCTCTTTTCGCCAAGCCGGCCAATCTGGGCTCCAGCGTGGGCATCTCCAGGGTGCAGAGCAGGGAAGATCTATATTTTGCCCTCGACGTAGCCAGCCACTACGACCGTCGGCTGCTGGTGGAGGAGTCGGTGGAGGGAGCGGAGGGAGAGGGAGTAATGGAGATAAACTGCTCCGTGCTGGGCAACGAGGCCCCCCTCCCTTCGGTCTGCGAACAGCCGGTTTCCTGGGAAGAGTTCCTGAGCTACGAGGACAAATACATGCGTGGGGGCAAGGCGGAGGGCATGAAAGGCGCGGCGCGACGCATTCCGGCCCCCATCTCCGAGGAGTTGACGGCCCAGGTTCAGGACATGGCCGTCCGCGCTTTCAAAGCTCTCGACTGTCGGGGGGTGGCCAGGGTCGATTTCTTTTTGAGGGAGGAGGACGAGGAGCTGTTTATCGGCGAGATCAACACCATGCCGGGGTCGATCTCCTTCTACCTGTGGGAGCCGCTGGGCATCAGTCCCTCGCAGTTGGTTGATCGGCTGGTCGAACTGGCCTTCAAAGCCCACCGGGAAAAACGCAAAACCACTTATTCCTACGATTCAAACCTCCTGGAACAGATGGGAGATATCCGCCTGAAATAATCCGGCTTTTCACCCATCGTCGTAGAGGTCCGTCAGGTCGTTTTCGAACAGGACAACGTCCCCCGGCTTCAGAATGCTTTGCAGGCGGGCGGTAGCCTCCTCCAGGCTGTCGAACACGGCCAGTCTCTCGGCGGGAAAGCCTGCCTGCTCCAGCCCTTCGGCGATGGGCCTGGTCCTCTGGGGGCCTACCAGCAGCACGTGATCGCACACTTCGGCGGCCCTGAGTCCCAGCAGCCGGTTTTGTTCGTATTCTACATCTCCCAGTTCTATCAGGCCCGGCGTGACCAACACCTTCGCCCCGCCCTCGAATGTTCCCAGCACTTCGAGGGCCATCTGTGCCCCGACCGGATTGGCGCTATAGGCGTCGTCGATGACCGTCACTCCGCCCCGTCCGGCGATGAGCTGCAAACGATGGGGCGCTGGCTCCAGGGTAGCCACGGCGCGGCCGATCTCTTTCAGGGTCAGGCCGCATTCCAGGGCTACGGCGGTGGCAGCCAGGATGTTGGAGACGTTGTGACGACCCAGCAGCCTGGTGCGGAAGGCCACTTTTTCCCCATTGTCGGCCTCCACCGTGAATTCGAGCCCCCGCGGGCCGAAGCTTACGTCTCCGGCCCTCAGCCCTGCTGCCTGCTCGAGGCCGTATCTGACCACCTTGACCGCCATCGTTTTCATCGTCAGGTCGGCCAGTTGGCGGCAACGCTCGTCGTCGTTGTTGAAGACGGCCACCCCCTGGGCGGGCAGGGCTTCTATCAATTCGTATTTAGCCTGGGCCACCCTCTCGACCGTCTTGAAGCGTTCCAGGTGTTGCGGCCCCACCGCCGTCAGGACGCCGATTTCAGGCGGCACCAGCTCGCACAGCTCTGCGATCTCCCCTTTCCGGTACGTACCCATCTCCACCACGAAGACCTCGTGCTCGGCTCGGAGGTCCCCCCGGATCACCCTACAGATGCCCATCAGGGTATTGTAGCTGCCCGGCGTTTTCAGCACGTGGTATCTGGTAGCCAGCAGGTGGCTCACGATCTCCTTGGTGCTGGTCTTGCCGTAGCTGCCGGTGATGGCGATCACTTGGGGGCGATATCGCTGCACCATCCCCCTGGCCTCCCGCAGATACCTCGATTGGATGAAAGTCTCCACAGGGTAAAGCAGAACGTTAGCCAGGATAACCTGCCAGCCTACGGTTTGCCCCACGAGCGTGGAGGCCAGGATAAAAATCAGCGCCGAGGGCGGCCAGTCGATAGCCAGCCCCACCTTTGGCCGCCCGAAACACAAGAGCCCCAGCCCTACGATCTCCAGGCCCGGCAGGAGCAGGGTGCCAGCCAGAATGCGCCGGGCACGAGCGGTCAGCACCAGCGGTTTTTTGGCCTCGACCCTTTTGCGGCTCAGGATCAGGTACAGATTGAGCAGCACCCACAGGGCCAGGGGGAGCGTCATTCCTCCCGGTAGTGACAGGAATCCTATCAACACGCCCACAGCCAGGATGACGGTCACGGCGCACAATTCGACGAGATTTGTCATCTCCGCCCAGCGGCGGATGAGCCACCGCCCAAAACGGACGTTTTTATACTCCTCAAGCTGGGAGAGGTGCAGAAACCGCAGGGCGCGTAAGACCACGTTGGCGGCCCAGGGCAGGATCATCACCAACCACATTCAATCACCCTCCAAAAAGGCCAAGATGCCCCCAGGTGCCTGGCACTTTGAAAGTGCCAGGCACCTGCCACGTTCAGTTGCCCTCCAAAAAGGCCGAGACCACCCGGCAGAATTGGGGAAAGGCGTCCAGGTAAGAGAAATGGCCCGCGTTTTTGAGGACCACCAGGCCGGCGTCCGCTATCTCCTGCTCCATGATCTGCCCGTCGGAGAGAGGGGTATCGGGGTCCTTCTCTCCCCAGATGAGCAGGGTGGGGGCCTTGATTTGAGGCAGAAGAGGCCGCAGGTCCTCGTTGACCACCCTGACGAAAGTAGCGCGCATGACCCCCGCAGTCTCCCGGTAGTCTTTGGATCCCGTCAGAGCGTAGATAGCTTCTTTCACCTTCCGGCCTCCGCGCCCCAGGACGGACAGTGAGCGGGCCGCTTTGGCTGCGGCCACCCGGAGATGATAGCTCAGGGTGCGTTTGGGCTTTATCCCGGCGCTGTCGATCAGCACCAGCCTGTCGATCCTGTCCGGGAAATGGGCGGCCAGCGCCAGAGCCACCCGGCCGCCGAAGGAGTGAGCTACCACGGCCGCCTTCTCGATGCCAAGCCCCGCGAGAAAATCGGCCAGCACTGTGGCGTAATCTCCCACCCCCCAGGCCACAGGCGGCTCATCGCTGCGCCCAAAGCCGGGCAAATCCAGGGCGTAGACCTTGAACCTGGGCCGCAGGAAGTCGAAAACGGGTCTGAAACTTTCGACCCGCCCTCCCCAACCATGAAGCAGTACGACCGGCTTGCCCTGCCCGGCCACTTCGTAGTAGATTCTCAACCCTTCTATCTCGATAAACACTGTGACCTTCTGCCCTGTCAAAAAAGCTGAGCCCACGCCCTGGAAATCAATAGCCTAAGTGCGCTAAAACGCACTATGAAGCACTTTCAAACAGCAAGTTTTAGCTCGCTTCAGCTTTTAGCCTGGGAGTTTGACTCCCAGGCTTTCTCTGTGTCCTCTGTGCTCTCTGTGGCTTTTAGATAACTCAGCCCAGGATGACCAGGGTAGCCAGCCAGAAAAGGCCCTCCACCACGACCGTTCCACCCCAGAGCAGGTGGGCACTCAATTTCTGACGGCTATGGATGACCGAGCCCAGCACGGCGTTAAACGTGAAAATGCCCCAGCCGATGACGGGCAGCTTAAAAATTTCGGCCCGTGCCCCGGTGCGGTCGGCCTGGCCCATGAGGTTGAAGTGCAAGGGTAAAAGACGGGGCAGGGCAGGATATCGCCAGCAAACGTAAGCAAACAGAGCGGCATTGACGACCAGGCCCAAAGCCAGCAGAAGGTGGGCCACGCGATCATCCCAGATGGGCAGGGCCAGGAGATGGGTACGACGCTCACTCTGGGTCAACTCGTGGACGGGCCCCAGACGCTTGCGTAACTCGAAGGCTTCCAGAAAGCCGTCGGGATCGTCCGGGGAGATGCTGTAGACCCGGGTGGGAGTTATCACCCACAATTGCTCGTCAGGGGGACGCGTGGCGTAGCAATAGATGGGGCCCAGGCCCTCGATCTGGCCCGGCCCTATCCAGTAGCCCGGCCAGCGCAACCCACCGATTTTATCTCCGGGACGCTTGTTGCCTTTCACCACCTGGCTGATGTCCCCCAGGGGCACGACCTGTCGCCGGCCGCCCCACACGATGGTCAGAGCATCGCGGTCCAACCAGTATTCCAGACCGAAGAAGCCGTAAACCCGGTAACCCAGCAGGGCCACCAGGAACAGGCTCAGAACTGTGACGAAGCCCCAAACGAAGGAGAGCCAGGTGATAGGCCCTCGAAGCAGCAAAGAGAGAAACAGCCCATCGAGAGCCAGCAGAGCCGCCATCAGCGCCAGGCCCAGCAGGCCACCGATGGAGGGTCGTGTTTTCCACATTGACATAAACGTCTCACTCGATAAAGGTAGTCACCTGTTTCAGAGAGCGGCGGGAGGTGCGGTGCGAAAATCGTTCGGTGGGATGCCCGATGGGAACCATAGCCACAGGGCGCATGTCCCCGGCAAGGTCCAGGGCGCGGGCCGCCGCCTCTTCGTCAAAAGCGCCTACCCAGCAGGCTCCCAGGCCCAGGGCCGTGACTCCTAGCAGGATGTTCTCCACGGCCGCGGCCGTATCTTGCAGGCAATACAGTTCTGATCCGCGCCGGCCATAGCGAGCCGCCGACTGCTCTGGCACGGCGCAGACCACGATGACCAGCGGGGCCTGAGCCACAAACCCCTGGCCGAAGGCCGCTTCGGCCAGCCGCCGTTTCATCTCCGGACGACGCACCACGATGAAGTGCCAGGGCTGACGGTTCCCGGCCGAGGGGGCGGCGATGGCTGCCTCCAGAAGACGCTCCACCGTCTCGGGGGGAACGTCCTTGTCGGTTGCGTAGCCACGGATGCTCCGTCTGTCCTTAACTATTTCCCAGAAGTCCATTACTATTCCTCCACGACTGTTGCTTTTTCGGGATCGATTTGGGGGCCAGCAGGTCGTTATCCTTCACCACGCTATCTACACGAGGTCACGTTGTAGGATTGTCCGCCCCAGGCAGGGCAATGAAGGTATCGGCCACTGCACCAGCCGACGGTCTGACCGCCCTTCACCTGAACGCGATACCAGGGGTGGATGTCTACCCACCGCGGTCCTTCCAGGACGAGCACCACAGCCCCATAAGGGATCGAACGCACGACGGGGTACCAGGTGCCCGGCCCCTGCCGGACGTTGAGGGGCCCGTCGATAACCCTTGCTTCTCCCTGGCCGGGAGACACGGTAGGAGCAGGATAGGGAGGATAAGGCGTCGGCCCAGGAGGCCCGTAGCCCACCGCAAACGAGGCCGTTTGTTGCAGCCTGTCCCCGATGTATAGCTCCAGGCGATAGTCGCCACCGGTCAGACCATCGAAGTAATCGTATACCTTTACCCAGGTTACAATTCCATTGCTGCCGTGCTGGTTGTAGTCCCACATCTCCTCGCGGGTGAGCCAGTTGACGCCATCGTGATACCAGCGCCGCGTCACCCGCAGACCATCGCCCATATTGTAATAGGGCCAGACGGCGTACACCTCCTGCACCCCGGCCGGGAACTGGCTGGTGGGGTTGCTCACCCTGCCGTCGGCGGCCACGCCTGGGCCGAAAGTGATGGGCCCAAAATAGGGCTGCCCCGGGGAGGGTTCGGGCCACTGGAAATCAAGGTAATTGCCGTCGCACCAGCCGACGGTCTGACTGCCCTTCACCTGAACGCGGTACCAGGGAGTATTGTCTGCCCATTGTGGCCCTCCCAGGACGAGCACCACAGTCCCATAAGGCGCCAACCATATAGAAGGGGACTGAGCAGCCGGCCCCTGCCGGATGTCGAGATAGCTGGCAGTGACCCTCGCTTCTCTCTGGCCGGGAGACACGGTAGGAGGGGGATAAGGCGTCGGCCCAGGAGGCCCGTAGCCCACCGCAAACGAGGCCGTTTGTTGCAGCCTGTCCCCGATGTATAGCTCCAGGCGATAGTCGCCACCGGTCAGACCATCGAAGTAATCGTATACCTTTACCCAGGTTACAATTCCATTGCTGCCGTGCTGGTTGTAGTCCCACATCTCCTCGCGGGTGAGCCAGTTGACGCCATCGTGATACCAGCGCCGCGTCACCCGCAGACCATCGCCCATATTGTAATAGGGCCAGACGGCGTACACCTCCTGCACCCCGGCCGGGAACTGGCTGGTGGGGTTGCTCACCCTGCCGTCGGCGGCCACGCCTGGGCCGAAAGTGATGGGCCCAAAATAGGGTTGCCCCGGGGGCATGGGCGTCGGCGAGGGAGGAGGGGAGGTGAACGTGTCGGTTGAGGGCATAGCGGCGGGCGCTGGCCCCATGCTCGCGGGAGTGGCCTTGACGAATGGCGACAAGGTATCTTTCGAAGCAAGAGCAACGGGCACAGATGTCGGGGGGTACATCGCCGGAGCGCCAACCAGGATAGAGCAACTCATCACGAACAGAAGAATGGTCGGAGCCAAAAGGCCCGCAAACAGGTGTAGGGTGGAGAGTTTCCCTTTCATCTCGCGGCGTCCCTCCAGGCGCGTGTCTCCCGGCCATCCCCTGACCCACGCTGCGCAAATCGATGCTCGCCGTTATTTATAATACCCGGCAGGGGCAAAAGCGAGCGGAGGTTACTTTTCACAGCCTACCCCCGTCAGTTGGCCGTCCACGGCAAAGTGATTTCTTTGGAGATAGGCGCTGTTTTCTCCGAGTGCCTGTCCTGGACATCCGGTAAAGAGACCCTGGGCCAGGAGGCGCAAATCGAGGTTGTCTCCAGGGCGGCCACCATATCCCCCATGCGCGGGTAACGGTCGGCCGGGTTCTTGGCCAAAGCTTTCAGGATGACCTCTTCTATATCCGGCGGGAGGTCGGACACGAGTTGACTGGGGGGAATAGGTGGGACTTTAAGGTGTTGTTCGATCACTTCCAGGGGGGTCTCTCCATCGAAGGGCGCCCGGCCGGTCACTATCTCGTAGAAAACCACGCCCAGGGAGTACACGTCGCTGCGCCCGTCCAGGAAGAGCCCCTGGCCCTGTTCAGGCGACATGTATTTGGGGGTGCCCATTCTCACCCCGCTCCTGATCAGACGTGCCGAACGCTGCATCACCCGGGACAGACCGAAATCGGAGAGTAAAATCCATCCTTCCTCATCCAGCAGGATGTTGGTGGGCTTCACGTCCAGGTGGATCACTCCCTGGCGGTGGGCGTAGTCCAAAGCCCGCCCCATTTGCACTACGATGCCCACCGCGGCCATTACATCCAGCGCCCTCGACATCACGTCTCGCAGAGTAGTGCCCCCCTGGATATGTCTCATTACGATGTAAAAGAAATCTTCCCGGCCAAAATCGTAAATGGGCAGGATGTTGGGGTATTCCAGTTTGGCGATGGCCTTGGCCTCTTGCTCGAAGCGGGTCGAAAAGTCGGGGTCGTGAGCCAGATAGGGAGACAGCACCTTGACGGCCACGTAACGGTCCAGGGAAGGCTGGTAGGCTTTATAGACCGTAGCCATGCCCCCCTCTCCAATCGGTTCGAGAAGATAATATTGTCCCAGGCGCTGATGGGTCATGGAGGGCCGGTCGGCGCTCCCTCTGGCCGCGTCATCGAGAGCTTGCAGCAAAGCCAGCGGGGTTTGGAAACGATCCTCCGGCTTTTTGGCCAGACAACGGTTGATCAGCTCATCGACCTCGACAGGCACCTCCGCCTTGAAGTCGCGGACGGAGGGGATGGGGGCCAGGCGATGTTTAAGTTTGATCTCTTCCGCATCCTGGCCGTCGTAGGGCACCCGGCCAGTTAGCATCTGGAACAGGGTGGCGCCCAGGGCGTAGATATCGGCCCGGATGTCACTCTGGCCCTCCTCGGCGGCCTCTGGGGTCAGATAGTAAGGGTTTTCCTGGCGGCCTTCCATCCGGCCCAGCACGTCGAATCCGGTGATCATGACTTTATCGCGATCGGTGATCAGGAAATTGGCCGGGAGAAGGTTGCGGTGGAGGAGGCCCTTCTCGTAAGCTTCGGCCAGACACTTCGCCGCCTGGCGGGCGATGTCCAGCGACCATTCCACATCCAGCGGCCCATACTCCTCCAGGATGGCCGATAAAGTGCGACCCTCGGCGTAGTCCATGACGATGTAGGCCAGCCCGTCTTCCAGCCCGTAGTCAAGTGTTTGCGCGGCGTGGGAAGAGTCCAGGCTGGTCAACATCCTGGCCCGATACAGGAAGTGCTCCACGTCTTGCTGGCTGTGCAGCAAACCGGGTTTGAAGACCTTGATGGCCACCACTTCGTTACGAAGCCTATCCCGGGCCAGATAAACCGTAGCGGCCTTGTTCTCTCCTATCAGATCGTATATACGATAGGTACCCTTGAGAAGCCTACCGATCATGGCCTCTTCTCCTCCCCTGAAAACGTGTCTGTCAAAACAATTATACCATAATTCGGTCAAAATAGAAAAGCTATCCAATACTGGGGGTACCAGGATTTCAGGCAGGAGAGCGAAAAGCTCCAGGCCCCCATCTCGGGGGCGAAACAGCTTGTTTGCACCGCCCTCGGGGACGAGGACGATGAGCAGCCGCCCACAAGGCACAATTTCTTGATTTTCTTCACAGCCTATGATACAATGGTGAAGAAGCACAATAAAAACCGCCTGAGCCACTTCCAGCGGAAAGGAGGAAAAATTGGAGATAACCGCGTATCAAGTTCAGGGCAGGGTTCCGGTGACGGTGCTGCAACCCCATGGAGAGGTGGACGCTTCCAACTTTGAGCATTTGATCGCCAAAGCTAAGGAGGTCTATGAGGCAGGGGCTCGGGACCTACTATTAGACCTGAGTGACACGCCCTACCTGAGCAGCTCCGGCCTGGTGGCTTTGCACAGCATCGCGGTGATGCTGCGCGGTGAGGAGGGGCCGGATCCGGAATCGGGGTGGGAGGCTTTCCGGGCCGTTCGTCGGGGCCTGGACCTTGGCCTCCAACCGCACTTCAAGCTGCTCAATCCCCGGCCCAAGGTGGATAAGGTGCTGGAGATGACGGGCTTTAAGCGACTCGTGGAGGTCTATACCGACCTGGAGACAGCCGTCGCTTCATTTTAATTTAATTATGGTGCTGCTTTTGGGTAGTCTCCCCCAAGAGTGTTGCTAAGCATTTTACCGCTGAGAACGCCGAGTTCGCAGAGTATTTCTTGTATTTCTCAGCGATCTCTGCGTGCTCTGCGGTTCAAAAGTTGCTATCCTTCAGCCAGCAACAACCCAAGAGGGAGACTACCTGTTTTTGCAATGGCCCAGCAACGCTGATTGCCACCGCCTAATAATAGGGCCAGATCAGAGCCTCGGTTACCTCTGAAGGATGAACCCGGCGGGAGAGAGCGTAATAGATCAGGAAATCGTCCAGGGTCTTTTTTTCGTAGCTGACCCCCAGCTCTTGCAGCCGGGTTTCCAGGGGGGGCGGTCGCTTCCAGCGGGGATTGAAGAGGACATAGGCCGGCGGCTCCCCTGCGTTCTCCACCCTGGCCGAGTATTCGGGCAGCCGGTCCAGGTTGCGCAGGCTATCGGGATAATCGAAGCAGATGACCCCCTCTCTGGTCTCGAACGTCAGCCGATAGCCCAGCCAATGAGTGGTGTAGACGTAGCGGATATCCTCCGCTTCGAGAAAGGTGAGCAGCGGTTCGAGCGAGCCAGGCCAGGGAATGTTATCAAACTCTGAGCGCATGGCGGCTACCGGGTCGGCGGTCAGAACGCTCCCCAGGTTGACCGCCAGGACGAGGACGATCAACACCAGGGCGATAGCTTGGGTAGTGTATATTTTCCCGGAGAGTCCCAGGCATTTCAAGCGGGCCAGGAAGTGGGCCAACGCGATGGGCACGACGCTGTATAGAGGCAACAGGTAGCGCGTCAGCAGCCCCGAGCCAGGGATGATGGCTGTGAAGTTGCCGTTGGTCAACGCCCCCAGAGCGAAGATAGGGGGCACGAACAGTAGAAAGAGGGCCAACAGAATAGAGGAGCCTGGCACTTTGAAAGTGCCAGGCTCCTTGAAGGCTATATAGAGGGTGACAAGGATGGATATCACGTATAGAGGCACGACGGCCAGGCTCAGGCTCAACTCCAACTCCCCTTTGGGAGCACGGACGCCCCACAGAGTCAGCAGCCCATCCTCGACCAGGTAGCGCATGGCCGCGCCCAGAGCGGGCCAGAAGTCCCTGGCTGGCACCACGCTGCCCAGAAGTTGGCTGCTGGTGGTAGCTCCTCCTCCCCCCAGGTTGCCCAGGATCAGGGGGGCGCTGCCCAGGACAAAGCCGCAGGCCATAACCGCGATCTCCCCCGGCCGGGCGCGACCACGTTTGATCAGCAGCACCAGGGCGGTGGGCACCAGGTAATACAGGCTGAGAGGATTGATCCACAGGCTCAGGCCGGCCACGAACCCCAGGATGAGGCCCAGGACGTAGGGCCTGGAGTTTTGTTTTGAGGCCGCCTCCTGGGACAAAATGCGCCCCGCCAGAATGAGCACAACGTTGCCCAGAGCCAGCACCTCGATGAAACCGCCCCGCGCCTTCAGGCTCCAGACCACCAGGAAGAGGGGAGGAACGGCCACAAACAGAGCACTCAGCAAGCCCACCGTCTGGTCGTAGCGGTCGGCGGCCAGCCTGTAGGTGAGAAGGATGAAGGCCAGGGAGAAGAGGCCAGGCACGAGCTTGAGGGTCAGGGGTGAAGCTCCTCCTATCCAGAAGACGATAGCCATCAGGTAGGACTCGAAGCTGCTGCTATAAGCCTGGCCCGGATAAAAAATCGGCCTTTGGCCGCGCATGATGCCAAAAGCCTGCAACCCCAACACGGCCTCATCCGTTTCGACGAGGCCCTGTGAGGCCCAGAACAGATACAGCCGCAAGGCAAGGCCCAGGAAAACGACCCCGGCCAGGATCAGGCCGGTTTTCAATCTATCGCTTATCATCCAACTGTTTAATTCTGGCCTGAACTTTGTTCCACGTTCCGGTAATCAGAAAACTTTCTTCAATATCGTCCACCATGCGGACGAATTTCGGCCATGGGACAGCAAAAGTCAGCACCCCGGAGGGAACGCAGGGGCGGGCAGACACGTCGAACATGCCAAGCACTGCCCTGGGGTGAGGCAATTGAAGCTCACGATATGGATAATAGACGATGGACGCACAGCCTGAGCCAAAGGGAGCGACGACCGCATTAAGGTCCGGTTCGTCGAAGTTAGCCAGAGTAAACAGGCCGGAGAGGACGTCTGCCGGGGCAAAGAAGATGACCACCGCCGGTTCATCACCCTCGTCCATCTTATCCCACCTCTTGAACACAACGTACTTGCCCGGCGCTTCAAAGGGGCGGTGATGTTTCAAATAATGCTCTTTTACCAGTGCAGGGGATTTCTTGTAGCGTTCGCCTTCAAGCTTTCCTGGGATGCCGCAGGAAAGAAAATACTCAAAGTCGGGCGTCACCTCTGTCCTGAACCCCAGATATCGTTTTCCGCCTCCGCAGCCCACCGCGTCCTCGTCGAAGGAAAGGGGCTTGCCACGGCGGGCCATCGCCAGTTGGCAGATGAGACATTGACGTTCTTTGGGCGGCTGTACCAACTCTCCCCGGCCTTCCTCATCTGTGTAGTAAAACCCGATGGGCAGTTCCGCGCCGGGAAAGTACCTCTCCCAAAGCTCGATGAATCGCTGCTGGAACTTCACATCCACTTCGAGCCTCCCTGACAATCTCACCACAAACCCAAAGTTGAAGGTTGAGCTGATTGCTGGCAGCCAGTTTTCTCACGGCGCGTATTTGAAGGGGTGACGGGCCGCCTCCTTCTCGTTGATTAGTTCCTCTAACGTGGGCCGCCCTTCCAGGGCCTTGCGGATGGCGTGTAACATGGCCTTGTAGTTGTTGAACGTGATGCGGTGTCGGTTGGCCGCGGCGGGGTGGACGAAGACGTTAGCGATCATGGTCAGGTCGTCCAGGCCCTCCTCCGGCAGCACCCCGGCCCTGACGCTGGCCTCGATAGCCAGGTTCAGGCCCTTTGTGGCGTCCTCGTAGATGTGCCCGGCCTGCTTTTTGGTGCGCACGGTGACGGTGGGCACCAGCAGGGTGCGGGGGCGCTCGTTGATGAGGCGGAGCTCGTGGCCGGGCCGGGCTTCGCCCAGCGCCCTCTCGATGGCCCGGCCCACCGGCCCATCCCTGGTGCCCAGCACGAGGTCGATGTGGGCCAGTTCAAAGAAAGGCGGGCCACAGAAACCTTCGCCCACCTTGAGGGTGAAATCGGCGAACCGCGGCGGGGTCTGCGGCGTGGCCGGGAACTGGCTGACCACCACTTTGCCGGGGGCCAGCTCGTATTCTCTCTCCTGCCGCTCGATCTTGCCCAGATCCTCCAGTTGGATGCGCAACTCCTCGCGGTCCTCGCGGCGGAAAGCCCCGCCGGGCATGATGGGGTGACGCGAATCGCTCATCTTAAGGCCCATCATGCGCAACCCTTCCTTGACCGCCTGATTGGTTCCATTGCGCATGACGATGCGCACCAGCTTTTGGATTTTGGCCTGCCACTCCTGAGCAGCGGTCAGGTCGCCCTCCTGGACGGCGCGGTAGATTTTCTGCATGATGTCGGGGATGAGGTTGGCGCTGGCGGCGATGGTGCCATCGGCGCCGGCCATAATAGCGGCCCCAAAAAGCTCGTCGTATCCGACGAAGATGCCGATCTGCCCTTTGACCTTTTCAAAAAGGGCCATCATGAAAGACATGTCGCCACTGGTATCCTTGAGGCCCACCACGTTGGGCAGTTGGGCCAGGCCCTCCGCCGTCCACCATTTGAAGTGCGTCCCGGCGCACTG
>CAZYHC010000077.1:0-21140 GCA_964646625.1 uncultured Anaerolineales bacterium
GATCAGGATGGCAACGAGTTTCAGTGCCCCTTGGGGCATTAGTGGTTTTCGGACCTTCGATCAACTTCTTGATGACATCGCCGCAGGGGACGTTTCAGTGCCCCTTGGGGCATTAGTGGTTTTCGGACATCTATAGCCCGGTTGCCAGCAGGCAGGCTGATTTGTTTCAGTGCCCCTTGGGGCATTAGTGGTTTTCGGACACGGTTTTAAGGGAAATGATACAAGAGATTAAGGAGGGTTTCAGTGCCCCTTGGGGCATTAGTGGTTTTCGGACCAGCTCGTAGGCTAGAGCGACGGCCTCCCGATCCAGGTTTCAGTGCCCCTTGGGGCATTAGTGGTTTTCGGACACGGGACTCCCGGCGGCCCAAAATGCCTTTACCACGTTTCAGTGCCCCTTGGGGCATTAGTGGTTTTCGGACTGCAGTTTACACCCGGCTGCTACAGCCCGTCCAACGCTTTCTTTTATTTACTTTCTCTTTATCGATATTTACCTCAATTGAGCCTGCCATTTTCACCTCCAAAAACCTTACATAAAGCCGGGTGTAATTTTTGGTTTTTTTGGCCTCCTTTTTCCAACTCACAGCAATAGGATCTCGCTTTTTTATTCCCCTCACCCACCCTTACCTTGTTCATTCAGTCAGGCGCAACCGGTTTGGGGTTCTCACTAATACATAGTATAATACATGTTGCCTTTTTTGTCAAAAACCTCGCTCCCGCCTCACCTCCTGAGTGTAAGGGTAATGTAAAAACGGCCCGAAGGCCGCACACGTGCACAGCACAGACGTTCTGAAATTTTTAACCAAATCTTAACCTGATCTTTACCTGATAATAACCTTACTGTGGTATAATAAAAGTGGATGCCCATTTGAGGGGACATTAGGGGCAAGCTGTTCGTGGTTGCTCGCTCGACCGACAAAGGTTGCGAGAAAAGATAGGTTATGGTAAAATAGGACAGAACCCGAAAGCACTTTATCACAGTCTTAAAAAATAGATAAGCCTCGCGGCTAAGACAGAGCCCGAGGCGGCGGCCAGGGTGGACGGGCACCCCGGCAGTTGAAGTATATCATGAAAGCCCGCCGGGGGCAAGTCAAAGTCTCCTGGTGGGTTTTTTGTTTTTGCCAGTCCCAGACGCTAGAAAGGGGTGATGATATTGGATGTGAAGACGGCTTTGATGAACTATGGGCTGGAGATACTGGCCCAACAGACAGGAGGTGAGGCGCAGCAATTCATCCAGGGAGACGAATGGAAACAGGTGGACTGGTCGGCCTACGAGGGTCAGCTTGGCAAGCCAGGCAGAAGCCAGAAAGCACTATTGACCATCTTCTCTCTAATCAACCCTTCGCCGGAGGAGGTAAAACCAGCGTACTATCGGCCCCAAAAGCTGGCTCTGGATGAGAAAAAGATCTTCCCCCAACCAGAAGAGAGCGACGAGGGGCGACGCGACTTGTGGAATGGCTTCGTTGGGGAGTGGAAAGAAGTTCAAGCCGAGGACGAGGCCCTCCGCTTCGAAATATTCTACCATCTATACCGCAAGTACGCCTGGGCCATACCCTGCACCTACGGCGAGGCCGGGGTCTCGCTCTTCGAGCAGTTCAAGGCGGTAAGCGCGTTGGCCCACGCCTCCCCAAAGTGGGAGACAGGGCCGGCGGAGAAGTACTCGCTGGTAGGCGGCGACATCCCCGGCATCCAGGATTTTGTCTACACTATCACCAGCAAGGGAGCGGCGAAAGGGTTGCGGGGCCGCAGCTTCTTCATCCAGCTTCTGGGCGACGCCGTAGTGAGACGGCTGCTGGTTGACCTAGAGCTCTGCCCGGCCAACGTGGTCTATAGTGCCGGGGGGAACTTCATGGTGCTGGGGCCGGGGGGCAATGTAGAAGTGAATGGTAGAACGACCGAGGAGCGGCTGGCAGGGTTACAAAAAGAGATGGATGGCGCCCTGCTGGACATCTTCAAAGGTGACTTATCGCTCTGTCTGGCCTGGACGCTGTTGCGGGCCGACCAGGTGGGTAGCCACGACTTCGCTGATCCGGTCTCAAAAGGTCTGAAGGGCCTGATCGCTGAAGAGAAGCGACGACGCTTTAGCGCGGTGGCTAAAGACCGCTGGGATGCTCTCTTCGGCTCCCAGGGGAGGCCGGGGAACCGCTACTGTGTGATCTGTCAGCGCCCTCTGGGAAGGGACAAGGACGAGTGGGTACCGATGGAGGGGGAGGATGACCTGCTGCTGGAGGAGCGATCCCGGCGTTGCCTTCCTTGCGACGGCTTCAAGAAGTTGGCCGAAAGGATCGGGCAAGAGGGCTTGCTAGCCATCGGGGGAAAGCGGCCACAGAAAGGCGAGCCCTGGCAGGAGGCCCTGTGGCAGGTGGGTCGGGTGTGGTACGATTACGGCCCGCCGAAGAAGCTGAAGCCGCGGCTTGGAGGCTATCTCTATACTATCAACGACACCGACTTCCGGGGCAAACATGCCCATGGCTTTCGTTTCATCGCTAACGTCACCCCTCGGGTGACCCAGGAAGACGTGGAGCGTTGGGGGAAAGAGCCCGAGGAAGGGGAGGAACGGCCCATCCTGGGCAGCATCCGCACCTTCAGCCAGATGGCCGACGTGGCCCGCGGGGTTCGTTGGGTGGGGGTGCTGCGCATGGACTTAGACGACCTGGGGCAGATCATGGTCCGGGGTCTGAAGTCCCGCACCCTGGCCGCCACTTCTGCTCTAAGCACAGCATTAGACCTTTTCTTCGCCGGCTGGCTGAATAACGTCTGTGCCGAGGTGAACCAACTCCACCGGAGAGCCGAAAATGGCGAAGACCGGGGCGACCGGCTGTATGCCATCTACGCCGGAGGGGATGACCTGTTCGTCGTCGGCTCGTGGGACCTGACGCCTGAGTTGGCAAAGCGGATTCAGGAACAATTCAAGGACTACACCGGCCACAATCCGGCGCTGCACATCTCAGCCGGGATCACACTGGAGGGACGCAAATTCCCGCTGTACCAGGCTGCGGAGCGGGCTGGTCGGGCCGAAGATGCAGCTAAGGAGCATACCCGGCATGGCATCCCGAAGGATGCTATTAGCTTCCTGGGCCTGGCAGTGAAGTGGGACGAGTGGCCTGAAGTAACCAGGCGTCTGGATAATATCATCAGGGCCATTGGGTCGGGCAAAGCTTCTCGGGCGCTGATCCAGGTGTTGCAGAGCATCTACGCTCAGTACGAGCAGCAGATGGAGTTGGAGCATAAACGCTGCCGGGGGGACGAGGAACCATTGCCTGATGAGCCTCCGTATCAGGTTTACTACGGACCGTGGATGTGGCGAGAAGCGTATGCGCTGACCCGCATGGCAAGCCGCATCGAGGACAAGAATACAAAGAGTTTGGTGCTAAATATGCAGGTTGGCACCCTGTCGCCGCTGTACATCCGACACGTGGGCCTGGCGGCACGTTGGGCTGAACTATTAACCAGAAAGGAGAAGGAGCAATGAATGGACAAGACAAAATCGTGACAATTGTGAGAGAAGATAACCCCGAATTGCTGGTGAAAGAAGCCAAAGCGCTGGCCGGCCGTCTTAGAGGAAGAGGAGATGAGGCCATCAAGACTCAGCTTCGCCGTCTGTTCAGTACCATGCGGCAGATCGAGATGAGTTGGCCCCGGGAGATCAAGGAGGACGACCCGCAAGCGGAGCAAGCGCGGAAAGAACGGGACGACGCCTACCGAGAGTTGGTACTATTTCAGCCTCGCCTGGAATATCAGGCCAGCCGTCATCCGAAACTGAAGCCTTTGGCTGAGGCACTTCAGAAAGGGATCAACGTTGTAGGCAAGGATCGCGAGAAGCTACAAAGACTGGTTCAATTCTTCGAGGCCACGCTGGCCTACTGCATTGCTGGTTAAAGGAGGAGCATGATGACGAAGCCGAAAGAAGTCAATCTGTACGGACGGGTGATCATCAACGGGAACATCCAGGCCGTGACCGGCCTGCACATTGGGAAAGGCAAAGAGGGCGTGACCATCGGTGGGGTGGACAACCCGGTGATGAGGGATACCCTGAGCAATGAGCCTTACATCCCCGGCTCATCTCTGAAGGGCAAGATGCGCTCCCTGGCTGAGAAGCGAGAACCAACGGCTGTTCAAAATACCAACATTGGCAAGGACGTGACCATCCACACGTGCAAGAAGCGGGCCGAGTATGAGGAGTGCCCCGTCTGCCGCATCTACGGTGTGCCAGGGCAGCAGGAGTCCTCGGCGCCGACGCGGCTGGTGGTAAGAGACGTGCGCTTGACTGAGAACAGCAAGAAGAAACTGCGGGCGGCTGACACAGACCTTCCCTTCACCGAGGTGAAGTACGAGGCAGCCATTGACCGGGTGACCGCAGCGGCCAACCCTCGTCCTCTGGAACGGGTGCCAGCCGATACGGTCTTTGGCCCCTTCGAGATGGTGTTCAGCATCTATGAGGAGGGAGATAGGGGCCTGCTGCGCAAGGTGTTCGAGGCCATGCGCCTGCTGGAGGACGACTACCTGGGCGGCTCCGGCAGCCGGGGCAGCGGTCGGGTCAGGTTCAAGGACCTAAAGGTCACCGTCAAGCCGGTGGAGAAGTACGCTGAACCGGAGCCGGATCTCTCTTCGGTGGAGGCGAAAGACCTGAGCGAGCTTCTGAAGGAGCTGCCTCGTATCGCTAACTTGGTCGAGAAAGAGATCGAGGTGTCTGGGAAACCGCCGGAAGGGCAAAATACACAGGAGGAGGGCAATGGCTAAGCGGGTGGTATATCGTCTGGCCGCCCGCAGTCCTTTCCACATCGGTGAACGGGGAGTAGGGCTCGAGGAAGCCTCAGTGATGCTTCACTCCGATACTCTCTTCTCGGCGCTGTGCCTCACCCTGCGGGAGCTCGGTGAGGACCTGGACGCATTTCTTGGCCGTCTGCCCAGGATGTATATGTCAGAGGGCAAGCCATCCCAGGTCCTACCAGGAGAGAAACCGCCTCCCCTGCGGCTTTCCTCAGCCTTTCCATACGCCGGGGATGTCTATTTCTTCCCCCGCCCGATGCTGCGTCTCCGGGGCTTCGATGAGATTGGCGACCCAAAGCTGGGCAAGAAGTTGAAGAAGGTCCAGTTCGTTTCGCGACCGATCTTTGAGGGAATGTTGGCTGGACAGCCGGTGGCCGGCTATCTGGTTGAAGATGACCCAGAGAGGTCGGGCCAGAAACGACCATGCGAAGGGACGCTCCTGCAAGGCGGCCGGGTCTGGGCGACGCCGGAGGAAGTCGAGCAACTTCGAGCCTTTGAGGATCGGCGAGCAGGGAGAATCCGCTTCTGGGCGGAGGACACAGCGCCCCGGGTGACGGTAGACCGGGCGACTAACCGCTCCCAGGTGTACGCCGTTGGGCGGGTGCACTTTGCGCCGGAATGCGGGCTATTCTTCCTGGTGGAGTACGAGGACCTGGCCTTGCAACCCCGGCTGGAGAAGGCGCTGCGCGCCCTGAGCGATGCCGGCGTGGGAGGCGAGCGGAGCAGCGGCCACGGCCAGTTCGATCTGGGGATTGACGAAGCGTTTTCCCTGGCCGAACCGACGCCAGGGCAGACCAACGCCTTTGCTACGCTCTCTCTATACTGGCCCGCGGAGTCGGAAGTAAAGAGCGAGGTGCTGAAGGAGGCTAGCTATAGGCTGACGAACCGGCGGGGATGGCTCGGCTCGCCAGATGGGATGAACCTGCGGCGGCGGGGAGTGCGGATGCTGACGGAAGGCTCTGTGCTGCGCCAGCCTCCCCAAGGGGCGTTGGCCGACGTCAAACCGCTGGATCCGGATCCGATACCCAACGTTCCCCACGACGTGTGGCGCTATGGACTGGCCTTCCCGCTGCGATGTCGAGTTCTCGACAGGGAGGAAGCGGGCGATGAGCGATAAGATTTGTTTCCAAGCTACAATCACTACTCTGTCCCCACTGCACATCGGCAGCGGAGAACGGTTGCGAGAGGGTTTCGATTTCATCGGGCACGGGGGTTATCTGTGGGTGGCCAATCAGGGAGCGCTGATGGGAGCCATCCTGGATGAGATGGCCCAGGAGTACAAGGACCTGGCCCAGGCAATGGAAGCCATCGTGGACATGAACTTGCATCAGTTGCGGGAGGCTGGCCGACTGAGGGAGGAGCACTTTGACCTGGCAAAAGGGCTATTCCGCTACCGGCTGAAGGGCTGCACTTCGACAAAGGAGAAGCAAGGCGAACTGCACGCCCAGATCAAGGACGTGTACGGGCGGCCTTACCTGCCAGGCTCAAGCCTGAAGGGCGCGCTGCGGAGTGTGCTGATACGTCAGCTTGCTGAGGGGGACTCGCGGAAACCCGATATCTTCCGCAAGGAGAGAAGGCGGCGAGGAAAAGGGCCAAAAGTCTACGACCCCCGTTTCGCGGCCCAGAACCTGGAGAAGCGCCACTTCGTGCCAGCCGACGCGCCCAATCGCCAGATACCCAACTACGACCTGTGGCGGGCTTTCCAAGTCCTCGACAGCGAGCCAGTTCCGGCCTCCAGGCTGGCGTTGGCCCAGGTATTGGTCTTTCCCACAACGGATCAGAGCGGGAATTCAAAGGACAGCCCGATCTTGGACTTCGAGGTGATTCCCCGCGACGTGACCTTCCTGGTGAGCATCAGGGTGGACGAGTGGTTGTTCAACTCGCCTAGTGCCAGGAAGTTGGGGTTTGGGAGGAAGCACCTAGCGTGGTTCACCACCGAGCTGCGGAAGATGGTCGACCGCGAAGCTCGGGCGCGGCTGGTGGAGGAAGTCAAGTTCTTCGATGACTTACACGACAGATATGAGGTGGGAGCCACGATGGTCGCCCTCAACAAATTGGCCGAAGAGCTGAACGGGCTGGCCGATGACGAGATGATGCTGGAGGTGGGCAAGGGGAGTGGCTGGCGGAGCAAGACGCTGGGGCGAGTGCTCCAGGAGCGGCTGTCGAATAGTGAGTTCGACCAGTTTGTGAAGGACTTTAACCTGGGGCGCAAGCTGTGGCGCAAGGGAGGACGTGTCCCGCTGACCCGGCAGTTGGCGACGGGGGGAGACCAGGTGCGCGCGCCGATGGGGTGGGTGCGAGTGAAGATGCAATTCTGATACAATGGGGGGAACAAATGTCTCCAAAACGTGAGTTCGATGTCATGTTGGTCGCCCCTGTGGGCACCCGAGAAGTGACCCTGACAGACCTCTCTCTGCTACCTGACGATGACTTGCGAACTTACTGGAACCATGCTGACCCTGAACAACGGACTGGCGCCCGGACTAAAGGCGAGGTACTGATGGCTAACCTGGATCGGTACGCTCCGGCGCTAAGCTTGGATATCCTGGGCAAAGCAGTGCGTCACGTCTTCCAGGCTCACCATCGCATAGATTGGCTGATCCTGGTAGCATCTGACCAGCCGGAAACGACATCTGAGAAATTTCGCAAAAACGACACTATCGAGTTGGCGCGGTTGATCAGAGAGCTTCTCCGACGAGATTCATCATTGAAGCAGGTAGGGAATCGCACCAAGATCAGGGTTGTCAGCGATAACCCGTCCAGCTACGAGGTGATGCGCGATTTTTATCGGCGAGAGTTACCGGTCTGGTGCCACGACTTGAAGCCAGAGGGGGTTTGTTATCTGGAAGTGACAGGCGGCACTGCTCAGATGAGCACCATGTTGCTGCTGGAGGGTGTACGACTGCTGGGGCCGCGAGCGGTGCCGATCTATGTTCTAGAAGAGTATGACATGCCCCAGACTCTGAACGTGGGACGCCAGATGCTGGTGGATGAGCTGAAGGAAACGCTAAGGCGTGACCTGTCTGTCTACGCCTACCATGCCGCTTGGAAGTCGGCGGTGGAGGATGAGAGCGTATTGCGTGGTACGCTACCTTATTACGATGCGCTGGCAGCAGTGCTGGACTGTGCGCGCCGTCGGCTCAACTTCGACTTCGCCACGGCTCAGTCAGCTCTCTTTGGTGCTGACCGGGGCCTGCCTGCGCCATTGCAAGGACGCGTGATGGCCCTGGCCCATGAACTTAGTGAAGATGGCCGCACCAGGGAATGGCTCATCGCTGAGGTATTCCACAGCGCGATAGTGCGTCTGAGAACGGAAGCGTATGCTGGCTTCGTGGGGCGTGTCTTCCGCTTTCAGGAAGCGATGCTGCGCTACCTGTGCGAGGTGTGGGGAGCTAAATTCGGGGGCGAGAATGAGGCTTTTATCGATCCTGATTGGCTGGCTGAACACGAGGGGGTGCGAACGGCGCTGGAAAAGGCCCAAATCAATGCCGACCGAGAGGTCAGCCGGATGACGCTGCAGACGATTGCGCTCCGGTTGGCCCAGGAGCGGGATGATGAGCAAGGTCAAAGCTGGGTGAAGCGCCTGGCCCGGTTTGAGCGGGTAGCCAGCCTGCGCAACCAACTGGTGATCACGCATGGTTTTGCTGGCGTCTCGTTGCGGAGGTTAGCTGAGTTGTATAAAGGTGGCGACCCTCAGATCGTGACGGACATGAAAGAGCTTCTGGAAGAGGTGCTGGGGGTGAGAAACCCAGACAACCCGTATGACCAACTTAATGGCCTATGCTATGACCTGTTGGAAGGGAAATAGAGATGTCTCGCCTGCTCGAGTTGCTGCGTCCCCATCGTAATTGGATGTTTTTGCTCGTCACCGGGCTGCTGGTACAGGTACTCATCAACCTGCTGAGCAGTTGGCTGGAAATGGTCCTGGGGCCAACGCCGGGACGGGTCTTGCAACTCTTGGTCGGCCTGGGCGTTTTGGCCCTGGTGCTATGGATCGTAGTCCAGCTCCTGGGTCGTCAGCCGCCGGTGGAGATAGTGCCCCAGGAGGAAAAGGCCCCCCGCTTTCCGGGGCTGATCGCCCTGGTGGGGCCGGGCCGCCCGGACAAAGACCCGATGCAGCAGGCAGCAGGGGTGGCCCTGGAGCACCACCTGATGCCCGAGGGCCCTGGCGAACCGCTGCGCGTGGCCTGGCTGGTCACCAGCCGGGGGGAGAGGGGAGGCGTGGCTGTAGCGGAAGCTTTTCGCGCCCGCTATGCTGACCGGTGCGATGTGCGCGTTTGCACCGTGGCTAATCCCCTTGACCTGCAAGAGACCTACACCCTGGTGCGGCGCATCTACCAGGAAGAGGTGCCGAAAATCGACTTGCAGCCGGAGCAGGTAGTCGCTGACCTGACCGGTGGCACGGGGATGATGACCGCAGGCGTGGCCCTGGCCTGCCGCGACCATTGGCCAATGGAGTACGTGACTGGCGGCGGCAAGCCCGGGACGGTGCCAGCCCCGGTCCTGGTGCGCTGGCAGCCGGTCTCCGAAAGAGAACACTGACGGACCATGCTGGTCTCCACCGTCCTGGCTCTGTGCCCGCTCCAGGAGCAGGTAACAAATGAGGTTGATCAATAACATTTTGCAGGCGGACAATATGCGGGCCGCCTGGGAAGAGATAGCGAAAAAGAAGGGCGCGCCGGGGGTGGACGAGGTCAGCATCAAGCGCTGGCGGCGTAACTGGGAGGAACGGCTGGTGAACCTGGCTGCGGCGGTGCGGGCCAACACTTACAAGCCCAGGCCGCTGAGACGTTTCACTATCCCCAAACCGGACGGCTCGCCCCGCCACCTGGCTATCTTGACGGTGACAGATAGGGTGTTGCAACGGGCTGTGCTACGCGTGGTGGATAACTTCTTTGATCGCAGCTTTCTGGAGTGCAGTTACGGCTACCGCCAGGGGCGGGGGGTGCGTGATGCGGTGCAAACCATCATCCACCATCGTGATACAGGCTTGCAGTGGGTGTTGGATGCGGATATCGACGAATGTTTTGGCAGCCTCGATCACGAACTGTTATCAGGCTTCATCCGGGAGGAGATAGATGACCCGGTAGTGCTACGGCTCATCGAGCAGTGGCTGCGGGTAGGGCAGCGCAATCCAGACAAGGCAGTCGGCATCCCGTTGGGGGCAGTGCTCTCGCCTTTGTGGTGCAATGTATACCTGCATCGCCTGGACGTGGGGCTGGTGGAGCGGGGCTATTCTCCAGCCAGGTACGCCGATGACTTTTGCACCTTCTGCGCCGACCGCGCCGAGGCGGAAGCGGCCCTGGAGGATACGACCCACATTCTGGCCGGTTTAAAGTTGCGCTTGGAGCCGAATAAGACGGCTATAACCAGCTTTGATGAAGGGTTTGATTTCCTGGGGATACATTTTTACCGCGATGCGTACTCCTTCGTGGCTGCGGACAAGCGGGTGGAGGTGGAAGGGGATTTCGATGCCGAGCTTTTTTACGACTACGTGCCAGAGGGGTATTGAACGCCAGGGCTGTAGGACGAGATGGCTACGCTATACGTGACGGAACAAGGAGCACGCCTGGAGAAAGAGTACCGCCGCCTGCTGGTGACCAAGGAAGATGAGGTACTTCTACGCACGCCATTAGGCCGGGTGTCAGAGGTAGTGTTGGTAGGTCGAGTAGGGTTTACCACCCCGGCCTTGCTGACCCTGCTGGATGCTGGGGTGGGGCTGACTCTGATAAGCCGGATGGGCCAATTGCGGGGGAGACTCACCCCGCCGCTGGCGAAGAACATCCCCCTGCGCCACAAGCAATATGAGCGGGCGCAGGATGAGGGTTTCTGCCTGGAGATAGCGCAGGCCATTGTGAGAGGAAAGCTATGTAATCAGAGAACGCTGGCCAGGCGTCTGTGTCGCTCGCATCCAGAGATTGAGGCCGGGCTTGTAGAGCGCATCACGGCGGCCATTCGGGGGATAAAAGGGGCAGATGATATGGACAGCCTGCGGGGCCTGGAAGGGGCCGGGGCACGGGCTTATTTCCACATTCTGCGCCAGGCTCTGGCCGCCGGGTGGAAGTTTGAAAAACGAACCCGACGGCCACCCACCGATCCGGCCAATGCCCTGCTCAGCCTGGGGTACACCTTGTTGGGCCAAAGCCTGGTGACTGCCCTGGAGGTGGTAGGGCTAGACCCTTACGACGGTTTTTTCCACGCCGATAAATATGGCCGCCCGGCTCTGGCCCTCGACCTGGTGGAAGAGTTCCGCAGCGTGATCGTGGATTCGGTGGTACTGAAGATTGCCAACAACAGGATGCTGGACCCGGAAAAAGACTTTCGGCCAGGGCCAAAGGGCGCGGTATATCTGGATCGAAAAGGTTTGAAAGTCTTCTTTGAGCAGTACAGCGCCAGGTTGAACACACGGGTGCGCCACCCGGTAGTTAAGCGGGGACTTGCCTATCAACAATGTTTTGAGGTGCAGGCTCGCTTTCTGCGCAAGGTCATCGAAGGAGAGATGGGAGTGTATTTGCCTTTTCGGGCAAAATGAGGCATTATTATGAGCAAGCAGTTCGTGCTGGTGGTATACGACATTTCTAACGACAGACGGCGGACGAAGCTGCACAATACTCTGTTGAACTACGGCTCTCCGGTGCAGTATAGTGTGTTCGAGTGTCTGCTGGATGCCAAAGGATTGGAGCGCATGAAGCGAGCTACGACGAAGGTGATCAAGCCCAAAGTGGATCGGGTGCGCTACTATTACCTGTGCCGGGAGTGTGTGGGACGTACCGAGGTGACCTCCGGGGCCGAGGTGTTGAGCGAGCCGGTGTCGGTTGTGGTCTAGGAGAAAATCCGAGAACCTCCACAAGTGGGGTTACCCCCCCAGGCGCTCGGAAAAATGGGGGTCGGAGTAGACATAACAAGCCTTTTTAGGCTCTGGAGCGAGGCTGTTTTGAGGCTCTGGAGATGTATCACTACTGCGGAAGGTATTTTGAAAGAGAACCAGGGGACTTAGCTGACAGGCAAGAGAGTTTTACAGGGATAGATGGCAGCCGCAAGTCGGCTATATGTCAGCAAAATGAGGGCTGTCGGAGATTTTCCGAGAGCCCCCCAGGGTTTTAAAGAGGGTTGAGGAGCTCGGATTTTGGCTTATGGTCAAGTTATCGAAGAAAAAGGGGGTGATTTGATGTGGATAAGGCCCAAAATGTCAGCCCGGAGAGCCAGTCTGACGTTTTGGGGAGGGGAAAATGGGTAGAAATGAGGATAATGCCCTTCGGGGCACTGAAACCAGTATGCATCTGAGGCTTTCCGCAAAGGACAATTCCGCTTGTCATGGGGTAGAAATGAGGATAATGCCCTTCGGGGCACTGAAACCGCACTGATATACGTCGGTCAGTGACTGGGAGACGACCCACTGACCACTACGGACCAGTAGAAATGAGGATAATGCCCTTCGGGGCACTGAAACCCCCCCCCCCGTTGGCCAGGGGGCCACCGTTGCTATTCCACAACGTAGAAATGAGGATAATGCCCTTCGGGGCACTGAAACTTCGCACCACTAAGCGAAGCTATTCTCTTGCCTTACGTAGAAATGAGGATAATGCCCTTCGGGGCACTGAAACCCGTAGCTCCGGGTTGCAGCGTTAAGCTCCAACTCGTTGGCCCACCGCGTAGAAATGAGGATAATGCCCTTCGGGGCACTGAAACATTTTCCCAGAGGCTATCGTACTCCTCGTCCCAAAGCCGACAGACCCCCGTAGAAATGAGGATAATGCCCTTCGGGGCACTGAAACAAATTCCTCGTCCTAGGCTTCCATTCTCGCCAGCGGTGTAGAAATGAGGATAATGCCCTTCGGGGCACTGAAACAAACGCCACGCTGCGATAGACGCGATAGATGAACTCCGGGTAGAAATGAGGATAATGCCCTTCGGGGCACTGAAACCTACAGACTCCGCCTCTTAAGCGGGAGCCGCATATGCCACGTAGAAATGAGGATAATGCCCTTCGGGGCACTGAAACTCCCTCAAGGCTGCCTCAAACTCCTCCGGAGAGGAGAAGACGGCCGAGTAGAAATGAGGATAATGCCCTTCGGGGCACTGAAACGTCGAACCGGCGGCGGACCCATCCACCCCCTTTGGTAGAAATGAGGATAATGCCCTTCGGGGCACTGAAACATTATCCTCCCTTTCCAGTAGTGGGCATGGCGTGTGCCGATCCAATTGTAGAAATGAGGATAATGCCCTTCGGGGCACTGAAACGTAGGAGTAGGGGAACAGTGATTCCCCTGCATCCTCTGGGTTATGGGTAGAAATGAGGATAATGCCCTTCGGGGCACTGAAACGCATTTCGGGATCCCGACCAAGGTTCCCTATAATTGTAGAAATGAGGATAATGCCCTTCGGGGCACTGAAACCGCTTGGCCCAACTTGTCCAGCCCCCAAGCTGCTCTGGTAGAAATGAGGATAATGCCCTTCGGGGCACTGAAACCTTTACAGTTTCCCCCGCAGCATACTTGGCCTTTCGGCGTAGAAATGAGGATAATGCCCTTCGGGGCACTGAAACGGATTCCCGGCAAAGTCGAACATACCGGTGTCCAACACGGTAGAAATGAGGATAATGCCCTTCGGGGCACTGAAACTTCCACACAAAGGTTCTATCCTCCTTGCAGAAAGATAGGTGGGTAGAAATGAGGATAATGCCCTTCGGGGCACTGAAGCTAGAAGCGAAAGGTGAGATGCTCTGATGCTGCTCTCCACTATTCTGACCCTGCGCTCGCTCCAGGAGGCCACCGTCCCGGCCAACCTGGGCCGCGCCATCCACGCCTGGTTTCTCGACCAGGTGCAGCAGGCCGATCCGGCCCTGGCTCAGCAGTTGCACGAGCCTAACGTCCTCAGATCTTTCACCGTCTCGAACCTGCGCGGCGTGGGACGCCCTTCCGAGGGGCAGGTAGGGCTGAAACCAGAGCAGGAGGTGTGGCTGCGGGTGACCAGCTTCGAGTCGGAGCTGTCACGGCGGCTGGTGGAGGAGGTGTGGCCGGCCCTGCCCGACCAGGTGAGCCTGGCCGAGACCGTCTTTGCCCTGAAGGGAGCCACCTGCGATCCTGAGCGGCATCCCTGGGCCGGCCAGACCACTTTCGAGGCCCTGGCCCAGGAGCATCTGCTGGGGAGTAAGGGGCCGAATCGCAAGCTGACCCTGCATTTCGCCTCGCCGACCACTTTCCGCCGTACCGAGGGGGAGTCCTCGTTGACCGACAGCCAGGGCCGCGCCTACCGGGTGGCCGGACACAACGTGGCCCTGCCCTTGCCGGGGCTGGTGTTCGACAGCTACCTGCAACGCTGGAACGCTTTTGCTCCTGCGGCCCTGCCTCTTGAGATCAGGCGTTACGCCGAGGAGTGCGTGACCATCAGCCGCTATCGGCTGCGGACGGTGCTGGTAGAATTCGGGGCGTCGCGGCAGGTGGGCCTGGTGGGCGACTGTCAGTTCATGGCTCTGGTGCACGACCCGTACTGGCTGCGGTTGCTGAACTTGCTGGCTGCTTTTGCCTTCTACGCCGGAACAGGGTATCGGACGACGGTGGGGATGGGACAGACGAGGTTAGTCGTAAGGTGAGGATAAAGCCCTCCAGGTGGAACGGCGAGCGGTTGGATGAAGCGTGATCCAGGGCGACGCGTATTCTCGGCGACATAGGTGGCATAGGAGGGAGAAAGTTTCGCAAAACCCCCCGCTTTTCCGGCAGAAAACCGATTTGCGAAAAAAGAGGAAATGGAGTAGAATGTCAGGCGAGGGTAGGCCGAAATGAACGCGCCAGAATCGTTTCTAAGCCCCGTAGCGGCCGTAAAATGGCTTTTATCCCTTGTTGCTGTGGTAAAGTGGCCTCGGTTACAGAGTAAATAATGTCCTTCGGGACACTGAAACTCATTCCATGCGATAGATATGAGTTCCCAGCAATCTCGGTTACAGAGTAAATAATGTCCTTCGGGACACTGAAACAGAAACTCACCCGGTTGCCATTGCGCCGGGCCAGGAGTTACAGAGTAAATAATGTCCTTCGGGACACTGAAACTAATATCTTGCACTCCTTATCAATGGCCCTGAGAACAGTTACAGAGTAAATAATGTCCTTCGGGACACTGAAACAGGTTGAAGAATGGACTGGTATGCTTGCCGCCTCTTGTTACAGAGTAAATAATGTCCTTCGGGACACTGAAACAAAGGATACAGCCGAAATGCGCGTAAGTTTCGCCTCGTTACAGAGTAAATAATGTCCTTCGGGACACTGAAACGCGACTCCAAGGCCCCCACCCGCTTGAACAGCTCTTCTACGTTACAGAGTAAATAATGTCCTTCGGGACACTGAAACAGGGCCGCCAGGTGGTGAAATACACGTACTGGCCCAGTTACAGAGTAAATAATGTCCTTCGGGACACTGAAACCAGCCTGCCGCAGGCGATGGCTCCCCAGGCCGCGCAGTTACAGAGTAAATAATGTCCTTCGGGACACTGAAACTTCATGCTACAGCCTCCTTCTCGCTTAATCCCCAGGGAGTTACAGAGTAAATAATGTCCTTCGGGACACTGAAACTGAGTTTTGGGCTTTCCTTATTGAGGAAAGAAAGGAGGCCAAAAAAACCAAAAATTACACGCATTTCGATGTAAGGTTTTTGGAGGTGAAAATGGCAGGCTCAATTGAGGCAAATGTGGAGAGAAGGAAGATGAATCAAAGAAAGCATTGGATGGGCTGTGGCGACTGCGTGTAAACTGCGGTCCGAAAACCACTAATGCCCCAAGGGGCACTGAAAGGTGGTACATCCGGCCGAAGTAGAAAGCCATGTTTTCGGGGTCCGAAAACCACTAATGCCCCAAGGGGCACTGAAACTGTCCAAGCCTCTGGTGGCGTTGGTCTGCCGGTCACGCACGAAGATGCCACTTCCCGGGGCACTGGACACAAAAAAAGACGGCCCTTGAAGAGCCGTCTTTTTCTTTATGGTCTGAACGACCGGCCAGGGCTGGCCTTAACCTTTTGGAGCTGGTCTGGTATAATAGTGGAACTGGAGAAGGACATCTCAGAAACCGACCGCTACGGACGCCCTCTCCGCTGTTCCAGGCAAGCGAGAGGGAACATCGCTGTTGGCCGACACATCACGATGTCCGCCCTTTACCACACGTATGGTAAAAGCACACACACACGTTTTTGCCATTGCAGGGAGGAGACAGTTGTGTTATAATAGCATAGATAAGTAAAGCCTCGCCCGGTCATGCCACCGGCGAGGCGGTGACCAGGGTGAGGTCAGCACCCCGGCAAATGAAGTATAGCACAATGACCCGCCGAGGGCAAGCCTGACCCTTGGGCGGGCGTTTTTGTTTTTCTGTGAAAGCCAGAGCATGGGCTACATCGTGTTGTACAGCATCGACCCTGACCGCGACCGGCGGCGCTATTACGCCCTCACTTGGGGGCCGACGCTATTTGGTGAGTGGGCGGTGGAGCGGGTCTGGGGCAGGATGGGGACCGAGCGCCGACAGCGAGCGGTGCATTTTGCTGAGACCAGGCAAGAGGCTCTGGCCCTGGTAGCCCGGCACCTGCGGCGGCGGATGCGGCATGGGTATTGGGTGGTGGCTGGGAGCCGGGGTGGAGCAGAGGTGAGGAAGCTGGCGGGCAGTCCAGCAAGTGGATCGCATCAAATGCGGCGTAAGTGCTCAAGTGCCGACTGCCTGTACAGGAGAGGAATCTATGCCAGATGACCATGAGTTATTCCGGCGGTTCTATTTCGAGATCGATCCCAAACTGTGCTTCGTGTTGATGCCCTTAGCTGAAGAGTTTCAGCCTGTCTACGAGGACCACATCAAAACCACCATCGAGAGGGCTGGCTTGCGTTGCGTGCGAGCTGATGAGCTTGTTAGCCCACGAAGCATTACTCAAGACGCCTGGGAATACATCTGCAAAGCGCGGGTGTTGATCGCTGATCTGACGGGCAAGAACCCCAACGTCCTCTACGAGGTGGGTCTGGCCCACGCTCTCAATAAAAAGGTGATCCTCATCACTCAGAGTATGGACGATGTGCCCTTTCACTTGAGATATCTGCGCTGCATCGTGTACAGCTATACGCCGCGTGGGATGTTTGCTCTGGAAGAGAGGCTGTTAGAGGCAATAGAAGAAGTGCTCCAAGAACCTGTCGTGGCAGCAATAGAAGGGGATGTAGAGGGTTTGAGACAACGTTTGCGTGAGATGGAAGGCCGTTTTCAAGAGCCGAGGACTATACCTCCTTCCTGGCTATTGTGGGGGTTGGGGATAGGGATGCTGCTGGTTATCGCTGTGTTACTGGTTAGTATGAACCCACTGCTGTCGCCGATGCCGGCTACCACACCACAGCCGAACTATACATCTGCGGTACCGACCTCCACACCCACTGAAATTGCTGCACCAACGCTCGTCTGTGTCTTTGAAGCTGCTTTCGTAGTCGATGTAACCGCGCCAGAGGATGCTATCTTCAGGCCAGGCGAGGAGTTTGAAAAGGCACTGCGTTTGCGGAGTAGTGGCACCTGCCCCTGGGACAAAGGCTATGAACGTGCCCACATCTCCGACGAGCAGGTGACAGTGATAATTGTAATGCAGACCGCTCCCGGCATCGGCTCGACCAAAATCAACCCGATAGACGGCGCGGAGATGGTCTACGTCCCGGCTCGGTGGTTTACAATGGGCAGCGATGACAGCGACCCGGGTGCTTATGACAGAGAGAAGCCGCAGCATACCCTCCGCCTGGACACCTTCTGGATATACAGAACCGAAGTGACCAACGCTCAGTACCGAAAGTGTGTGAAGGCCGGGGCCTGCACCCCGCCGCGTGATACGAAGTACTACGATGACTCTGCTTACGCCGCCCATCCGGTAGTCTACGTGGATTGGTATCAGGCTAAAGCCTATAGTGAATGGGCCGGGGGACGGCTGCCGACCGAAGCCGAGTGGGAGAAGGCAGCGCGGGGCACGGATGGGCGCATATATCCCTGGGGAAACGATTGGGATCCGAGCAAGCTAAATTCATATGAGGCTGGGCCAGGCCATACAACTGAAGTGGGCAGCTACCAAGTCGGAGCCAGCCCATATGGGGTGTTGGATATGGCCGGGAACGTGTCGGAGTGGACGAGCAGTCTTTATAAAGAGTATCCCTATAACCCAAGAGATGGTCGTGAGGAGTCAGGGAGCGAGGGTCTACGAGTGTTGCGAGGCGGGTCAATCTATAATGAGAAGAGGAGCATCCGCTGTGCATTCCGCGGCGGGGACTATCCGGACCACAGCGACTACAGCTTTGGTTTTCGGGTTGTGCTTTCCCCGTCCAACTTCGAGTAGGGAGCGCGCCCCGACAATTTCCCTGTTCGGTCAGGTAGCCTGAGACCAAGTGTGCGGGCGCGAATGTTCTGGGTCTGGGGAGTTGCCGGTTGAGAAACCAACCTGCAATGGCTCTACCACACGTGTGGCAAACAGGCAGGTGACCAACACGAAGAACGCCTACCAAGACACCCTCAGAGCAGACGCAAAAGTATAAAACTTTTGGAAGTGAGGAAAGACGAAGCCCCAAATTCTCATTCCCATCCACGCTGAAAGCCCGGAGTGGTGGGGGCAGAGGTTGCAGGGCACCGGTATCGAGATACGTATACCGGAATGCGGGAGGGCCTTTTGCCTCTAAGAAGGAGAGCTATTGTGGCTAATATGATGGCCTGCGTTGTCGCAGTTGTGAGAGGCGTTTTCCAGGATGATCGTCGAAGTTTAAGACCGTAACCTGTACGCCTACAATGGTATCTTTCGTATTTTCTCACAAAACCTTAACAAAACCTCAACCCAAACCTTACCCTGAATTTCTGGGAAAGCGGTATACTGTTAGAGTAAAAGAGCGTCGAATGCATGATACTCGGTGCTTTTGAGCGGACGCCTTTCCCCAAACGCACCGGAGGCGAAGAGTTATGAGTGCAGAAATAATTTTTTGAAAGGAGAACATTTCTTAAACATGACTGAGTACTTGTTTCGACAGGCAGCAGAGCAAGTGGTGGACAAAAGGATGCAGGAGCCGGAGTGGGCTGAATTGATCACCCAGGCATTGACCGACCTTCAGGCCGGCAACGTCTATCCCAAAAGCTACGTGGACGTCATACTGCAAAAGCAGCGTGGCTCATTCGACATGTACGAGGCATTTCTCTTTATGCGGGTACACTGCGCTATATGGTCGGGAGAGATTGCGCTGTTCCAGATTCCAGTAGGGTGTCAACCTTTCAGGGGCAGGCAGGATACGAATGAGGTCCTTTCTCGCCTGCAATACCCCTTCAGCGCCGAGTATCAAGGCAGTAGGAGAGAGCCGGATGGGTTCGTGAGGTGGGAGAAGCCCATCAACGCGGTGTGGACCCATAGGGAGATAGATGAAAGGTCATTTGTCATCGTCCCTGCCGATGAGTGCCCGCTTGAGGTGGGCACGGTATCGGCGTACAAAACGTTCATGTATCTGTTGACCAACCAGAGGCCAGGGGTGGCGCGGTGGCCGCGTGGACAGGACGTGATCACCGTCTTGAGTAACGTGTTTTACAGTGTTCATGACGAAGAATTTGAGCAGGTCAGGCAGGAGGTGTACGGGGATTTTCGCACTCTCCCCAATCCCTGGCACGCCTGGGATCGGGAGGTGGGGCTGTAGCGGTTGAACCCTTCACCGCGCCCACAGCGGCGGCCCTGGCCCTGGGGCAGTAAAGGAGGTGTAACGTGCAAAACCGCGTGCTCCTGATCGGCATCATCGCCCTGGCCCTCTTTGCTCTCTCCTTGAGCCTGGCCCTGGCCCAGGAGCCAACGCCCACCGGCACGCCTGCTCCGAGAACGATGCCCGCAGTCCACGTCACTGGGGCAGATGCGTTTTTCTGAAAGTGCAAGCTCCTGGCTATGAGGAGTGGGAGATCGGCTTCAGACACCAGTGGAGAGCACATGGATTTGGGAAGCCAAGACCAGGACGTAAGAGCGGCGGAGGCACACGATGATTGAAAGGGTAGAAACGCTTTACTGCGCGGCCAGACACGCCATAAATGTCCGCGTTGATTTCGACACCGATGGGCAAGCAGGTATACAGGCTGAAACGGAGCATCCAGAGTGTCCGGATTGTCAGGCGATACTTTGGGAGCTTGCTAAGGCGATAGAGGAGGTTGGGGGCGAGCCCAGCATAAGCCCTTGAGGAAGGATAGGGATGGGTTTTCGAAGCTGAGGAGTCGAGCAGGCTACCTGCTCCATCGAGTAAGGCCGTCCATTTAGGCGGTTTTGCCCTTTTTGAGCAGGTGGTGTATGCTCTCTCCCTTCTGGGAGTGTTTTTTATAGACAAAAGGCGGTTCAGATGACCGCCTTTCTCTTTTGCGCTCTCTCACCAGGTGGGGTATAACTCCAGCGTCATCTAATTGAACTCCATCACGGCGTAGGAACTCCGTGCTTTTCTAACACCTTCTGCCACGTCCAAACGAGAGCAGCTTTTACTGCCCTGGCCTGCTTCCTCAAAGGCGTTTCCTCGGCTAAGGCGCGAATCAGATCGACTATGCCCTGGGACAGCCGGACAGTAATGCCTCTCACGTTCCTGCCTTTTGGCGCTTCAGGGATAGCATCCTGCTCTTCCAGCGCCGCCTGGAGACACCGCACTGCCCAGCTAACCGTCCAGGCTTGCGAGGCCTGATAATGCTCCATCAAGCCCTCCAGGGCCTCAAGGCTCTGGCTATTCAAGGCCACGTTGTAGGCAATTGTTTTCGGCTCTTTAGGCACGATCTCCCTCCTCCACCTCCAAGCTTACGTTGGGGTTGTCGCTCAAAAACACCCAATGACCATCCAGATGTCCACAGCCCAGAATACACATCTCCCTGAGCCGGTAGGCGTTGCGGTTCTCACGCACCCCTTCCATAGCCCTCGGAAGCGGATGCTTGTTATCATCGTGGCTGCGGTTGCAGGTGGCGATGGCGCCCGCTGGAAACATAACGGTGTCGGGCAGCTCACGCTCCCCTGCTTCTTCCTCGTCCGGCAGAAGCTTAACGGTGCGCCAGGGCATGAAGTACTCAGTCTGTCGCACCAACACCCTGCGCCCGTAGAAGACGATCTCCCCTTCGGCTTCTGCGTGGTCACGCACCCAACGCAGGTTACGGACGGCCCGTCGCACCACGCGGTGACCATTGATCGTGCGGCTGAATTGGTATCCCACCACGCTGCCGACAACGTCAACTTCCTGGCTGGACAGCCTTTCGACCTCAACCTCCTCGATGCCTGCTGGCTCTGCGTGTTCGGGCCATTGCTCGTTCAGTTCTTCCAGGTGGTTGACATGGCTGCGCGCCTGTCCCTGCCAGATGTACGGGCCGAAAGTGTCATCGCCCGATCTAACCTGATAAGCTTTCAC
>CAZYHC010000078.1:0-20977 GCA_964646625.1 uncultured Anaerolineales bacterium
CACCGGATAGCCCACCAGGCCATAGTTGACGTTATCGGGTTGCTGGCGAGCTTTTTCCTTAAAAGTGGGCAGGCGCAACAGCTTACCGAGAGGGGTGACCATAGACAGGATGGTGTGTAGCTCCGTCACCTGGGGGACGTGCGACTGGACGCAGATGATGCTGCGCTCAGGATCCATACCGGCCGCCAGCCAGTCCAGCACCATCTCGTAGGTATGTTCTTTGAGCAGGTCTGTGTCTTTCAAGGTAGTCAGGGCGTGCAGATCGACCACGCAGTAAACGCAGTGGTAATCCTCTTGGAGGGCCACGTAGTTGCGAATGGCTCCCAGGTAATTGCCCAGATGTTGGCGGCCCGTCGGCCGCGCCCCGGAAAAAACTCGTCCCTTCATTGTCATAACTCGATTCACTCCTTATCAGCGTCTTTGAAGCATATCAGGTGCCTGGCACTTCCAAAGTGCCAGGCACCTGGAAGCTTGAAGGAGATTATACCACAATTTGACCGTTTTGACTACGGAATCACAACGATCTTCATGACCTCCCTGCTGGCGGCCAGGGCCAGAGCCTCTTCTACCTGCGGAAGAGGAAAACGGGCGCTGATCAGTGGAGAGAGATCGACCCGCCGCGAAGCGACGATCTCCAGGCTTTTGTGGAATTGGGCGTTGCTGGCCCCGGTGGTGCCCGTCACCGTCAACTGTTTGTAATGTATACGGTTGGAGTTGAGGCGGACGAACTCTTCGCCTTTGGGCAGGCCGCCAAAGAAGTTGATGCGCCCCAGGGGAGCAGCCAGTTCTATAGCCTGTTGTTGTCCCTCCGGCGAGGAGGCAGCCACGATAACCACGTCGGCGCCCTGTCCCCCGCTGGCTTCGTGGACGACGGCGGCCAGGTCTTCCTCCAGAGGATTGACCACCAGGTCGGCTCCAAAGTCGTGGAGCAGGGCGCGGCGTCTGGCGCTCCGCTGGCTGACGATCACGCCGCGCGCCCCGCTCATCCGGGCCAGCCAGAGGTGCATGACCCCTATCGGGCCGCCTCCAATAATCAGCACCACGTCACCAGGCTCGATGTGGCAGGCCAGAGAACCGTTGTAACAACAGGAGAAGGCTTCGGTGAGGGCTGCTTCCTCGTAGGAAACGTTATCGGGAATGACCGCCACGTTCCCCTGGCGGATGAAGTTGGCCGGGATAAGCATGTATTCGGTAAAAGCGCCGTCCATGCTGATGCCCAACGTGCGGTGATGGGGGCAGAGGTGATTGTTGCCCCGCAGACATTGCGGACAGACGTTGCACCCCACGTTTGGTTCCAGGGTAACTCTCATGCCCGGCTCCAGGGCCGTCACCTGCGAGCCTACGGCCTCCACGTCGCCCGCCATTTCGTGCCCGATGATGAGACGTGACCCCGGCGGAGTGCGGCCATATCCTTTGTAAACTATCTTCAAGTCGGTGCCACAGATGGAAGCCGCCCTGACCCTGAGCAGGGCTTCATCTTCGCCGATGGCAGGCGGCTCTATCTCTTCCAGACGAAGCCCCTGTCCCTCGTAATAAATAGCTGCCAGCAAGATAAAACCTCATTACATATTTTGACTGTGGTTCGACCGACGGTCGAGGGTCAGACCCCTCAATAGCCGTTGAACCCCACAGTCACCTTCTCGCCCTCCACGATGGTCGGCACACGACGAAGACCACCGTTGAGCTCGAGCATCCGTTTAAGGGCCGCTTTATCGGCTTTGGCGTTGAACTCCTCGTACTCGGCGCCTCTCTTTTCCAGGTCCCTCTTGGCCGCCGAGCAGTAGGGGCAACCCGGCTTGGTGTAGATCGTGACTTTTTCGGCCATGTTTGTTTTCTCCTTCTACAGTGTGTGGAGGGGAGCCTCCAGGCCAGTAACAGCCTACATTTTACACCGGCTTCGTTCTATTGTCAACGCTTTGTGCGCCGCAAAGGTGCCTGGCACTTCGGAAAGTGCCAGGCACCTGATATGCCTGTTATTGGAGGTTGCCACGAAATGTGAGAGATGATATAATATATATACGAAAAGTAAAGCCCCACATAGCCTGAAAACCAGCCGAGGGGAGACAAATGGATGAGCGAGAACACCTCAAAGAATTGCTGAACCGCTATAAAGATAATCTTCGCAAACTGGAGTTAAAAGCAGCCGAGTATGGAGGATATGACCGAGCTCCTTTGCCACTCCAGAACGAAATTGACGACCAGCGAGAAGAAATCGAGTGGGTAGAAGCTCAGTTGTCTCAATTGCCTGAAGAGCCTGAGAAACCCGTCAAAATCGAAGAGCCTGAGGAGCCCGGCAAAATCAAAGAGCCTGAGAAACCCGGCAGGGGACTCCTTTATTCCCATACTCTGGGGATTTTGATAGGTCTCTTTGTCGTGGTGGTGGGAGGTGTTATCGTCGCCTGGATTATTGTATCTGCTCTCACTCTAACTCCTACCCCGGCACCCAGTCCCACCTCTGTAAGTCAAGAAACTATCAGGATTCCTGGTGTAGGAGTAGTTCTGCCGCCGGATTCAGATAGTGATGGCTTGCTCGACCATGTTGACCGATGCCCGACCGAATACGGCCTGCTTGACAATCGGGGCTGTCCATCATATACACCAACCAACACACCTGGTACACCCACGCCGGATGCTGCCGCCATGGAAACGGTTATCGCCCAGAGGGTCATTGCCACCCTAACCGCCCAGGCCCCTAAGCCGATCGATACACCTACGCCCACGCCTACTGCTCTCTTGGACCAAATCAAGATTAAGGAGGTTATCCCCAGCACCTGGCAACCGCAGGAGTTGCGAGAGGTCGATCTGGACGATGACGATGAGGAGGAGTGGCTGCTTATCTATCATCAAACCTCCGTGCCCAACAGGCCTCTGGGCGGGGTGATCTACGATGTCCATGATGCTTCCCCTATCCAGCCCCATCTGAAGCTTCCTCCGGCTTATCTTGTTCCTTACAGACTTTTACCCGATTTGGAGCCTGGCAAAGGACAGGGTTATCTGGGAGAGACCGGTTATGGAATAGAAACTTACGATACCGATGGCGATGGGAAGCAAGATGAGCTAGTCATCCTCGGCTACTCTCGAGAGCCGAATCCTACTCAGGTGGCCTTTTTCCGGTGGGAGAACGAAGAGGTGGGTTACAAATTGACGGCCTATTTCTATGGCGATGGTGGAGTAGAGGCCGTGCGTCCTCGTGACGGTAACCGAGGTCGGATCGAGACAGTAATCGTTAAAGAAGAACTGCATGAGCGCAGTTGGATCTGCCAGAAAACGGTTTACCTCCGTAAGAAGGACGACGTTACCTACGAACAAGTCAGCGGTCCCATTCTGGACTTCACCTATGGCGTTCCGAGCCGGCCCTTTTATCCCGAAGCTGCGGTGCTGGCCTATTATTTAGCTCTGGCCGGAGGTGGGGGCTCTCCCGACGATTACACTACCGGCGACGGCCAGCTCTCGGCCCAAAACCTGGTCAAAGCCGAGTTAGGTTCGGAGGCCAGGGCCAAGAAAAACGCGGTCATCGGATTGACCTATCCCAGTTCGATTTCGAAGGAAAACGTAAGTAACATCGAATACGCGAATGTAACCGTCAACTTGATCATGGACGACATACTTATGGAGATTACCTGGCAGGTGGTCAACGTCTCGTTTGGCAAATTGAATGAGGAAGTGACCTGGAAACTGGATAGCATCATATCGGCCAGGAAGCTCGTCGAATAAAATATAATTGAGGTCAGCATCATCTCCTGGTGCTGGCCGGGCCGGGCAGGCGTGGTTTGCCTCGTTTGCCTGGCCGTGATAAAATTGGGGTTGAACAGGAATCCCTCAAGGGTGAGTTCATGGAGGGGAATTGAGAGGGCGACAACAATGCGTGACGCAATGGAAAATTCTTCCTCACAAGATGAGACCACCGACCGCAGTAGAGCGTTGGAGGCAGCCGAGGCCTGCGCCGAACTGCTGCGCAGTCGCTACGGCGACCGGCGGGTGGTTCGCGTGTTTTGCGAGGTGGGTCCTGGCACTCCGGTGGGAGGCACGCCCGCTGTGTCTCTCGCTTCGTCGGCGAACCTGACGTCTTCGTCAACGGCGTTGGGTTTCGGGTGGTCATCCCTGGGCCTTAGCGCGGCGATGCTACAGCGCCATTATGATAATTGAGAGCGTGTGGTGATTCTGACGAGAGCTGAGGACATCTAGCGGCGTTTACCACGAAACAGAGCCAGATACTCTTCGTTGGTAAGGCCGGCATCGCGGATCAGCCCTTTGAGCAAGCCAACTTTGACTGTCTTGCCGGCATGGTAAGGAACGGCAAGCTGGAATTCACACCCTTCTTTAGATAGAATGTAATGGCTGCCCGTGATGCGTGCCACCGACCAACCGGCTCTCTCAAAGGCCCTGAGGTGCTTTTCAGCCGGGGCGCGTGGTAATCTAGCCATAGGGGATTTGCACTGGAATCGAAAGAGGATGAGAGGTACTCGACCCTTCCGGAAGCTCGGCTCTGGCTCGCGCTATAGCCCGTTCTACCCTGACGGCCAGACAGCCGATGATAGCGTCTGCGATGTTGGTCAGGGTCTCGTCAATTGTTTCACCCTGAGACCAGCAGCCCTTCAGGGCCGGGCAATGCGCAATGTATCCTCCTTCTTCCAGGTCAGGTTCCAGAATTATGGCGAACTCCAGGCCGTAGGCCTCAACAGTATCTTTTTGTTTTGGGGTGGCTTCTGACATGACCGTCGCCTCCTACCAGGTATTATAGTTTGCTTTCCATAGCCTGTCAAGATTCGGGTGTAGCGTATCAAGTGCCTGGCGCTTGGGAGCGGGTAAAGATAGGGATGCTTAAATATGGCTCAAGAAGAGGCGATGCTCGGTGATCTGAACCCCGGCCAGCGGGCGGTGGTGCAACACCAGCAAGGGCCGCTCCTGGTGCTGGCCGGGCCGGGCAGCGGCAAAACGCAGGCTCTGATCTACCGGGTGGCCTATCTCATCGCCGAGCGCGGCGTCCAGCCCGAGAATATCCTGGCTGTGACCTTTACCAACAAGGCCGCCGAAGAGATGCGCACCCGGCTGGAGAAGTTGCTGGGCAGGCAGCCGGAAGGGATGTGGATCCACACCTTCCACGCCGCCTGCCTCCGACTGTTGCGTGAGCACGGCGACGCTCTGGGGCTGGCTCGGCATTTCGTGGTTTTCGATCAGTCCGACCAGGATGACCTCATCATCCACGCTCTGAACCGCCTGCAATGGAGCCGCTACGTGACGGATGGAGAGTTGAACGAGATCCGCGATTTTCTGGGGCGGCGCAAGGCGGCCCTCATCGACCCCGCTTACGATCCAGAGAGGGACAGGCGCGAAAGTGCCCTGGCCCAAATCGGCGAGATGTACCAGGAGATGCTGCGTGCCTATAACGCCCTGGACTTCGACGATCTTATCGCTTACGCCGTGCGCCTGCTCCACCAGGAAGACGAGGTTCGGGCTGCCGTACAAGACCGCTTTCGGCACGTGCTGGTCGATGAGTACCACGACATCAACCCCGCCCAATACGCTTTCATCCAGCACGTCGCTCCGCCGCCTGGCAGTAACATTGTGGTGGTGGCCGACGACAACCAATCCATCTATCGCTGGCGCGGGGCCGAGCCGAAGCTGATAAGGCGTTTTCGCCGGGACTATCGCCCCACCCGGGCCAATCTGGGCCACAATTACCGCTCCACCGGCCACATCCTGAAAACGGCCCAGCATTTCTTACGAGGGAGCAAAACCTCCTTTCTCCGCGCCATGACCGCTGAGAGGTCTCCGGGCGAGAAAGTCCACCACCACATCTTCCAGACCGTAGCCGACGAAAGCGCCTGGCTGGTGACGGCTATCGAGGAATGGGTGAAGAGCGGGCGCTATCGCTACGAAGACGTCGCCGTCCTCTACCGCCTGCACTGGCTGGGCGATTCGCTGGAGCAAGCCCTGGGCGAGGCCGGTATCCCCCTGAACCGCGTGCAGCGCGAAAGCTTCTTCGAGCAGGACGGGGTGCGGGAGATGGTGCGCTACCTGGAGTTGCTCCATTCTTTCGCCGATCCCCATTTGCGGGTGGCCCTCAATTTTCCCCGCGTCATGGCCGACGAATTGACCATGCTGCAACTGCAAGGGCTGGCCGACCGTTCCGACCTCTCCCTGGCCGAACTGGCCCGCCACCTCGACGACTACCCCGAAGTCAGCCCCCTGACCAGGGCGGCGGTTCGCCGTTTTATACGCACTATGGAACAGGACCTGCTGCCCATAGCCGAGCGGGACCTCAGCGAGATCGTGGCGCGCCTGTTTGCCGTTCTGGAGCCGCGCCGCAGCCCTTACCGCCAGGAGGAGATGGAAACCCTGCGCGGCTTCGCCCATTTTCTCACCCTGGACGAGGAAGTGGCCCATCTGCGCGCCGCCCTGGACGCCGGACGGGAGATCGCAATCCTGGCCGCGCCCAACATTGACGCTATGTGTGGGGCGGTTATCCTGGAGCACACTCTCCTCGATTACCTGGGGGCTAAGGTTTCCTTGCAGATTGTGCGGCAGATTGTGCGGGAGACCGGGCAGGCAGGAGAGAGGCCGGTTGTGCCCCAGGGAGCTTTTATCCTGGCTCTGGGTACAACCCTGGAAGGGGAAAGTGAAGGTAAAGATGTCCTCTCGCTGACGGCCCGCGACGTGAAAACCATCCGCTATTCGCTCTCCACCGTAGCCTGGCGGCTGGGGCAGGGGCTTCTGGTCTCTTACGAGATCCTGGACGAGGCTCGTTTCGTGGTCTACGACGTGGAAACCACCGGCGTGCGGACGGAACGAGACGAAATCGTGGAGATCGCGGCCCTCACCCTGGACCGTCGCCTCGAGGTGGGCGAACCCTTCCACAGCCTGGTGCGGCCCCGGCGGGGCTACATCCCTGACGCAGCAACCAAAGTGCACGGCATCGCCTGGGAGGAGGTGCGGGACGCCCCGGCCATAGACGACGTGCTGCCCGGCTTCCTGCGCTACGTGGGCGACGCCATCCTGGCCGGCCACAACGTCGAAAAGTTCGACAACGTCCTGGTCAACCGCGAGATGAAACGCATCCTGAAACGCAGACTCATCAACCATTCGCTGGATACCCTGAAACTGGCTCGCCGCCTGTTGCCTCACCGCAGGCACACCCTGGAGGCTTTGGTGGAGCATTTCGAGCTGGAAGGAGAGGTCGCCCACCGCGCCCTGCCCGACGTGCGGCACGAGCGTGACCTGCTGCTCGTCCTGTTGGACGAAAATCGCTGGCAAAAAGAGCTTGAGGCTCTGACCGAGATTTTGCCCCTGGTGGCCCTGGGCATGGAAGCGGCCGCGGTGCCCCTGGCCGACGAAAATCGCTCCCTGTACCTGGCGGCCGGACGGGTGGCCCGCCAGGAGGACGACCCGCCTTATCTAAAGCGTCTCCTCGACCTCTTGCCGGACGACGGTTGGTGGGAGGCCAGCCGCCGCTTTGCCGAGCTGCAAAGCATGGAACTGCCTGACACCCTGGAGGATATCCACTGGGCCGAACTGCGCCGCAACTGGGATAATCAATTGCGGGCCTTCGCGGAAGTGTCGGAGGCCCTTTCCCTGGAAGCTTTCCTGGGTTACACTGCCCTGGCTGCCCCGGAAGACGAACCTGCCCCCCAAGCAGAGGGGGTGACGCTTATGACTCTGCACAACTCGAAGGGCAAGGAATTCGCGGTGGTAATCGTCGTGGGCCTGGAAGAGGGAGTATTGCCTTTCTGGCGCAGCCTGGACGACGAGGAGGACCTGGAGGAGGAGCGGCGTGTCTTCTACGTGGGCATGACGCGCGCCAAAGACGTGCTGCACATTACTACTACCCTGGATCGAGGACGCAAACGCTCCATGTCGCGCTTTGCCAGGGAATTGTCTCGGGAAGTAGTGGTCACCATGCACCAAAAGGGCTTACGTTAACTGCTCGCAGAGGAAATATGTTCATTCATCGGATTGCTGTCTGTGAGACCAATTGTTATCTGGTACGAGGCGCCGAAGGGACGGTGGTCATTGATGCCGGCCCGCGCCGCGCGGCGGAAAAGATTATGGCGGAAGCCGAGACCGCTGGCGTCTCGCCTCAGGACATACGGCTGATCTTCATCACGCATGGTCACCTGGACCATTACGGCGCAGCGGACGAGGTCAAGGCCTGGTGTGGTGCACCGGTGGCTGCCCATCACCGCGAACCGCTTTTAAGCCAGGACAGGCGCAACGCGCTGCCTCCTGCCCAAACTCTGCGCGGCAGTATAGTGCGCTGGCTCTACCTGCTGCTGTCGCCGCTGTTTCCCTTTGCGCCACTGGAGCCCGACATCCTGCTAGATGACAACGCCGACCTCTTGCCCTACGGCGTGGAGGCCCGCACCATCCTGGTACCGGGCCATTCTCCGGGTTCGCTGGCGGTGGTCACCGCCGAAGGAGACGCCTTTGTGGGCGATCTGTTCGTCAACTACAGCGTGCCCAGCCAACCAATATACCTCTCGGACCGAAAGGCGTGGCAGCAGAGCTACCAGCGCATTCGGGCGCTTAAGCCGCGCACGGTGTACGTCGGTCACGGCGAACCTTTTCCCGGCAGCAAGCTGGAGCACGTTTACCCCGCCCGCTATCAATTACGCTGGTGGGTACGCTAATCACACTATAACACTATTCAGGAGAGAACATGTCTGAAGGATTGAGAGTGCTGCTCAGCACCTTTGCCCTGCTCTTTGTGGCCGAACTCGGCGACAAAACGCAACTGGCGGTCATCAACATGACGGCCAAGCACAAAATGCCCCTTTGGGTTTTCGTCGGCGCAGCGTTGGCCCTGACCGCCGTCACCGGCATCGGCGTGCTGGGCGGGGAGTTACTCACTCGCTTCATTCCAGAGATGGTTCTGCGCAAGGTAGCCGCCGTGCTTTTCGTGGCGATGGGGCTGTTGATGTGGTTTGACAGGCTGTAGCGTGTATTAGATCAGCTAAAATGTTGCCGATTGTGATAGAACCTCACGCACACCCAAAGAAAAGTGCCAGGCCCCTGGCTGGTTGGCACTATTTTAAGGTTGGTATCGACTGTATTTAGGAATGTTTTAGGATATTATAAGCATGAAATTTTGACTCAAGCCTGTTATTCTCACTCCCCTCAAAGTTCCCTATCAGACTGGATGTGTGGTATAATCTAGACGAAGGGGCTTTCAGCCCCCGAAATCAACCTCTCAGAGTTTACCATGCCCAAATTCGTGCACTTGCATGTTCATAGCGAGTACTCTCTCCTGGACGGCCTGGGACGGATCGACGATCTTTTGGCGCGGGCCGTCGAACTGGATATGGACGCTCTGGCCCTGACCGATCACGGGACGATGTTTGGGGCCATGGAGTTCTACCGGAAGGCCAGAAGGCGGAACGTCAGGCCCATCGTCGGCTGCGAGATGTACCTCGCTCCCCGCCACATGCGGCACCGCGACTCGCAGAAGGATAAAAGTCCTTATCACCTCGTTCTGCTGGTCAAAGATAATACCGGCTACCATAACCTGCTCCGCATCGCTACTGCTGGTCAGTTGGAAGGCTTCTATTATAAGCCTCGGGTGGATAAGGAGTATTTAGCTGCGCACGCCGAGGGCCTGATCGCTCTATCGGCCTGTGGCTCAGGAGAGCTCCCGAAACTCATCCAGCGCGGCCAGATGGACCTGGCCCGTCAAGCAGCGGCCCAGTATCGAGAGATCTTCGGCCCGGAAAACTTTTACCTGGAGCTACAAAGACACGAAGGTATCCCCGAAATAGAGGGCGTCAATCGGGAACTGATAGCCATTGGCCGTGAACTGGATATCCCCCTGGTGGCTACCAACGATGTTCATTACGTGCGGGCCGGGGATTATGAGGCCCAGGACATCTTGCTTTGTATTCAGACCAACACCGTCCTCCACGATTCCAAACGCATGACCATGGGCGGCCAGACTTTTTATCTCAGGAGCGCCCAGGAGATGGCCGACCTCTTCGCCGATCTGCCGGAGGCCCTGGAAAATACCCTGCGTATCGCCCAGGCCTGTCACCTGGACCTGGACGCTCACGAATATCACCTGCCGCCTTTCGAGGTGCCGGAAGGCTACGACCCTCAAAGCTATCTGGGTCATCTGTGTGAGGAGGGGCTGAAGCGCCGCTATACAATCGTCACCCCCCAGCTTGAGGAGCGTCTGGAGTACGAGCTGAAGGTCATCCACGATCTGGGCTTCGACACCTATTTTCTCATCGTCTGGGACCTGGTACGTTTCGCCAAAAGTCGGGGCATTCTGGTGGGGCCAGGACGGGGCTCGGCGGCGGGCAGCCTGGTATCCTACTGTCTGGGCATCACCGAGTTAGACCCCCTGGCTCACGGCCTCATCTTCGAGAGGTTTCTTAACGTGGGGCGCGTCACCATGCCCGACATCGATATGGACTTCCCAGACGACCGCCGCGACGAGCTTATTCAGTACACCATCGAAAAATACGGCCAGGATCGGGTGGCCCAGATCATCACCTTTGGCACGATGGGCGCACGGGCGGCCATCCGCGACGTAGGGCGGGCGCTGGACCTGCCTCTGGGCGAGGTAGACCGCGTGGCGAAGCTTATCCCCTTTGGAGCCAAGAATATCGCCGAGGCCCTGAAGCAGGTGCCCGAACTGAAGGAGATGTATGAGGGCGAGGAGTACCTTAAAGGGCTGATCGACACGGCCCAAAGCCTGGAGGGGGTAGCCCGCCACGCCTCGACCCACGCCGCCGGGGTGGTGGTGGCCGACCATCCCCTGGTCAACTACACCCCTTTGCACCGGCCTACCAAGGGAGAAGGTGGGGCGATCACCCAGTACCCGATGGAAATCCTGGAGAGCATCGGCCTGTTGAAGATCGATTTTCTGGGCCTTTCCACCCTGACCATCATCCGGCGGGCGCTGGACCTCGCGCGAGAAACGCAGGGGATAAGCCTGGAGCCTGGCGAGATCCCCCTGGACGATCCAGCCATCTACCAGCTTCTTTCCTCCGGCGACGTGATGGGCATCTTCCAGGTCGAAGGGGCAGGCATGAGGCGGGTTCTCACCGAGCTAAGGCCCACCCATTTCGAGGACGTGGTGGCCGTGCTGGCCCTCTATCGGCCCGGCCCGATGCAGTTCATCGACAACTACGTGGCCCGTAAACATGGCCGCGAAGAGGTTACTTACATCCATCCCAGGCTGGAGCCCATTCTTGAAGAAACCTATGGGATTATCGTCTATCAGGAGCAGATCATCCGGGTCCTGACCGACCTGGCCGGGTACTCCGGTGCCGAGGCCGACCTGGTACGTCGGGCGGTGGGAAAAAAGAAAAAGGAGGCGCTTCTCAGGCACCGGGAGACGTTCATCGAAGGGGCGATAAAACACGGCGGCATTGAGCGGAAAGAGGCCGAGGAAATCTTCTCCGCCATCGAATATTTTGCCCGCTACGGCTTCAACAAAGCCCACGCTGCCTCTTACGCGGTCCTTACCTGCCAGACGGCCTACCTCAAAGCCAGATATCCTGTGGAGTACATGGCTGCGCTGCTCAGCGTGGAACGCCACAACACCGACAAGATGGGCCCTCTCATCGCTGAGTGTCGTCGGCTGGGCATAGACATCCTGCCCATAGACGTGAATCACAGCGGGCTGGATTTCACCGTCGAGGGCGGAGGAATTCGTTTTGGCCTGGGGGCGGTTAAGAACGTGGGGGAGGGGCCAGTGGAGACCATCCTGGCGGCCCGCCGGGAACAGGAAGGCCAGCCTTTTGCCCACCTCGACGATTTCTGTCGGCGCGTCGATCTGCGCCAGGTGAACAAACGCGCCCTGGAGTGTCTGATTAAGGCGGGAGCCCTGGACGTGTTCGGGGAGAGGGCGCAACTGCTGGATATCATCGACCGCATGATGGGACTCAGCGTACAGGCCCACCAGGCCCAGGAGGTGGGGCAGCTCAGCATGTTCGACGTGGACAGCCCCTTCTCCCTGGCCGCCGCTGATTCCGTTCTCTATCCTTTACCCGGCGTAGAGGCGGCCTCCCCTAAAGAGAAACTTTCCTGGGAGAAGGAATTGGTGGGTCTGTACCTTTCCGAGCACCCCCTCCAGCGGTTTATGGCCGATCTGGAAAATAGGGTCACCGTTATGTGTGGTCAGATTGACGAGAGCCTGGCCAATCAGAAAGTGACCGTGGCCGGGATAGTGACCTGGGTTCGCCCCCACGTCACCAGGAAAGGCGATCCCATGGCCTTCGTCCAGTTGGAGGATTTGCAGGGCAGCGTCGAGGTCGTCGTCTTTCCCAATGTTTACGAGGAGACAAAAGAGCTGTGGCAGGTAGATAAAATCCTCATCGTCAATGGCAAAGTGGACACTAAAAGAGGCGAACCTAAGATCATCTGTGACTCGGTGCACAATCAGATCACCCGGCCGGTCGAAACTCAGTCTTCCAATGGCCCCCACCACCTGCACATCACCATCTCCCGTACCGGCGACCAGGAGCGGGACATCGAGCGTATCGGTGAGGTGTACGATCTCCTGCAAGGCTACCAGGGACAGGATCGCTTCAGCCTGTACGTGACGGGCGAGCAGGGCCGGGTACAACTGGAATTCCCTAACGTCACCACGGGCTATTGCCTCCCTCTGGAGCAGAAATTGATCGAGATGTTGGGATCGGGCACGGTCAGGGTGGAGTAACGATGGCGCAGGCCGGGTTACATGGCGTTGCAGGTTTATCTGTTCGCAGGGTTCTGCCCGGGGGCCTGACGTGGGGCTTTGTGCTGGGCAACGTGCTGCCCGACGCCGACATGGTTGCCATGACCGTAGTTTATCCCTTCGACCTGGCTCTGGCTTACAGGATGCATCGCACCTTTACCCACAGCCTGAGTTTCGTCCTGCTGGTGGTGGCGCTCTTCTATCTTCTCTCTTTACGTCTGGGGCCGTTCTACAGGTACCTGGGCTATGGTCTGGGGCTGGGCGTTGCCGCGCACATTTTTCTGGACCTCTTCCTGTGGTTCGACGGCGTGGAGCTATTCTGGCCCCTGGCTTACGAACTCGATCTATGGCCCTGGTACTCGCCGCCGCCGATGGTCTTCAAACTGCTCAGGGCGGCAGAATTTTTCTTCGCTGGACTTTATTTTCTCTACCTGAGCCTGGCGGCGGCCAGGTCTGGCACTGACCTCAACTTCGCACCTCGGCTACCTCTTCTCTACGGGCTTCAGTTCGCCCTCTTCGTCGTCTTCGCAGGGCTGGCTTTCGCCTTGGAGACGAAACAATATCTTATTCCCTTCGGAGTGGTATATACCTTCACCATGTTGCCTTTGGTCTTCTACGTGACCTTCAGGATGAGAGAGACCATCGAAAGCCAGAGTTAAGAGCGTCCTCCTCAACTTAACCTCAACAAAACCTTAACCGAATCTTTACCCTAAACTCCTGAGAAAGCGGTATACTATAGGTAAAAGAAGCGCCGGGCACAGGGTACTCGGCGCTTTGAGCACTAAGCGTAACCGACTGCACCATGTCTCAGGGTGCGTTAAAGGTGTTAGAGTGACTATTAGAGGAGGTGCTGAAATGAAAATGAAGCGTTATGTTCCCCTTGTTATTATGATGTTTGTCCTGATCGGACTGGCTCTGGTTGTCGGGCCTGCCCTGGCCCAGGAGCCGGATCAGGTCAACCCCGACCCTGTCCCCATCGGTGAGGTCAGCTCCCAGGCCGCTCCCCTGGGCACGGCCTTCACCTACCAGGGCCGTCTGACCGATGGCGGCGGCCCGGCCGAGGGCGCCTACGACTTTCAATTCATCCTGTACGACGCCCTGGTCGGGGGAGCTCAAGTAGGCAGCATCGTGTACAAAGAAGACGTTATCGTGACCGACGGGCTGTTCACGGTGGAACTGGATTTCGGCGACGACGTCTTCACCGGTAACGCGCTCTGGCTGGAGATCGGGGTGCGGCCGGGGAGCGCGACCGGAATCTACTTCATCCTCAGTTCCCGCCAGGCCCTCACAGCCGCGCCCTACGCCCTCTACGCCACATCCACCGGCGCGCTGCACGGGTGGCCGGTGACCGGGACCGTGCCGATCACCGGTCAGGTGCTGGGGTGGGACGGCAGCTATTGGGGGCCGACTTACGTGGGCAGCGGCAGCGGCGATATCACCGCCGTCTATACCGGTACAGGCTTGCTCGGCGGCGGCGAAAGCGGCCCCGTCACCCTGACGGTGGACTTCGCCGGCACCGGCACGGCTGGCACCGTGGCTCGCTCTGACCACAATCACGGTGGCACCTACGCTCCGGTTGTCCACAACCACTGGGGCCAGACCTGGAACGGCAGCGGCACCGGGCTGACGCTTTCCGGCGGAGCCACGGGGCTCTCCGGCAACGGCAGCAACTACGGTGTCTACGGTTCGAGCGCGTCCTTCGGCGGCTACGGGGGTTTCTTCGTCAACACCGGCGGAGGAAACCTGCTGGCGGCCAACAATGAGCATGAGACCACTGAACTGGAGTTCAGGGTGGATAGTGGCGGTAATGTCTACGCCGACGGCACGTACTACGGGACTGGGGTCGATACGGCCACCTGCTCGCCCAACTGCGCCGACTTCGCTGAAAAGATGGACGCCGATCAGGCGGCTTTCTCTTACGAGCCAGGCGATGTCCTGGTTGTGAATCGCCAGGGTTTGATCACGTTGAGCAACGAGCCTTACGCCACCAGTGTGGTCGGGGTGTACTCCACCAAGCCCGCTTTTCTAGCTCGTGCGGGGCATACTGATAACCAGGTGCCGGTAGCCCTGGTGGGCGTCGTGCCGGTCAAGGCCAGTGCCGAGAACGGCCCCATCGTCCCCGGCGACCTGTTGACCACCAGCAGCACGCCGGGCCACGCCATGCGGGCCGGGGACAACCCGCCCCTGGGCACGGTGGTGGGCAAGGCCCTTGAGCCGCTGGCAGAAGGCGCCGGCCTGATCGAGATGCTGGTCATGCTCCAGTGATATGCTCCAATGAAATGAGAGGAGGCCGGACGATGAAGATGAAATGGACTTTACTCATCCTGGCGATTCTTTGCCTGGCCCTTCTGGCCGGGGGTGAAGCGACCCAGGCTCAAGGGGGGGAGTATGGGCTTTCCTGGTGGACGGTGGACGGCGGGGGCACAACTTCCGCCCGCGACGGGAGCTACACCCTGAACGGGACGATTGGCCAGCACGATGCCGGGGAACTTTCCGACGGGAGTTACATTTTGGGCGGCGGTTTCTGGGGCGGAGGAGTGGGGGCGACGATGAGAATAATGTACCTGCCCGTCATAATGAAGAACGAAACCAACCCTTGATGGTATAGATCAAGCCACAGAGGGCGCGGAGAATGCAGAGAAAGAAATTTTTTTCCTCTGTGAACTCTGTGCTCTCTGTGGCTAAGAAACACGGCTTTTCACTTGTTGAGCAAACGGAGGATGATGTTTAAGAGGATGGAGAGAAGGATGCTGAGCACAATACCAGTGACGATGGGGAAGTAACACGAAAACCCTTCCCGCTGGATGTGCACGTCGCCCGGCAGGCGCCCCAGAAAGGGTACTTTGCCCCCCAGAGTCAGAATCAGGCCCACGCAGAAGATCAGGCCGCCGATCACCAGCATGATGCGGCCTATACTTCCCAAATCAAACATCTCGTTCATTTTCCCGTTCCCCTTACCTGGCTATACGCCAGGAAGAATGACCTCGATGTTCTGCTTGTTATAACGCTCCCACTCGCTGTAGAGGCAGCCGCAATACTGTTGCCGGTAAAGATCGTGCTCGCGGGTCAGGCGGCCCCGCTCCGACCACCCACGCCTGAAATTCTCGAAGTAGAATTCCAGGCCATGCCCGGCCGCCACCTCTTCTCCGATACGGCGGATTGTCTCCTGGTCCTGATGGATGCTGATGAGAAGGGTAGTGGTCATAGCCTGATAGCCGCCCTCTTCGGCCACCTGAGCGGTTCTTTCCAGGCGCAGGCGATAGCAGATGGCACACCGCTCTCCAAACCGCTCGTGGCCGCTCACAGCCCGCAGGTAAAGGGGCATCTCGTACCGTTCGGGCCAGATCATGGGCAAATTTACCGCTGCGGCGTAGTGGGCCAGGCTCTCCCGCCGCCGCTCGTGTTCCTGCCAGGGATGGATATTCGGGTTGTACCAGAAGCCCGTGATCTGAAAATCTTCCTCCCGCAGCCGCTCGATGGGGTAGGTGCTGCACGGGCCACAACAGATGTGCAACAGGAGACGCTTCCCTTGGCCGGCTTTCCTGGCCGGTTCCGGGGCGGGAGGCAACTCGACGGCATAGGGCAGGCGGATGGTAAAAGGTTCCTGGCTGACCAGGGTGGCCTGGCCCTGAGCCAGCAGCTTACGCGCCTTCTCTAAAGAGGTGGGCGATAACTTGCGCCCGTTGGCATCCAAAACGATAACCTTTTCACTATCCTTCATCTCTCACACAACTCACACTTCAAGGGGCAAGGATCACGGGTGCGGTCCAATGTAGTCCACGTATACAGTCATATTCTCTCTATCCACTTCGTAGCGAAGGCGTTCTTGATAACTGATGTCGTACTGAATGAAATTCGCCAACCTGCCCCTGAGCCTTTTCGTCTTACCAGGGATCGGTTTGAGAGGGGTCTGGGCCAGATACTCATCGATTATCTGCTGGACTTTCTTTTGGCTGGTTCGTGAGAGACTGCGTAGCCCTTTTTCAGCCCTCTTCGTCAGTATCACCGTATAGCTGGGCACGCACTTCCTCCCAGGAGATGTGTTCTTTTTGGTTTCGCGGCGTCGTCAAATAAGCAACTAACTCAGGATCAGATTCCACTTCGGCCGTAGCTTCCCAGCCTTCCAGAGCTTCCCTCAAAGGCCAACGGTCGCCGGTGTCCTTAAACTGTCGCCAGGCAGAGAGGATTTCTTCCACGCATTCTTGCCGGTACTGCTCCTCTAATAGCTCGATCCAGGGAAAAAGCTTTCGCAGCCGGGGAAAAACGTCATCGAAGTTCTCATCTCCGGTCAAATCCAGAGCTCTCAAACGCTCAATCGTTTGCTGCAAGGAAGCAGGGCCGACGAGAGCCTGATAACCCTCGGGGCTCAGCAGCACCGCCCTGATTTCATCGCCCTCGATGATGAAAACGACGTTGTCGTCATCTTTAACCTGCTTAAGAACAGTTGCCATGTCTTTTTTCGCTTCTTGTATAGATAAAGTTAGGGTAGCCATAGCCACCTCCTCTAACCCATTCATTTAGGCAAGTGAATGGCCCGTCCCTCCGCGTTCAGCACGGCCTCGGCCAGGGCTTCGCCCAGAGTGGGATGGGCGTGGATGGTGGCCTCGATCTCGTCCAGGGTGGCTTCCATCGTCAGGGCCAGGCCGCCTTCCAGGATCAGGTCGCTGGCGTGAGGCCCGACCACGTGCAGGCCCAGAATTTCGCCGTACTGAGCTTCGGCCACCACTTTGACGAAGCCCTCCGGCTGACCCTGGATGAGGGCCTTGCCATTGCCATTGAAGGGGAAACGACCGATCTTAACCTGGTAGCCCTGGGCCTGGGCCTCTTCCTCGCTGAGTCCCACGCTGGCTGCTTCCGGGTCGGAGAAGATGCAGTTGGGCACTACTTTATAATCCATGTGGCTGTCCAATCCCAGGGCGTTCTCGGCGGCCACCACGCCTTCTTTAGAGGCCACGTGAGCCAGCATCGCCCCACCCACCACGTCACCTATGGCGTAGAGGCCCGGCACGTTAGTGCGCATACCCTCGTCCACGGCGATGCCTTTTCTTTTATCGTAGCGGACGCCAGCCGCTTCCAGGCCCAGATTTTCCACGTTGGGCCGTCGGCCTACAGCCAGCAGCACTTTTTCGGTTTCAATTTCTTGCTCGCCGTCCTTAGCAGCCACAGTCGATGCCAGCTTGCCGGAAACGCCATCGATGGCTGTCACCTGGGCTTCGGTGTAAATCTCCACCCCCCTCTCGTTCAGCACCCATTCCAGGGCCCCGCCGAGGTGATGATCGGCGGTCGGCACCAGGCGGGATAACATCTCCACGACGATGACTTTGACTCCCAGGGTGTTAAAGAGGGAGGCAAACTCCACGCCTATTGCGCCCCCGCCGATGATCAGGATGCTTTCCGGCAACTCGTCCAGGGAGAGGGCCTTGGTGCTATCCAGCACGCCCGGTTGGTTCAGGCCGGGGATGGGCAACTCAATGGGCAGTGAGCCGGTGGCTACGATGACGTTCCTGGCTTCGACCTGCTCTTTTCGAGCATCCAGCTCAACCTCGATCAAACGGGGTGAAAGGAAACGGGCCGCGCCTTCCAGCACGACTACGCCGGCCCGCTCCAAGAGCATCTTCACGCCCCCTACCAGTTGGTCCACCACCTCCTGCTTGCGGGCCTGAGCCGCAGCCCAATCCAGTCGGGGTTCCCCTGCTACCACGCCGAAGGTGGCTGCCTCCTGCACCGTCTTCAACACCTCGGCGCTGTGCAGGAGGGCCTTGGTGGGGATGCAACCCCAGTTCAGGCAGACTCCCCCTATCTTATCCTTCTCAATCAAGATGACCTTCGCGCCCAGTTGCTCGGCCCGTAGAGCGGCCACATATCCTCCCGGTCCTCCGCCGATAACGGCTACGTCCGCTTTCAACATCGTTTGTTATTTCCTCCATTCCCAATTTAGGTAGTTAGCTGGCTGACCACCTGGTTACCTGATTATCTGGCTATTTCGTTCCAGATGGATCAATAATATAGAAACGTCGGCCGGGTTGACGCCCTGAAGACGAGACGCCTGCCCCACCGTAGCGGGTTGAAATTTAATGAGTTGTTCCCGCGCTGCGTTGCAGAGGCCGATCACCCTTGCGTAGTCAAAATCGGGGGGGATGGCCCGCTTCTCCAGGCGCCTGACCCGTTCGATCTGGCCAAGCTGTCTCTCGATGTAACCGGCGTATTTGGCCTCGATGTTGACCTGCTCAACCACGTCTGGAGACAGAGGATAGGGGCTGGGGCTTAGCGCCTCGACCAGGGCATAAGGCACCCCTGGCCGCCGGAGGAACTGGAGGACGTTGAGGCCGTTGGTCAGAGGAGGAAATCCAGAGGCCACCAGTTTATCATTGATTTCCCGGCGGGGGCCAAGCCAGGTGTTGGCCAGACGCGTTAGCTCCTGGTCGATCATGGCCCTTTTTCGCTCCACGGTTTGATATCTTTCCTGTCCTATCAGCCCTATCTCGTAACCCAGGGGCGAAAGCCGCAGGTCGGCGTTGTCCTGACGCAATAAAAGCCGATACTCGGCCCGCGAAGTCAGCATCCGGTAAGGCTCGTCGATTTCCTTGGTCACCAGATCGTCGATGAGCACCCCGATGTAAGCCCGATCACGACCCAGCACGATGGGCGGCTGTCCCTGCACCTGGCGAGCAGCGTTGATGCCGGCCATAAGTCCCTGGGCCGCCGCTTCCTCATAACCAGAGGTGCCGTTGATCTGGCCGGCGTGGAAGAGTCCTGCCACCCGCTTTGTCTCCAGCCAGGCCGTCAACTGGCTGGGAGGCACAAAGTCGTACTCGATGGCGTAGCCGGGGCGCATGATCTCGGCCTCTTTCAGAGCGGGGATGCTGTGCAACGTGGCTACCTGCACCTCTTCCGGCAGGCCGGTGAAAAAACCCTGGACGTACACCTCGCCCGTAAGCCAACCCTCCGGCTCCAGAAAGATCTGGTGCGACGACTTGTGGGCAAAACGGACGACCTTCTCCTCGAAAGAAGGACAGTAGCGAGGCCCGACCGCCTCGATAGCGCCCGGCGCGATGGGAGAACGGTGCAGATTAGCTCGCACGATACGGTGGGTCTCTTCATTGGTCCCCACCAGGTAGCAGGGGAGTTGGGGCCGCCATTCGCTCTGCCAGGGGATGGGGTAAACCGGGTTGGGCCTGGAATGGCCGATTAGGGGCATCGGCGGTGGCCTCTCCTCGTCGTGGTATTGGAAGCTGAAATACAGCGGCGTTTCGCTGCCCAATTGCGGTTCGGTTTTAGAAAAGTCGATGGTCCTGGCCTCGATGCGGGGAGGAGTGTTGGTCTGGAGACGTCCCAGGGTGAACCCCAACTCTCGTAAACAGGCCGCCAGACCACGCGCCGGAAACTCACCCGCCCGCCCGGCTTCATAGCGGTGTTCCCCGGTCAGGATGCGACCGGCCAGGAAAGTGCCTGTGGTCAGGACTACCGTTCGTCCCCGATAGGTGCGGCCTACCCTGGTCTCTACTCCCTGCACCCGGTCGCCCTCTACCAGCAGACGTTCCACAAGGGCCTGCTTGAGGTGCAGGTTGGGGGTGCCTTCCAGGACGTATTTCATGTTTAATGAATAGAGCCGTTTGTCGGCCTGGGCGCGCAGAGCCTGGACTGCGGGCCCCTTGGAAGGGTTCAACAGTCTTACCTGGATGAAAGTGCGATCGATGGCCCGCCCCATCTCGCCGCCCAGGGCGTCGATCTCTCGCACCAGATGGCCTTTAGCCGGCCCCCCGATGGCTGGGTTACAGGACATCTGGGCGATGAGATCGAGATTCATGGTCAAAAGTAGCGTCCGGCAGCCCAGTCGGGCCGCAGCCAGGGCCGCCTCGATGCCGGCGTGACCAGCACCCACCACAATCACATCGTATAACATTTGCTATTATCGTCCCCTCTATTTGACAGAGAAGTAGTGTTGTGCTATACTGTACGCAAGTGGGCCGTTAGCTCAGTCAGGTAGAGCACCTGCCTTTTAAGCAGGGTGTCGATGGTTCGAGTCCATCACGGCTCACTTCCCGCCCGGCCTATTATACCGGAAATCGGCCAGATTGCAAAGCGCAAGAGCAGGTTTCTTGCCAGTATTGCTTATTCGCTTGTTAAGGTTCAGTCAGGGGCCGGGCCTCCGGCCCCTTTTCTTTTCCAAAGGTAAACCGCCACCGCCAGGCGGTGGTTTACAGCCTTCCCCTTGCCCCGCTGTGGCTGCCAAGCGTTGACGGGGTTTGAGGGGATTATACAATAGGTAGTGCGATCTCAGCAAAACGGAGACCACTAACG
>CAZYHC010000079.1:0-20512 GCA_964646625.1 uncultured Anaerolineales bacterium
CTCCGTCGTGGGTGATGGTGGGGGCGCCCCATTTCTTGTCCAGGGCCACGTTGCGGCCTTTGGGGCCCAGGGTGGTTTTGACCGCCTGGGCCAGGATATCCAGACCGATCTTGAGGCCTTGTCGGGCCTCTTCAGAAAACGTCAGTTGTTTTGCCATAATTGTGTTATCCTCCTAAATGATTCAATTTTCAAGTTAGCGGATATTATCCGCTCCCTCTGTTTCCCCTGTGGGGTTACTCGACGATAGCCATAACGTCGCCTTCTCTCAGGATGAGCACCTTCTGATCATTGAGCTTGACCTCCGTGCCGGCGTACTTGGCATAGAGGACGCGATCGCCCACCTTAACGTCCATTGGGATCCGCTCGTCCTCGTCTCCATAGCGACCAGGGCCGACGGCCAGGACGGTGCCTTGCTGGGGTTTCTCCTTGGCCGTTTCGGGCAGGATGATGCCGCTGGCGGTGGTCTCCTCCTGTTCAATGGGTTCGACCACCAGCCTGTCTGCCAGTGGTTTAAGTTTGATGGACATCTGTTCTCTTCTTACCTCCTTATTAGATTTATTTACTGTCCAAAGCTGGCGGGCGTTTAGCTCCGCCTGTGTTAGCACTCTGGCAGCCAGAGTGCTAACACGGGTGATATAATACCTCAATATCCGCGAAAATGCAAATCGGCTGGATTGGCCCCCGCACCAGAAGGCACAGAGGAAAAATAACGGTCACGAAGCCACCTGCTCCCCTGGTTGGGATTTCCCGATTGACACGAAACGAAAATCATTATACAATACCCAGGCTATCTGTTCTACCTGGCAGTTACACGTGGCCAGGTTTAGCCACCGTAAACGGAGAAGGAGAGGGGCGATGTCTGACTACATTTTGGAGCTCCAAGGTATCAGCAAGCGTTTCCCCGGCGTCCAGGCTCTGGATAAAGTGGACTTCAACGTGCGGAGCGGCGAGGTGCACGCCCTGGTGGGCGAGAATGGGGCCGGTAAGTCCACGCTCATAAAAATTGTGGCCGGGGTTTATCAGCAGGATGAAGGACAGATCATCTATCAGAAGCAACCTGTGCGCATCGAAAACCCGGGCCACGCCTGGGAACTGGGCATCGCCACCATCTACCAGGAAGCCAGCCTTTACCCCGACCTCAGCGTGCTGGAAAATATGTACATGGGCCGCCAGCCCACGCGGGGATTTTTCATCGATTGGAGGACAATGCAGGCCACCGCCGAAGAAATCTTCCGTTCGATGGAAGTCGAGATGGACGTACAGACCAGAGTGGGCGAGCTGAGCGCCGCCGAGCACCAGATGGTGGAGATTGCCAAGGCGCTCTCCCAGGACGCCCACGTGCTGATCATGGATGAACCCACTTCCTCTCTGGCCCGCAAGGACATCAAGGCTCTGTTCCAGATTGTAGACCGTTTGCGTCAGCGCGGGGTGGCGGTCATCTACATCAGCCACCGCCTGGAAGAGGTTTTCGAACTGGCCGACCGGGTTACCGTGCTGCGGGACGGCAAATATATCGGCACGGAAGTCGCTTCGGAGGTCACCAACCAGCAGTTGATCACCATGATGGTCGGGCGCACGCTGGATACTCTGTTCCCTAAAACGGAAGTGAGGATCGGGGAGCCAGTCATGCAAGTGGAGGGGCTGAGTCGGCGGGGGGGATTCCAGGACATTAACCTGGAAGTGCATCGTGGGGAGATAGTGGGGCTGGCTGGCCTGGTAGGCTCCGGGCGCACGGAGTTGGCCCGCTCTATCTTTGGCATCGACCCGGCCGACGAGGGCCAGATCAAGTTGAACGGCCAGCCGGTGGCTATCAAAAACCCCTGGCAGGCGCTGAGTCTGGGGGTCGCCTATCTGCCGGAAGACCGACAAAGACAGGGCATCATTCTGGCCTTGAACGTCAGAGAAAATATCTCGCTGGCCATTCTGGAAAAGCTGTGTCACCTCGGAGTTATCTCTTTTAGAGAAGAGATGAGCCTGGCCGGAGATTTTGTGGATAAGCTGCACATCCGCACTCCCAGCCTGGGGCAAAGAGTGGCTAACCTGTCCGGAGGGAACCAGCAAAAAGTGGTGGTAGCCAAATGGCTGGCCAGTCAGCCCAAGGTGCTCATTGTGGACGAGCCCACCAGAGGGATAGACGTGGGAGCCAAAGCCGAAATTCACCGCCTGATGAGCGATCTGGCCGGGCAAGGCATCGGCATCCTCATGATCTCCTCGGAGCTGCCGGAAATCCTGGGGATGTCTGACCGCATTCTGGTCATGAATCGGGGCCGCATCATGGGAGAGCTGGACCGCTCCGAGGCCACCCAGGAGCGGATCATCAGCCTGGCCACGAGCGTGATCAGCGATTGAGCAGCCTGATATCCAGGTCACACGCTAAGCAGGTAAAATAGATGAATGTAGAATTGGATACTATATTAGCTACTATACCTTTTAACACCGTTGTCGATTACATCCTAAAAGCTATCGCGCTGATAGTATTGTGGTTTATAGCTAAGTTGGTGCTGAGAAATAAAGAGCAGTGGCTTAAACGCTCCAATGGCGTATTAAAAGCAGTTCAGGTTCGTGAGCGCAGTATTCCGCTGATTAACGAGATAATCGATTATGCCATCGTCGTTACGGGTATTATAATCGCCCTGAACATTTTAGGGGTAACCACGCCGCTCTACAGCGCCTTGACCGCGGCGGGGATATCCGGCATCATCGTGGGCCTGGCCGCCAAAGACGTGGTCGCCAATTTTATATCGGGTGTTACCCTCCTGCTCGACCACACCTTCGTGGTCGGCGACTCGATTGAGGTGGACGATTACTCCGGCGAGGTCGTAGACATCGCCCTGCGAGTCACCACCGTTGTCTCCTGGGATGGACTCAAGATCGCCATCCCTAATAATATGCTCACCACGAACCCGGTCATCAATTACAGCACTGCGCCGCAGCGGCGTATTTTGTTCAACGTCCCGCTGGCGATAGATAGCGACGTCTCCCTCGCTCAGGAAGTGCTCATGGAAATAATAGATAGAGAAGAGCGCGTCCTGAAAGATCAAACGATAGCCGTGCGGGTGGATGAGATCCGTGACGGGGCGGTGGACCTGCAAGTGTTGTGCTACACTACGGCGTCTGTACTATTTGACACGCAGTCTGACCTGAAACGTGACATTATCCTGGCGTTAAGAGAAGAACAGAACGTGGCACTCGCCAGGTACAATTTTCCATTAGTTGATGCCTGAGGTATTGAACCCACGAGAGTTAAGTTAGGGAGGAGAAAATGCACTTACCTGTACAAGGCAGAGAGTTGGTCGTCCTGATTTTCATTCTGCTGCTTCTGGCCGTGCTGGCTTTCATGCCTGGTTCCCAATTTCTGTTCGCCCAGGACCGAGAGGGGAACTTCATGATCAATACCCGGCCGATCCTCAACATTCTGACCCGCACCGCTTACCTGGCGGTAGAGGCGGTGGGCATGACTATGGTGATCGTCGCCGGGCAGATCGACCTGTCGGTGGGCTCCACGCTGGCTGTCTGCGCTCAGGTGGCCGGTTACTCGGCCAAGTGGGGGCTGCCCATCCCATTGGTAATTCTCATTAGCGTGGCGGTGGGCACCCTGGTCGGTCTGGTAAACGGGTTTCTGGTCTCCAGAGGGCGCGTCCATGCCATCATTGTCACCCTGGGCATGATGATTATCCTGCGCGGCATTATCCTCTGGGCTACCGGGCAGCGCTGGCTGACCGACCTGCCGGATGGGTTCCGTTATCTGGGCAAAGGTTATTTTCTGTTCCTGCCGGTGCCTATCTGGTTCGTGATCGTCTTCGTGCCGCTGGGAGCCTACCTGTTGACTAACACCCCCCTGGGGCGTCAGATCTATGCTGTGGGCGGCAACCCCAGCGCTGCCGTCCTATCTGGCATCAGCGTGCCCAACATTCACCTGCTGGTGCTGGCCGCCAATGGTGCTTTGGTGGGGCTGGGCACGATGATTAACGCCACCCGCTACAGCGCCATCGAAGCCAACATCGGCAGTGGCGACGAGTTCCGGGTCATCACCGCCGTGGTGGTGGGGGGCACCAGCATTTTTGGGGGCAGCGGCAGCGTGATGGGCACCCTGCTGGGGGTGTTACTGGTAGGCATCATCCAGGCCGCCTTGAACTTCTGGAAGATACCTTCTATATGGGAGGCGGCCGTTTACGGGTCGCTGATTCTAATTACGGTGGTGGTGGATGCCCTGCGGGCTCGCCGTCACCTGGCCCTGAGAGGTGCAGGATGAGCATTTCGGCTCGTAGAGAGGAGACCAGGACAGAAGGGCTATCTTTAAAACGGTGGTTGACCCGGGAATTGGTCTTGCTGGTGCTTCTGGCCGCTCTTATCGTGGTTATGTCCCTGCTCTCCGACCGTTTTCTGACCATGGACAACTTTCGGGCTTTGTCCCCCTACCTGGTGGAACCGGGCCTGATCGCTATCTCCATGACTATGGTTATCATCATCAAGGGCATCGACATTTCGGTCGGCTCGATGCTGGCTATGGCGGCCCTGGCCCTGGGCTTTTCCTGGGAGATGCTGGGGCTTAACATCTGGCTGGCGGTGTTGATAGGGATCGCGGCGGGCACGCTGGCCGGCTTACTCAATGGGTTGATCATCTCCAGGGTGCGTGTCCCGGACCTGATCGTCACCCTGGCTACCATGTCCCTCTATCGGGGACTGGCCGAAGGGCTTAGCGGAGGCAAGCCGGTCAGCAACTTCCCGGCGGAGTTCCTGTTTCTGGGACAGGGTTACCTCCTGGGCATCCCCACCCAGCTTTTCATCCTCGTGCCGGCGGTGATCGTGGGCGGCTTTGTCCTGAGCAGAACCGCCTTTGGCCGTTACCTTTATGCGATGGGCAACAACGAGGTGGCGGCTCGTTTCGCCGGGGTCAATGTTGATAGACTCAAGCTCATTGTTTATGCCCTGTCCGGCTTTCTCACTGGTCTGGCTTCGGTGATCTACGTGGCCCGTCTCAGCACGGCCAAATCCAACGCCGGGCTGGGGCTGGAGTTAGATGTCATCACCGTGGTGGTGCTGGGCGGCACCAGCATCGCCGGGGGCGAGGGTAGCATCTGGGGCAGCGCCCTGGGGTTGTTGCTCATCACCCTGCTACGTAACGGCCTGCTCCTGGCCGGCCTGTCCGCCGACGTCCGCAACGTGCTGATCGGGGCGCTCATGATCGCTACCGTCATGGTCAACGAGGCCCTTAGAAGAAGATAGGGAGGTGGACAAATGAACCGTACACGGATTGTGTTCGTCATTGTTGTGCTGGGGGCGGTGTTTGTGGTGATCGCCAGTCTGATGTGGTCCTACTTTCAGGATAGGGGAGGGCGCGCCGTCAGCCTGGGCCAAACGCCTACCCCCATACCGGCTGATACGGTGCTCCTCACGGTTTCCTCCTCCAACACCAAGGAGGATTGGGTGAACCAGATGGTGGAGGATTTCCAGGCCACCAACCCTAAGACGGCGAATGGCAAAGCCATCGCCGTGCAGGTCGTTCACGTCGGGTCGGGAAGCTCGATGAACGACATCCTGGACGGGGAGAGCAAGCCTGTGGTGTGGAGTCCCGGCAGCGAGGTGTGGGTGGCGCGCATCAACCAGAGCTGGGAGGACCGCACCGGGCGCAAACTGATAGTTGATGCCTGTCCTGCTACAGTCCGCGTGCCCCTGGCTATCGCCATGTGGAAACCGATGGCCGAAGCCCTGGGCTGGCCCGATAAACTGATCGGCTGGGGAGACATAGCCGACCTGTCCACCGCTCCTGAGGGCTGGGCTTCCTACGGTCATCCAGAGTGGGGGACGTTTAAGTTCGGCCATCCTCATCCCGAACACTCCAACTCCGGTATGTTGTCCGTGGTGGCCGAAGTGTACTCCGCGGTGGGCAAAACCGCATCGCTGACGGTCGAGGATGTGGTAAGCCCCCGCGTGATCGATAATCTGGAAGCAGTGGAAAAGCGGGTTTTTCACTACGGCAAGAAAGATACCGACATCCTGGCCCGCATGACCCAGCGTGGCCCCGAATATCTGCACGCCGTGACTACCTACGAAAGCAACATCATCAAATGGAACCGGGACCACGCCGACGAATTGCGTTTCCCGCTGGTCACTCTCTACCCGGCTGACGGCACCTTCTGGGTGCAGAACCCTTATTGCGTTCTCAACGCAGAGTGGGTCACGGAGGAGCAGAAGCAGGCGGCCAAAATGTTCCGTGACTCCCTGCTCTCGCCGGAAAACCAGGACAAGACCATCGATTGGGGCCTGCGTCCAGCCGACGCCAACGTGCCCCTGCGCGCTCCCATCGACCTGGAACACGGGGCCATCCCCGGCGTGACCCTCGACGACGTGCCCCCTCTGGAGGAACCCAGCGACGAAGTGGTGGTGCGTGTCCTGGAGGTCTGGCACCAGGTCAAGAAAAAAGCGACCGTCATTCTGCTTCTGGACGTTTCCGGCAGCATGAAAGGGGAGAAGATCAAGCAGGCTGTGGAGGGAGCGCGTCTCTTCATCGACCAGATGTACCCCGATGACGAAATGTACGCCATCACCTTCTCCCACGAAATCACGGAACTGAAAGCCTCCGGCAAGGTGGGGGCCGTGGGGGAAAGCCTCAAGCAACACATCGGGGGCCTGTTCGCCGGGGGAGGAACCGCCCTGCACCAGGCCGTGATCTATGCCCTGGACCGCATGAGCGAACTCCAGGCCGAGGATCAGGAAGCCGAAGAGCCCCGGTTGTACGGCATAGTGCTCCTGTCCGACGGCAAGAACGAGGTCGAGGGCGGCCCTTCGGAAAGCGAGATGCTGGCCCATCTGCCCTCTGGGGCTGAGGCCAGCGGCGTCAAGTTATATACCATCGCCTACGGCGAGGACGCCAATGTGGACCTGCTGAAAACGCTGGCTAACCGCACCAACGGAAAATGGTTCACAGGAACCATAACCAATATCAAAGATATCTATTTTCTTATCTCTTCGGAATTTTAGTCCGATCATCGCCAATAAGCAAGGAAAGGAGAAGAGAAATGAATCGGGAATACGAGATTCTGGCCGAGAGCCTGGCAGCTAAAGGCCTCGACCTCGACCAAGTGAAGACGGCGCTCAAAAAGCAACACCTCGAGCTCCCCTCCTGGGGTTTTAGCGATGGAGGGACGCGTTTTAAGGTTTTCCGTCAGGCCGGCGCGGCGCGGAACGCCTTCGAGAAGTTTGAGGACGCCGCCCAGGTGCACAAAGTCACCGGGGTCTGCCCTTCGGTGGCGGTACACATCCCCTGGGACAAGGTGGACAACTACGGGGCGCTTAAAGCACACGCCGAGAGCCTGGGCCTTAAAATCGGGGCGGTCAACCCCAACTTCTTCCAGGAGGACGAGTACAAGCTGGGCAGCATGTGCCATCCTGACCCGGCCGTGCGTCGAAAAGCGGTCGAGCACACCCTGGAATGCATAGACATCGCCAGGACAGTAGGCTCTAACATCCTGAGCCTGTGGTTTGCCGACGGCACCAACTATCCCGGCCAGGATAATTTCCGCCAGCGCAAGCACCGGCTGGAAGAGGCGTTGGCCCAGACCTACGCCGCCATGCCCCCCGACATGCGGATGCTGGTGGAGTACAAATTTTACGAGCCTGCTTTCTACCACACCGACATCCCCGACTGGGGGATGTCCTACGCCCTGTGTCTCAAGCTGGGCGACCGGGCCCAGGTATTGGTCGATACCGGCCATCACCCCCAGGGCACCAACGTGGAGCACATCGTATCCATCCTGATCGACGAAGGTAAGCTGGGCGGCTTTCACCTCAACAGCCGCAAATACGGCGACGACGACATGACCACCGGCTCTCACAACCCCCACGAGCTATTTTTGATCTACAACGAGTTGATCGACGGCCAGCTTGATCCCAGCGTCTCGATGGACGTGGCCTATATGCTCGACCAGAGCCACAACGTCAAGCCCAAGATCGAGGCCACCATCCAATCGGTGATCAACATTCAGAGGGCTTATGCCAAAGCTCTGCTCGTAGACCGTAAAGCTCTGGCCGAAGCCCAACAGGCAGGCGACATCGTTACGGCGGAAAACATCTTACAGGACGCTTTCCAGACCGACGTGCGGCCTCTTCTGGCCGCCGTGCGCCAGGAGATGGGCCTGGAGCCCGACCCGCTGGCCGCCTACCGCCGCAGCGGTTATCCCGAAAAGATCGCCAAAGAACGGAGGTTGACGGGCACAGCCGAAAGCACAGGATACGCCGGAGCGTGAAATGAATACCAGGGACGAAATTTTAGAGAAATTGATCGCCATGTCCCGCAGTCTGGGCGAGTGGCATAAAGATTACGTCATTCTGGGCGAGGGCAACACCTCGGCCCGCATCGACGAAGAGACTTTCTGGGTCAAGGTCAGCGGGGCGGAGATGGGAAAAAGTGGGCCAGAGAGCTTTGTGGAAGTGCGGTTTGACATAATTCTGGACATGCTGGAGGGCGGCGATCTCTCGGACGAGGAGATCAAAGCAGGCTTGATGGCCGCCAGGGTCGATCCGAACGCGCCCGGCCGACCTTCGGTGGAGACCACGTTTCACGCTTTGGCCCTGACCGTCGGGGAAGCAGCTTTTGTGGGCCATACCCATCCTACGGCGGTGAACGCCATCCTCTGCTCCCAGCGGGCCGAGGAGGCCATCAGCGGGCGGCTTTTCCCCGACGAGATCGCGGTGTGCGGCCCGGCCCCGGCCTACGTGCCCTACACCGACCCCGGCCTGCCCCTATCCCGCAAGGTGCGTGAAGCGATTGAAAGGCACGCCGAAGAGTACGGTGAGCCGCCGAAGGTTATCTTGATCCAGAATCACGGCCTGCTCGTCCTGGGCCGCACCGCAGCTCAGGTGGAGTACGTCACGGACATGTACGTCAAGACCTGCCGGGTGCTGCTTGGCACTTACGCCCTGGGGGGGCCCAACTTTATGAGCCCGCAGGCAGCGAAGCGCATTCACTCCCGGCCGGATATCCTTCATCGGCGGCAGGTGTATGCCAAAAGAGCAGGAGAAGAAGCGCCGGAGTGGAAGGAAACAAAAAGTCAGGGAGAGTGACATGAGTCCACGCAATGTTTTAATCGATCTCGGCATTAACGGCGCGTTTCTGACCCGGCGCTGGGAAGAGCCTGACAATTTCATGCGCCTGACCAGGGAGCTAGGTTTTCCCTACCACGAGTTTTGCGCCGACGTGATCGACCCCTTTTTCAGCGGCGACGAGGAATTTCAGCTCAGGATGGCGCGCGAGGTGCGGGCCGCGGCCGAAAAATACGATATCACCATCACCGACATCTACACCGGGGTAGCCACCCATCGTTTCCACGGCCTGTCCCACTCCGACCCGGCGCCGCGTGCCCGTATGAAAGAATGGATCGAGGCCACGATGGACATCGCCCTGGAGATGGGCACAGACCGCTTTGGCGGCCACCTGGACGCCTTCTCTATAGAGGTGATGGCGGACGAAGCCCGTTACCAGGCGGCCCTGGACAACATCTATAGCCAGTTGAGGGCCCTGGCGGTGGTGGCCAAACAGAAGGGGATGGCCGCCATCTACCACGAACAGATGTACATCCCCAGCGAGATACCCTGGACCATCGCCCAGGGCTACGAGTTTCTGGAGGCGGTCAATCGGGATAGCGAAGGGGTGCCCGTTTACCTGACCGTGGACGTGGGCCACCAGGCCGGGATGTGGTACGGAGCAGAGGGCGACGATTTGAGCTACGCGGCCTGGCTGCGCCATTTTGCGGCCGTCAGCGAGATCGTTCATTTGCAGCAAACCACCCCCGAAGCCAGCGCCCACTGGCCCTTCACCCAGGAGTACAACGAGCGGGGGCACGTCAAAATGGACGCCGTGCTGGAGGCCATCGAGCATTCCCATCGGCATTTCGCCGCTAGCCCCCTGGCAGAATTTATGAAGCCGGTGGAATGCTGCATCCTGGTTCTGGAAGCCATCCCCGGTTCGACCAAAACGGAAGAGGCCCTCCTGAAGGAACTGGCTGAATCACACCAATACCTGCGCCGCTACGTGCCGGAGGGGGGCATAGTTTTGACCGTCTGAAAACTTACATGAGGAGAGATGTGAAGCGGCGATATATCAATCTTTTTCTCGGCCTATCAGGTCTTATATTTGCCTTACTGGTATGCGAAGCTCTGGCACGCGCTTTCATCCCTGCCATCGATGTGGTCACCGAAGACGAGCTATGTTGCGTATATTGGCACCAGCCCGACAGGGATTTTATCTGGCCGGGCAACCCTGGCTTCGTCAGGGACTTTCCGCCCGTTCATTCACGTTGGAACTCTCAAGGCTTCCACGACAAAGAATATCCTTTTGATAAGGCCCCCGGCACCTTCAGAATCGTGGTGGTGGGAGACTCATTTGTAGATGCCCTCCAGGTTCCCCTGGACAAGACCTTTCACAAACGCCTGGAAAGCATGTTGAACGAGAACGGCGAAAACAGCGAACGCAAGTTCGAGGTCATCGGCCTGGGCACCTCGGGTAATGGCGCCAAAGGGCATTACAAAATGCTGACCAGGCTGGGGATGCGCTACCACCCCGACCTGGTGATTATGGAGTTCTTACCTAACGACGTGCGTGATGATTCGGAGGAGATAGGAGCCTTAGTGGAAGCTCAGCTCCAGGCTTTTGGAGGCAACTATTTTCCCCCAATCTACGTGCCAGGACCAGAGTTGCCTTTTTTCCTGCGTGAGTCCAGGCTCTTTGCTCTAGTGGGGCAGCGGGTGCAAGAATATAGATGGCGGATGGTCACGAACCGTCTGCCTTTGAAAGAACAGATTCCTGTAGATTTCTTCGTCTATCAAAAGGAGTATGATGAAATATGGCCGGCCGCCTGGGATACCACTCAGAGTTATATCGTCGAAGCTTATAATTTGTCAAAGGATAATCGTAGCGCATTTTTGCTCGTTGCCTTTACGGAGTGGCATAGATTCCCGGGCGGCTTTCGCAGGATTATGAATGTCTGGCCGGCGATGAAACACTTTGAGTGGGATTTCGAAAAACCAGAGCGCATCCTGGCGGACTTTTGCCAGGCACAAGGGATTGGCTACCTGGCCCTACAACCGCTTTTCAACCAGGAGTTTGCAAAAAATCACCAGCCGCTACATTTCGAGCACGATGGACATTGGAACGAGCAGGGGCACGAACTGGCGGCCCGGTTGATTTACCAAAGATTGGCTGATGAGCATCTGATACCAATTGAATAGGAGGCAATTGAAGTTGACGGACAAACTGGAACGCTACAAAAAAGTGGACTATCCCTTGCCCAACGAGATGTTGATCTGGCCTCTCTACGGGGCGGGGCTGGAGAACCTGGGTGAAGACGACAAACCGATCACCGTGCCCGTGCCGCAGTATGGCCCCGACGAGCTGCTGGTCCGTCACGACGCGGTGGGGTTGTGCTTTTCGGACATGAAGATCATCCGTCTGGGGCCGGACCACCCGCGCATCCTGGGGCGCGATATGCAGAAAAACCCGGTGATCATGGGCCACGAGGTGGCCCTGACGGTGGTGGGGGTGGGCGAGAACCTGAAGGATCAGTACAAAGTCGGCGACCGCTTTGTCATCCAGGCCGATATTTATTATGAGGGGAAAAATCTGGCTTATGGCTATCTGATCGACGGCGGCCTGGCCCAATATAACGTCGTCGGCAAGGAGATTCTGGCCGGCGACGATGGATGTTACCTGATCCCCCTGAAGGACGAAACGGGTTACGCCGAGGCCGGCCTGACCGAACCCTGGGCCTGCGTGGAGAGAGCTTATTCCGTGGAATATCGGCGGGGATTGAAGCCGGACGGGATAGCCTGGTTCGTGGGGGGCAAAGGGGAATACACCGTCAGCCGGGGATTAGACCATAAAGGACATCCCCGCAAGATCGTGACCAGCGCCGTACCTGCTCCGTTCCGGGACTATCTGCGAGAAAAGGCCCAGCGGTTGGGGATCGAGTTCGTGGAGTGGGACGAGCTGGATTATGAACAAGCTCTGGCCGAAACCGAGGGGCGCGGCTTTGACGACATCGTGGTTCTGGAGGCCAATGCCGACGCCATCGAGCACGCCTCCGAACACCTGGCCAGAGGGGGCATCCTGGCCATCGTGGCCGACGAGCCGTTGTCCCGGCCAGTGACCATCGACATAGGACGCATCCACTACGATCATCGCACCTACGTGGGCGCCGGCGGGAGCGACGTAGCCCAGGCCTACTACACCGAGATCCGTTGCAAGCTTAAACCGGAGGGGATAGCCTGGTTTGTGGGGGCCGGCGGGCCAATGGGCCGCATGCACGTACAACGTGCCCTGGAATCTCCCCAAAAGCCGCGCCGCATCCTGGCTACCGATATCAGCACCACGCGTCTCTCTGACCTGGGAGAGACCTTTGGGCCGGAGGCCGAGGCTCATGGGGTAGAGCTGGTCTGTCTGAATCCGGCCGAACTTGAGCCGGAGGAGTACCGTGCGCGGCTGTCCTCTCTGAGCGAAGGGCGCGGGTTCGACGATATCGTGATGCTGGCTCCGGTGCCTGCTCTCACCAGCGAGGCCTCCGGGTACCTGGCGCCCGGCGGGGTGCTGAACGTCTTTGCCGGCCTGGGCCGTGGGACCGGAGCGCAGGTGGACCTGACCATCGTTTATTCAGCCCAACAGGCCCGCATCATCGGCAGCACTGCATCCACCATTGACGACCTGAAGAGCATGTTGCACAAAACCGAGACCGGAGAGCTATCGCCTAACCGCTCGGTGGCGGCTATCGCCGGCCTGAACGGGGCCAAGGAAGGGATCGTAGCCATGCGCGACACCGTTTACCCCGGCAAGATCGTGGTCTTTCCTCAGCTCACCGACCTGGAGCTAACTGCTCTCCCCGACCTGAAAGACGTGCTGCCGGGCGTCTACGCTAAGCTGAAGAACGGGCGTGAATGGACGCCCGAAGCGGAGGAGGAGTTGTTACGTGAAAAACTCAAAATCTGAATCTAAAAGATTGCTGGAAGACCGGATAGCCATCGTGACCGGAGCCGGCCAGGGGTTGGGCGAGGCCATCGCTCGACGGCTGGCCCAGGAAGGGGCCCACGTGGTTCTGCTCGACATCAACCTGGAGAACGCCCAGCAGGTGACGGCCAGCATCGAAGCTGAAAGTGACCGCCGCGCCCTGGCTATCCAGGCTGACGTAACCGACGAGGAGCAGGTCGTGGCCGCCGTGGAGCGCACGGTGCAGGAGTTCGGTCGCCTGGACATCATGGTCAGCAACGCCGGTATCCTCTTCTCCGGGGAGATCACCGACTTCCCGGCCGACAAGTGGCGCAAGGTCATCGAGGTCAACGTGACAGGCTATTTCCTGTGCGCCAAGGCCGCGGCGCGGGTGATGCAGGAGCAGAAAAGCGGGGTTATCATCCAGATCAACTCCAAGTCGGGCAAGAAAGGTAGCTTCAAGAATTCGGCCTACGCCACCTCCAAGTTTGCCGGTCTGGGCCTGACCCAAAGCCTGGCCCTAGAACTGGCGTCCCATAACGTGCGGGTCAATGCCGTCTGTCCCGGCAACCTGATGGATTCGCCCCTGTGGGTGAATAGCCTGTACGAACAGTTCTCCAAAAGATGGGGACTCACCCCTGAAGAGGTGCGCAAGAAATACGAGGCTCAGGTGCCGCTGGGGCGAGGCTGCACCTACGAAGACGTGAACAACGTGGTGGTCTTCCTGGCTTCGGATCAGTCCTCTTACATGACCGGACAGGCCATCAACGTCACCGGCGGACAGGAGATGAGATAACGAGATTCCATCGGTTCTGAGCAGGAGGGAGTGGAATGACGAAGGAAATAGCGCCGAAAACCCTGGAAGCTGTAGTGCTGGATGCCACGCACTTAGAACTAAAAACGCCATTGCCCGAAGCTCCTGGGCAACGATTGCTGATCCAGATTGTTTCTCCGAGCGAGGAGCAAGAGCACTCGTTAAGCAAGCTCAAGGCGGCATACCTTGCCATGTCTGAACAGGAGCGTGAGGCGGAGGTTGCCATGGCCGAAGAAGGACTATATGGACAACCGGATCTGGCCGAGACTTTTCCTGAAGAGGACGGAGGGCCGTGGTGGGAGTGAAACGAGGTGACATCTGGCTGGTGGATCTCAATCCGGTGCGCGGTAGCGAGCAACGAGGTATTCGCCCGTGCCTGATCATCAGCAACGATGTGACCAATGAGTTTGCTCCAACTGTTTGTGTTGTGCCATTCACAAGCAACTTAGCTGGACAGAGGTTCCCTATCAACGTTGTGTTGACGCGAAATGACCCCGGCCTGAAAGTTGATTCTCTGCTCTTGTGCGGTCAGATACGGACGGTGGCAAAAGAACGTCTCGCACGTAAGCTCTCTACGCTTAAAGCCGAACGGCTGCCAGAAGTCGAAAAGGCGCTGAGGCTCTATCTGGGTCTTGCTCCTGCGTGACCATCGGTTTCTGGCAAAGGGAAGGAGTAATAATGAACGCAATGAACAGATGGATAACAGTTTTCTTGACCTTCTTGCTGCTTTGCGGCCTGGCCTCGGCGATCAATCCGGGGCACGTGCGCCCCGCCGAGTCTTTGGTCATCCCCGACGGTGAAGCGAACAGATACCGCCCGGTCAGCGATATGAGCAGCGACGACCGGCGGGGGACTTTTCCTCCGCATGGAGAGGGCCTGGTTGCCACCCACGCTTATACCCAAACGTTCACTATCCCTCTGGATGCGGAAAGTGGCTGGGTGGGGCAGGGTGGGGGCATCGGCCCCCAGTTGACAGTTGGAGATGTTGTCTTGCTCAACCGGGGAGTGAGGGCTTTTATGAGCTTCGACCTCACGCCCCTGGCCGGGGAGATAGTGGCCCAGGCTATGCTGGACCTGAGCGAAAACGGCACGCTGGGCGACCCCTTCAACGACCTGGGCAGCTTGCTGATCTACAACTATCAATACGGTGAGAGGGCACCCCTGGCCAGCGATTACGACGCCGTCCCCGGCGCTCAGGTGGGGACTTTCATCAGCCCCACCATCCAGGCCGACGTGACCGACCTCCTTCGCTCGCTGGTAGACAGCGGCGAGAGCCGTTTCCAGATACGGTTGCAGTTCCAGAACGAGACCGATAACGGAAACGATCAAGACCGGCTATACTGGACGGTTGTCGAGAGTGTCACGCTGAGCATCGCCCTCGGATGCGATGTATACGTGCCCGTAGCCATGCAGAGCTCTGACGGCGAAGCCCCCACTCCCACCCCTACCACCGTCGCGCCGCCCCCCGACGTGACGATGCTGGACAACTTTGAAGGCGACCTGCGGGCAGGTGACCCCGATAACGACGTCGAAGGGTGGTGGTTGTATCCGGGCGAGGGTGACCAGGGCACCTTTGAAATAGATAGAACCAGGGGAGCAAACGGCACCTCCAGCTCTCTGAGAGTACACGTAACCCAGGGCGACATTTACCTCTACTACTGGTATCCGCCCAGGGATCGAGGCATCCCCCAGGCGGCCGGAGCCAACAGGATGATGTTTTACATCCTATTTCCTGCCAACTATCCTGTGGTAACACAGTCCTGGCCCTGGCATAACATGGAGATAGGCACCTACCTATACCCAGAGAATTATCCTGCCACCCATTATTACCATTTCGTCAATAACAAGGGCTCTTCCGGCTGGCAATTGGTGATCCTGCCCAACAACCCTTCTCTTCAGTGCGAAAATCCCGGCTGGGATCCTCCGCGCATAGACGATTACTACGACCGCTTTTTGAGGTGGTACATCGACGGCTATGGAGGAGATTGGGGGCTATCGCCTCCCACCCCCTTTGACCTCTGGATAGATGAGGTGGGATTCTTCCACGAAGCGGAGCGCCAGACCTGCACCTATCAGGGCCCCGAAGACGTTTACCAATACAATGGTTTCGTATGCTCGGCGGGTGAGACCTGCACCGGGGTCTCTCTGGGGGGCTGCTGCATCCAGGGGGGATGCGTGCGGTAAGCAGGGGAGAACGCGAAATAAATTCCGGTTTAGCATAAGCAAAGGAGGAGGAAAAAATGGCTAAACTCTACGGCAGAGAGTATACCAAAGATGAACTGAGCCGCCTGGTAGGCCATATGTCCCAGGTGGCGGGGGTGCATCTGGCCCGTCTGGACGACGGGCGAGAGGCGGGGGTGCGGACAGCCGAGGTCTATACGGGAAGCGGGTTCCGCTTCACCGTCCTGCTGGATCGGGGGATGGACATCGGCCCGGCCGAGCACAACGGGCGTCCTCTGGCCTGGAAATCGGCCACTGGAGCGGCGGCCCCAACCTACTTCGAGCCGGAAGGGCTGAGGTGGCTGCGCACCTTTCACGGCGGCCTGGAACTGACCTGTGGCCTGATCTACGCCGGGGCGCCATCCACGGACGGCGATCAGGAGTTTGGGCTGCACGGGCGTATCTCCCACATCCCGGCCACCAACGTCTGGGCCGACGCCGAATGGCAGGGCGACGATTACGTGATGTGGGTGCAGGGCAAGGTGCGCGAGACGGCGGTCTTCCAGGAAAACCTGGTGCTGACCCGCAAGGTTTGGGCCAGGATGGGAGAGTCGCGCCTGTTCATCGAGGACGTGGTGGAAAACGCGGGTTTCCAGACCACCCCGCACATGATAATCTACCACTGCAACATCGGCTTCCCGATAGTGGACGAAGGCGCGGAGCTGCTGCTCCCCTCTATCGAGGTGGTACCGCGCACCGAGATCGCCGCCGAGGGCCTGGACCGTTACAACGTGATGGAGCCGCCCACTCCCGACTTCTTCGAGCACGTCTTTTACCACAAGTTGAGGGCCGACGCGGAAGGGATGGCGACGGCCGCTTTGGTCAACCCCAACTTCAACCAGGGAGAAGGCATCGGCCTCTACGTTCGTTATCGTCAGCGGGAGTTGCCCGTGTTCATCGAATGGAAGATGATGGGGGAAAGCACCTACGTGGTCGGTATGGAGCCCTCCAACTGTAAGGGGGACGGACGACAGTTGGAAAGGGAAGAGGGCCGGCTGGTGCTCCTGGAACCAGGCCAGCGGGTGGAGTATTTCCTGGAAATCGGGGTGCTGACCACGCCGGAGGAGCTGGAAGGAATCAGAGACCTGGTATCCGGCCCGTGATAGGTGGTGCTTTCCTCAGCAGGCCCATTACATTGCTCAAAGTCCAGTTTTAGTGGCTGGCAGCCTTTTGTCCTGGGCTGATCTACTTTAAGGGAGGTTGGAAGCCTGGCTTTTGCGCTTCCAACCTCCCTGTCATGTTTCCAGCCGACACGGATTTCTTTTCGCGGAGGACATGGACGACGCGGAGCTCGCGAAAAAAGAGCGTGTTAAGGTGCCTGGCACTTTGGAAGTGCCAGGCACCTGGGTTGGAGGAACTTTTGCATTTGATTTTATCGGGCAAAAAGAGTATACTTATGAAGGGCATTGAGGCCAGATTATGGATTGAACCTACCTGAAAGGGGAAAAAATACGAGAATGACCGCTGAGACAAAAGTGAATTTACTACAAGAAACGGACCTTTCCACAGAAGAGCTGCTGACTTATCTGCGGCGGATGATGGAAATCCGCTTCTTCGAGGAAAAGGTCTTTGAGTTGTTGGGGCGCGACATCATCAAGGGCGCGTCTCACCTTTACGCCGGGCAGGAGGCGGTGGCGGTCGGAGCGATGGCGGCCATCCGTGAGGACGACATCATCACCAGCACTCATCGTGGTCACGGCCACTGCCACGCTCACGGCGACAGTCACGCCCACACCCCGGCGGCCAGACAGGAACACCTCAACAAAATGATGGCCGAGTTGTGCGGCAAGTCTACAGGCTACTGCCAGGGCCGGGGCGGCTCAATGCACATCGCCGACGTGACCAAGGGCAACCTGGGAGCGACGGGCATTGTGGGCGGCAACATCCCGGTAGCCACCGGGGCGGGCATCTCCGTCATGCTGCGGGGCACCGACCAGGTAGTGTTGTGTTTTTTCGGCGATGGAGCCTCTAATACAGGCAACTTCCACGAGTCGCTGAACCTGGCTTCGGCCTGGAACCTGCCGGTGGTCTACATCTGCGAGAACAACCTGTACGGCATGTCGGTGCCTTTCAGGAAGGCCAGCAAGCTGGATAATGTCGCCGACCGGGCCTGTGCCTACGGCATCCCCGGCGTGATCGCGGACGGCATGGACGTGCTGGACGTCAAGCAGAAAGTGGAGGAGGCCGTAGAACGCGCCAGACAGGGCGAAGGCCCAACCCTCATCGAGTGCAAGACTTACCGCTGGTACGGTCATTCCCGCTCTGACCCCTGCGCCTATCGCACCAAGGATGAGGAGGCCGAGTGGAAGTGTCGAGACCCTATCACGGTCCTCAAGGATAAGTTGCTCGAGGCCGGAGTGGCCACCGCAGACGAGATTCAGGCGGTGGAAGACGGGGCCCTGCAAGCCATCGAGACCGCCACCGAGTTTGCCCTGAACTCGCCGAACCCGCCGCCAGAGGAGCTGGAGCTGGACGTTTACGTCTTGACCCCACCCTCGCCCCAAGAAATCGAGCGCGAGCAGCTGTTGAGGGAGCAGGTGCGCCGTGACCCAAACATGCGCCAGCTCACCTATCGCCAGGCCCTCAACGAGGCCCTGCGCGAAGAGTTGGACCGCGATGAGCGAGTTTTCATTATGGGTGAGGACGTGGGGCTCTACGGTGGAGCTTACCAGGTAACGAGGGGTCTGTTCGCCGACTACGGCGGGAATCGGGCCATGGATACGCCCATCTCTGAGGCGGTCATCGGGGGAGGGGCGGTAGGAGCAGCCATGAGTGGCATGAGACCCGTAGCCGAAATTATGTACGTGGACTTTACTCCCCTGGCTATGGACCAGATCGCTAACCAGGGGGCCAAGAACCGTTACATGTTCGGGGGCAAGACTAAGGTGCCGATGGTCATCCGCACCGAGGGCGGGACAGGACGCTCTATCGCCGCCCACCACTCCCAGAGCCTGGAGGCGCTGTGGATGCACTTCCCAGGTATCTACGTGGTCATGCCTGCCACCCCCTACGATGCCAAAGGACTGCTCAAAGCGGCCATCCGCGACGATAATCCCGTTATGTTCATCGAGCACAAAGTGCTGTACGGCACCAAAGGTCCCGTCCCCGAAGCAGAATACACCATCCCGCTGGGTGTGGCCGATATCAAGCGCGCAGGCAGGGACGTGACGGTGGTGGCTTACTCGCGCATGTTGCTCTACGCTCTGGAGGCGGCCCAAATACTGGCCGGAGAAGGCATTGAGGTGGAGGTCATCGACCCCAGGACCCTCAAGCCCCTGGACATCGAAACCATCGTCGAATCGGTCAAAAAGACGGGGCGCATCATAGGCGTGACCGAGGCTTACCGAACAAATAGCTTCATCAGCGAACTGCTAACCCTGGTCAACGAGCGGGCCTTTGACTGGCTGGATGCGCCGATGATGCGAGTCACGGGCGCTGACGTGCCCATCCCTATGAGCGAAACGCTGGAGAATGCAGCCATCCCCAGCGTGGAGGGCATCGTGCAGGCTGTGCGCGAGATTATGGCCTAGAATTCAGACGCCAGCGGAGGGCCTAAACGGAGGGAATCTGATGTTAAAATCTGTACGAGGTATATTTGATGGAGAGTATATTCGCTTGCTAGAGCCCCTCTCATTACCCGAGAATGCCCAGGTGATCATCGTTATTTTGGATGAGCCACCCGTCGAGGTTGAGGAGGAATTGCCAGCCTCGGAGTTGTTGCGGCTGAGTATGGCAAGCGGTGCACTGGACTTTCTCAATGACCCCGCTGAAGACATATACACCGATGCAGATTTAAAGGTAAGGTATACGGAGTGAAAAAAGGTACAATAGTTCGCAGCTTGCTTGTAGGCGAAATAGGCTATTTGAGCCATGACTTGATCCAGGAGATCAATCGGCGGCTATGGCTGGCTCTGGACCCGTGAAGTTCAAAAATTTTGGAGGTTATATTTGGCAACAGAAGTCATCATGCCCAAAATGGGCCAGACGATGGAAGAAGGCACCATTCTCAAGTGGCTGGTCCCGGTCGGGGGAAAGGTGAACCGCGGCACCCCCCTGGTGCAGATCGAGTCGGACAAGGCCGTCTTCGACGTTGAGGCCAAAGGTACGGGCGTTTTGCGCCAGGTTTTTTACAACGAGGGAACCAAAGTGCCCGTTTTAACCCTCATCGCCGTCATCGGCGTGCCCGACGAGGACCTCAGCGCCTACGAAGCGGCAGCCCGACCGTCTGCCCCGGTATCCGCGCCGGTACAGGAAGCAGCCGCCGTAAGGCCCAGGGTGGAAACTGAAGTCCGCCCCCCCGTGCGGGAGGAGGGACGGATTTTCATCTCGCCACGGGCGCGTCGTCTGGCCAAAGAGAAGGGGATAGATATCCCTCTGATCATGGGCACCGGGCCTGGAGCCCGCATCGTGGAGCGAGACGTGTTGGCTTTCGTAGAGGAGCAGGAGAGGATCAAGATCAGCCCGGTGGCCCGCAAGATAGCCCGGGAGGCCGGTCTGGACCTGGC
>CAZYHC010000080.1:0-20467 GCA_964646625.1 uncultured Anaerolineales bacterium
CTGCTGCGGGAGTACCTGGTGCGGATGCGGCGGGCCTTCAGCCCGGAGGCCAGGGGGTTCGGGATCGATCAGCCGAAGGGGATACTATTGGCCTCGCCGCCGGGGTGCGGCAAGTCGCTGCTCTCGCGGCTGGTCGGCTACCTCTGGCATCTGCCGGTGATTCGGCTGGACCTGGGGGCGGTGTTCGGCTCGCTGGTGGGAGAGAGCGAAGCTAACATCCGGCGGGCCATCCAACTGGCCGAGGCGGTGGCTCCTGCTGTACTTGTGATCGACGAAATGGAGAAAGGTTTTGCCGGGGCCGGGGGCAGCGGCGACCACGACAGCGGGACGGCGACCAGGGTGTTTGGTCGGTTCCTCACCTGGATGGCCGAAAAGGAATCACCGGTGTTCGTGGTTGCGACGGTGAACCGCATCGAGGCATTGCCGCCAGAGATGTTGCGCAAGGGCCGCTTCGACGAGCTGTTCATGCTCGACCTGCCCAACCGGGCGGAGCGGGCGGCGATCCTGGCCGCTCACCTGGAGAAGCGAGGCCGTCAGGCCCAGGGCTTCCCCATCGAGGAGCTGGTCGGTGGCATGGAGGGCTTCAGCGGGGCGGAGATCGAGCAGGTGGTGAAAGAAGCCCTGCTCCACGCCTTCGACGCCGGGCGGGAGCTCGAGGCCGACGACCTGGCCCAGGCTGCCCGGCGGACCGTGCCACTGTCCCAGACGATGGCCGAGCAGATCAACGCTCTGCGGAAGTGGGGAGAGAAGCGGGCCAGGCCGGCCAGCGCCCCGGTGGAGGCCAAAGAGCTGGTCGGGGCCGGGTTGGAGCTGTGAGGAGGCGAAGATGGGCGAGCTTGCGACCTTATTAGGCTGCGCTTTGGAGGACGCTGCTGCTCAACTGGACCAGGCTGAACCGGGCCGAGCGGTGCGTTTGTTGAGGGAGAGTGCTGAGTCGTACTCTCCGAACTCACCGGAGAGAACGTTTTTCCTGAGCGTGGCTGAGGCTTTGAGCAATACTATCCAGGAAAGAGTCGCCAGGCTGAAGGCGTGGGTCGAGCGACAGGACAGGCGGTGTTTGGAGTGTCAGGGTCTCGGCATCGATGCCCTGACGTTGGAGCCATGCGAGGCGTGTGTCCAGGCCGGGCGGTGCGCCCAATGCGGCGCGGAGGTTGGGGAGAAGATTTTGAGAGAGGAGTGCCCATCCTGCGGCTGGTTGTGGATGGGCGCAGATTAGGAGATCAGGGAGGTGTAACGGTGTCCGCTTACGTTGTGTTCAACGGTATCCAATTTTGTGATCGGGAGTGTCTGCTCGAAGCGTTGAAGGCCATCGGCTACGAGCAGGTCGAGGTGCACGACCAGCCGCAGCATCTATACGGCTACGAGGGGCGTCAGCGGTCCGAGCAGGCCGAGGTGATCGTCCGCCGCCGGCACATTGGCGGGAGCAGCAACGACGTGGGCTTTGCCCACCAGGGCGGGGCCTACATCCCCATCATCAGCGAGTTCGACCGCAGGCACAGGTGGAGAGACGATACGATCACCCGCCTCAAGACCGAGTACGCCAGGGCTGCGGTGAACAAGGTCGTCAGGCAGAAAAAGGCGACCATTCTGAGCGACCGGCGAAAAGCGGGCGTGCAGACCATCCGAGTGCGGCTGTATGCTGGTTGAGGAAGCAATGACCATCGAAGGGAGGTGCAGAGGTGACAAAGAGAGTAGTTGAAGTGGTCTTCACCATCGACGAAGAGACCGGCGATCTCACCGCCGACGTGAAGGGGGCGCAGGGAAAGATGTGTCTGGATGAGGTGCTGTCCGGCCTGGACGACCTGCTGGGCGACCCTACGCAGACGGTGAAGAAGCCGGAGTATCACAGGAGGGTGCAGCGTCATGTCGGACAGACACTCAAAGCCCGTTGAGGCCGTGCTGGTCGTCACCGAGGACGGGCGGCTGCTGGCCCTCGACCTGCCTGATGAGGTGCTGGAGGAGTTAGAGACCCTGGTGGGGCCGGTGGACGGGCATCTTTTCGGGCCGATGGGGTTGTGTGGGTGAGGAGGGGGTAGGGGCAGGAGGCAATTGAGAGCAGGAAAACTCCCGCCTTATTTGACAGGAGCTTCGTTGTCAGGGAGGGGCTGGCGGCCATGAACGCAACCGAGGACTTCACCTCGCAGCTCATGCGCTCGGTGATGGAGGGCCTTCCGGTTGACCTGGGGAGCCTGTTCCGGAAGGCGGTTATGGCAGAGGAAGGGGCAGAAGCGAAGGAAGAGGTGGAGCCTGTCCCTGTGCCGAGGGTGGGCTTTGACCCGGCTGGGGTGGTGCAGCTACGGATGTTTTGAAGGAGGGAATAATGTACGCTCCTAACACCGCTGATATGCACAAGCTGGTTGACACACGGACTAGACTCTGCCCTAGCCGGCGGGGCTCTTGTTAAGGCAGAGCTGATAGGGCGATATTAAAGGTCACCGCTGGATGCAGCCTGGGGCAATGTACTTTTCTCTAATCAATGGCCTGTTTGGAGACCCCTTTGGATAGTCCTGTCTGCTTGATACTGATACCCGGTAAGAAAACCATACTAGAACTTATGTTCTGAAATTTTTAACCAAAAAATAACCAAAAAACCCTTGACAAAACACTCAAGAAATGGTAAAATAAATGTAAGTTAAACAACGGTTCGACCTCCAGGACATGAGCCTGTCCTGACAATCGCCACATTCTTATATTGAAACACCAGCTAAGGAACAAGCTCGTGTGCCTGACGCTGGTTTTTTTCTTCAACAACCACTGAAGCGCGTCCCTAAAATTGGAGACCTTTAGACGGATGGTAAGCAACACTTTGCCTGACAAGCGGCTTCGAACTTAGTGGGCATCAGGGAGCTCAGAGCCAACGGGTATACACGCCTGATTATGTAGACATCATCAAGAAGCTTCTGATATGGTGATAGGCGTTACCGAATTCTTCGTACTCATTGTACTCATTCAGATATATCTTTTCCCTGATTGTTAGATGCATTCGTTTTCTCTGTGGAAAGGGAGGAAACATTCTGAAAATAGTAATAGGCAACTGTTTAGCCTGATATTACTCAAATGGAGCGGAGAAGGTGCGCAATGAGAAGAAAACAAATCTCTTTCATGTATATATGTGTAATTATTGGTTTCTTTCTGTCTAGTTTAGCGCCGAATGCATCGCAAGTACCAAATTACATCTTTCCCAATGAAGCCCACGCGCATGGAGAGATTGGCGGTGGCGTCAGTGAAATGGTAGCTGACGCTTCAGGCGTACGCGGAAATTTGGTGGTTAGAAACTATGTCAATGCCTGGCTAAGTATATCAGTGATTGGAACAAATGGTGCCTCAGTAACTACTGACGATATCTTTGCTAACTTTGGTGTGCTGCCGCCAGAGGGAATAGTGACGTATCATGGGAATTTCACTCAGATAGGGCAGACCGTGGCTGTACAAGCTCAGTATGATTACAAAGCTTGTCTTTGGAACATCGCTGATACAATTCTATCACTAATACCTGGGATATCTGGATTAGATCAGAGTGCGCTTGGTAACACTTTGAATGCCCTCAAAGGGTTAAGTGCTATACAAAAAGCTGCAAGCGAATTAAACGCGATTGATGATTGGTCATCTGTACCTACGCATGTATTGAAGGCAGTGTGGGAACTGCGAAAACTTGCTACGGAGAAGCAGCAAGCTGCTGCACTACGGGAAATCCTTGCTAGAGTGGGAATTTACATAGGTATCGATCAATTAGAGGATCTACTGGTTGTATTTGAAATTTATGACCAGTTGAGGCGAATTGCACATACGCTGGTGTTTGCCATCGTAGCTCCCGATGGGGCATCTATAATATTTGAGGCGGAATATTCAGGTGCTCCCTCAACACCTATTTCACCACCGCCTCCTCCGCCTCCGCCACCACCTCCTGGCGCCTGTTCTGCCCCCCCCCTTCTAGAACCTGATGAAAGTGCTACACTGAACAGCCGCACCGTGACTTTCCGTTGGCAAGCGCCGAACTGCTCTATTCTTAACGGATACACTTTCCGGTTAAATCGAAGCTCAAATCCTGATGATCAGCCTTGGATCAAAGATACGGGATTGGGCACTCAACACACCGACTATACCTGGACCTTTGATCAAGACGGCACCTACTATTGGCACATGCGGAGTTGGAGTACTTCTAACCAACCCAGTGTCTGGGTCTCTCGACGGTTTGTCATCAGTACTTCGGCTCCACCACCTCCGACTGATGGCATCGAGTTGTGTGACGGTATCAACTATAGCGGTCCCTGTCAGACCTTTACCGAAGGGCAATATCCCAATCTGGGAAGCCTGGACAGGAAAGCTTCTTCCCTTCGCTACTGGGGTAGCTATGTAGGCAACTATCACGTTACCCTGTATGACGATTACAATCTTGGCGGTCAGCCCGGCCACTTTGATGCTGACTGGGCTGATCTTGGCTCTGGAGGTTCGGGCTGGAGTAACCGGGCGCGGTCTATGAAAATCGAACGGTATCAGCCACCTCCCCCGCCACCCAGTAGCGGTATCATCCTGTGCTCAGATCCCGACTACAAGGGTACGTGCAAGAATTTTACCTCCGACGATCCCAACCTCCACGATGATGGCCTTGGGAATAGTGTGTCGTCTGTTAAGTTCTATGGTAATTACTGCCTCGATCTGTACGATAATACCGATTACAACGGACAGAAAGGCACCTTCCAATGGGATATTCCGAATCTCGCTCCCCACAACTGGGATAATCGGGCCGAATCTTTTAAGCTGCGTGCGTGTGATCCTCTCCCCTGCGATGTGAAGCTCTGCTCAGATACCAATTACGGCGGCACGTGCAAGACCTTCCATTCCGACGATTCCGATCTGCATGACGACGGACTCGGAAACAGCGTCTCATCCCTGGATCTCAAAGACGGTTGCCTCATCTACCTTTATGATAATACCAATTACCAGGGGCAGAGGGGAACCTTTGAGCAAGACGTGCCCGACCTCCACATCCACAATTGGGGTGACAGGGCTGAGTCCTTTGAATTACGTCCGAAAGGGCCTGGCTCTCCCTCCAACCTCTCGGCCAATGCTGTATCTCCGTGGCAGATCAACCTGTCATGGAGCGCCGCTTCAGGTGTCATAGACGGCTACAAGATTTTCCGTAACGGCTCCCAAATAGCTCAAGTAAGCTCTGGCACAACGAGCTACCAGGATAAGGGGTTGGCCTGTGGCACCAGTTACTCCTACTATGTAACGGCTTTTAATGCTGGCGGGGAATCTGGCCCGAGTAACACTGTGAATCCCACCACTCAATCGTGCCCGCCGGATGGGGTGACTTTGTGCACTGATTCATACTATGAGGGCACATGTAAGTCATTCTCCGCCGATGATCCTGATCTGAGCAACGATGGCCTCGACAACAACGTCTCCTCCCTTAGAATCAACGGCTATCGCATTGTAGACCTATACGATTATGCAACCTATGGCGGCGAGACAGCCAGTTTCCAGCAGGATGTCCCTAACCTGCACGACTTTGGTTGGGGAGATCGCGTTGGATCTTTCAAGCTTCGTGGCAGCGACGCCACGCCTCCTACTGGTCAGATAACATATCCAGGTAGCGACTCTTACTTTAGCACTAATAGCATTCCGATTTACGCCGAAGCCAGCGATTCGGGCAGCGGGGTGGATAAGGTAGAATTTCATGCTGCATGGCCTAGCTGGCATCATCTGGGAGATGATAGTACAGCCCCCTATAGCCTCAACTGGGACTGCTCTGGCGTACCAGACGGGGGTGTTTGGCTTACTATTCACATTATCGACAAAGCCGGAAATGAGACAATGGACCCAGGTGGCTACGTTTATGTAATACTTGACCGCACGCTGCCGTCTTCTTCCATCAATACCTTGCTGGCAACACAGAGCAACAAGTCCTTCACCGTCAGTTGGTCCGGTTCGGATAGCCCAGCGGAGGTTGCATCTGAGACTGCGTCCGAGATTGCATCTTACGATGTGCAATATATGGCGGCTGGCTGGTGGGGCTGGTATGATTGGCTTCTTGGTACAACATCTACCTCGGCAGCATTTGATAACGCTCTGGATGGCCATACCTACTACTTCCGCTGCCGCGCTCGGGACAAAGCCGGCAACTATGAGGATTATCCGATCGATAGTGATACCTCTACTACTATCCAGACCTGTGGCACTGCTACTGCCGATGCTTACGAGCAAGACAATACTTACACAGCAGCCACAATGATCGGGGTGGAAGCGACTCAAAGGCACAACTTCCACGTGACTGACGATCAGGACTGGGTCAAGTTCGAAGCCACCGCTGGCATGACCTATACGATTCAAACCGCCCTGGTTGACGCTGATTGCGATACATATGCTTTCCTGTATGACACGGATGGCACCACCTTGTTGGCTGAGAATGATGATACCGAGCCTGGTGTGAATCGCGCTTCACGCATCGAAGGTTGGGTTGCGCCAGCTAATGGAACTTACTATGTGATGGTACGGCACTGGAACGCCCAAGCTGGAGGATGTGGTACCAATTATGACCTCTCAGTCTTAAAGGGAGAGGGGAGCGGAAGGGTGTACTTGCCATCCATCATGAAGAGCTACGACCCGACGAAGGTTACTCCAACACCCACCAACACTCCTGTCAACCCCCCAAAGCCAACCAACACGCCGACTAATACCCCGACTGGTACACTGACACCAACCAATGCGCCAACGCCCACCAACACGCCCACCAACACACCAACACCCACTCAGACACCGACACCTACTCCTCATCCGCTTTTTGGAGACGGCTCGGATGGCGATCTTACGGTTTCAGGGACAGTATATGTTGATGACGTGCGATCCGCGTTGAGCAGTAGCGCCAGTGCTGGTCAACCGCAGGTGCAGCTTGCAAATACCTCAGGATTTGCAGCAGGGCAAAGGATTTTGTTGCATCAGACACAGGGGACAGGCGCAGGCGCTTACGAAATGGGCACTATCGCAAGTGTTGAGTCCGGCTCAGGAATAGTAACCCTTGAAGAAAATCTCCAGAGTACTTACACAGTCGGCGGGAACTCTAAAGCCCAGGCTATACGAGTTCCACAATTTCGAAATGTGACTGTACAAAGTGGGGGAATCCTGACAGCTCACGCCTGGGACGGAACAACCGGTGGAATTTTGGCTTTTTTGGCAACGGGAACAGTAACAGTCAATGGAACAATTTTAGCGGACTATAAAGGATTTAGAGCTAGCACCACTACCGTTAATGGAAATAATCAATCCCAATATTGTGGAGAAGGGTCTAAATATGCTTCTTACGCCACCAGAGGGCCAACTGGTGGAAGTGAAGGTGGCGGTGGAGAAAACGAAAGTGGATCGGCCCAGAATGATATTGTAAGAGGCGCGGGTGGAGGAAATGGGACTAAAGGCCAAGACGGTTATAAAGATAACAATCCCTTCCCTGCTCATGGGGGAAGTACTTCTGGCACTGCTGATTTAACTAATATGACTTTTGGTGGGGCTGGCGGTCATGGAGCGCATAACTGGCAAGACAGTGGTGCTAAGAGAGGCGGGAACGGCGGAGGAATAGTTTATATTACTGGTGTTACTCTTACGATGGGTACTAATGGTTCTATAACGGCAAATGGAGAAGATGCTTACTATGCCGGTGTTGACCCCTTCGGAGTTGGTGGTGGGGGCGCTGGCGGTTCTATTTTATTAAAAGTTCAGACTGCTACTTTAGGCACTAATAAAATTACAGCTACAGGTGGTACAAGTGATGAGCAACCTTCTGGCTATGGTGATGGAGGCGATGGAAGAATTCGAATTGAGGCTTGTTCTGTTTCTGGTACTACAAACCCTCCTGCAAGTGTAGTAGAAGGAGGACATGATTTCTGCCCTTAGTTCTGAGCCTCTAACAGAATCCTAATTACGCTTTGTGCTAGATCACTGCCAGGTCTTTGAGCTTGAGAAGAGGGCGACCTAGCAAATAGTTGATGTAAATGCCTATGGTGTGGGCTGCCAACTTAGCACAAATGCGGGTCAGCAAGCCCGACATGCGCTTGGCCTTGTTGACCTCGATGTTGAATTGGTCGCTAAGTTGACTGCCTATGGTTTCAATCATCTGGCGAGCTTTGTTGAGACAGCGAGTGACTGCCTTCGGCAATTGGTCTTTTTGGTTGCGACGTTTAGGAGTCAGTACCGTCAGGTTATTACGTCGCAGCAACAGGCTGTGTGTTAACTCATCGATATAGCCTTTATCACCGATGACCACTAAGTCACGGTAAGGCATCAACATCTGCTCCGCTAGAGTGACGTCATTATGGTTGGCCGCCGCCAAGACGAAATCAGTGATGATGCCCTGCTCAGTGACCAGAAAATGCAATTTGAAACCGAAAATGGTCTGTTTCTTGGAGGCTACTTTGCCAAAGTTGGCTCAACCGAACCAATGCTCGGTTTGAGGAACACGATGAAAGGCTACCACCGGTACCGGTAGGCTGTCGATCAACCAGTAGGCAGCCCGGTCTACTGGTAAGCGCCATAGCACCCGTCGTCGAATCTCGTTGAGAGCCCCCGCTAATTGGCGGCGACGACGATTGTAGCGGGTCCGATCAGGTAAATTAGGGAACAGGTGTGGATGATTGCGCTTAACATAGTTCAGAAACGCTTTCTCTTCATCCATCCCTACTAGCTCGGCCACGATCTCCAGAGTCATCACTTCACTGTCACTGAAATCTGACTCTGGCCCAGGACGAGGAAACTGATGGTCAATAGTTTTCCAGACATCATCCACAATCACATAGACATAGGTGCACAAATCGGCAAAATCGTGTATCATGGTATTCCCTCCTCGGTTAGATGTGTGGGTTGTTACTACTTACCTAAACACCTTTCCGAGGAGGCTGTCTCGTTTTCCAACTAGCACAAGGCGTTAATTATTTTCTTTTTCCCTTGGTGATAAAAAAGAGCCAGCGCTGCGAACAGCAAATCTTTCAACAAAAGATGTGTTCGCCTTACTGGCTCAGTCAGGACAGCTCCTCCCCGCAGCGAAGACGTATCGAGGCCATTCTCAACACCCTCCAGCGCGGTTCTGACGCCGTCCACCTCTCTTTGAACTGATCCCATACCCTGTGTCTGTCCAGGCCGCTAACTGTCCTCAGAACTATCGCCCTCCTCGGCTTCGTTCTCCGGCCTGTCCAGCAGGATCACCTCACGGGCGATGACCTCCGTTTGCGCTTCAGCTTCCCGGTATTCACTGAGTTCTTAACCCGGCATCTCCGAGACGTCAGAGACGCCAATGCCAAGAGGCTCGTGAGAAAAGATAACCACTCCAGGGACCATCCCAATAAACCCACCGATAATCGCGCTCTCTATCACATCAACCACCCTGATAGCCATAGCTATAGTTCCCGAGGGAGATGCGTCTTTCAGAAGAAAGAGCATACCCAAAGCTGCGCCGGCGCCCACTATACCTCCCTCAGCACCTTCGAACACGACGCCTGTGACGAGGTTGATGTGGACGATGCTTTTGCTTGTTTCGACGTGGACGAGTCGCCCCTCTGAGGACGGGCGGCTGCTGGCCCTCGACCTGCCCGACGAGGTGCTGGAGGAACTGGAGGCCCTGGTGGGGCCGGTGGACGGGCATCTCTTTGGGCTACTGGGGTTGTGTGGGTAAGCAGCGGGGCTCTGGGCTGTTGCCGAGGCGAGACAGGCGGATGGCTGGAGCCGCTAGACATTTGACAAGAAAGCGATAACGTGCTATACTGTAGGCGAGTACCCCTTCGGGGGAATGTAGGATGCAGGTAGGTTCCAGTTTCTTGCTGAGTAGAGCACCCGGGCTTACGATGCGCCGGGTGTTTTGTTTTTGTCAGATACAGAACTACTCCGCCCTGCAAATCGGAACTCGTAGGGAAAGGAGGTACATCAAGCAATGAGCGAACGCATCACAGGAACAGTCAAATGGTTCAGCCGTCAGAAGGGCTATGGTTTCATCCAGCGTGACGGAGGAGACGACGTGTTTGTCCATCACTCGGCCATTCAGGGCGACGGATTCCGCAACCTGGAAGAGGACGAGCAGGTGGAGTTCACCGTCGAGAGCGGCCCCAAAGGTCCCCATGCCGCCGACGTGGTGAAACTTCAAAGTTCAGGGTGGTAAACCCGCCCTGCAACTGGCCAAACCGCCCTTAGCGGCGGCGGCCAGAAGGTGTTGAAGTGAAGTTGTAGGCCCCGTTCGCACGTGCGGACGGGGCCTTTCTTTTTGGGCCGACTTCGCACGTGCGAAGCCCAACAAAAAAGCCCTGCTCCCCTACAGGAGCAAGGCGGTTTCGTCTCTTCCAACAGCTTGGCTATCCTGGCTTTGGTGCGGCGTTTGGAGGGTGGGTAGGGTAGTTGGGGCATGGGGGTTGCTCCTGCTGTTGGGCACTAAAGCCGTTCTAGAGTCATCGTTACCTATCTCTCGGCTTCCTCTGCGCTTCTATACAGAATCACTCACTGCTGGGGGTGAGTGGGGAGTTTGCAGGTGGGGGTTTTCGATTTCCTGCTCCCTATCCGGCATGTCCTCCCTGGGCGATTACCCTTCCTCTTCAGGTTCGGGTAGCTTTTTTATCTAGACGGGATCCCAGTCGTTGTAGTCGTTGTTGCTTATGTTACGCTGATCCGTACCATCGTCATTCATAACCCAGATTTGCTGGCGTTCGTCCTGGCGGTCGGACCAGAAAACGATTTGATCCCCACTGGGTGACCAGCTAGGATGCTTGTTCCATCTCTGCTCCTTGGTCAACCGCACCTTGTTCTGGCCGTCCGAGTCCATCACCCAGATGTCGGCGGTGCCCGTCTGCAAGGAAACATAAGCGATGTGCTCTCCAGAGGGAGACCAGGCGGGATCGTAATCGTCTGCATAATTGGCGGTAAGCCGCAGTGGGGGGACGTGCACACCGTCATCGAGGTAGATATTCCAGTTGCCATCGTTATCCTGCACCATCAGTTGGTACTTGCCATCGGGAGAGATCCAATCTAGTTTGGCCGCGGTATAGTACGCCCTTTCATCGTCCAGCCTGGCCTGATCACTACCATCGGGGTTCATGATATAAATCGTCTCTCCTCCATCCCGGTCAGATTTAAAAGCGATTTTGTTTTCATAACTGACAACAGTGGTAGGGGTGGGGATAACGAAAGTCGTTGGCATAGGTGTGTCAGTTGGTGTCGCTGTTGACGTGTCGGTCGGAGTAATCGTTAAGGGGGCCTGCGTTGCCAGTGTCGGAGTAATGGTTAGTGGGAGCCGCGTTTCCGTACGCGGGCTCCAAATGACCGTGACGATGAAGCCTCCAAGAGCGAACACTATCAAAAACGCTCCGAAAAGTCCCAGGGTAATAGACCTTCGGGATGGAAGCTCTCCTCCCAGGGTTGCTCCCGGAACCCTGCCGATGACGGCAATGATAACGGAAACCGCCCCGATAATGAAAGCAACTGTGAGAAAATTATTCTCCATCAATATTTTGCAAATTTCTACAACAGCTTCCATCGTCTTCTCCTTATGCACTGGTAACGGATTTGAAAGTTCCTGGGCTTTCGCAAAACTCCCTACTCACCAACCCTCTATCCACCCTTGATGGAGGTTTGCAGATGGGGGCTGATCAACTGATAGGCCACTCCGGTACAACTTCATCTATCTCTTCCATCAACCGCATGGTCTCCTTCAGCACCACCACAATCTTCTGGTAGTGCAAGAGGTCATCGAATAATAGCTGCCGCCCCTTACGGTCCTTGAGCCACTTGTGCAACACCTGGTAGCCGCCTATTTGAAACTCCCACACCTCTGGCTCAACCCCCTCGAAGTATTGCGTCTTGTTTATGTAGACCAGCCCTGGCCTTTCGTCGGTCGGCTCCACGTAGCGCACCCTGCCCACCTCATCGCTGCCCTTCTCCGGGTAGCGGGTGATGGTCTCGTGAAGCAATGGCGACTCCATCAGGTGCAGGGCTACCAGTTCCTCGCCCTCCTCCGCCAGGGCTTTGAACAACTCCCGATCCGAAGTAAGCGGCAGGCGCGGAAAGTCTATCTTGAGAAACTCGGCGTATCGTTCGCGGTAGATGGGGGAGTGGAAGACGGCGTAGGCGTAGTGGAAGATGTCTTCGGGGCCGAAGGCGGTTTGCAGATCTCCGCGTCCATCGGAAATGAAATTCAGCCCCAGTCGTTTTTCTAGGTCAGCTACAAACTTGGGATTGAGATTAGGCACACGACCATCTTTGCCCGGCGGCCAGGGGGAGGTATCCAGGAGTTGTCCTTGTCTTTCCTCATAGGTTGAGTAGAGGTAGAGAGGAAAAACATTGGAACCATCCTTGATCTCGACAAAGACCGCCGGGGCAGGAGCATCTGAAACAATAGCGTGCTGCCAGACCGCCATTTTTGTTTGACGAACAGCGTTGAGGCAGAGGTTGCTCCTCCCCGCAACGTGGGCTAACAGTTCTCGACGTGGACGATCCACTATGCCATCGCTGAAGTAACAGAATCGCCAATCAAAGGGGCGGTATACACATTTGATGATCGGGATTTCCCACACTCTGTCTTTCTGGACTCTTTCTCGCGCTTTAGGGAGTTGCCAATTACCGCTGTCGCGCAGGCGGTATTTCTGTCGTAGCTCCTCATCACTGACCCTCGGGTTTCGCAGGTCCTCCATACGGCGTACAATCTCTTCTCGATCAAAGGCAATGGCGAAGTGATCTCGGTGGGTCTGAAAGCCGAGCACATTGACCGGCATCACTTCAGTAATGGGCCAGCCCTGCTCATACTCAGCTAATAGCCTGATGTCCTGTGGCACGAACAGGTAAAACGGCGGTTGTGGCTCAAGCTGCGTCCACTCCGCAGCCGTCTCAACGTCCGTCTCAATAAGTTGCCGGTATTTGCCTTCACGCGGCCCCCACAACTCCGCATGGTGGACGGTGGCCGTGCCAGTCTTCCCCGGTTCCTTAATGAAGATGCCGATGGCTACGCCCGGCTGTATGTCAAAGACGTTCTCATCTTTGGAACCGTCAGGGGCGCTTTCCTGCTTCTTGGTGCTGCCGTGCAAGTCTAAGACATAGATGTCGGTAAAGGCTTGCATGAGTTGCTGACGCATCCCCCGAAAGGTGGGATTATCCAGGTAGCCATGATTGGTGATGAAGGCCAGTATCCCCGCGCCCGTGCGCTCGATGCGCCACTGCCCCCAGCGGATAAACTTCACGTAGTCGTCCTGTAGCCACTTGGGGCTACGCTCTCCCAGCGGCTTCCCATCCACATAGTAGTAGTCATGCACCAGTTTACCGATGAAGTTCCGAACTTTCCTGCCATCCTTAATTTCCCAACTCCGGTTGGCCGAGTGACCAGCGTAAGGCGGATTTCCCAGCACCACCATAATGGGCTTATCTTTTTTGATCCCCGCCGCGGCATTGGCCTCCTCGCTGATGAAGCCAGCAAAGCCCAACGTCTCAGCTTGCTTGACCGCCTCCTCCAGCGCGTTAGTCAGGTAGATGCCCAACCGCTGGCCGCCAGCAAAGTCGTAGTCTGTCCTCTGGAGCAGAATGCCCAGCTTCATGTGAGCCACGGTGTAGGGGGCCATCAATAGCTCAAAGCCAAAGACGCGCGGCAAGAGCCTCTCGGTCACGTAGCTGTTCCATGCCCCTTTCCCTGCTAAGCGGGTTATAGTCTCGTGGATTTGCTGGATCACAAAGTAGAGGAACGTCGCTGTGCCCACCGCTGGGTCAAGGATAAGGACATCGGGTTCGGCCAGCCCCCACGGGCGGTTGAAGCGGGTCTTGATGAGATGGTCAATGGAGCGTACAATGTAGCTTACTACCGGCTCTGGCGTGTAGTAGACGCCGCGCCCCTTGCGCATCTGGGGGTCGTAGGCCCCCAGGAAGGTCTCGTAGAAATGCACCATCGGGTCTTCTTGCCTGGTCGCCCTGCCAAAGTCCTTCAGCACCTCGGCCATGTCTGCCCGAGATAGCAGGTAAGCCAGGTCGTCCACCGCCCAGGCCACTCGCGTATCCAGGTCAGGGCCAGCGATTTCGTTGAAGAGCTTGCGCAGAAAGGGGTTAGTGGGGGGCAGGTTCCAGGCTGCCTGCTGGCGGGTGAAACCCTGTCCAGTGGGTAGACGCACACGCGCCGCAAAAAGCCCATAGGCAATGGTCTGGGCGTACATGTCAGCGAACTGCTCTGGCGTGAGGTCGGGGATAAGTGTCTCGCGGAAGGCGTCCAACTGACCGTGCAGCGCGCCAGTCTCCTCTTCCTGTTTAAAGGCCTGCTCGATGAGGCCGCGAATCAGCCGCGCCTGGGCTGCCATGCGTCGGGCCAACTCTTGCGGCGTGCCGATGGTGGGCACTTCCTGGGCATAGAAGCCAGCCAGCAGGTCAGCCACTTCCTGCACCCCGGCCCTACTCCTTTTGATCTTGCCTTCTGGAGTAGCCTTGCCCAGGTTGGCCGTCGCCTGGTGCTCCCCACCCACGTACCAGCGGAACTCCAGGTAGTCGGTCAGGATCAGGTTGCTGAGCGAGGCGCGGTAGCGGGCCAATTGCTCCGACCGCTCCGCCCTGCCCAGATTGTGCCCCACATCTTTGCACTCCACGTAGCCCAGGGGCGTACCCTTGCGGGTGACGATGAAATCGGGCGCGCCGCAGGCCACGTGCTTAGGCTCGTTGGTGGCCATCACGTCCTGGCCGACCGCCTCCAGCAATGTCTTCAGCGCAGGGCGGTGGGTATGCTCTGTGGCGTCGCCAGCAGCCAGGCTCTTTTGGATGCTCTGGATGTAGGTTTGAAATAGAGTAGCACTCATGGACACCTCATTTCACAGCTAGCACCCTACATAAAGAAAACAAAACGCCCACCCAGAGTGGACTTGCCTCCGGCGGGCTTTCATGCTATACTTCCATTGCCGGGGTGTTCCCACCACCCTGGCCACCGCCTCGGGCTCTGCTTCGGCCGCGAGGCTTTATCTGTTTAAGACTATGATAAAGTGTCTTCTGATGCTGTTTTATTGTACCATAACCTATCTTTTCTCGCAACCTTTGTTGGTTGAGCAACCAATCACGATGGCCTGTCCGCAACGTCCCCCTCAAGTAGACATCCACTTCTATTATACCACGAAAAGGTTATTTTCAGGTAAAGCTCAGGTTAAGATTTGGTTAAAAATTTCAGAACGTTTGTGCTGCATAAAAAGCATTCGTCTTCTGGGCATCTTCCAGTCTTTGAGCGACGATGAGCCGCTCTTTAGGGCGATATCGACCAATGCTATTTACTACACCTGTGGTAAGGCAGGCTATTGTGGTGGGTTGGTCAACGGCGCGGATCTTGCTTTTCGTTTCTTTCCAACAGATGATCGCATCCCGTGTACCACAAAATCTTCTCCAACTCTTCACCGATCAACTCTTTTTCTTTCTCCAGGATTTCCTCCACGAGCGGTATGATCGCCGCCTCGCCTTCCCAATTTTCGATCAGAATTTCCTCTGAACCTGTTTGCCGACGTATCTCATCCGCGGCGAAGGCGCACAGGAAAATGTCATCCACGTAGCCGTATGGGCCGTATATCTCTTCAGAGACAATGTCGGCGGGCAGAATGAAATAGGCAATGACGCACGACACCAATGGGCGCAGGCGGGAAGGCAAACGCGGGTCGTCGAGGAGGTTGGTCAGTAGCCGGTAGAACTCCGGCGCCAGATAGATCAAATCATCGTGTCGTCCCTCGTAGGCTGCTATCTCCTGCTTCAACTGTTCGTAGAAAAGTCTCACCGTCCCTCCTTTAGCCTGTAGTCCACTCCGCCGGGACGTATGGGCACATAGCTCTGAACTCGTCGCACTGCGGACAATATTCGGTGCGGGGCGTAAACTCCCGGCGTGTAATTTGATCGAGGATGCGGGCAAGCTGTACACGGGCCGTTCCAGCTTTTCGGGCCGACCATTCCCAGGTCCACACGTTGCCGTCGGCCAGGAAATGCACCGCCTGGCGACTGACCTGCTCCTTCAAGTCCTCCTCAGCACCCAGGGCGTAGAGATTAAGCTGGGTGTCAAGCCCTTCCAGGGCCATCTGCGATGCTCTCGACGTTTTAAAATCAACGATTTCCACTTCCACGCCGCCGTCCTCGCCCTGGCGGATGAGGTCAATTTTGCCCAGCAGCACGCTATCTTGCAGGGAGAAAGAGAAGTAGGTCTCGGCGCGCTTGATGCGTGGGAAAGTTACGGCATACTGCCGGATGTACCTCTGAAGTTGCTCGACGGCAGACTGTTGTAGGCTTTGCTCCTGGCTCTTTTGGGCCTGGGGGCCGGGGGTCCAGACAGCGGTAACGATGGCCTCCAAATCCTCCTCGCCTGGCGGGTTGCCGGCGCGGGCGCGATTGTGTATTTCCTCCAGGGCGCGGTGAACGTTGGCCCCAAAATAGACCGGGCCTGGGCCGGGCATCTCCATGCCGTAGACCTCGACGTATTTGTAACGCAAAGGGCATTGAAGGAAATAGGCCAGCCGGCTGAAACTGAGTCGCTCTCGCGGCCCTGACGCTGCCCCGGCCCGGCTCTCAACGTCTGCCACGTGAACCTGGCTCAAGTCGGCGGCGGCGTGAAGGTCATCCCCAAACATCTCGCGCAGGAAGACGCTGGGGCCGCCGCCGCGCTTGTTTACCACGTCGGCCGTCCCGATGACGAGCAGATCGCGGGCACGGGTCGTAGCCACGTAGAAAAGCTTGCGCTCGTCCACCAAGTGTGGGTCTGCCACTTCGGGCGGCCCGCTGGCCAGCATCTCGGCCGGGATTTCGTAACAACTGCGGCGACGGCAGGAAGGTAGCCGGCCGTTCATCGCCGTTCCCAGCACCACTACCGGAAACTCCAGCCCCTTCGCCTGGTGAATGGTCATCACCTGCACCGCATCTTCCGGCACGGCCGGTATGGGGTCAACGCCTCCTTCGCGCATCAGCTTGAGGTAAGACATGAAGGGATAGAAATTGCGCGTCCGTCCGTATTCGTCGAAGGCGGCCACGAGTTTGCACAGCACCCCCAGGTTTTGTAGGGCTTCCAACCGACCTTCACGCTCGCAGCGAGCGAAATAGCCGGTGGCCGCCAGAAGCCCATAGAAGACCTCCAGCAGGCTGTTATACCGCCCTTCCTGCACTCGCTGCTTGAGGGATAGCAAAGCCAGCAGCCGGCGTCGGTCGGCGGCCTCTTCAACTCCAGCCGCTCGCAGGTCGCCGTCGGTAGCCAGGGTTCGCAAATCCTCTTTAATTCCTTCGAGCACCCGGCAGGTTTTGGCGCCGAGACCGACCACCAGGTGGCGCAGGAAGCGGTCTCCCCAGGGCTTCGAAGCGCTGAGGAAGTTCAGAAGATCGCGCAGTTGAGCAACGTCGTCGCGGTCAAAAAGACGCCCATCTCCTATTACCAGGTGAGGGATACCCGCTGCCTCCAGAGCGGCCACGTAAGGGCCAGCATAGGAGCGGACACTGCGTAGCAGGATAGCCACGTCGCCGTAACGCCGGATCTTCCCGGCGTCGCGCAGCCTTTGGAGCAGGTCTATCACCGCCTGCGCCTCTTCCTCCGCCGAGCGCTCGTAAACGAGTGAAACGTCGCTGCCTGTGCCGCGCATGGTGAAAAGCTCTTTCTCGTAGCGGGCCGGATTATGGGTGATCACCCGTAGCGAATGTTGGAGGATGGGTTCGCGGCTGCGGAAGTTCTGCGTCAGCTTGACTACGTGCGCCCTGGGGAAGCGCTCGGTGAAAGTGAGGATGTTTTTCACCGTGGCCCCGCGAAAGCGGTAGATGCTCTGGTCATCGTCGCCAACCACGGCCAGGCGGTGCCCGCCAGGGGCAACGTGCATCAACAGACGGTCTTGAACGGCGTTGGTATCCTGGTATTCGTCCACCAGCACTTCATGGAAATGGTCTTGCAGCTCCGCCTTGATCTCAGGGTGGCCGATCAGCAAGTCGAGGGCGTGACGCTGGAGAAAGGCGAAGTCCGTCAGCCGTTGCTCCAGGAGCAGGTCGCAGTAGCGCTGGTAAGCTTCGGCCACTGTCGTCTTTTCCCGCCACAAATCCGATTCTTCCTCGCCGCAAGCGCAAAGCCCTTCTTCACAATGCGCCAGCAGCCTGTCGGGTGTTACCTGTTCTTCGGTAGCCAGGTTAAAAGTGCGAATTACCTCGGAGAAAAAACCATGGGGCCGGCCCTTGACTATTTCGTCCAGCCCCAATGCTTTGCGGTTGGTGTAAACGAAGAGAAACTGCCCCTCGCTATCGAGGATGCGAAAGCCGCCGGGCATGGCCGTGCGGTCGTGATAACGGCGCAGAAGATCGGCGCAAAAGGAATGGATAGTGGAAACCTGCATCAACTCCACGTTGACGTTGGGAAGTTTTTGCTGGGTGCGGTCTTTAAGCTCCAGGGCTGCCTTGTTGGTAAAGGTGGTGACCAGAAGGTTCTCCGGGCGGGCGTAGCCAGCGAGAACCAAATGTGCCACCCGCCAGCTAATGACTTCTGTCTTACCTGAACCTGGCCCGGCAATGATGAGCAGCGGCCCGCCACGATAGAGGATGGCTTCCAGTTGTTCTTCGGTCAGGTGGTCGGGGAGATGATCGGGCTTTCTCTTACCCATGAACAACCTCCCGGAATCACAACTTAACAGGTGTAGCTGGAGAAACAAAATGCCCGCCTGAGTGCTCTAATTTGCCTCCAGCGGGCTCCTATGCTATACTCCATCTTGCCGGAGTGTTACGATCACTCTGGCCGCCGCCTCGCCGGGGGTGTAACCGGGCGAGGCTTTTTATTTAAGACTGTGATAGAGTGTTTTCAAGTTCTACGATGGTTTGTTTCTGCTCTCCAATTATATCACACCCTGCCCATCCTGTCCAACGACTTCACACGTGTGAAGTGGGGGAGATGGCTGAAGGAGGCATCCTGGGAATGCGCGGCTCTTTCGACTTCTCTGTCTCTGTCACGTCGCTTCCTCCTCGAATATTGCCATCATTTGGCGTCCCCTTGCGCCATCCGCCAGGTCTCGATAATATCGTCAATTGCCCGATTCACTACTTCCTCAATGGTCCAGCCCTCCGCTTCGGCGATCTCTCGCAGAACCTCGATGCGGGCCGGGTCCAGGAAGAGCACCAGCTTTTCTTCGTTCACCGCGATTCACCTCCTCTCGAAGTTCAGCGGAAACATTTCCTGTCGCCTATTATATCACGCTCTGTCTGCTCTGCCCAACGCTAGAGTTCGCACGTGTGAAGTTGTAAGGTGGACGGAAAGGGGCTTGACAACCCCAATTTTTAACCAAATCTTAACCTGAGCTTTACCTGGTTATAACCTTTTTGTGGTATAGTATTTATAGCGGCTGGTTTCTGGGCAGAAAGCAGCCCCCCTTTGAAAGCGCCATCCCGATCTTGCCGAGGCGAATAGCCGCTTACGGCTGTATCCCGGCATCTATTTTGCCACAAGCAGGAATAAATGGTATAATGTGTACGCATAAAGTATATCCTGATGAACTAAAAAGCCTCGACCGGTCTCGTCCACCGTCGAGGCGGGGCCAAGGCGCAAGGCGGGCGCCTCGGCAGCACGTATTGTAGCACAAGAGCTCGCCTGGTGTCAACCCCGGCGGGCTTTTTTCGATTGTGACGCAAGCGGAGGGTAAAGAAAAGATGGGAGCGACACTGGACATTATCCTGACCTCAAAAGGCCGGGGCACCTATCAGGCCGAGGGGTGCGATGCCGAAGGGAACGTGGTGGCCCGGCACAATTTCGAGTTCCGCCCCGACCTGCTGGCTACCCATCAGCAGCTTAAGGCTTTGGAGCAAGGGGCTCTGCTGAGTGGCGGCGATGAAGCAGAGGTCCCGGCCCCGCTGGCGGAAGCCGAAGCTTTCGGGCGTGACCTCTACGGGCGGCTGTTCGGCGGCGAGCTGGGTCAACAGTGGGAAGCCCTGCGGGCCGAGGCCCAGGCTGCGGGCGAAGGGGCGCGCCTTCGTCTGCGCATCGCCGAGGACGCGCCCGAGCTGGATACCCTGCCCTGGGAGTTCCTGCACGACGGGGAGAACTTCCTGGGCCCCGACCGCCAGGTGCTCTTGGCGCGGGGCGTGGCGGCTCTGCCCGACTTCGCCGTCCCGGAGACGGTTTCCGGCCCGCTGGCTGTTCTGGTAGTGGTGTCCACCCCGCTGGACCTGCCCGACCACCAGGCTTTCGAGCCGGACGAAGAGCTGGCCGTGATCTACCAGGCGCTTGACGAGCCTTTGCGCCGCGGCCAGATACGCCTTGAGGTGGTGGACGAGGCTTCGGTGGGGGAGATGCAGCAGGCCCTCATCGAGCGCGACTACCAGGTGGTGCACTTCGTCGGGCACGGGAACTTCGATGAGCGGCGAGGCGGCTACCTGGTGATCGAGGACGAGGAGGGGAACCGTGCCCACCTGGATGGAGCCAGCTTCGCCGGGCTGCTGGCCGGGCGGGGAGTGCGGCTGGTGCTGTTGAGCAGTTGTCTCACCGCCCGCGGCTCGCCGACCCAGG
>CAZYHC010000081.1:0-19830 GCA_964646625.1 uncultured Anaerolineales bacterium
TGATGGTCTCTTCGATGGTTGTGGCGCTGGTGCGGGCGGTGTGGGCGGCCTGGGCTGCGCCTTCGGTGCCGGCCTGGGCGTTGGTGGCCACCTGCTCGATGGCGGTGGAGATCTGGGCGGTGATTTCGGCGGACCTGCTGACGGCGGTGGCCTGCTCCTGTGCGCCCTTGGCTACGCCGTCGATAGCTCGCGCCACTCCCTCGACGGTGGCGATGGTCCTGGTCACGCTTTCGGCCTGCTGAGCGGTGCCCTGGGCGATCTGCTGGATAGTGGTAGCCACCTGCTGAGTGACTTGAGCGGACTGCTCGGCGGCGTCGGAGAGTTGGCGGGAGGCTACGTTGAGGGTGTTGGCGCTATCAGCCACCTGCCCGACCAGGTGGCGCAGGTTGGCGATCATTTGGGCGAAGGCATTGCCCAGCCTGTCCTGCTCTGATTGAGGGGTGACGTCGGCCTCCAGATCACCCTGGGCCAGGCGGTCAGCGGCGCCAGCCATTTCTTGCAGGTAGGCGATCATACGGCGGAAGGCGTGGCCCAGCCTGTCCTGCTCAGACCGAGGGGTGACGTCGGCGGTCACGTCGCCCAGGGTCAGGCGGTCAGCGGCGCCAGCCATCTCTTGCTGGTAGGAGATCATGCGGCGGGAGGCGTTGCCCAGCCTGTCCTGCTCTGATTGAGGCCTGACGTCAACTGTCACATCACCTTGAGCCAGGCGGTCGGCGGCGTCGGCCATTTCTTGCAGGTAGACAATCATGCGCTGGAAGGCGTGGCCCAGCCTATCCTGCTCGGATTGAAGGGTGACGTCGGCGGTCACGTCGCCCAGGGCCAGGCGGTCAGCGGCCCCGGCCATCTCTTGCAGGTAGGCGATCATCCGCTGGAAGGCGTCCGCCATGTCGCCCAGTTCATCGTTACTTGTGACTTCCAAGTACTGCTCTACATCGCCCTTGGCGATGCTGGCGGCGGCCGCGGCTATAAGTTTGACGGGATTGACGATTTGCCTGAACATAATCGAAAGCAAGCCAGTAACGGGCGGTAACCCAATAGCCAGGGCTATGCCCACCTTCGTCAGCGTGATGCCCTCCTTGCCCAGGACGAAGCCTATACTGGCGATAATTATTATGCAACCTGAAATGATCGCAGACAGGCGTATGGCGATCCCCCGGCGATAGATCAGATACATCGCCAGCATAAACAGAGAAACTCCGGCAATGGCAGCTCCTATAAAGAGAATATAATCCATATCCATTTCAAAATGCTCCTTTCTCTGGAATTGGGTCTGCAAGTATGCAAGTCAGCGTAAGTTCGCTCCACGGCGACGCTTATGGAACGGATATTAGGCTTTCATTCAACTCCGTTAACTTGAGCGTTAGTTTGAGGGCCGGGTAATGGTACACTCCCTGCTAATATATTATCATACTTACCTTCCAACAGCCTTACAAAGTGCCCCTCCGACCTTCCAAAAACCTTCCAATTTTCATCAACAACGAGCAGTTTAACGACACTGGGAGATACCCTTTTGTATTACATGTGTGTTAAGGGTTGCGTGTTATGGGCCTTGCCAGCCCTTTGGAGCCAGGTCCGTCGCCTCCTGGAGAGGCCACCGGCACAGGGGGCATGGCCTGGACCGTCTGTGGCATCGCGGCGGGCAGCCTGAACCGCGCCACCAGCGCCTGCAACTCCTGCGCCATCTCGGCCAACGATTGGGCCGAAGCGGTCACTTCTTCGGCCTGGGCGCTCACCTCTTCGACGGCGGCGCTCACTTCCTCGGTGGCGGCGCTGTTCTCTTCCGAGATGCTGGCGATGTCCTCAACGGCCTGCGACACTTCGCCTGCTCCGGCGGCCATCTCTTCGGTAGCGGCCGTGTTCTCTTCCACCACCGCCGAGACGGCGTCCATGGCGCTCACCATCTCGTTGGCCGAAGCGCTCATCTGTTGGGCGGCGGCGGCGATTTCGTCCACTTGCTTGTTGACCGTTTCGACGGCTGCCAGGATGCTCTCCAGGGCCTGCCCGGATTCGCCGGCCCGCGTCACGCCCGCTTCCACTTCGGCGGCCCCTTCGTCCATGGCCCGCACCGCTTCGACGACGGTTCGCTGAATCTCCTTGATCAGCAGGGCGATTTCCCTGGTGGCATCGGCGGCGTTCTCGGCCAGTTTGCGCACTTCGTCGGCCACCACGGCGAAGCCTTTGCCGTGTTCGCCGGCTCGTGCGGCCTCGATGGCGGCGTTGAGGGCCAGCAGGTTGGTTTGGGAAGCGATGTCGTCGATGGTTTCCACGATGGCTCCGATCTGTTCCGAACGCTGGCCCATTTCTTTGACTTTCTGGGCAGAGAGTCCGACCTTGTTCTTGATGGTTTCCATGCCCTTGATGGTCTCTTCGATGGTTGTGGCGCTGGTGCGGGCGGTGTGGGCGGCCTGGGCGGCGCCTTCGGTGCCGGCCTGGGCGTTGGTGGTCACCTGCTCGATGGCAGTGGATATCCGGGCGGTGATTTCGGCGGACCTGCTGACGGCGGCGGCCTGCTCCTGTGCGCCCTTGGCTACGCCGTCGATGGCCCGCGACACTCCCTCAACGGTGGCGATGGTCCTGGTCACGCTTTCGGCCTGCTGCACTGTGCCCTGGGCGATCTGCTGGATGGTGGTAGCCACCTGCTGGGTGACCTGGGCGGACTGCTCAGCGGCTTCGGAGAGTTGGCGGGAGGCTACGCTGAGGGTGTTGGCGCTATCAGCCACCTGGCCCACCAGGTGGCGCAGGTTGGCGATCATCTGGGCGAAGGCATTGCCCAGCCTGTCCTGCTGGGATTGAGGGGTGACGTCGGCGGTCACATCGCCCTGGGCCAGGCGGTCAGCGGCGCCAGCCATCTCTTGCTGGTAGGCAATCATACGCTGGAAGGCGTTGCCCAGGCGGTCCTGCTCAGAGCGAGAGGTGACGTTGGCGGTCACGTCGCCCAGGGCCAGACGGTCGGCCGCGTCGGCCATCTCTTGCAGGTAGGCGATCATCCGCTGGAAAGCGGCCGCCATGTCGCCCAGTTCATCTTTGCTTTCGAATTCCACGCGCTGATCCACGTCGCCTTCGGCGATGCTGGCGGCGGTTGCGGCCATCTGTTTGGCAGGGGCGACGATTCGCCTGAACATAATCGAAAGCAAGCCAATAACGGGCGGTAACCCAATAGCCAGGGCTATGCCCGCCTTCGTCAGCGTGAGGCCCTCCTTGCCCAAGACGAAGCATATACTGGCGATAATTATTATGCAACCTGAAATGATCGCAGCCAGGCGTATGGCGATCCCGCGGCGATAGATCAGATACATCGCCAGCATAAACAGAGAAGCCCCGGCAATGGCAGTTCCCATAAAGAAAATGTAATCCATGTCCATTTCTAAACTCCTTTGTAATTTCTGCCCTACCACCAACTCTGTAATTGCAACTTTGAGGAGAGTTTTTCAACACTCTCTTAACTTGAGCGGTGGCTTGAAGGCCAGATGATGGTACAATCTCTTATTGTCCTCTAAGAGATTGTACCATACCCACCTTCCAATGGCCTTACAAAGTGCCCCTCCGACCTTCCAAAAACCTTCCAATTTTCATCGACAACGAGCAGTTTAACGACACTGGGAGATACCCCTTTGTATTACGTGTGTGTTAAGGGTTGCGTGTTATGGGCCTCGTCAGCTTTTTGGAGCCAGGTCCGTCGCCTCCTGGAGAAGCCACCGGCGCAGGGGGCATGGCCTGGACCGCCCGCGGCATCATGGCGGGCAGCCTGAACCGCGCCACCAACGCCTGCAACTCCTGCGCCATCTCGGCCAACGATTGGGCCGAAGCGGTCACTTCTTCGGCCTGGGCGCTCACCTCTTCGACGGCGGCGCTCACTTCCTCGGTGGCGGCGCTGTTCTCTTCCGAGATGCTGGCGATGTCCTCAACGGCCTGCGACACTTCGCCTGCTCCGGCGGCCATCTCTTCGGTAGCGGCCGTGTTCTCTTCCACCACCGCCGAGACGGCGTCCATGGCGCTCACCATCTCGTTGGCCGAAGCGCTCATCTGTTGGGCGGCGGCGGCGATTTCGTCCACTTGCTTGTTGACCGTTTCGACGGCTGCCAGGATGCTCTCCAGGGCCTGCCCGGATTCGCCGGCCCGCGTCACGCCCGCTTCCACTTCGGCGGCCCCTTCGTCCATGGCCCGCACCGCTTCGACGACGGTTCGCTGAATCTCCTTGATCAGCAGGGCGATTTCCCTGGTGGCATCGGCGGCGTTCTCGGCCAGTTTGCGCACTTCGTCGGCCACCACGGCGAAGCCTTTGCCGTGTTCGCCGGCTCGTGCGGCCTCGATGGCGGCGTTGAGGGCCAGCAGGTTGGTTTGGGAAGCGATGTCGTCGATGGTTTCCACGATGGCTCCGATCTGTTCCGAACGCTGGCCCATTTCTTTGACTTTCTGGGCAGAGAGTCCGACCTTGTTCTTGATGGTTTCCATGCCCTTGATGGTCTCTTCGATGGTTGTGGCGCTGGTGCGGGCGGTGTGGGCGGCCTGGGCTGCGCCTTCGGTGCCGGCCTGGGCGTTGGTGGTCACCTGCTCGATGGCGGTGGAGATCTGGGCGGTGATTTCGGCGGACTTGCTGACGGCGGTGGCCTGCTCCTGTGCGCCCTTGGCTACGCCGTCGATGGCCCGCGCCACCTGCTCAACGGTGGCCACGGTCTTGGTCACGTTTTCGGCCTGTTGCGAGGTGCCCTGGGCGATCTGCTGGATGGTGGTAGCCACCTGTTGGGTGACCTGGGCGGACTGCTCGGCGGCTTCGGAGAGTTGGCCGGAGGCTGCGCTGAGGGTGTCAGCGTTATCGGTTACCTGCCCCACCAGGTTGCGCAGGTTGGCGATCATCTGGGCAAAGGCGTGGCCTAATCTGTCCTGCTCTGATCGAGGCGTGACCTCAACTATCAGATCACCCTGGGCCAGATGGTCAGCGGCGTCGGCCATCTCTTGCAGGTAAGCGATCATGCGCTGGAAAGCGACTGCCATGTCGCCCAGTTCATCTTTGCTTTTGATTTCCACGCGCTGATCCACGTCGCCTTCGGCGATGCTGGCGGCGGCTGCGGCCATCTGTTTGGCAGGGGCGACGATTTGCCTGAACATAATCGAAAGCAAGCCAATAACGGGCGGTAACCCAATAGCCAGGGCTATGCCCGCCTTCGTCAGCGTGAGGCCCTCCTTGCCCAAGACGAAGCATATACTGGCGATAATTATTATGCAACCTGAAATGATCGCAGCCAGGCGTATGGCGATCCCGCGGCGATAGATCAGATACATCGCCAGCATAAACAGAGAAGCCCCGGCAATGGCAGTTCCCATAAAGAAAATGTAATCCATGTCCATTTCTAAACTCCTTTGTAATTTCTGCCCTACCACCAACTCTGTAATTGCAACTTTGAGGAGAGTTTTTCAACACTCTCTTAACTTGAGCGGTGGCTTGAAGGCCAGATGATGGTACAATCTCTTATTGTCCTCTAAGAGATTGTACCATACCCACCTTCCAATGGCCTTACAAAATGCCCCTCCAACCTTCCAAAAACCTTCCAATTACAAGATGGATTTGCGCTGACCGGCCTGGTACTGGATTCTAACCCAACGCCCTAAGATCAAAGCCGCCTCGTGCCATGATCACAGGCGGCTTTTCCTTAATCGTATTGTATCTCAATTATTATCCGTGCCTATACGCTCACATTGGCCGGTTCCAGGACGGCTGTCCCCTGGGCGATGGCCTGTCGGAGGACTGCTCCCTTGTCCTCAGCCATCAGCCAGGCTTCGAAGGCCGCCCGCTGAATGAAGAGGGAGAAGGAAGGTCGGTCGAAGCGTTGGGCCACGCCTTCCAGAATGCGTTCCCGGTCGGCCATGCTCACTTTGGGTCCGATCCCCAGAGGGACCAGGGTGTCCAGGGTGCTCACCAGCTTGATCTTGTGGTCCCGAATCCCCAGGATCAGACTGATATAGACCTCCTCGTCCTCGAAGACGACCAGTACCAGAGTCGAGGGGCTGGGCACCACCGCCTCGATGAAATGCCTCACCTCATCATAAGTGAAGTGGTGCCAGTGTGAGGGCCGAGGTGGGTAGTAACAGATCCCTGCCGGGTCATCCTCTGCCAGCCCGTAGATAAAGCGATAATGCTCGTCCAGGTCCCATTCCGGGTGCAGGCTCCGCTGGGCGCCGTCGGCGAAGGCCACCAGACTTCTTTTGTCAAAGATCTGCACCCGGTCCAAATCCTGCTCGGATTTGTAGAGTTCCTGAGCCGTGCGGGGGGCGTGCTCGATGGTCTCCAACTTCAGGTCGCGGCGCACGCCTTTCTCCGAATCGTAAACTTTTAGCACCCGTCCCTCTTGGTGCAAAATGGAAAGGATGCGCTCTCCTGGCCGGGCGCGGGTTATGAAGTTCACCGGATTGAACAGAGCCCCCAGGTTGCGCCAGGTGCGAGGGTCCAGGTCGATCACCTCCCAATGTTCCCAGATCATTTGCTCTCCTCCCCCACCCTCTCGATAAACTCCAAAACGACCCCCTCCGGGCCCTGGAAGTAGGCCCACTTCATCCCGTGGCTCTCAAGGGGGTCTTGAATAAAGGAGACCCCTCGGGCCTTTAAGTCCTGGCAGGCTTCCTCGATATCCTCTACCAGAAAAGCCAGGTGAGTCAGCCCCCGCTCCTGTTGCGAGGAAGGCCCTCCCTCTACCCAGGTGTCGGGGGCCAGCAACTCGATCTGACAACCCTCCGCTTCCAGGAAGGCGATCCAAGCCCTGTCGTGCTCATCGTAGAAATGGTCGGTGAGGGGCATCCCCAGGATATCGCGATAGAAACGGATGTTCTCCTCTATGTCACGGACGGTGATGGCGATGTGATCTATAACACGCACTTTCACGTTAACACCTCCCAAATTTCCACACTATAAGGGGCCAGCACCAGCGGGATACGATCCTGGCCCTCCTTCTCTCTCTTATCGCCCCACAGGTCACGGAAGCGCCTGACTCCGAAGAATTGTAGCTGCACCCTGGCCTCTTCGGGGGTAGGGTTGGCCACGAAGACGATGGTTCGTTTCCCATCGGAGTGGACGGTCAGGTCCAGGGCCGGGTTGGAGAGGATGAAGGGTCGTCTTACCGGGGCGTTGCCCAGGATGCCTTTCGGGCTCACCGTATCCAGGCAGACCAGTTTCCCCCAACCTAGCTCCCTCTCCCCGGCTTCCTCCAGATAGCGTCCGAAGACGGCGCCTTGGCGCATAGCCATATCCAGGTAGGGCACTGTCGGGCCGATGACCAGCCGCCCACCTCGCTGCACGTAGGTCATCAGCTTCTCTTGCAGGGCCAGGTCCATGAAGTCGAAGGTCGGCAGACAGACCAGGGGGTAAGCCTGAAGGCGCTCCAGGGGCAGGTGGGTGTCGGACAGGTTGTAATCATAATGATTCTCCGCCAGGGTGCGGATCAACTGGTTGAACCAGTTTTCCTCGTTCCAATCGTCGGCCTCAGCCTGGAGGTCGTGGGAGAAGCCCAGGTCTACCTGGGGCACCTGCAAGGCGGGGGGCACGTCCAGCACATGCATGTAGGCCAGGTCCAGAGTGCGGTACAGGGCCCCGAAACGTCCCAGGTCGTAGTTGAGCAGCACCAGGATGTCACACTGCTTGTGGAAACGGTGGAAACGGTTATCTCGCAGAAAGGCGTTGAGCCGGGTGTAAAAATCGTAGTATTCGGGTCGGCGGCGATTGTCCCTGGTTATGGGGCAGCCCTGCCAGCGCTCTCGCTCCACCAGCATGTAATAGTTGACGGCCTTTATCCCGTGCATGAAGGCGCTGAGGGTCACGAACTCCTCTTCCTCTGGCAGGAAGGTTTTGGGGTGGTGACACCACAACCCCGATCCGAACTCCGGCACGAAGGGCAGGATCGTCGAGCCGGCCAGGTACCTGACCTTGCGGCGGACGTTGGGGTACTCTTCCCGGTTGCGGTAGAGGTTCATGCCCACCCAGTCCATGTCGCGCTGTCCTTCCAGGTCGATGGTGTCCAGGGGAGTGCTGTATTGCCAGGCCACGTCGTGGAAGATAGGAACCCCCTGCACCCCTCGCTCCCGCCACATGCGGCCGATGCGGGTCAGGCAGTAGGTGATCTGGTATTCCTTGTACTCGATCCAATCGAAGTGGCGGGGAAGTTCGGCCTGGGTTGTGGCTTCGAAGTCGCGGGGCGGTTCGATGGCCTCGAAGTCGGGGTAGTTGGCCCGGTAGCGCTCGTTGACGACCTCGATCTTACAATACTTATCTCGCAGCATCTGGCGGTAGAGGGCGATGGACTCCGGGTGGTAGTCCATATCGTAGGGCCCATCGCGGAAGAAGTAACAGGTTTCGTTGTCGGACTGCACCGCCACCACACATCCTGCCGGGGCCAGGTGCCGGATCAGAATGGGAGCCAGGGCGTCGAAGTAGAGGCCCACCTCCCGATAGAACTTCTCGCTGGCGTAGCTGGGCACCGGGAACTGCTTGGGAGGAATGAAGTGGCCTCCCTGGATGAGGGCTGGCGAGTCGTGGGCCGTGCGAGCCTGGACTCCCTGGTCCATGATGATCCGTTCCGGGAAGCCGAAACGGGTTATCTCGGCATTGATGTGGGGGCCGGGCCGCACCAGCACCTTCAGCCCCTTTTCCTCACAGGTGGAGAGGAAGGCGTCGAGGTCCTTGCGGGGATCGATCTGCCCGAAATCGAACTCCCCCCGCTGGATTTCGTGCACCGCCCAGGGGATATAGGTGCAGATCATGCCGAAGCCCATGCCTTTGGCGTTTTCCAGGATGGGGCCCCACAGGTCACGTTCCAACCGCCAGTAGTGGACGCTGCCAGAATAGACGGGGACCAGCTCGTCTCCCACCAGCAACCCTTGCGGGGTTACTTGCACTTTCATGTCCATAAGCTCTTCGTCCTCCTTCCTCGGCTTTGCATCAGTTATTTGGCCCCGGGCTTTATTAAGGCGCGGTCGGCTTGCAGGTCAGGGGATGTGGCCTGTGTCTGAGAAAATGCTGCTTACCCCCGGCCACCATTCCTCTAACTGCCGCACAAATTCAGGATCGGCACCCAGAGCGCTGATGGCGTGAGGAGCCAGGGCCAGCCCGCCGATAGCATATAAGCCTGACACAGCTATCCCGCCAACCGCAAGGTATACCGCCAGCGCCATGCCACCCAACGCCACTCCCCCAACTGCTATGCCACCTAAGGCCAGCGCCCCCAGGCCCAGACCACCGATGACAAATCCCCCCATAGCCAACCCGCCTATGGCAACCAACCCAACCGCAATGTTGCCTATGGCGATGATGCCCTTCGCCACGCGAGGGAGACCCGTCTCGGGGTCAATGCCACCAGCTATGTGAATCAGCGGCCAGCCAAACAGCTCAAGTTGGGTTCGCCACTCGTATCCCCAATAGATGCCAGGATAGCCAACTACTACCTGACGACCAAAACGTTGGCGTTCATCCAGAAACTCGCCGCAGTAGCGACACTTGATGGCCTCATCTCGAATCTCTTCGGCACAGAAGGGACAGGTTTTCATCGTGCACCTCGTTTGTTCATCTCGTTTCCACTTCCCCTTGCGTTCTTTGGCACCGGGCTTTGTTCAGAGCGCCTGGTAGTAAATGTTCTCGATATCCTCCAACGTCATCTGGCGGGGGTTATTGCTCAGGATGCGGGTCACGGTAATGGCGCTGGCGGCCAGATCAGGGACAGCCGCTTCAGGGATACCCACCTCGTGCAGGCGTAAGGGCAGGCCGAGGTCAAAGGCCAGTTGTTCTACGGCGTCAGCCGCCCACCCCGCAGCGTCACGTAAAGACATTACCTCCACAGACTCCCCCAGCAAGCGAGCGATGAGGGCGAATTTGGGCAGATTGCCGATGCAGTTGAAGCGCATGACGTAAGGCAGCATCAGGCCGTTGGCTATCCCATGGGGCAGATCAAACTTGCCGCCCAGAGGGAAAGCCAGGGCGTGGGTGGCGGTCACGCTGGAATTAGCGAAGGCCAGGCCGGCCAGGAGGCTGCCCATCGACATATCGGTTCGGGCCTGGATGTCTGCCCCGTTGGACACCGCCGTGCGCAGGCTGCGGGCAATGAGGGTTATGGCCTGCATAGCCAGGGCGTCGCTGATGGAGTTGGCCTTCAGCGAGGTGAAGCCTTCAATGGCGTGGGTCAGAGCATCCAGGCCGGTGGCGGCCGTAATTTGTGGCGGCAGGGAAAGGGTCAGCTCGGGATCGACGATGGCTACCTGGGGGATCAGGAAGGGACTGACCACCCCGATCTTGAGCTCCTGGGCCGGATCGGTCAGGATGGCGATGGGGGTGACCTCGCTGCCGGTGCCCGAAGTGGTGGGCACGGCGATGCGGGGTAGGCCGGGATTCTGCACTTTGTCCACCCCGAAATAGTCGCTGATCGCCCCCGGGTTGGTCATCATAATGGACACCGCTTTGCTCATGTCCATCGAGCTGCCGCCTCCCAGACCGACAAACAGGCCGTAGTCCCTCGCTTTGGCGGCGGCCAGACAACGCTCGAAGTTGTCCAGAGGCGGTTCGGGCTGCACCTCGGCGAAGACCTCGGCGGCGATTCCCACTTCTTCCAGCAAGTCCTTCACCCTATCGGCCAGGCCCGCCGCCTGAACGCCTGGATCGGTCAAGATGAGAACTTTGCTCCCCCCCAGTCGCCTGGCCTGTGGGCCGATCTCGGCGATAGCTCCCTGGCCGGCCAGCACCAGGCCCGCGCTGCGAAACGTGGCTATAGACATAATACAGCACCTCCTTGATTGTCCTCGCTTTCAGCGTGAAGTGAACCCCATTCGTTGCTTTTCTGTCGATCGTTGTCTTTCTGTCGTTCGTTGTTCATCCCCTCAATGCTCCGGCCATCAACCCTTTGATGATCTGTCGCTGAGCGAGGAAGTACACGATAAGAATGGGCAGGGCGGCCAGCGTCAGCCCGGTGAAGACCATCGAGAAATTGAGCGAGCCCATGGCGTCGGAGAACTCTCTGACGCCCAGAGGCAGGGTCCTTCTATCCGGCGAGTTGAGGAAGGTCAGGGCAAAGAGGAACTCGTTCCAGGTGCTCACCAGGTTGAAAATGACCACGGTGGTGATGGCCGGTCGGGCCAGGGGCAACATGATGCGCCAGAAGATGCCCGCGATAGAGCAGCCGTCGATGCGGGCCGCCTCCTCCATCTCCAGCGGGATCTCGCTGAAGAAGCCCCGCAGTATGAAAATGGAAACCGGCAATCCAAAGCCGATGTAAGGGAAGATCAGGGCCCAGAAAGTGTCCAGCATCTTGAGGCTGCGTAGCATGGTATAGACCGGGATGAGGGTCACGTGCACGGGCACCATCATCCCCGCCAGGAAGAAGTAAAAGATGGCCTCCCGGCCCCGGAAGCGCACGCGGGCGAAGATGTAGCCAGCCATGGCGGCGAAGAGGGTCAGGCCCGTCACGGAGGCCACTGAGACAATGATGCTATTGACATAATATTGGGGGATACCCGACTCCAGAATCACTCTCCTGTAGTTCTCCAGATAGAGGCGATAGGGCAGGGCCCAGACGTTGGCGGTCAACTCCGGCGTGGTCTTGAAGGTGTTGTAGAACATCCAGACCAGAGGGAAACCAAAGATGAGCAAGAAGATGATAGCTATCAGATATTGGGGGATTAGTTTGATTGTTTTCATCGTTCCTCACTTTACAGGGTACAGGCTGGGCGATAGCTTTTTCAGGCCGCGGCTGTCTGGGCGGTCTCGACCCGCATGGTGCTTCGGATGAAGAAGACGGCGGCCACAAATGCGATCAGGAAGAGGGCGAAGGCCCACGAACTGCCGTAGCCCCAATTGAAGCGCTGGAAGGCCTGTTTGTACATGTAAGTGGCTACCAGTTCGCTGGCGTGGCTGGGACCGCCCAGGGTCATGACCCAGAGGAGATCAAAATATTTGAGGGAGCCTACCATGGAAAGAACGGCGGCCACCCTGCCCGTGCCCATCAGCAGGGGTAGGGTGATGTAGCGGGTGAGGTGCCAGCCGCTGGCCCCGTCGAGGCGGGCCGCTTCGTAGAGTTCTTCAGGGATATTCTGGATGGCAGCCATGAACAGCACCATGTAGAAACCGGTGTACTTCCAGCAGATGACGACTATGACCGCGGGCAGTACCAGCGAGGGGTCTCCCAACCAACCCCGGGCCAGGTGTCCCAGCCCCAGGGCCTTCAGGCCCGTGTTAAACAGCCCAAAGATGGGATTGTACATGAAGGACCACATGACGCCAATCACCACGTCGGAGAGGATCATGGGCGAGAAGTAGATGGTGCGAAACAGGGTCGTGCCGCGCAGCTTCCCCGTCAGCAGGATAGCCAGGAAGGCGCCCAGGGGCAACTGGGTGGCCAGAGAGGCCACCAACAGGATGACGTTGTGCAGAAGGGCTTTCCAGAAAATGGGGTCCTTCACTAACTCCCGATAATTGCCTAAGCCCACTAACTCAGCCAGCGGCCCCAGCCCGTTCCAATCGTAAAGGCTGTAGCGCGCCGACTGTATAACAGGCAGGACCACAAAGATGATGAAAATAGCCAGGGAGGGCAAAAGGAAGAAAAAGACCGTTACATTTTTCTCATTGATGAGGCCATGCTTTTGCTTCATTGACGAATGCTCCCGGATAGTGTGGATGGGGGATAAAGACGGGTGTCGGATGGTTCTGTACCACCCGACACCCTCCGATTCAGTTCATCATTTAGCCGGAACGGCTGGCCCGATGGATTTCTCGGCCGCCTCCTCCATGGCCGCGGCTGCTTCCTCCGGGGTCATGGTCATCCCGAACAGCTCCTGGGTGGTGTCCTTGTGCACCTCGCCCAGGTCAGGCGGCAGGAACTGGTCGTAGTAGAGCTGGAAACCCTTGGCCGCCGAAATGTATCTGGCTACCTCTTGCAGTCGAGGGTCTTCCACGGCATCCTCCACCCCCAACACGGCGGGCAGCCGTTTCATCTCCGAAGCCAGGAACGTGGCTGTATCCTTGGAGGTCAACTCCTTCACCAATTCCACAGCCAGGTCAGGCGCTTTGGAAGAGACAGCAAAGGCGATGTTCGCTCCGCCGACCAGGTTGCTGGGGTCTCCCTGGCCTCCCTCCACCACCGGGAAGGGGAACAGGCCCAGCTTGTCCTCTTCCAGCATGGCCGGATTCCGCTCGCCGACCATGGGCACGGTCCAGTTGCCCATGACCTCCATGGCTGCCTGTTCACTGGCGAAGACCATGACCTCGTCGGTGAAGGTTAAGCCATTGAAGCCTTCGGGGAAGGCCCCCATTTCCACCAACTCCTGGATTTTCTCCCCAACCTCGATGAAGACCGGATCGTTGAAAGTGCCACCTGGGGCGCGGTTGTAGGCGTTCAGGAAGACTTCGGGGCCGCCAATGCGGTCGGCCAGGTAGATGAGGTAGAAAGCGCCCGTCCACTTGTCCTTGTTGCCCAGGGCGATGGGGGTAATGCCCGCTTCCTTAAGAGTAGCGATGACCTCCTTCCACTCCTCGAAGGTGGCGGGGGGTTCCAGGTCGTGCTCGGCGAAGATGGCCTTGTTGTACCAGACGAAGACCGCCGACAGGTCCAGGGGAGCACCGTAAATCTTGCCGTCAAAGGTCAGGGGGCGGAGACCTCCTTCGCTGAAGTTGTCCTTCCAGCCCGCTTCCATCTCCGGGGTCAGATCGCGCACCATGCCGGCCTCGACGTATTCCTTAAGGACGCCGCCGCCCCAGGTCATGAACACGTCCGGGGGGTCGCCAGCGGACATGGCTACGCTCAACTTGGTCTTGAAGGGGTCGTTCTCGAAAAAGGTCAGTTCTACCTTGGCTTCGGGGTGGTTGGCCTCAAACCGTTCAAGGGCCCCCTTCATCATAGTCCCGCCCGGTTCCTCACTGTGGATGTCCCACCAGGTGATGGTCACCGGTTCTTGCGCAACGGCCGGCCGGGAGACTGAGAACCCCACAACAAGGGTCGTCATCAGCATCACGACCAGCAACAATCTGCATGTGCCTTTCATAGTTCTTTTCCTCCTTTTGAAATGATCCTTAAGTTATGAAGCGTTTAACGCTCCTGATTACCTTTGCGCTTGTGATTTTTTCCCTGATTGATGGGTATCTGCTCACCTCCTTTGCTTGCTTTGCTTTGGACCGTGAGGATGGGATTCCTGGGTACGTTCCATCCCTCCTCTCTCCTCCCTCCTCACTGGCCCTCTGGGCCTCATCCCTTGAGAGTATGGTGGGGGGTAACATAAGAGGCCGTAGGGATGTCATCGAATGACGGCCTATATCGGTGACGATTATAACACATCTGGATCCCTTTGTCAATAGATTTGTCTCCTCGTCAGGGCCTTGGGCCTTGTCAAAGCCGGGACGGGGCCGACTGCTCCAGCCCCCGTCTCGGGGGCGACCTGGGGGCGAAACAGCTTGTTTGGACCGCCCTCGGGGACGAGGGCCTATGAGCAGTCGCCAAAATTTCTGAATACACCCTGATAGCCAGGAAAGTTGACATCTAGCCTGTGAATAAAATCGGACAATTTTTATTGACTTGACTTCAGGCTTGAAATATGGTAAAATTAAAATATACCGAACATGTCAAAGGCTAGAAACGGAGGAAGAACGATGTCCAATCGCCTGGCGAAAGAGACCAGCCCCTACCTGCTCCAACACGCTGACAATCCGGTTGACTGGTACCCCTGGGGCGAGGAGGCGCGACAAAAAGCACAGGCCGAAGATAAGCCCATCTTTCTCAGCATCGGTTACTCCGCCTGCCACTGGTGCCACGTGATGGCCCACGAATCGTTCGAGGACGGGCGAGTGGCGGCGATCTTGAACGAGCATTTTGTCAGCATCAAGGTGGACCGCGAGGAAAGGCCCGACCTGGATCGCATCTACATGAACGCGGTGGTAGCCATGACTGGCAGCGGGGGCTGGCCCATGTCCGTGTTCCTCGCCCCTGACGGCCGGCCCTTTTACGGCGGCACCTACTTCCCGCCAGTACCTCGCTATAACATGCCCTCTTTCACGGACGTGCTGCTGGCGGTGGCCGATGCCTGGCAGAACCGGCGCCAGGAGCTATTGGAAGGCGGGAAGCAGGTGGTGGCAGCCATCGAACGGCAGAACGCCGGGCGTGAAGACCCTGAACTGGAAACGTGCCAGCCCGAAACTCTGACCACCGCCTTCCAGAACCTTCAGCGACGCTTTGATGGAGTCCACGGCGGATGGGGGGGCGCGCCGAAATTCCCTCAGCCGATGGCCCTGGAGTTCCTGCTGCGCTATCACCACCTCACGGACGACCCCCAGGCGCGGCGCATGGTGTCCCGGACCCTGGAGGCCATGGCCCGTGGAGGCATGTACGATCAACTGGGGGGCGGCTTCCACCGCTACGCGGTTGACGACCACTGGCTCGTCCCTCATTTTGAAAAAATGCTTTACGATAACGCGCAGTTGGCTCGCGTCTACCTGCACGCCTGGCAGGTGACTGGCAACCCGTTTTTCCGCACCATCGCCGAGGAGGTGCTCGATTACGTCATCCGCGAGATGACCGACCCGGCCGGCGGCTTCTATTCCACCCAGGACGCCGACAGCGAGGGCCAGGAGGGCAGGTTCTTCATCTGGACGCCTTACGAGATTTGGGCCGTGCTGGGCGAAGATACGCCGCGCTTCCTGGAAGCCTACGGCGTGACTGAGGCCGGAAATTTCGAGGGCAAAAACATCCTCTCCCTGGTGGGCAGCCTGGAAGAGCGCCACGCCCTGGCCGATGCCCGGCGTAAGCTCTGGGCCGTTCGTGAGCAGCGCGTCCATCCAGGGCGCGACGAAAAGGTGCTGACCTCCTGGAACGGGTTGATGCTGGCCGCCTTTGCCGAGGCGGCGCGGGTGCTGAATCGTGACGACTACCGAGAGGTGGCCGAGCGCAATGCTGATTTTCTGTGGCGCGAGCTCAGGACGGAAAATGGCCGCCTGTGGCATACGTGGAAAGAGGGGGTAGCCAGGGTCAACGGCTACCTGGAGGATTACACCCACCTTATGGAAGGGTTGCTGGAACTGTACCAGACCACCTTTGAGGCGCGCTGGTACCTGGCTGCTCGCGAGCTGGCCGAGGTGATTATCGAGCACTTCAGCGCCCCCGTGGGCTTCTTCGACACCAGCGACGACCACGAGGAGCTAATCATCCGCCCCAGGGAGTTGCAGGACAACGCCGTGCCCTCCGGCAACGCCATGGCCGCCCTGACATTGCTGCGCCTGGCGGGGCTGGCCGTCGAGCCGCGCTATGCGGAGTTAGTGCAGCGCAGTCTATGCCCCATGCAGCCGCTCTTGGCGCAGTATACGCTGGGTTTCGCCCAATGGCTGATCGCGTTGGACTATGCGCTGGCTCACCCTCGTGAGATAGCCATCGTGGGCGAGCCCGACGCGGACGACGCCCGTCTTCTGCTGGAGGTCTGCTCCACCGGCTACCGCCCCCATCAAATCGTGGCGATGGGCCTCTCTGACCCGGAGGCGTCTGCCGTCCCGCTGCTTGAGGGCCGCGACCAGATCGAGGGGCGAGCCACCGCTTACGTCTGCGTTGATTTCGCCTGTCGTCCTCCGGTCACCGACCCGGCGGCGTTACAGGCGTTGCTCGGAAATGGAAAATGGAGATGAGGGACGATGATAGGTGGTGAAATTATGCGGAAAGTACGCTCTGGATTAAGCGGCCGGATTAAGCCGATCATCGCCATCCTGGCCCTGATAATCGTCGTATCGATTTGCGGCGGGGCTCTGGTTATCGCCCCGCTCACTACGGCTGGCCCTGACCAGCAACAGGAAGGAGTTACTGTGATACCAACACGATCTTTGGCCGGAACACAACCGGCCCCTGAGTTCCCTGCGCTCGACTGGCTCAACACCGCTCGGCCCTTGAGCATGGCTGACCTGAGAGGCAAAGTGGTCGTCCTCGATTTCTGGACTTACGGCTGTATCAACTGCATGCATGTCATCCCTGACCTCAAGCGGCTTGAGGCCAAATACGCCGACGAGTTGGTGGTGATCGGCGTTCATTCAGCCAAGTTCCAGAATGAAGGGGATATCGATAACATCCGCCAGATCATTCTGCGCTACGAACTGGAGCACCCGGTGATCAATGACCAGGACTTTATTATCTGGCAGGCTTATGGCGTGCGAGCCTGGCCTACGCTGGTGATCATTGATCCGGCTGGTAACGTCGTCGGCGGGCATTCCGGCGAAGGGATATACGAGCTGTTTGACCAGATCATCGGCAGCCTGGTGGCCGAGTTTGAGGCCCAGGGCCAGATCGACCGCCGGCCGCTCCCCCTCAAGCTGGAACAGGAAGGGTTGCCGGAAACGGTGCTCTCCTTTCCCGGCAAGGTTCTGGCCGACGCCGAAGGGAAGCGGCTCTTCATAGCCGACTCGAATCACAACCGCATCGTGGTCGCTGATCTCGAGACCTACGAGATAGAGCAGGTGATCGGCGGGCCGGAGAGGGGCTTTGCCGATGGCGACTTCGTGTCGGCGCGCTTTTACCGTCCCCAGGGAATGGCTCTCAGCCTCGATGGACGCCTCCTCTACGTGGCTGACACCGAGAATCACGCCCTCCGCCTCGTGCACCTGGTGGATGAGACGGTGGAGACGCTGGCCGGAACCGGCCAGCAATCGCGCCTCTATCCGGGGCGCAGCGGGGTGGGGACCGAGGTCTCGCTCAACTCGCCCTGGGACCTGGAGCTGTTAGGCGATCAGCTTTACGTGGCAATGGCCGGACCGCATCAGTTGTGGAAAATGGATCTAACCAGTGGGACCATTAGCCCCTGGGCTGGTAGCGGGCGAGAGGGAATACATGACGGCCCATTGGGTCAGGCCACCCTGGCCCAACCCAGCGGACTGACCACCGACGGCGAACGGCTCTACTTTGCCGACAGCGAGGCCAGTGCTATCCGGGTGGCCGACCCTGGGGCGGGCGACCAGGGGATGGTGAAAACGATCGTCGGCACGGGGCTGTTCGACTTTGGCGACGAGGACGGGGTGGGCAACCAGGTTCGCCTGCAACACCCGCTGGGGGTGGTCTACAGTCCTGCCGATGGACTGTTGTACGTGGCTGACACCTACAACAGCAAGCTCAAGATGGTGGACCCGCATAGCCGCCGGGCACAGACCTTCCTGGGTGGTGACGGTCACGGCTGGCGCGATGGAAAAGAGCCGCTGTTCTACGAGCCGGGCGGGCTCGACCTGGCCGACGGCAGGCTCTACGTGGCCGACACCAATAACCACGCCGTGCGAGTCGTAGATCTGGTCACCCGGCAGACTTCAACCATCGTCCTCCGGGATGTCAACGGCCTGTTAGCTCCGGCCAGCGACTACGAAGGCCAGACCGTTACGCTTGATGCCCAACAGGTGATGGCGGGCGAAGGGCTGGTGAGCCTGAACGTCGCCCTGCCAGACGGCTACAAAATCAACGAGCTGGCTCCGTTCTCGATGGCGTGGCAGACCGGCAACCTGGTGACCTTTAGTGATGAAGACCAAAATGGAGGCCAGGAGCAGCGCATCGTCGCCCCTCAGTTCCCATTGGAGCTCCCCGCCACCTTCCGGGCTGGTCAGGCCCCCATCAGCGTTGACCTGACCATCTACTATTGTGAAGCGGAAAAGGAAAGCCTGTGTCTTATCCACCAGGCGCGCCTGCAAGTGCCGTTGACGGTGAGTGAGGCCGGCAGCGCGATCCTGGAGTTAAACTATACTTTGTGGCCTTGAGACATTGACATTCGGATGCGTTGTGATATAATAGATAGTAAGCACAACCTGAGTCCACTCTCAGGCTGAAAGCTCAAGCATGTTTCAGGATGAGCTTCAGGATGAGTTTTATGGAAAAGGACCTGGGTCAATTGTTAATGGGCAAATTTACCATTACCGTCGAGGTCGTGCCCCCAGCAGGGCCCGACGCCGGGCCTATCCTCACCACCCTCGAATCGGTAGCGACCCTGCCTTTCGACGGCTTCAGCGTGGCCACCAACCCCGTAGCCAAACCGCGTATGAGCGCTTTGGCCTTGTGTGCTCTGATCCAGCAGCGGACGAAGCGGCCCGCTATCCTGCATTGTACCACCCGCGACCATAACCGCCTGAGCATTCAGGGATTGCTGTGGGGAGCGCGGGCTTTGGGCCTTGAGACGGTGCTGGTCGCGACCGGGGATTTTGTGGCCCTGGGCGACCGGGCACGGACGACCACTGTGCGCGACGTGGACGTCTTTGCTCTGGTGCGCATGGCGCGAGAGGCCGGGCTGCATACCGGCGTGGTGTTGGACCCCCATCCCGAGTCCAACGGACTCAGGCAGGCGTTACGCTGGTTGGAACGCAAAATTGAGGCTGGAGCCCAATTTGCCGTCACCCAACCGCTCTACGACGAAGCCAGCGCCAGGGAGTTGGCCGATGCCACCAGACAAATGGGGATCCCCATCGTTCTGGGCATCCTGCCGCTGCGTACTGTCCGCCATGCCGAGTTTCTGCATCATAAGGTGGCCGGCATCGCCGTACCGGAACGGGTGCAAGAACGAATGAGACGTGCCCCTGATCCGCTGGCCGAAGGGGTGGCCGGGGCGCGGGAAATGCTGGCTATCTCTCGGCAATTGTTCGCCGGAGCATGCATCATGCCGCCCTTTGATCGCTATGAGGTTTTGTTCGACATTTTGAGGCCCTGAAGCCACACGCTAACGTAACTGCCACAGAATTGCCACAAAACGCTAATGGCATTCGGACGCGTTCCATGTTATGATATTATAGCATCTTTCTACTGGTAAGCGACACTATATTAGAGATCTCCCGGAAAGTCAGCGAATGACGGCAGTGGGAGGGAAAAATAGAGGCTC
>CAZYHC010000082.1:0-19681 GCA_964646625.1 uncultured Anaerolineales bacterium
TTCGAGAACGGGGGCGGCATCCGGGCCAGCATCCCGGCCGGCGAGGTAAGCCTGGGCAACGTGCTGGAGGTGCTGCCCTTTGGCAACACCATCGCCACCTTTGAGCTAAAGGGAGAAGACGTTTTGGCGGCCCTGGAGAACGGGGTGAGTCGCGCCGAGAACCCCGAAAACGAAGGAACGGGCCGCTTCGCGCAGGTTGCCGGTCTGCGCTACACCTGGGATCCCAACCTGGAGGTGGGGGCGCGCCTTCTCAGCGTCGAGGTCCAGAACCCGGATGGCACCTACAGCCCCCTCGACCCGGAGGCCATCTATAAGTGCGCCACCAACGACTTTATGCGCAGGGGCGGCGACGACTACAGCGTGTTCGCCGAGAAGGCCATCGACCCCTACGACTTCGGGCCTACCCTGGACCAGGTCGTGGCCGACTACATCGCCGCTTTTTCGCCGGTGGCCCCAGAGGTGGAGGGCCGCATCACCCGGAGCGAGTAGATCGGGCCGTAAGCCCCCCCCTGAATACAAATGGATAATAAAAAGGGATAGGGAGCAGTGCGCTTCCTATCCCTTTCCTTTATTTCCTGGAAGGCCGCCAGATAGTCATGCTCGCGGAGAAGCTCGTTGAAAACGGTCGGCACTCGTTTGTCAAAAGGGTGGATTTATGATACAGTTAAACTACAACATGTTGGAGGAGAGGGGCGGAACATGACCACTGAGATAGGGCTACACGTGAACGGCAGGGCCTATCGAGTTGAGGTTAAGCCTAAGACCACGCTGCTTCAGGTGTTGCGCGACCAGTTGCGCCTGACCGGGACCAAGAACGGCTGTGGGCAAGGACACTGTGGAGCCTGTACAGTCATCGTCGAGGGGCAGGCGGTGCGCTCCTGCGTCTATCTGGCCCACCGGGCCGCAGGCAGGCCGGTGGAAACCATCGAAGGGCTGGTCAGGGGGGACCAGTTGCACCCTCTTCAGCGTGCCTTCGTGGAACTGGGGGCCATCCAGTGCGGTTTCTGCACGCCGGGCATGATCATGGCGGCCAAGGCCCTGCTGGATAGCAATCCACGCCCGACCCACCAGGACATCGTGAAGGCCCTGAAACGAAACCTGTGCCGCTGCACGGGCTACCAGAAGATCGTCGAAGCCATACAGCGGGCGGGCGCGGAGTTACGAGGGGAGGCCCTTCCGCCGTCCCCTGCCTTACCTCCTGGCGACCCCTCGCTGACCACCGTTGGCCGCCGCCTGCCTCGCCCCGATGCAAGGGCCAAAGCCACCGGAGAAGCGGTCTTTGCCGCCGACCTGTATTTCGAGGGCCTGTTGCACGCCAAGGTTCTGCGCAGCCGTTACCCACATGCCAGACTGTTGAAGGTGGACACCACGAAGGCCAGCGCCAAGCCGGGGGTGGTTGCCGTCCTGACTGCTGACCACGTGCCAGGAGCCAAAAATCACGGCCTGATCCGCGCCGACTGGCCGGTGCTGGCCTACGATAAGGTGCGCTACGTGGGCGACGCCGTGGCTATCGTGGCCGCCGAGACAGAAGAGATAGCCCAGGATGCTCTGGAGCTCATCGAAGTGGATTATGAACCTCTGCCTGTAGTCTCCTCGGCCGAGGCAGCCCTGGCCCAGGACGCTCCTCTGGTGCACGAAAGCGGCAACGTTCTGGAGCACATCGAGGTGGACAGAGGAGACGTTGAGGCCGCCTTTGCCCAGGCCGAGGTGGTGGTGGAGAATGAGTATCGCACCCCGGCCACCGATCACCTTTTCCTGGAACCGGAGGCGGCGGTAGCCACCGTTGATGAGGAGGGAGGCATCACGGTTTACGTCGGTTCCCAGATCCCTTTCTCCGACCGTCAGCAGATCGCGGCCAGCCTGGCCCTGGCCGAAGACCAGGTGCGCGTCGTTCAGACCAAGGTGGGCGGAGCTTTTGGCGGCAAGGAGGACATCTCGGTCCAGATCCACGTCGCCCTGCTGGCCCAGGCCACCGGCCGGCCGGTCAGGCTGGTCTACACCCGCCAGGAGTCGATGATCGCCCATCCCAAACGCCACGCCACCGTCATCCGCATGAAGACCGCCGCCACCAGGGAGGGGAAGTTGCTGGCCGTGCAGGCCGACATCCTGGGCGATACGGGAGCCTACGCCTCGTTGGGGGGGGCGGTCATGACCCGGGCCGCCACCCACGCCCCTGGCCCCTACCAGGTGCCCCACGTCAAGATCGACTGCCGGGCCATGTACACCAACAATCCTCCGGCCGGGGCCTTTCGGGGCTTTGGGGTGTCTCAATCCAATTTCGCCGCCGAGACCCAGATGGACGTTCTGGCCCGCAGGTTGGGCCTCTCGCCCCTGGAGTTGAGACGGCGAAACGCTCTACGGGTAGGGGCCGTCACCGCTACCGGCCAGGTGCTCCGCGAGAGTGTGGGCCTCCTGGAGACGATGGACCAGGTGGAGAAAGCGGTCAGAGATTTGGAGCCCGAGGTCTGGCAGCCGGAGGCCGGGTATCGGGAACCGGCGGCCAACAAGCGGCGTGGTTGGGGCGTGGCCTGCGCCTACAAAAACGTGGGGCTGGGCGGTGGTTCTGGAGACAGCGCCGGCGCCGAGGTGGAACTGACCGACGATGGAGGAGCCATCGTGCGGGCCGGGGCCGCGGAGGTAGGTCAGGGGCTGGTGGGCGTGGTGGCCCAGATTGTGGCCGAAGAACTGGGGGTGGCCTACCAGGATATCGAGGTGATACTGGGCGACACCGGGCAAACCCTGGACGGGGGAGCAACCACCGCCTCTCGCCAGAGCTTTATCACCGGCAACGCGGTGCGTCTGGCGGCCCGCCAGGTGCGCCAAAATCTGGCCGGAGCGGTGGCCGAGGAGTTGGACGTTTCGCCCGATCAATTGACCTTCAGGGAGGGGCGAATAAGCGGCCCTGAGGGGCGGTCCATCGCTCTGGATGAGGCTATCGCTCTGGCCAGAAGGGAGGATCGAAGGGAGGGCCGTTCCCTGAAAGCTTCCTGCGTGTACACGTCGCCCCCAACGGTGCCTCTGGGTCAGGAGGGTGACGCCCACTTCGCCTTCGGCTATGCGACCCAGGCCGCCTGCGTCGAAGTGAACGTGACCACCGGAGAGGTAAGGGTGCTCCAGGTCATCGCCGCCCACGACGTGGGGCGGGCCATCAACCCCATGGCCGTGGAGGGCCAGTTGGAAGGGGGGGTGGTGATGGGGCTGGGCTATGCTCTGCTGGAGGAGTTTAAGCTGGAAGAGGGTATGGTCCTCTCCGATTCGCTGGCCCGCTACAGGATCCCGGACATCAGTCTGAGGCCCGAAATAAGGCCCCTCATCGTCGAAGCGCGTACCACGGAAGGGCCTTATGGAGCCAAAGGAGTGGGCGAGATCACTTCTATTCCGACTGCGGCGGCCATCACCACCGCCATCTACGACGCGGTGGGGGTGCGGGTCTACAGTCTGCCCGCCACCGTGGACCGGATCAGAAACGCTTTAGAACAGCAGCGCATGTAACCTTTGAGGTGCCTGGCACTTCCAAAGTGCCAGGCACCTTATGCTTTTCATTTCTCATTCGGTGGCGCGGGGGGCGTAGCGTCAGGCGGCGGATAATCCTCCGTGCCGAAGCGGGTCAGCACCACTGCCCCCAGACCTAGCGAGCCAGCCCCTACGACGAAGATCAATCCGATGCAGCAGGGGGACCAGGCCAGTAACGAGATGAGCAGGACGCCAATGACCGCCGCTACTGCGGGGACGGGTTCCTCGACCTTGAGAGCAGCCAGCAGTTTTTCTCCTATCAGCAGGCCGATGGCCACCCAGCCGAACAGTCCAGCAACCAGCACCGCCAGCCAACTCAGGGCCCCGATGGGAGACAAGCATATGGTGGCGATCAACAGCGCCCCCAGCCCCACCCCCACGATCAGGGTGAGCAACCCCCAGCCCAGGCTATGCCACGGATAATTGAGGATGACGTCTCCCACCTGTACCACCTGTCGGGGCAGGAAAAGGACGATCAGGAGGGCCAACACGGTCAGGATCAGGGAAATGAAGGCCGCTTTTACGAGCCCGAGCAGGGTGCCAAGGGTGGATTCAAAAAAGGTCTCCCTACAGAGGCCAACGGTAAACCGCCTGGGCGTGCGAGGTGGTGTATAGGGAGTGGGGGGTTGAGGAGGTCTGGATGGTTCGGGTGGTTTGGGTAGTTCGGGTAGTTTGGGTGGTTCAGGTGGTTTGAGAGGGCCGAAAGGTAGGGGAAACCTTCCCATACCTTCGATCAGTTCCCCTTTGACCACCGCTCCTTTTTCAATTTCCAGTTCTCCTCCGAAGACGGCCGCATCGCCTTTGACAAGGGCCGTCGATTCTAGCTCCAGGTCGCCGCCGAAGACTACCACATCGCCCTTTACCTCGCCGGCGATGTTGGCCTCTCCGCCTGTGACCATAACGCTGCCTTTGACCTGGCTCCCTTTTTCCAGGGTGACGTCGCCGCCGAAGACGATCAGATCGCCTTTCAGAACCTCGCCCGATTCGAGCACGAAGTCCTGGCCGAAGATGACCGCTCCGTCATCTGGCCCTTGGGCCAGCACGGAGGTGGTGGGCAGGATCACGCCCAGGCTGATCAAAACAACGATCAGCATCAGGGCCTTTTTCATCTTTTTCATTACTGATACCTCCTGAAAATTAGCTTTGAGTAAGTTTATATCTGCTCCAGAGACCGGCCGTCAGGCGTAGCCATACGATGGTCAGAGCCAGAACGACGACGGCGTAAACGAACAGGATCAGCAGGCCGGGAGTGGGGAAGAGAACAGTGAGCATCAGGCGGCCGGCCTCGAGCAAGGGGTTTAAAAGGGTGACCAGCCGGGTGACCAGGTACACTATACGACTTAATAGCGAGGGATGATTACATGCCTGCCAGAGCAGGATGAACATCCCGGCCACCAGGGGGATGAGCAACGAAGTGAGCGAGAGCGAGCCCATGACCAGCGCCATCCCTCCAAAGAGTTCACGTCGTTTCGTTTCACGGCTGTCCAGGCGCTGGGTCACTCTCAGGGTGAAGCCAGGTGGCGGAGCGATCATTGGGGCGCTGGACAGGAGATGCGAGACTTGCTGCATAGCCGCCCATTCTACCTGGCAGGCAGAACATTCGGCCAGGTGGCTACGCAACAGGCTGGTTTGGGCGCCGTCCAAAGCGTCGTCCAGCGACAGCGACATCAGTTGGCTCAGTTGCCCGCAGTTCATTGTTTCTATCCCCCCTTTCCTGCGTTGTTGATCTGGTTACATTCGTTGTTTGTCTCGAGTTGCTTGCCCACTGCTGCGGAGTGGGCTATCATCTTATTAGCCAGCATCCGTCTGGCCCGATGCAGTCTGGACTTCACTGCGCTCACGGTCGTGTCTGTCACCTCAGCGATCTCTTGATAGGACAGGTCGTACCAGTAACGCAGGATCACCGCCGCCCGGTACTGTTCCGGCAGAAGGTCGAGCATTTGCCGTACTTCGTCCCGTTTCTCCTGCCGCAGGACCGTCTCCTCCGGTCGGGGTTCGTGGCTGGCGGGCCATTGCCAGGGCTCAAGCTCATCCAGCGAAACCCAGTTGAAGCGCCGACGGCGTAGCCGATCGATGCAGTAATGAGAAGCGATGGACAGCAGCCAGGTGGAGAAACGCCTGTCCAACTGATAAGTGGACAACTGCCTGTAAGCCCGCAAAAAGGTTTCCTGGGCCGCCTCCTCGGCTTCGGAGACGTTGCCTAACATGCGGTAGGCCAGGTTATAAATAGAGACTTTATAAGCATCTACCAGGCGGGCGAAGGCCTCTTGATCGCCTGCCCTGGCCTGTTTAATCCAGGCCCTCTCCTCTTCCATCCATGTCTCCTCACCACCGAGGTGGCGACCACCGGGACAGCACCTACCCCCCGGCCCTCATCAAGTGCGATGAGGACTGCTTGCAATTTATTATACGCATTGTAGGTCCAAAAGTTGCAGGTTCGCGGTGTTCTTGCCATTCGAGGCAAGATGTGGTAGAATGTCTTTGATAGACATTTGGGGTGCCTGGCGCTTTGGAAGTGCCAGGCATCTCAGAGAAAAGTGTGCTTACCATGCAATTTAACGTTGCTCAGTTGTTGAAAGCGCCCTCCGGCTCCAGCCGGAAATACGATATATTGGCCGACGTGGATCTTGTTGATGAGGGTGTAAAGACTATCCGTCCCCTTTCTGGCTCAGTGGAATTCATGCGCACCGGCGATGGCATCCTGGTTACCGGACAGTTGCAAACAGAGGTGGAGATGACCTGTTGCCGTTGTCTGGAACCATTTTCTCTGGCCGTCGATTTTTACCTGGAAGAGGAGTTCTATCCCAGCGTCGATGTCTTCAGTGGGAGCCAGATAAAAAGGGAGGATGCCGATGGGCCGGAAGAGGACGAGGCCACCATGATCGATGAGCACCACATCCTGGACCTCAGTGAGGTGGTGCGTCAGAACGTCATTTTGGTGGCCCCCATGCATCCTGTGTGTCGCTCTGATTGCGCCGGTCTATGTTCCCAGTGCGGCCATAATTTGAACGAGGGCCCTTGTGACTGTCACGAGGAGGTCATCGATCCTCGTTGGGCCGTCCTGAAAAAGTTACAGGAATCTTAGAACCACAAAGAGCACAAAATATAAAATCTTTGTGTCCCTCATGCTCGTGGTGGTTATAAGTTGAGTCTATCTACACTGTATTATACTACCCTATAGAAAGGAGTGCAAATCAAGTGGGAGCTCTACCCAAAAGAAAGATATCCAAAGGACGACGTGACCGCAGACGTGCCCATCACGCCCTGTCAGTGCCACACCTGGTCGATTGCCCCCAGTGTCACAGCCCGCGGCTGCCTCACCACGTTTGTCTGTCCTGCGGTACCTATAAAGGTGTTCAGGTCATTGAGATCAAGGAGAAGAAAAAGAAAAAGGAGTAACGGGCGATAGTATGTCTTGCCCTCCGGCGTTCGGAGGTCGCATGAGTGATGAATTCCAGTTTGATGGATTATACCAGGGTATGGCTTTTGAACATTGTTTTCGCGGAGATGCCTCGAGCTACTGCGGAAGCTCCCCTCAGAATAGCCCCTATCATTTTACTGGCAGACGAGGGGAAAAGGGCTATCGCTATACCGATAAGCAAAGACGAGGTACCGTTAATCGAAGAGGCTTTGGAGGAAGGTACTGACGCATTAACTGTATATCATCTTTTAGTGACCATCCTGGGGGAGCATAAGACCAGAATCGATAAGATTTTGATATACGATCTAAGTGCAGATCACTACTATGCCAGGCTATCCCTTGAAACCGAAGCGAAAACGGAACCAATAGAAGTAGAGGCTAAACCCGCCGATGCGATAGTTATCTCGGTTTTAGCCCAGGCTCCAATTTACGTAAAGGAAAAGATCATGCAAGAGTTTTCCGCAGATGTATCGAGCATTTTGACGTAGCACGTACCGAATATCACCAGGGAGCCGCGCTAGCTCCTGTCTGATAAAAATCTACGCCTCCCAGCTTAACTTAGGAGGCGTAGATTATTCTTTACGAAAAGGTGCAAGAATGTCCTCAGCAAGCTGAGGAGAAGTTCACTCTACACGGGTGGGGAGAGGGCCGATAAGAGGTCTGGTCTCGACGTCGAGCAAGGCGGGCTTCTCATCTTCGGTTATTACTTTCAAGGCCCTCTGTAGCGCTGGCAATAGATCCTCCGGCTTCACCACCTTTTCCGCCCACACACCGGCGGCCTCAGCCTGTTTTGTGTAGTCTATTATGGGATCGACCAGATCGTGCGCCCACAAGTTTCCCGTTTCCTGAGCCCAGTACAAACCCAGGTTGCCATTTCTGGTCGTCGAGTAACAGTGGTTGTTCTCGATCACCCATAACACGGGAATGCGCGCGTGGGCGGCGGTCCAAAGGGCTTTGTCTCCGTGACCGAACATGAAGGCGCCATCTCCTAGCATCCCGATAACATTTTTGTCCGGCTTAGCCAGTTTTGCGCCGATGAGCCCGTAGACTCCGGTTCCCAAATGTCCACCGCTGCAAGCCATGCCCATAAACGCCCCGGGCGTGTTGGTCTTAAGGTATTTTCTGGGGTCGTTAAGAAGAGTAACCATTGAAAAACCATTGTATACGAGTGTGTCGTCGTCTATGATCTTACCTATTTCGTAGTATAGTTGAATTGGATGCATCGGTTCTGCACCGAGGAGGGCCTCAGCCTCTTCAAGCCAGGCTGCCCTTTGTTCATCGTGTTTATTCTTGATTCGAGCGAACCTTTCCTCGTACTTCTCGGTGGTCATCGAGGCAACGATGTCCTCCAAAACTGGTAGCACTGCATTGGAGTCACCGACCATTCTTATGTCTGCTTCACGAAGGCTCAGATACCCCCCAGCAAAGACTTCTGAGTGTGCTCTCACCGGGTCGCGGTCCAGAACGATGACTTTTGCCGTTTCAGGCAGGGCAGGTGGGACAGTGTCGATCGCAAAGACCACATCGGCCTCCTTAACTTGAGGTGCAGGCCCTAGAGGTACAAACCCTAAGTGAAGTGGGTGATCCCATGGAAAGTTCATGAAGGACCGTCCCTCTATTACCGGGATCGCCAACAATTCTGCCAGGCGTACGAGTTTATCTACCGCCTCTTCGTTTCTTCCCAGCTCGTTTACTACTATTATAGGATTGTCGGCATTTACCAGAAGATTGGCCGCTTCCTTAAGCACTTCAGAGTCTGGTATAGACGGAGAAGGAGGAGCAAGTCTTTCTACCGACGGTATGTTTACGACTCCTTCGGGCATCTCTTTTTGGAGCAGGTTATGCTGTTCCATGCAGATGAAAACCGGCGCTTGAGGTGGGGTTGCGGCCGTTGCCAGGGCCTGTTGGATGACCCTTTCCAGGTAATCAGGGGTGTTCAGATAGAAATCCCATTTCGTCCATTCCCTGACCGAGCCGCCCGGATCTATGTGATATTGCGTGTTCGCCGGCGCCACCATGCCACCTAGGACTACCAGTGGTCTCCTGCCAGAGTAAGCATTGTAAAATGCTCCATGTGAATTGAGGGCTCCAACGAAGCCCCCTATTATGGCTACTCCGGTCTCCCCAGAAAAGGTGCTGTATCCATCGGCAGCCGAAAGTGCTCCAAACTCGTGCAGGCAGAGAACGTGTTTTATCTCCTCTGTTCCAGTAAGGGCATCGAGGATGGTATTAATTTCGTCGTCTGGAGTGCAGAAAACGTGTGTAACCCCATTTGCTTTTAGCAGTTCGACGACGGCATGTCCCGCGTCTCTGACCGGCACCTGAGTTACTGCCCCAATAGGTTTTGCAGCCTGTTCTGGCAGGCCCTTGGCCCCCCCCAGGATACCACCGCGTGAAACAGCAGCCAAAGCACCAGTGATCGCGGCCGTTTTCAGGAACCCTCGCCTTGATAGTCGAACTGGACTTAGCTGCTCGAACACAGAGCCAGTTTCCAGTTGTTCCCTGCCCGACCGGGGTATAATCGAATCGTATATTTCGACTTTGGCGTCTTCGGCCGATTCTACCAGCTTCCCTTGAGTCATGATAAACCCTCCTTTGTGTGTACTTACTTTCCTGTGAATACAATGGCTATTTTAATCCAATGTATTCAGAGGAATTACTGTGGAATATTAATAACCGTTCAACTGAGTAGCTTCGTAGCGCCAGCGGAGAAGCGTATCCGTATCGAAACCTCTGGATTGAGCTTGTCGGAGTCAAGCGGCTTCTGTGGGCATGAAACTGATTCCCAAGGGCCGCCTGGCTTCGATACACCCTTCCGCTATGCGCCGGGGCACTCAGCCGACGCTACCCTCTGAACAGTTATAGATATTATAGCATATATTTTCGCTTTTGTCAAGTATGTTAGCATTTCGATAAAGGATAGTGTTAATATAATATTAAAAGATTCTTTTTTACGAAAAGTGCCTATATTCGTCTCATTCGCGCCGTTCGCGATTCAGAAACCCTGCCTGGCCGCTTTTTTTGACAGCCCACCCCACCTGTGATAGAATGTAACGTATCTTAACCCCCGCCGCCCCACCGACCGAAGAAAGGAGGCGAGTATAGCACTTTGACGAACGAGCCAACCATCTTACGGGCCGGGCGGTTTTGTACGCCCCCGGCCTCCATAAGCCCCTGCGGGCTGGCGCCCCCACACTACATATTATACGAGGAGGGTACGATGAAAAAGGCATTTCACTTCTCGCTGTTACTGCTGGCGACCCTGGTCAGCCTGGCCGTCGCTTACCTGTTTTTGGACTGGCCTTCTTCCGCCGACGTGGCTTCCACCGATCTGAGGTACTATCCGACGCGAAAGGTGCAGGCGGCCCAACTCTCTCCTACCGAAGAGTTCACGATCTGCACCGAGCCGGATAGCCAGGAAGAGGCGGCCATTTACGGCAACGTCGTGATCTGGACGGACCGGCGCGGCGCTGACCCGGACATCTACGGCTACGACCTGGGCACCAAAACGGAGTTCACGATCTGCACTGAGCCGGATAGCCAGGCGGGTGGAGCTATCTACGGCAACATCGTGGTCTGGCGGGACCGCCGCGACTTCGTGCCGAACGACTCTGACATCTACGGCTACGACCTGAGCAGCGGCCAGGAGTTCACGGTCTGTACCACCACGGATCGCCAGGAGTCCCCGGCCATCTACGGTGACATCGTGGTCTGGGAGGACAACCGCGACCTCCCTGACCCCAGGAACATCTACGGCTACGACCTGAGCAGCGGCCAGGAGTTCACGGTCTGCACCGCCCCGGATTGGCAGCAGAAGCCGGCTATCTACGGCAACGTGGTGGTCTGGATTGACCAGCGCAGCGGTACCAACTTCGACATCTACGGCTACGACCTGAGCACCGGACAGGAGTTCACGGTCTGCACCGCGGCGAATGACCAGGCGTTCCCGGACATCTACGGCCGCATCGTGGTCTGGCATGACCGGCGCAGCGGCGACTTTGACATCTACGGCTACGACCTGGACACCAAAACGGAGTTCACGATCTGCACCGCCACAGATTGGCAGCGATTCCCGGCCATCTACGGCCACGTCGTGGTCTGGCAGGACTACCGCAACGGCACTGACAACGACATCTACGGCTACGACCTGAACACCGGACAGGAGTTCACGGTCTGCACCGCCACGGCTTACCAGGATTTCCCGGATATCTACAGCAACGTCGTGGTCTGGTGGGACCGGCGCAATCACCCCGTAGACTACGACATCTACGGGGCCTGGCTGCTGGCCGATCTCAGTGCCTCCTACAAGGCAGTGGACGCGACCGCCGTCATCCCCGGCGGCGTGCTGACTTACACCATCGTGCTCTCCAACCCCGGCTCAGTGCCCAGCTTCTTCACCCACCTGACGGATACCGTGCCGCTCAGCACCACCTACCTGCCCGGCTCGCTGTGGGCCAGTTCGGGCCTCACCGAGGCGGCGGGCAACGAAATACGCTGGCGGGGGGTCATCAGCGAGGGGACGGCCACCACCGTCAGCTACCGGGTCACGGTCAGCAGCACCGTAGCCCCAGGCGCCCTGATCACCAACGCGGCCTACGTGGACGACGGCTACGCGCCCTTCTGGACCAACGTGGTGACCACGGTGGGGAACGTCGAGGTCAACCTGCCCGTCATCGTGAATAACCAGACCACGAGTGCCCCTGTACAGTAACTCTGATTTGACGCTTTTGAATCGCGCCCGAATAACAGGCGAATAGGGCGAGTAGAGCACATGGCATTCGTCCCATTCGCCTGATTCGCGTCATTCGCGATTCAGAAACGCGAGCAGGCCCAACTTCTGTACAGAATGGTTGTGTTCAAAAAGTTTTTGGGTTTGCGGATACATTTTGGGGGCTATGCCGAAAGTACTCTGTGGCCTTCCAGAGGAGAAGACCTTTTATCCCGTGCGGGCTTTTGGCAAGTTGGGCCAGAGTTGCGACATGCTCAAGAAGGGGGAGGATTATCTTCGTAACCCGATATCATATAACGATTGATCACCTCTGTATCTACCTTTTTGGCGCAATCTGGGCACATCCCATGGCTGAATTGCGCTTCGGAACGTTCTGTAATATAAACTTCAAGTTGAACCCAGCGGCCTTCCTCATCGCGGATCTTTCTACCGCACCAGGCGCAAATCGGGATCATGCCGCTCAAGCTCTTGATGGTGGCCAGAACTTCTTGAAGTTCGAGAATAAGCCTTTCTCGCTCCTCCTCCGCCCGCTTGCGCTCCGTGATGTCCGTCAGCACTCCTTGCAACCCAATAACACGATCGCCTGCAAAGGCCGGCCGGCTGGAAGCGCGCACCCAGCGGAGCTCGCCAGACCTGGTCAAGTACCGATACTCGCTTGCTTTGACATAGCCAGAAAGAATTCTCTGAAAACTCTCCCTCACGCGTGGCAGGTCTTCCTGATAGATGAACTCAGCGAAAGAGCGCCCCATTATTTCCGATGGACTATATCCGATAAACGATTCTACAGCGGGGCTGATATAGGTTATTACTCCATCCTTGTCAGCAGCATAGATGACCTCGCTTATATTTTCTACCAGGTCTCGATACTTCTTCTCCGATTCGCGCAGTGCCTCCTCCGCCTGTCTCCGCTCGGTAATCTCTTGTTTCAGCAGCGCGTTGGCCTCCGAAAGCTCAAGCGTTCGCTCCTCAACCCGCATTTCTAACTCATCGTGGGCCTTCTGTAGCGTCTGGAATAACCGAGCGTTTTCGATAGCAACGGCTGCCTGGTTAGCAAACAGCACGAGGGGGATGGCGTCATCTTGGCTAAAGCGACCCCGAATTGAGCGATTCTCGACGTAAATCGCCCCGATTGTGTCTCCACGTGAAATAAGCGGTACGCACATGATAGAGCGCAGCCTAAAAATAACCACACTCTCGGCTTTTTCGAAACGGGGATCCTGCGCGGCGTCCCGCAGGACAAGCGGTTGACCAGTCTCGACCACCTGGCGGAGGATTGACCGACTGACCTGATCTTCGGCATCTTCCAACGCTTGACCATTTTGACCCCGTTTGACCGGGAAATCCAGGGAGCCATCGGGCTGCGCCAGGACAACGTAACCACGTTCAGCCCCGACCAGGCGGATGGCTTCATCCATGACATAATTCAAGAGCAGGGTGAGGTCCTGGGTTTCGGCCATGCGGCGACTGACATCGAGGATGTATTCTAACAGATCCCGTTCCATATGATTATCTCCCTTACTTTCCAGACTCATCACACAATGGCTCGATCTGATACCGCTCCCGTTGCTCGCAGGTCAGCTCCGGCATGTAGCGGTTGGTCGCGATCCAGGCCAGCAGTGCCTCCTGAGACGCGTCCACCTGCCACTCCCGCACCGTATCGTCATCGCACACTGACAATAGCGTTTTGCCATCCGGCGTAAAGACAACCTCCAGTACATATTCCTCGTGCCCGGCGAAGTGACGCAGGAGCATCCCGGTAGCCACATCCCAGAGAAAAACCACCTGATCTGCGCCGCCAGAAGCGGCCAGTTGTCCATCCGGGCTAAAGGCCACGGCTGTCACATTGGCGGAGTGGCCGGTCAGGCGGTGGATGGGCCGGCCCGTAGCCGTATCCCACAGGATCACACGCTGGTCCACAGATGCCGACAGGGCCAGCCGCCCGTCGGGACTGAAGGCGATATCGGCCACTACCTCTTCGTGTCCCTCAAAACGGCGTATCTCTTGCCCCGTGGTTGCCTCCACCAGGCGCAGGCTGTAATCCGGTGTGCTGCTCTGCCCCCGGGCCAGGCCAAAAAGGATAGTGTGCCCACATCGCTCCGCGGGCGCTCCGGGGGGGCTGACGCATTCGGGGCTGAAGGCCACACTGCGCACCGCCTGCGGCGTGACATCCAGCAGGATGCGGCTCGCGCCCGTTTCCAGGTCCCACAGGCGCAGCGTGCCGTCGTGCGAGCCAGAAGCGGCATACCGCCCGTCCGGGCTGACGGCTACGTCCCACACCTTGTCGGTGTGTCCCTCAAAGCGCCAGATTTCCTGGCCGGTGGCGACGTCCCACACGCGCACGGTGTTGTCTTCCGAGACGCCAAAGATGTCACCAGACCCGGAGACGATCTTTTTCCCATCCGGCGTAAAGTACGCCCCGGCGAACAACATCTCCGTATGCCCCTGTATGGGGCGCAGCATGTCCCCGCTCTCATAGTCCCAGAGCCAGATGACCCCGTCCCAGGTGGCTAGCAGGCCGGTTCGCCCGTCGGGGCTGATGTCAACCCCGGGACCGAGCAACTTACCATACAAGCGTCGGATCTCCACGCCGCTTTGCAGGTCCCACAGGCGCAAAGTGCCGTCGGCCGAACCCGAGAGGGCATGTCGCCCATCGGGGGTGAAAGCTACAGCCAGCACGCGGCCCGTGTGCCCCAGCAACTGGAGCATACTCTCCCCTTGGGCAAGGTCTAGCAAGCCGACCTTATTGTCCAACGTCCCTAGCAAGGCCGTGCGTCCATCGGGACTGACAGCCAGGCTAAATATGCTGGCTGCCAGATCGGTGGGGCAAAATCTCCCGATTCGTTCCCCGGTCGTCAGGTCCCACACCATCGTGTACTCATCATACGCGGCGGAAATGGCCTTTTGGCCGTCGGGGCTGAAGGCCACCCCCCACACCGAGTCAAAGTGTCCCTGCGGGTCATAGGTGGTGGCCTCCAGGGTATCCATCTGCCCGGCAAAGTGGTGGATGATGTCGCCGGTGCCCAGGTCCCACAGGATGACACTGCGGTCGGCCGAGCCGGAGAGGGCCGTCTCTCCATCCGGGCTGATGGCCACACTCAGTACTGCCCCGCCGTGCCCGGTGAAGCGGCGGAGGGCCTGGCCGCTCTCCAGGTCCCACAGGATCAGCGTTTTGTCGGCCGAGCCGGAGAGGGCCGTGCGGCCATCGGGCCCGATGGTCACGCACCACACCGCGTCGGTGTGCCCGGTAAAGCGGCGGATGGCCTGGCCCGTTTCCAGGTCCCACAGGATCAGGATCCCGTCAGCCGAGGCGGAAAGCGCCTCGTGCTCCCCGGGAACCAGGGCGACGCCGTGGACGACGTCCGTATGTCCTTCAAAGCGACGGATGATTTCGCCCGTTTCCAGGGCCCATAGGATCAACGTCTTGTCGGCTGAGCCGGAAAGGGCCGTGCCACCGTCCGGGCTGATAGCCACACTTTCCACCGGCCCGGTATGTCCCTCGAAGACGCGGCGGGTGCCCGGCGCGTACGCGGCGTCCGCCAGCATGAGCCGTGCTTGCGGCGGCGGGTCGGCGATGCGGTTGGCTTCTACCGCCAGGGCCAGGGCCAGATCAGTATTTTTCTCGTTCAAGGCCAACTGCGCGGCGGTGGACAGGTTCAGGCTATGTGAAAGGTCAGCGGCGGCCTGGGCATTATCACGGGCGGCCTGGGCTTGCCCCTGTTCTCCCCTGGCCCACACTGCTGCCCCGATGGCCAGCAGAAACACCACCGCCAACCCTGCCGCCAGCCAGCGCAGCCGCCGGCTGGCCCTGGCCTGCACCTCGGCCCGTCGGTGCTCTGCCTCCGCCAACGCCTGGGCCTGGGCCAGTTCGCGCTGGCGCGCCGTCTCCTTTTCTCGTTCCATCGCCTCGGCAGTCGCCTGGCTGGCCTCCAGAAACGCCCGCTCCAATTCGTTCAAATCGCTGGCGTATGTCTTGGCCCACTCCTCGGCCTGGGCCAGACGCGCCCCGTGATAGAGGTAACTCGCCTCGCGACTGTTTTCCTCCCACGTCTCGGCCGCTTCGGTCAACTGCCGATGGGTGTGCAAGGCCATCCGGTCCTCGTCGATCCAGCTTTGCAGCCGTGCCCAACCCCGAATCAAGGCCTCGTGGGAAACGTCCACCATTTCCTCGCCGCTGGCCATGTCTCGGCTGGCCGTTACCAGCCGGGCGTCGGCCAACCGCTGAAGCACCTCTTCGACCGTAGCCTGTTGCTCCCCCGAGCCTGGCAGCAGCTCGCGCTTTCTGGCTCGCCGCCGGGTATCTTCGGTCCCCTCACCCGGGTGAGTCAAGCGCAGCATAATGCGCCGCACGATGGCTTGCTCCTCCGGGCTAAAACTGTCATAGACGCTATCGGCCCGCCGGGCGATGGCCCCGGTCACCCCGCCGCTGGCTTGATAAGCCGACAAGGTGAGCAGCCGGCCCTGACGCCGTTCCCACAATTCCAACAGGGCGTGCTGTAGTAGCGGCAACGCCCCCGGCTGCCGGGCCACATCAGCCAGGATGACATCCACCAAGCCTGGTTCAAACTGCAGGCCGACCCGTTGGGCAGGCTGCTCGATAGCCCGGCGCAACCCGGTCTCGTGCATCGGGCCTACCAACACCTGCCGGGCAGCGATACGAGTGGCCAGGTCGCGGTAGGCAGCACAGCGGTGATAAAAGTCGGCGCGCATGGTCAGCACCACGATCACTCGCCCGCCACTGACAGCGGTGGCGTAGAGCAGGTTTTCGATAAAACGCGCTCGCTCTGCTTCATCGTGACAGAGGGTAAAAACCTCTTCAAACTGGTCAACCACCAGCACCAGATGCTGTTCAGGCGGCGCGTCTGACCAGGCGCGACGCACGGCCAGGTGCAAGGCGCGACCGTAAGCCACAAGTTCATCCCGCAACCGGGCGACTGAAGTCGTTACTACAGGGGCTAAACGGGCGGCCAGTTCTTCTAAAGGATGGCTGCCCGGCTTCATCACCTGAATGATCCATTCGCTGCTGCCCGGCACAGCTCCTTTTCGCAGGGCCGGCACCAATCCTGCTCGCACCAGCGATGATTTGCCACTGCCCGAGGCCCCCAACACCGCCAGAAACTGGGCCGAGCGAGCCGCGGCAGACTGCGGCTCGACCCCCATAGGCTCTAACTTCTCCACCAATTGGCTGATAAGCGCCTCGCGCCCAAAGAAGAACTCGGCATGTTCTTCCTCAAATACCTGTAGACCGCGATAGGGACAACGCATGTCCAGGGAAGGCATATCCGTATCTGGCAAAGTCTGGGGCAAAGCGATCTCATCCAGGGCTTCAAGCAACTCTTGGGCCGATTGGAAGCGGCTGGCCGGATCCTTCTCCAGCGCCTTTTGCATAACCTGCGCTATCGAAACCGGTAAATCTGCCCTGATCGAACGAGGGGGAGGGATTGGCTCGTCTAAATGTTTAAGGATAATGCTAATGTGCGAATCAGCGCTAAAGGGGGGGATACTGGTCGTCAATTCGTACAGCATCACTCCCAGCGAATAGATGTCACTACGTTCATCGCCTGGTTTACCTTCCCCCTGTTCAGGCGACATATACGTCGGCGTCCCAACGATTGCGCCTGAATCAGCCAATCGCTCGACCCCAACGATTTTTGACAGGCCAAAGTCAGCCAAAACTGGCTGACCTTCAGGGTTGAGTAAGACATTAGCCGGTTTCAAGTCACGGTGAACGACGCCTTGACCGTGAGCGTAGGCAACGGCCTGCACGATCAACCGGAAGAGAGGCAGGGCTTTGTCCAACGGCACCCGTTCCCCGCGTCTGTGAATGGCCATCAAACGTTCTTGCAAACTCTCACCCGGCACAAACTCCATGACCATGTAGAAGGTGTCGCCCTCAATGTCAAAGTCATACACCTGAACGATACCGGGATGGCGCAAGGTGGCCACGATCTTGGCCTCATGCCGGAAGCGATCAACAAAACTGGGGTCGTCGGCCAGGTGGGGATGAATTACCTTGATGGCGACATCGCGCTCGAGGGTGGGGTGGAAGGCTTTATAAACTTCAGCCATAGCCCCACGACCCAAGAATTCCCTGATCTGATATTTGCCGAGTAGTTTGTCGAGCTGGTCCATCATCATATCCTCATCCCATATCTGGGAGCGAATCGCTGCCCTGACGCCGCAGGCAAGGGAGCACACCCCATTTGAGCCTATCTGTCCGACATTGATCTGTCGTATTATTATACCATTGTTGCGGACGGAAGGCAATGCCGTTAGCGATCGAGTAATAGGTGTGCTCGTGGGTAAGAAAGTTGCTCCGGGTAACTTGACTTATATTTGGATCAGCACTATAATAGAGGCGCCTTGAGGGGAGGTGAACTCGGTTATGGAACTCAAGGATTGGCTAAAGCAGCAAATGGAACTGCGGGGCATTCGTTCCAATAGAGAGTTGGTCAGGAAAATTAACGAGCACCTTTGTAAGACCGGCCCGGGATATCCGGGGATGGGGCACAGTACCATCAACAGGATCATGCGTGGTGAGAAACAAGTGTCTCTTAATACTATAATGATCTTGGCAAGCTGGGCAGGTGTCGATACATCTACCCTGATCGACGCCACCAACCCCTATAGGGAGGGAGAAGCAAGCTCTCTGGAGAAATTCTCCCTCTTTGTCAGTGCGTACCCTGAGCTGGAAGAGGATCTCATGGAACTCGTGAATGCCCTCCTGGAAGGCCGAATCTCGCCGGAGGAAGTACGTGGAGTACTTGCTACCGCCGCCTCGGTGATTCGTACTAAATTTAGTTCTGATTGAGACAACCTGACCACATTACGGCCGCGCAGTATGATTGCAACCAAACAATGTGTAGAACAGCCACGTCATCGTGGCTGTGGTTTTCTGAGATCCAGTCATAAATGATTATGTCTACTTTTCGCCGCTCCCAGTCCCCGTCTCGGGGACGACTTAAATAGAATTACGATACTTCACCGCCGATGAACACCGATGAATGCAGATAAAAAGACATAACATCGGCGTTTATCGGCGGTTACGGTTACCGCCCCCGGGACGGGGGCTAGAGCAGTGAGTGCGATTTCGAGTTATGACTGGATCTCAGGTGGTTTTGTCTTGACAACTTGCCAAAGACATGGTATAAAAGACGTGGCACACTTGGACTGTGTATGTAGATATTATGTGTTCCATAATGAGCCACATGTGTTATAATCTGGCGGCAAGGAGGAGGTGACGAAATGATCCATACCTCGCTCTGTGAACTGGTAGGTATTGAGCACCCTATTGTCCAGGGAGGCATGGCCTGGGTGGCCACCGCCGAGTTGGCCGCGGCCGTTTCGGAGGCGGGCGGACTGGGCATCCTGGGAGGCGGCAACGCGCCCCCCGATTACGTGCGGGAGCAGATTCGCCAGACCCGCGCCAGAACGAACAAGCCTTTTGGCGTTAACGTCCCTCTTTTTTCCCCTTACGTGGACGACATTGTGCGTCTCTGCATCGAAGAAAAGGTGGCGTTAGTGGCTACAGGTTCGGGCAGTCCGGCCCGCATCATCCCCGCTCTCAAAGAGGCGGGCATCCTGGTTATGCCCGTGGTGGCTTCGGTGGCTTTGGCTAAAAGGTTAGAGCGGTTTGGAGCCGACCTGCTGGTGGCCGAAGGCACCGAGTCGGGGGGCCACATCGGGGACGTGGCTACTTTACCCCTGATCCCCCAGGTGGTGGATGCGGTCAACGTGCCGGTGATCGCTGCGGGCGGCATCGCCGACGGGCGCGGGCTGGCTGCGGCGCTGGCCCTGGGCGCGGCCGGAGTGCAGATGGGCACCCGCTTCATCTGCACCTCCGAATGTATCGCCCATCGAAACTACAAAGAGAAGATCGTCCGAGCCAGGGATCGGGACACCATCACCACCGGCCACCGCCTGGGACACCCGGTGCGGGCCTTTAAAAATCGGATGACCCGCCGTTTCCAGGAGATGGAGAGGACCGGGGCCAGCGAAGAGGAGATCATCGCCTTTGGCAC
>CAZYHC010000083.1:0-19296 GCA_964646625.1 uncultured Anaerolineales bacterium
TCAAAAAATTCTCCTGGGACAGGTGCGCCCGCCGGACCCTGGCCGTGCTGGAGAACGCTGACACGGATTTTGGTCACGGATTTCACGGATTAACGGCATAATGGAGAGAAGAGAGAGCTTTCCCACTCCCCATTCCCCACTCCCTGTTCCCTATTCCCGTCTCCCATCCTGTCTCCTGGTGGTTAAACTATCCGACATCGGCGACGTGCTGACCGCCACGCCCGCCCTGCGTGCTCTGCGCCAGAGTTTTCCCCAGGCCGTCATCGACGTTCTGGTGCCTCCCCATTCGGCTCCTGTTCTGGAGGGGTCTCCGCTGGTAGATGAGGTCATTGTCTTCGACAAGTTCTGCTACGACCGTCCCTTCCAGGCTTTGCGGCCGGGGAACGTCCTGGACGCCTTTCGCCTGGGCCGCGAGCTGCGCCAGCGCCATTATGACCATCTGGTCATTCTGCATCATCTGACCACCCGCTGGGGAGTCATCAAATACGCGCTGCTGGCCCTGGTCTGCGGAGCCAAACGGCGGATTGGTCTGGATAACGGGCGGGGCTGGTTCCTGACCGATAAAGTGCCAGACAACGGTTTCGGCCATAAGCATGAGGTTGAGTATTGTCTGGAAGTGGTGGGGAAGATAGGGGCTGCCACCGACGACCGCCGCCTGGAGATCCCCATTTCCGCCGCAGATGAAGCTTTTGCCCGCCGCCAGGTGCCAGACGGCCGGGGCCCGACCGTGATCATCCATCCCGGCTCAGGGGGGTTCGACCTGAGCCGTCGTTGGAGCGCGGCCGGTTTCGCCCAGGTAGCCGACGCCCTGGCTGAGCGATACGGAGCCTCCATTATACTAATAGGCAAGGAGCATGACGGGGTGGAGCGGGTGGTCTCTCTAATGCAGGCCGAGCCCCTGAATCTGGCCGAAAAAACGACCCTGAAGCAACTGGCGGCCCTGCTGAGAGGAAGCGATCTTTTCATCGGGGCCGATTCGGGGGTAATGCACATCGCTGTCGCGGCGGGGGTGCCTCTGGTGGCTATTTTCGGCCCTTCGAACTACGCGGCCTGGGGACCGTGGCTCGAAAGGGAGGAGGGAGAGGAATCTCCCCTCTCGTCCGGGGTCGAGGGCGTAAAGCTGGAGCGTAAAGGAAATGGGGTGGTGGTCAGAGCCGACCTGCCTTGCTGTCCGTGCTCGTATGTCGGCTTTGCGGTGGGCGGAAGGCAGGATTGTCAGGCTCGTTGTATGGAAGCCATAACGCCCGGCCTGGTGTTGCGAGCGGCCGAACTATTGTTGGCTCCTTGACAGAATGCTGGATTCATGGTATTATTTTTTTAGCACTCTCACTCTTAGAGTGCTAAAAGTTGTTGAGTTGCCCGCCAGCCATAAAAGGGGGGATGGATTGTCATGGGGGAGTTGACTGAGCGAAGACAGGCCGTCTTGGCTATGGTGGTGCAAGAATATATCGACACGGCCAGGCCGGTTGGCTCTAAAACTCTGGTTGAGCGCTACGGCCTGGAGATCAGCCCTGCCACCATCCGTAACGAAATGGCCTATCTGGAGGAAATAGGCTACCTGAGCCGGCTCCATGCCTCGGCGGGCCGTGTTCCCACCGAGGCAGGCTATCGTTATTTCGTCGAACGGCTCATGAAAGAGGCCGAACTGCCCCTGGCCGAGCAGCGTATGATCCGTCACCAGTTCCACCAGGTGTATATGGAACTGGATCAATGGATGAGGCTGGCGGCGGCGGTATTGGCGCGCACCGCCCATAACGCTGCCCTGGTAACTGCCCCGCGCACTATCTGCTGTCACCTCAAACACCTGGAATTGACCCCCATCAAGGGGACTACGGTGCTTTTGGTCCTGATCCTTCAAGAGGGGCGGGTCAGGCAGCAGGTGTTCACCCTGACCGAGCCTGTGAGCCAGACCATCCTCAGACGCACCGCCAACCGCTTGAACGAGCTTTTTCAAAACCTGGATGCGGAGCAAATCGCAGGCTGGCTGCCCCGTCTGACGTCCCTGGAGAGACAGGTGGCCGAGCTGGTCTTAGACATAATGGTACAGGCTGAGAAGCGCAGCTACAGTGATATTTACCACGATGGTTTGCTCAACGTTCTGCGCCAGCCCGAATTCACTACCGCCGAGAACGTGCGACAGGTGATTAACGTCTTGGAGAGCCGTGATTTTATCGCAAGGGTTATGGCCGAAGCTTTGTCCGTGAGCGGGGTGCAGGTCATTATCGGCGGCGAAGGGCTTTGGGATGAGCTTTCCGATTACAGCATAGTATTGGCCCGCTATGGAGTGGTGGGACACGCGGTCGGTACTTTGGGGGTGCTGGGGCCCATGCGTATGCCCTACCAGCGGGCTATCTCTACGGTGCGCTATGTGGCTGATCTCTTAAGCGATCTGATTATTGAACTATATGTCTACTGATTACAGAGTAAAAATCATCATAAAGCTAGGAGGTAGGTGTTGATGGCCGACGAAGCGAAGAACGTTGCGGAAGAAACGACGGAGATTCCTTCTGAGGAGGTGGAAGAAGAGGAGAGCGAAACGCTTTGGCGGGAGGAGGAGCCGGAGGCTGAAGAAGGTGAGGCAGAAAGTGGCGCAGTCGAGGCAGTGGCCGAGGCCGAGATGGAAGAAGTGGAGGCCCTGCGCCAACAGTTAGAGGAGGCTCAGGCCAAAGCGGACGGGTATCTGGACCAATTGCAACGCAAGGCCGCCGAGTTCGCCAACTATAAAAAACGCAGCGAGAAAGAGCAGGCCGGGTTTGCCAGACAGGCCAATGCCGGTCTGATCGCTATACTGTTGCCTATCCTCGACGATTTTGAGCGCGCTTTTCAGACCATGCCCGGGGGCCTGGAAGCCCTGACCTGGATCGATGGGCTGCTCCTTATCTACCGTAAACTCCAGGCTATATTCGGCCAGTTGGGGGTGGAAGCGATGGAGACCGCCGGTCAGGTCTTTGACCCTGTTCTGCATCAGGCCATCACTCATGAAGAAAGCGAAGAGTACGGCGAAGGATACGTCATCGCCGAGGTGCAAAAAGGCTACAGACTGCACGACAGAGTCCTCCGCCCGGCTTTGGTCAGAGTGTCCAAAGGACGACCGGCTGAGGGGGAAGAGCAGAGAGAAGAACAGGGAGAGGGGAAGGGAGAGGGAGAAACCCCAGAATAGGGATGGGGAGGGGAGAGTTTTCATCTCGAATCCTGTCAGGAGGCAGGGATTATGAGCAGGATCATTGGTATCGACCTGGGCACGACTAACTCGGTTGTAGCGGTCATGGAAGGCGACGAACCAATGGTGATTCCCAGTGTGGAGGGGTTGCGTCTGTGCCCTTCGGTGGTAGCCATCAATCCCAAGACCGGCGAACGAATGGTTGGTCAGACGGCCAAACGTCAGGCTATCACCAATCCGGATAACACCATCTTTTCCATCAAGCGTTTCATAGGCTGCAAGTACACCGACTCTACCGTTGAGCACGATATCGAACTGGTGTCTTACCAGGTCAGCGCGGCTCCCAACGGCGACGTGCAGGTGCACATGGGCGATAGGACTTACTCTCCGCCGGAGATCTCGGCCATGATCCTGCAAAAGCTGAAAAAGGATGCCGAAACTTATCTGGGCGAGATAATCACCCAGGCGGTCATTACCGTGCCAGCCTACTTTAACGATTCCCAACGCCAGGCTACCAAGGATGCCGGACGCATCGCCGGGTTGGAGGTGTTACGCATCATCAACGAGCCTACGGCCTCTTCGCTGGCCTACGGCCTGGAAAAGGGCAAAGAAGAGAGGATTGCGGTCTATGACCTGGGGGGGGGCACTTTTGATATCTCCATTCTGGAGTTGGGCGATGGGGTGTTTGAGGTCAGATCGACCAACGGCGATACCCACCTGGGGGGAGATGATTTCGACCAGCGCGTCATCGACTGGATAGCCGATGAGTACAAGAAAGAGGTCGGCATCGACCTGCGCGAGGATGTGATGGCCCTGCAACGTCTCAAAGAGGCAGCCGAAGAGGCCAAAATCGAACTCTCCACCTTGATGGAAACGGAGATCAACCTGCCTTATATCACCGCCGACGCCCAAGGCCCCAAACATCTGAACATGACCCTCAGCCGCGTTAAACTGGAGCAGTTGGTTGAGGATCTCATCGAGCGGTCTATCGAGCCTTGTCGTCTGGCTCTCCACGATGCCAAGCTGACCCCGGCCGATATCGATGAGGTTATCCTGGTGGGCGGTCAGACCCGGATGCCGGCTGTGCAGGGGGCGGTCAAAGCTTTCTTCGACAAAGGACCCCACCAGGGGGTCAACCCTGACGAAGTGGTGGCCCTTGGGGCCGCCATTCAGGCCGGCGTGCTGAGCGGTGAAGTCAGGGATATCCTGCTGCTGGACGTGACCCCCCTGACCCTGGGCCTGGAGACCCTGGGGGGGATATCCACGCCCCTCATTGAACGCAACACCACCATTCCCACCAAGAGAAGCCAGATTTTCTCCACGGCCTCCGATCTCCAGACCAGCGTGGAGATCAAAGTGGTGCAGGGCGAACGTCCCATAGCCGCCGATAACAAGCTGCTGGGCAATTTCATCCTGGATGGCATTCCGCCCGCCCCACGCGGTGTGCCCCAGATCGAGGTCACTTTTGACATCGACGCCGACGGTATTCTCCACGTTTCGGCTCTGGACAAGGCCACCGGCCAGGAGCAAAACATCACCATCAAAGCCTCCAGCGGTCTGGGCGAAGAAGAAATCGAAAGTATGATCGCCGAAGCCCACCAATCCGCTTTAGAGGATGCTAAACGAAAAGAGCTGATCGAGGCCCGTAACCTGGTGGAGCAGCGTATCTGGGAGGCGGAGAAAGTGTTGCGTGAATATGGCGATAAGATACCGGATGACCTTAAGAAAGAGGTATGGGGCAAGGTCGAAGCTATCCGCGCCCTCCCGGATGCGGCCAGTACGGGCGAGATACGACGTAAAGCGCAGGAGCTAAAGACCGCGATGCAAGAGATAGGGGTGAGGATGTACGAGCAGGCAGGCTCTGCCGGTCCACCGCCCGACCGTGATAAGGACGTTATCTAGAGCCTGCTCATGTCTATGATGCCCTTTCTTACTACTACGATCATCAAGAGGAGATTGAACAGGATATCCAGGCGGACTCCGAGGAGCGGCTGATCAAAAAATATCCGCCGGGGCAATATAAGACTGGAATATCTGAGCCAGTGGGGTGCAATCAGATCACGCTAGAGCCGGGAATGCAGGAAGGAACTTATGAATTCTAGACGCGACTATTACGAAGTGCTGGGCATAGGCCGCTCGGCCAGCCAGGAAGAGGTCAAGAAGGCTTACCGCCGTCTGGCCCGTCAGTATCACCCTGACGTCAACAAGGAGCCCGACGCCGAGACCAGATTCAAAGAGATTAACGAGGCCTACGAGGTGCTGTCCAATCCCCAGAAACGAGCCACCTACGACCGTTTTGGTCATGCTGGCGTGAAGGGAGCCGGGTTCCCCGATTTCGGGTTTGGCGGTTTCGGGGACATCGGAGACATTTTTGAAGAATTCTTTGGCTTCGGGGCGCGCCCTTCGCGCACAACCCGGCGCAGGCCACGGCGGGGCGGAGATCTGCGTTACGATCTGACCATCTCTTTCGAAGAGGCCGTTTTCGGCTGCGAAAAGGAACTGGAGATACCGCGTTACGAAACGTGTGCCAGGTGTCACGGCTCTGGAGCGGAGCCAGGCACCGAACCCGCCCGTTGCCCGCAGTGCAATGGCGCGGGGGAGATCCGACGGGTTCAACAATCCATCCTCGGCTCTTTAGTCAATGTGGTCGTTTGTCCCCGCTGTCAGGGTGAAGGAGAGATTGTGGTCACTCCCTGCCAGAGATGTCAGGGCGCGAAACGGGTGCAAGAGCTACGTAGAATCTCGGTCAAAATCCCGGCCGGTGTCGATGATGGAACGCAGATCCGGCTGGCCCGTGAAGGGGAGGCCGGCATATGGGGTGGCCCGCCTGGTAATCTGTACATTGTCCTGTCGGTAAAGAGGCACCCCTACTTTGAGCGTATTGACAATGACATCCATTTGGAGTTGATCATCAACGTCGCGCAGGCGGCCCTGGGCGATGGGGTGCTGGTGCCCACTCTGGATGGAGAGGAACGAATAGTCATCCCGGCCGGTACCCAGTCGGGACAGACCTTCCGGTTGAAAGGCAAAGGGGTGTCTTACCTGAATCGCGGCCTCCGTGGCGACCAGGTGGTCACCGTGCGGGTGGCCGTCCCTACCAATCTGGACGATCACCAGAAAAAGCTGCTCCAGGAATTGGGCAAAACTTTAGGCAAAGAGATCATTCCGCAAGACAAGGGTTTCTTCGATAAGGTCAAAGATGCCATCGGAGTTTGAGGACCTGCCAGACCAGAGCGCATCTACCTGCCAGACCAACTGGCAGGCATCGACCTGGGTGGAGATCAGTGTCTGCGTCGATGAGGAAGCAGCCGAAGCGGTCAGTGAGCTTTTTAACCGTTATAATCGTGGTGGAGCGGTTATCGAGCAAATCTATTCCTCAGACGATGACTACCATTCCAAGGTGCCTGGCACTTTGGAAGTGCCAGGCACCTCCAATGCAGAACCAGCCCTCACGGTCAAGACTTACCTGCCCCTCACTCAGACCGAGACCCGACGCCAGTTAGAAGAAGCCCTTGCGCACCTGAGCCACATCTATCCCATCCCGCCCCCGCAGTTCAAGACCCTGACCGAAGAGGATTGGGCAGAGGCCTGGAAAAAAGACTATCGGCCCCTGCAAGTGGGTCAGCGTCTCGTTATCGTTCCCTCGTGGCAGACGTATAGGCCCCGGCCCGGCCAGATGACCATCACCCTGGATCCAGGCATGGCTTTTGGCACAGGCTTGCATCCTACCACCCGCCTGTGCCTGGAAGCCCTGGAGCAATACCGGCCCTACCAGCGGGTTCTGGACCTGGGCACTGGTTCGGGCATTCTGGCTATTGCCGCCGCCAGGCTGGGGGCAGGCTCGGTCCTGGCTCTGGACGTTGACCCTGTGGCCGTGAGGACGGCCCGGGAGAACGTGGTCATCAACGAACTGGAAGCAGCGATCGAGGTTGAACATGGCTCCCTGGATCGGGTGAAGGTGGAAGGTACCCGCTTCGATCTGATAGTGGTGAACATCCTGGCTGATACCATCGTGCGCTTACTGGAGGCGGGCCTGGCGGAGCATCTGACCCCGAACGGCATTTTGATCGCCTCCGGGATCATCGCGGCGCGAGAGGCAGAACTGATCGGGAGCCTGGAAAGCCAGGGGATGACCCTGGTGGAGCGTCGGCAGGAAAGGGACTGGCTCATGCTCATCGGAAGGAGGGGACTGGCAGTTGGCTGCTGGTAGCTGATGTATGCATCGTTTTTTTGTGCCTCCCGATTGGCTGGAAGGGAACAGGGTCTCTATCAGCGGCTCGCTGGTACACCAGATCCGGAACGTCCTGCGTCTCCAGGTGGGGGATCACGTCGTCGTTCTGGACGATTCAGGTTGGGAGCGAGTCGTTACCCTTGTGCGCGTAGGGCAGGAACGGGTCCTGGGGCGGGTGGTGAGCAAAAGTCTCTCCAGCGGCGAACCCCAGGTCAAGATCAGCCTTTACCAGAGCGTGCTTAAGGGAAACCGCTTTGAAATCGCCTTGCAGAAGGGCACCGAACTGGGCGTGGTTGAGTTCGTGCCGCTTATCGTCAGGCGTTGCGTGGTGTCCGACCTGGACGACGTGGACAAGAAGCGGGAGCGCTGGCAGCGCATCGTCCTGGAGGCGGCCGAACAATCGCAGCGAGGAAGGCTGCCCCGTGTTCGGGCCGCCATGCTTTTTCCCCGGGCCTGTGAGCGGGCCAGGCAGTTGAGCGCCCTGTCGTTGATACCGACCAGAGTGGAGGGCGAAGAAGAGGGAGGCCAAAGATACAGTCTGCGTGAGGTGTTGAGAGGGAAAGGGAGGGAGTGGGGAGCAGGTACAGGTGATGGAGAGGGGGCTCCCATCGATGGTAACGATTTAAGTCGTCACCGTGAGGAGGAGCGGGTTAGTATATTTATCGGCCCGGAGGGCGGTTTTACCCCCGCCGAGGTAAGTCTGGCCCAAAGCTATGGCCTGATACCCGTTACCCTGGGGCCGCGCGTCTTGCGGGCCGAGACGGCCGGCCTGGTGGTGGCGACCGCTCTCCTGTATGAATGGGGAGAGTTGGAGGGCTGACCGGATTGGATAAATATGGATAAAGGAGGAGAAGTGAAATGGCTACTCTGAAACATAGTGATGATTTCATCCTGTTCCATGCTGACCAGTTAGTTGCCCAGGCGATGGCCGCGGTGCGTCGCCTGAGGCCCACCGGCGTGGTGGTGCGCCGTTGGAGAGATGAAACCACCGTTTATTATTACCTTTACCTGGCCCGGGAGTTTTTCGACCGGCTGGCCCAGGCCGCCGACGAGCAGCCCCTTGTGGACGCCCTGGTACTGCACGAATGGGCTGCCACGCCCGGCCTGGACGTCTACCAGGACGCCGAGGGCGCCCCGTCGCGCTACGTGGTCACCGACGGAGACCGCGTGGTCGGCTTCTACGACGTCTCTCTGCCTTCTCGGAGGATCAGGCGGGGCAGTGGGGACCAAACGCCGCCGGGCGAACCGGTCTCCCGCTCGCTCCAGGCCGAATTTCCCGAACAGGTGGCTCTGGGACAGACGGCCTCGCTCCTGGTCTGGCTGGCTCGTGAGCCAGGGAGCCAGGGGCCGGCCCTGCCCATTGCCGTCCCTGTCGGGGCCGCGTTGGACATCGTGGTGCAGGCCCAACGCGGTTTCGTCCTGAAGGGCTCCGGCGAAGGCCGCCTGGTGGTCACCGACGAAGATGAAACCCTCCCCCTCCAGTTCAAGCTGCAAGCCGCCGAGATCGGGCCGGGCCGGATTCGCGTGCTCTGTTTCCAGGGTGGGCAACCCCTGGGCGCGATCACCCTGAGCCCCACCGTCGTCGCTGCCGACCAGGAGGTGGGGAGGAGGTCTACCGCCGAGGGTCAATCGCTGGCCCCGTTCGTCGCTGCCCAGCCCGATCTGACCCTGCTCATCTTTGAGCACGAAACCCAGGGACAGCCGGCCATCACGATGCGTCTCTCGGCCCTGGACCCGGCCCTGGGCCTCAACCTGAAGCCCTTCGGCCCGATCAAGCTGCGCATGAACCCCCTGGAATACTTCCAGCATTTCTTCCAGGACATCGAGGGGCTGCGCATAGAGACCGCCAACGAGCAGGCTATTGCCGCCAGGAAGCTGGCCCTTAAAGGGGCCGGATTGTACCAGGATCTGCTGCCGGAAGACCTGCGCGTGCTCCTGTGGTCGTTACGCGACCGCATTCGCACCGTGCAAGTGCTTTCAGACGAGCCCTGGATTCCCTGGGAATTGCTCAAGCTGCAAGGGCAGGAAAACGGCCGCGTGGTCGAAGGGCCATTTATGTGCGAGGCTTTTGCCATGACCCGCTGGTTTCCGGGCATCGGCCGGCGGCCGGAGTTGCGCTTGAAGCAGATGGCGGTGGTGGTCCCCACCGATTCGGGGTTGGCCCAGGCCCAGCACGAGCGGGCCTATTTGCTCTCCCTGGCTGGTGCTCAGCGGCAGGTGAAGGAAGTGCCCGCCACCTACCTGGAAGTGGTGGACGCCCTCAGTCTGGGCGAATACGATGGCTGGCACTTCACCGGGCATGGGCAATTCGCGGCCCCGGACCCCAACCGTTCGGCGATCGTGTTGGAGGGAGGCCAAAGGCTGTGCGCTGAGGATATCAATGGGGTGGTGCGCAACTGCGGGCTGGCCCGACCGCTGGTCTTCCTGAACGCCTGCCAGACGGGGCGGGAGGCGTTGTCGTTGACCGGCGTAGGGGGGTGGGCGCGGCGCTTCGTCGAGGCCGGGGCGGCGGGGTTCATCGGCTCGCTGTGGTCGGTGTACGACCAGGCGGCCTGCCAGTTCGCCCAGACCTTCTACGACCACCTGCTGGCCGGAAAGACCATCGGCCAGGCCACCCAGGAGGCGCGGGCCGCCACCCAGCCCCTGAACGACCCCACCTGGCTGGCCTATACCGTGTTCGCCGACCCGCTGGCTACGGTGCAGCATTAAATGGCGAAGGGGTGCAGCGGAAAAACCTTGCGGTAAAGCGAGAAAAATGATATAATTAGAGACGGAGTATAATTTAGTACTTCCTCGATTGCCTTGGTCGGGAAAATAGGGAAAGGGGGGATGCCTACTGAAAAGAAGGTGCTGATTATCTCTTATGTCGCTTGGTGTCAGTGCGGAAACTTTTTGAGTGCAAAGGAGAAAAAGAAATGCGCAAGTTATTTACTTTCAATGTGATCCTGTTGCTTGTGTTCGTATTGCTCAGCACGGGCGCGGTGGTTAGCGCCGCTCCGCCTGAACAGGAAAGAGGGCTGGAGTACGAGCCTACCACTCTGGAGCCGGCTGTGGTAGAGTTCTGGACGACGGACAACGAGGAGTACCGGGTAGATGTCCAGGATGCGATAGCGGCTCGTTTTATGGAGATTTACCCTGAGGTGGAAGTGCGGGTGGTGCCTATCGACGAGGCTACCATCAGCCAGCGCATCGCCACGGCACAGGGAGCCAACCGCCTGCCCGACGTGGTGCGTATGGGGGTGGAACGGGTAGCTCCTTTCTACGCCGACGGGATCCTGGACGTTGAGGCGGCCGCCCAGGTCATCAACGACCTGGGCGCGGATTCTTTCTTCGACGGGCCGTTGGGGTGGGTGACTACCCCTGATGGTTGGGCCGCCGTGCCCTTCGATGGGTGGCTGCAAGCTATCTGGTATCGGGCGGACGAGTTCGAGAAACTGGGGCTTGAACCCCCGATGTCCTGGGATCAAATCAAGGCCGCCTGCGAGGCCATTGCGGGCCAGGATGATTTCCTGTATGGCATCACGCTGGGCACCGATCCGGGCCAGAACTACGGCATGCAGGTTTTCGAGCAGTTCGCCATTTCCAACGGGGCTTTCCCCTTCGACGAGGAGGGCAACGTAACCATGAACACCCCGGAGATGGTGGAGGCCCTGGCCTTCTACGCCAGCCTTCAGGACTGCGCCGCGCCCGGTCCCAACTACTGGAATCAAGCCCGCCAGTTCTACATCACCGGGCAGTCGGCCATGCTCTTCTACTCCAGCTACGTGATGGACGACCTGGCCGGCCTCCAGGAGGGCGTAGAACCCACGGTGGAGGAGCTGTCGGCCAAGACCGGTTTTGCGCCGGTCATGATCGGCGCCAGCGGGGATAAGGCCACCTACGGCCAGCTCGTTACCCTGGGCATCATGGAGGGCACCGACACCGCCGCCGCCGTGGAATGGGTCAAGTTCCTGCTGACCGAAGGTTACATGGATATCCTTTACATCGCCCCTAACGGCAAACTCCCGGTGCGTGCGCCGGCCGTTGCAGGCTGGATCAAGCACGAAATCTTCGAGACCTATCCACCGGAGGTGCTGGAAGCCATTGCCAGCGGCTTCGACACCGCTCAACGCTGGGCTTTCGCTCCGCAGATGGGCCCCCTGGAGAGAGCGGTCATCGGGGACATAGAGGGACGGTTGCTCATTCCCCAGGCCATCAGCAACGTGGCTCTGGAAGGGGCCATGACTCCTGAAGAGGCATGTGAGTGGCTCCAGGAACGGGTGGAGGAGCTAAAGGCCGACCGCGAAGCGGAGGAAGAGTGAACCCATTATAGGGAAAGAGGGGTGGGTGTTCAGGCTGGGCGCACCGGCCTGAACACCTTGTTTATCGGTAACGGAATGACCAGGTGCCTGGCACTTTGGCAGTGCCAGGCACCTTTCGAGGGTGAATGTGGAGGAGTGGGTTGAGCATCCTTAAAGCCCGGACGTTGGAAGAAAGGGAGGCCCGCCTGGCCTACTTTTTTATCGTGCCTACTTTCGTGGTGGTGGTGGGCCTGGTGATCTTTCCCGCCTTCTTTAGCATCTGGATCAGCTTTCACGATGTAGACCTGGGCAGCCTGAACGACGTCTTTAACACTCCTTTCGTGGGCTTGAAAAATTATCTCAAGGTCTGGGGCGATTTCGAGTTCAAATGGCAGGACGTTGCCCGGCCGGGCGCAGCCATGACCAGCATTTTCTACTCTTTCGTGGCCACCATCTTCACCATCGTCATCGGGCTGGTGGCCTCCTTGCTCCTGAATCGGCATTTTCGAGGGCGGGGGCTGGTACGGGCCGTTTTCCTCTTTTCCTACATCGCCCCCGTGATCTCGGTGACCTACATCTGGAGATGGTTGCTCGATCCGACCATCAGCGGGGTGATAAACTGGCTTTTCATGAAAATGGGCCTCATCTCGACGCCGGTGTCCTGGCTGGGCACGCGGGGCCTGGCCTTGCTGATGGTCATTCTATTTCAAGGCTGGCGCTACTTCCCCTTCGCCATGCTCATGATCCTGGCCCGGCTTCAGGCTATCGACCGCTCTCTGTACGAAGCGGCTGAGGTAGATGGGGCCAACGTGTGGCACAAGTTCTGGTACATCACCATCCCTGAACTGCGCTATGTGTTGGGCACGCTCTTCCTGTTACGCCTGATGTGGACTTTCAACAAGTTCGACGACATCTTCTTACTGACCAGCGGTGGATTTGGCACCAAGGTGCTGCCGGTGTTGACCTATGAATTCAGCTTCAGGCTGTACGATTTTGGGCGGGGGGCAGCGACGGCCATGTTCCTGTTTATTTTTATGGCTGTTTTCATGTTTATCTACGTAAGGACCGTGTTAGAATGGTAAGGAGATTTAACTGGAGCCGGTTAGTTTTTGTCGTTACGCTGGTGCTGTTCCTGGTCGCCATTCTTTTTCCCTTCTATTGGATGCTCATTTCCTCCACAAAGAACCTTCAGGAACTGTTTGGCCCGGCGCCGACGTTCTGGCCCAGCCGTTTCACCCTGGGCGCTTACCAGGAGCTATTCGTCCGCCTGCATTTCCTGGACAACTTCAAAGTCAGCTTCCTGGTGGCAGCTTTGACCTCTGTGCTGGCTGTAATTCTGTCGGCTTTGGGGGCCTACGCGGTGGCTCGGCTGCGGTTCAGGGCCAAGAATTTTATGTTGAACACCGTGCTCCTGGTGTACCTGTTCCCCGGCGTGCTCTTGATCATCCCGTTATTTGCCATGCTCTCCCAGGCAGGTCAACAGTTGGGCCTGGAAGTTCAGAACAACCTGCCGATTCTGATCCTCACCTACCTGGCGCAGACCTTGCCTGTGGCCCTCTACATGCTGGCCAGTTACTTCCGCACCGTGCCGGAGGAAATCGAAGAAGCGGGCCTGATCGATGGTTGCAGCCGTCTGGGAGTGGTGTGGCGCATCACGCTGCCTCTCTCGGTCCCGGCTATGGTTTCGGTGGGGATCTATACTTTTATGATCGCCTGGAACGAATTTCTCTACGCTTACGTTTTTCTTAACCGCCGCGAAATCTTCACCCTGCCCATTCGCTTGATGAATATCTCTTCGCAGATGAACACCCGCTGGGACGTGGTGATGGCTGCCTCGACGGTGATGACCATTCCTATCATCGTGCTCTTTCTGGTCTTTGAGCGTTTTTTGGAGGAGGGCCTGGTCGCCGGTGGAGTGAAGGGATGATATGCCGGCACCCAGCATTGATAGCACACTAAAGGGGCCTGGCACTTCCAAAGGGCCAGGCCCCTGATACACTGCCATGAGAGGAGAAAAACGGTGATGAGAATCGGTTTTGTTTCCACCCGGCTGGCTGGCACCGACGGCGTCTCGCTGGAGACTGCCAAGTGGTCTAAAATTCTGACTGAGCTCGGCCATGAATGTTTCTACTTCGCCGGTGAATCCGAGTGGCCGGAGGAGCGCACCCATCTCGTGCCCGAGGCCCACTTCACCCATCCTGAAATCCAGAAACTGAACGAAGACCTGTTTGACAACTACATCCGAGCGCCTGGGACTTCATATAAAATCCAGACGCTCAAGGACCACCTTAAAACGCACCTGTACAGGTTTAAGAGTAATTTCGACCTGGAGCTGCTGATCGTAGAAAACGCTCTGTCACTGCCCGTGAACATTCCCCTGGGTCTGGCCCTGACGGAACTGATTGCCGAGACCGAACTGCCAACCATTGGTCACCATCACGATTTCACCTGGGAGCGAGGGCGCTTTGCCGTCAACGCCGCCGCGGACTACCTGCGCGCCGCCTTTCCGCCCACCTTGTCCTCGATCCGTCACGTAGTAATCAACTCGGCTGCCGGTCGTCAGTTAGCGCGGCGTACCGGGGCAAGTTCCACCCTGATACCCAACGTGATGGATTTCGATACCCTGCCCCCTGAGCCAGATGGATACGCCGACGATCTGCGCTCGGCGCTCGGCATCCGCCCCGGCGAGTACTTCCTGCTTCAGCCCACGCGCATCGTCCCCCGTAAGCGCATCGAACGGGCCATCGAGTTGGTACGCTGGCTCGACCTGGAGTGCGCCCTGGTGATCTCCCACGCCTCCGGCGACGAGGGCACCGCTTACGAGACCTACCTGCGGGACTACGCCAACCTCATGGGAGTGCGGCTGATTTTTGCCTCCGACGTAATGGATTACTATCGCGATCAGAGGCCGGATGGACGAAAAATCTTCTCCCTGGCCGACGCTTATCAGCAGGCTGACCTGGTGACTTATCCCTCCACCGTGGAAGGCTTTGGCAACGCTTTCCTGGAAACCATCTACTACCGGCGGCCGATTGTGATGGGCATCTACGCCATCTACAGGATCGACATCCAGCCCAAAGGGTTCAAGGTGATCGGGTTCGAGGACGTGATCAGCGAGGATACTGTGCACCAGGCCCAGGCCATCCTGCGCGATCCTGCTCTGGCCAGCGAGATGGTTGACCACAACTACGAACTTGGTCGTCGCCACTACTCGTACCGTACACTGGAAAACCGTCTGGTCGCCTTGATAAACGAATGTCCAAGGATTTGAGCAGGGAAAAGTCACTTATAATGAAACGAATTGCCATCCTCCACTACGCTGGTCCGCCTGTGATCGGCGGGGTGGAAAGCACCATCTTTCACCACGCTCGCCTTATGACCGAAGCCGGCTACGAGGTGCAGGTCGTAGCCGGGCGGGGCGCACCCTTTGAGGGGCCTGGCACTTCCAAAGTGCCAGGCGCCTGGGTCAAAATGCGCCTTATTCCTTTGTTGGATTCCAGACATCAGGCGGTGTTGGCTGTGGGGGAGGAATTGGCGCGAGGAGAGGTGAGTGAGAAATTCCATCGTTTACAGGCGGAGATTGAAAAGGTTTTACGAGAAGCTCTGGCCGAGATAGATACCTGCATTGTGCATAACGCTTTCACTCTTCATAAAAATCTGGCCCTGACCGCCGCGCTTCATCATCTGGCTGAGGCCGGCAAGCCGCGCTTTATCGCCTGGTGCCACGACTTCGCCTGGCTCGATCCGCTCTATCAGCCCAACCTGCATGACCGCCCTCCCTGGAATCTGTTGAAGAAGCCGGTGGCGGGCGTCCGCTACGTGGTTGTCTCTCAGGCGCGGCGGAAGTTGCTGGCGGGGCTGCTGGGCTTGCCGGAGGACAAAATTACCGTAGTCAATCCCGGCGTAGAAGAGAACGCCTTTCTCAAGCTATCGCCGCTGACTCAACACCTGGTCACCTCTTTTGATCTGCTGGCTGCTGCTCCGCTCCTTCTCTTGCCCGCCCGCCTGACCAGGCGCAAAAACATTGAGTTGGCCATCCGGGTGGTGGGAGAGATGCATCGTAAGTATGCCGCCATGCCTTGTGCTGGCGGTTTGCAAGCGGCCAAACTGGTCATCACCGGCCCGCCGGGTCCGCACAACCCGGCCAACGTGGCTTACCTGGAAAATTTGCGCCGCCTGCGCCGGGAGTTGGGGGTGGAGGAGCAGGTCATTTTTCTCTGCGAAGCGCAGGATCAGGATGGGAAACCGGTGGTGGTCAGCGATGAAGTAGTAGCCGACCTGTACCGCCTGGCCGATGCGCTTTTCTTCCCCAGCTTACGGGAAGGATTTGGCATCCCTATGTTAGAGGCGGGCCTGGTCAGAAGTCCTATCTTCTGCGCCGATATCCCGTCCCTGCGCGAAACCGGGGAGGGCCTGGCCCATTTCTTCCCGCCAGACGGCGACCCGGCCGAAATAGCGCGCCTCGTCGTCTCGGTTTTACAGGAAGACAAAGCGTACCACATGCGTCGTAGGGTTTTGCAAGGCTATACCTGGTTCCGCATCTGGAAGGAGAAATTAGAACCCCTTTTGTAATAAAGCCGCCTGGCCTTGTGCCGGCGGTGAGGAGGGAGGAGGAGTGTCGAATAATATCCGCCGAGAGTTTAACATCTTGTTGCCGGTGATAGAGCCGTCCCAGGTGGAAAGCATCGCCCCTGTGGCCCTGGCCTTGCTCCAGGGTCAGGCGGGCAAGGTGATCGTGTTGGGGGTGGTGGAGATGCTTCCCGAACAATCCTTGAGCGAGGGAGCCCTGCCGGCCAGAGAGCTGCGGATGGGCCTGGAAAAAATAACAGCCGACCTGGACGACCCACGTCTGGAGGTGCAGGCTACTGTACGCGTTTCACACCGGCCCTGGCCTGAGATTGCTCAAACGATCGTTGAAGAGGGCTGTCATTGGGCATTCCTGCCCTGGTCAGGAGAGACGGAACCGACCACCCTCTTGTTTGGCGTTTCTTTGGAAGAAGTATTGGAAAACCCTCCCTGTCACCTGGCCTTGCTCAAATGGCAGGAATTGGCGCCGTGTCGTCGCATTCTCATGCCTATCCGCGGCGGCTTCTACGCTATTCCCACCATCCAGATGGCTCTGGCCCTGGCCGAGCTTTGGAAAGCGAACATTACGCTTCTACATGCCACCCCGGAAAGCGATTGGAGCGAGCCATTTGAACACCTGCTGGATTTGCTTCCCCGCTGGCGAGAACGGAGCCGCATTGTCAGGCACGTCGCCGTTGCCAGCGAAGCGGTGGAATCCATTGTCGAGGAAGCGCAGTCCCATCAACTGCTGGTTATGGGTGCTTCTCTCCTGCCTCATGATTCTTTAGGCCCGACGGTGCAGCGGGTGCTGGAATCTGTAGCCATGCCCACCGTCATCGTCAGAGCCAGCGAGGCCGCTTTGGTGGCCGACTCGCCGCCTCAGGCCCCGTGGATGCCGCTTTTGTTTTCTACCGCCGCTATCTCGGTCTCAAAGCTGGTAGATAAGTGGTTCGCCGAGAATTCCTTCCATAGCCATGAGTTCGCCGATCTGAACCTGCTGTTGGAATTGAAAAGAGAGCATGATGTCACCATCAGCCTGGGATTGCCCACATTAAACGAGGAGGCTACCATAGGCCAAATCATTGAGACGGTCAGAGGGGAGTTGATGGATCGCTATCCTCTGCTGGATGAGATAGTAGTGATCGATAGTCAATCCACCGACCGCACGGTAGAAATTGCCCGCAGTTTGGGAGTGCCGATCTACGATCAACACGATATTCTATCCCCATATGGCAGCTATCGCGGCAAAGGGGAGGCCCTGTGGAAAAGCCTGTACGTGCTGAAGGGGGATATCATTGTCTGGATTGACACCGATATCGTGAACATCCACCCCGGCTTTGTCTACGGCCTGGTCGGCCCGTTGCTCAAGCAGCCCGAACTGCAATACGTCAAAGCGTTTTACCACCGTCCCATCATAGTGGATGGTCAGCTCCGAGCCAGCGGGGGAGGGCGGGTAACCGAGCTTACGGCCCGGCCGCTTATCAACCTTTTCTATCCGGAGTTATCCGGTCTGGTACAACCTCTTTCCGGCGAGTACGCCGGGCGACGAGAGGCGCTGGAAAACGTGCCGTTCTTTACCGGGTACGGAGTGGAGATCGGGCTGTTGATTGACATCCTGGAAAGATACGGAATCCAGGCCATCGGCCAGGTAGACCTGGAAAAACGCGCCCATCGCAATCAGCCTCTCGCCTCTCTCGGCCGCATGGCTTTTGCCATCATGCAGGTGGTGATCAAGCGGTTGGAGAACGATCGCAAACTGCATCTGTTGGAGGAGATCAACCGTAACATGAAGTTAATCCGCTACAACGCGGAGCACCTTTCCCTACAGGTGGCCGAAATCGGGGATGAGGAGCGTCCCCCTATGATCGACATTCCCGAATACCGCCGTCTAAGGGGGCTGGAAGGTGACTGAGCTCATTCTGGTGCGTCACGGCCAGACCGATTGGAACGTGGAAGGCCGCTACCAGGGCCAGGCCGATCCCCCTTTGAACGACACAGGATTGCGCCAGGCTCGCCAGACGGCCTTGGAGTTGCAAACTCTGGGGCTGGAGGCTCTCTATACCAGCGACCTGCGACGGGCACGGCAAACGGCCCAGGCCGTCGCTGACGCCACCGGACTGCCCGTTCAGCTTGAACCCCGGCTGCGCGAGCTGAACCTGGGAGCGTGGCAGGGGGTACTGTACACCGAGATCAAGGCCCGCTACCCGGCGCTCATTCGTCGCTGGGAGGAGGCGCCCCTGGAAACCACTCCCCCTGACGGCGAGAGCATCCTGGCTCTGCGCCATCGGGTCCTGGACGCCGTAGCAGAAATTGTGGCCCGTCATAGTAGTAACGACTTAAATCGTTACTACAAGGTGTGCGTGGTGGCCCACAAGACGCCCATCGCTATTATCAAATGTCATTACCTGGATATCCCCCTGGAGCGCATTTGGAGTTTGCTGCCCCCCAATGCGGCCTGGGAGAGACTGGTGCCTAAATCCGCCGAATAGTATTCTCTGAAGGAGGCCCAAAATGAGTTACGAAACGGCTTTGAGTGACGAGGCCCAAAGACAGGTGAAAGAAATCGGTCAGGCCGATATCCTGGTAGGCATACCCAGTTACAAAAATGCGGCCACCATCGGTTACGTGGTCGAGACGGCAGGGCGGGGGCTGACTCAGTTTTTTCCCGACCTGCGGGCCGTGCTGGTCAATTCTGACGGCGGTTCGCCGGATGGCACTCGCCAGGCCGTACTCCAGGCTGATATCCCTGGGAGTGTAGAGCGGATGGCGCTCGTTTATCAGGGCCTGCCGGGCAAGGGCAGCGCCTTCCGTGCCATCTTCGAGGTGGCCCGCGCCCTGAAGGTGAAAGCTTGCGTGGTGGTGGACAGCGACCTGCGCAGCATCACCCCCGACTGGATCGAGCGTCTGGCCGGCCCCATCGTGCAGGACCAGTGCGATTACGTAACCCCCTATTACGTCCGCCACAAGTACGATGGCACTATCACCAACAACATCGCCTATCCTCTGACCCGTATGCTTTACGGCCTCGACGTGCGCCAGCCCATCGGGGGCGATTTCGG
>CAZYHC010000084.1:0-2711 GCA_964646625.1 uncultured Anaerolineales bacterium
CCGTCGGGCCGAGTCCCTCATTGTGTGACGGTTTGGTGGCCTTGCCTCGGTCACGAGAGCAGGCTCAAGTAGCCTGCTCCACTAATTCCTCAATAGCTGACTTGAAGGGTTCGTTGACGATGTGCTTAATGTAGCTATCCGCGCCCCCGTTGTGGAATGCGGGAAATGAGCTACCTTCCCTGATAGCACAATAAATGTTCCATTCTCCCTTAAAGCGGCCCTCGGTGACTCGGCCCGCACAATTCGTGAGTCCGCCCCTGCTGAGTTCTACATGGTCAACTCTGTCACCAATCCTCACCACTTTAATTTCTACTCCGTTCACTTTGGTTTTCATTTTTAGTTTCCTCCTTTTTCTTATGGCTAGCCTCACACCTTCCAGGCCGAGTCCTTTAACCTGTCTCCAGGTAGAAGGTTTGGGTCGCTTGCCTCGGTCACTGGAACAGGCTATGAAGCCTGCTCCACAACTTTGACTTGATAACCTCGATGTTCCCAGGCTACTATAGTCATGGTCAGTCGATGAGGAAACACATCGACCTCTTTTTCAAAATAGCTGTTACGGTACAAATACAGCTTAACCTTTTTCGCAATTAAGCGTTTCATTTTGCCTTTCCCTCCCAGGGGCGACCGCTTCGGAATGTGGAGTGAAATTGCTCCATCGCCTCCCATTCTTCCTCGATCCTCGCCATCTCTGCCTCGACCTTTTTCCAACGCTCCGCCAGCCGTTCCTTCTGGCGCTGGTAGTAGGCGTCTCTTTCTGCTTCCCGTTGCCACCTGGTGGGGGTTTCTTTCGTAGCTATCACCGTTACCATCGTTCTACCTCCTGTATCGTAGATTCTGCTGGTAGCATACAACATTCCGTTGCACTTGTCAAGGCTTTCTGGTAAAACGCACCGAACTTTTAAAGATTCGGCGCACTTTGGGCCTTTTCGATGATCGAAGGTTGCTGCCGCTCTTACATGCTCTTACACCTTCTCGCCCAGATATAGGTTTCCGATCACGAAAAGTCGTGCTGAAACTATTGCAACCAGCAAGTAAGCATTGCAGCTTTGCTTCATATGTAACAGAAAGTGCTCCCAACCAGGAAGCCCCAAAAAACAGGGGTGGCGCTTCAGACTTTCTATTCCCCTAAAACATTTGCATTTGCACCATCCCAGCCGGTGTGAGACCTGAAATTTTTAACCAAAGCTTAACCTGAGCTTTACCCGGTTATAGCCTTTGTGTGGTATAATATTAGAGAGGGCCAGGTTCTGAGGGAGGTGAGCTCCTGCGAAAGAGCAGCCTCGATTCCAACAACAAAGCGACAACGCAGCGGCAGTTACAACGTTGTCTCAATGTAATGCCGTTCTTTTCCTGAGACAGGGAGAGGACGGTTTTTTACCACCCTCTCCATATCATCTTGCAGGGAGGTCAAAAATGCAAAAGTATTTGATAGTCTTACTGTCGATAGTTCTGCTGACTCCGTGGGTCGGTTTTGCCCCGCCGATGGAGGCCGCCCAGACCCCACCAGGTGCCTGGCACTTTGGAAGTGCCAGGCACCTCGATAAGCAGCGGGCGCTGGACGCCTACCTGGAGTTGCCCCTGTACTTCGTCGCCAACCAGGGACAGGTGGATGAAAGTGTCGGCTACTACGCCCAGGGCCACGACCACGTCATCTACTTCACCGCCGAAGAGGTGGTCGTGGCCCTGGACGAAACCGTTTTGCGGCTACGCTTCGTGGGGGCCAAAGCCACCCCACCGGTGGGCGTGGAGAAGAGGGCGGCCAAAGTTAACTACTTCGTCGGGAACGACCCGGCGCAGTGGCACACGAATATCCCCACCTACGGGGAAGTGGTCTACCACAAGCTCTACCCCGGCATCGACCTGCGCTACGGCGGTCAGACAGGGGCGCTCAAGTACGCTTTCGTGGTGCAGCCCGGGGCGGACGTTTCGCACATCCGGCTGGCCTACGGGGGCGCGGCCGGGCTGCGCCTGGACGGAGAGGGCAACCTGCTCATCCTGGCCGGGGGGAGCGAGTTGAAGGACACGAAGCCCTACGCTTACCAGGAGATTGGCGGGCGGCGGGTGGAGGTAGAGACGGCCTTTGTGTTGCACGGGGTGCGCACCTGCGGCTTTGCGGTGCGGGGCGACTACGACCCTCGCTACCCCCTGACTATTGACCCCACCCTGGTCTACTCCACCTACCTGGGAGGGAGCAGTGATGACACTGGCTACAGCATCGCCGTAGACGGGGCCGGCAATGCTTACGTGACGGGAGGGACTTCTTCCACCGACTTCCCCACCCAGAACGCCTATCAGGGGACGTATGGCGGTGGTGACTGGGATGTTTTTGTCACCAAACTCAACGCCGCCGGGAACGCCCTGCTCTACTCCACCTACCTGGGGGGGAGCGGTCCTGATGTCGGCAGTAGCATCGCCGTGGATGGGGCGGGCAACGCTTATGTGACGGGATGGACTTATTCCACCAACTTCCCCACCCAGAACCCCTATCAGGCGCATGGCGGCTTAGAGGATGCCTTTGTCACCAAACTCAACACCTCGGGCAACGGCCTGGTCTACTCCACCTACCTGGGGGGGAGCGGTACTGACCATGGCTGTAGCATCGCCGTGGATGGGGCGGGCAACGCTTATGTGACGGGATGGGCTCGTTCCACCGATTTCCCCACCCAGAACCCCTATCAAGGAGACCAGGGAAGTGATGATGGCTTTGTCAC
>CAZYHC010000084.1:2811-18484 GCA_964646625.1 uncultured Anaerolineales bacterium
CAAACTCAACGCGGCGGGTAGCGCCCTCATTTACTCCACCTACCTGGGGGGGAGCAGTGCTGACATTAGCAAGTGCATCGCCGTGGATGGGGCGGGCAACGCTCATGTGACGGGATGGACTCGTTCCACCGATTTCCCCACCCAGAACCCCTATCAAGGAGACCAGGGAGGAGATGATGTCTTTGTCACCAAACTCAACGCGGCGGGTAGCGCCCTCATTTACTCCACCTACCTGGGGGGGAGCTATGTCGAGGAAGGCAGGGGCATCGCCGTGGATGGGTCTGGCAATGCTTACGTGACGGGAGGGACTTCTTCCACCGACTTCCCCACCCAGAACGCCTATCAGGGGACGTATGGCGGTGGTGACTGGGATGTTTTTGTCACCAAACTCAACGCCGCCGGCAGCGCCCTCATTTACTCCACCTACCTGGGGGGGAGCAGTGAGGACTGTGGCTGTGGCATCGCCGTGGATGGGGCCGGTAACGCTTACGTGACGGGATCGACTCAGTCCACCAACTTCCCCACCCAGAACCCCTATCAGGGGACGTATGGCGGTGGTGACTATGATGTCTTTGCCACCAAACTCAACGCCGCCGGCAGCGCCCTGCTCTACTCTACCTACCTGGGAGGGAGCGGTGATGACCGGGGCTGGCGCATCGCCGTGGATGGGGCCGGCAGCGCTTACGTGACAGGAGAGACGTCCCCCGACTTTCCCACCCAGAACCCCTATCAGGGGACGTATGGCGGTGGTAGCGTGGATGCCTTTGTCGCCAAGCTCGACGTGCAGTCCACAAGCCTCGTCACCTTCACCAACCAGGCCGGGGAAGCGGTCAACGGCTATTACGTCGGCAGCGGCATCTATGTCGCCGTCAACGACCCCGACGAGAACGAGAACCACTCGGCTCAGGAGAGTGTGAACGTCACCGTCTCGGACGCCACCACAGGCGATAGCGAAACCCTGACCCTGACCGAGACGGGCAACGATACAGGGGTCTTTCGCAACACGACAGCCTTGCCCTCCAATGACAACGCGACAGGCGCACCCGGCAACGGCATCCTGGAGACCCAAGCTGGCAACACCATCAAGGCCAGCTACACCGACCCCGATTACAGCGCAGACAAAAGCTCCGATACAGCCACCATGCTGGCCCTCGGCTCCAGCCTGACCACTTTCACCGATGCCGACGGGGCAGAGGTAAACGGCTACCTCATCGGCGCCGACCCTATCTACGTGACGGTCATCGACGCCGACGAGAACACCAACCCTGCTGGCCGACAGGCGGTGTCGGCGATCATCTCGGACACCAACACGGGGGATAGCGAAACGCTGGCCCTCCTGGAGACGGGGGACGATACGGGCCAGTTTCGTAACGCGATGGGGCTTTCCTCCAAAGACAGCGCCACGGGCACGCCCGGCAACGGCATCCTGGAGACCAAAGTCGGCCACATCATCGGGGCCAGTTACACCGACGACGACGATAGCAGCGACAAAAGCTCAGACACGGCAGCCATCATCAGCCTCTTCAACGTGCACCTGCCCGCCATTATGAAAAGCTATGCTCCCTTCTGCAACGGCGATTTCGAGCAAGGGACCTCGTGTTGGAGCTTTGGCGGGATGGAGCGCCACACCGTCTCCACGGCCATGCCCCACGGCGGAAGCCAGGCTGCCCTGCTGGGTGGGGATAAGAGTGTCTACGGATGTGACGGTGGCGTCCCTCAGGGTAGCGCCTGGATGGAGCAAACCGTCACCGTGCCCTCTACAGGTAACCCGGCCCTATCTTTCTGGTATCGCCTGTACAGTTTCGACAAGACGGCAGACAGGGCGCTCGTCGATTCCTTTGAAGTCAAGATTGACGGCACGATCTTTTTCGAGGATGTCCTCATCTGGGCCACCGACTACGGCTGCAATCTTCCTGCGCCCAACGACCGGGGTTGGCGGCAGGAAACCATCGATCTTAGCTCCTACAAAGGGCAGACTGTCACCTTGCGCTTCGAGGTCTGGAACCGGCGCGACGCCTACTATAATACCTGGGCCTACGTCGACGACGTGAGTGTGCAATAGAGCTTCTCTTGCCGCTCCCAACGTCCAACGGGCGAGGTTACAGGGCCTCGCCCGTTTTCGTCGTTTGGCGAAATTATTCCTCCCTCACTTACACCCTCTCAAAACATCCTCAACTGCACCATCCCAGCCGGGCCGAAGTCCACCTGCGGCCTGGGGATAGGTTTTGCCTCTACTTCCCCTTCCTCCGCGACAACCGCCTCTCTGAACAGGCTCCCCAGGTCAACCGGCACCCCCTCCATCACCGACCGCATGAGCTGCGAGGTGAAGTCCTCGGTGGCGTTCATGGCCGCCAGCCCCTCCGCTACCTCTCCATCTATCAGGCTGGCCGCCCGCAGCCTGGCCGCAATCAGGGCCAACGCCTGCTCCTGCATACTCTCGGTGTAATGCAGGAAGATGACCCTCACCGGCTTCTCCTGCCCTAACCGCCACGACCGTCTGGACGGCTGACACAGGGCGTAGAGGCTGTACTCGATCACACGCTTACGCAGTTATAGGTTTCCGCTGCCAAAAACCCATGCTGAAACTATCCCCAATGCCGGCCAAAAGCGCCAGCCAGAGCGTGGCCGGTTGGGGTCTGTTAAGTCTCAGCCGACAACGCTCTCACTCAGCCCCAGACCCGCTTAACCTGCTCTCCCAGACTGGGCGGCCATCCCAGCTCGGCCAGGGTCACTTTACTGCGAATGATACGCGTGTAAATGCAAACCGCCGATTTGCTTATCCCCAGGGAGAGGCCGATCTCACGATAGCTTTTGCCCTGGGCCAGCCCATCGAGAACCTGCTTTTCCCGCTCCGTTAGATAGGAAGCATCTGACTCCGGCCAGGGAAGGCTGTCTCCCCCCAAAACCCTGACCAAAATCTTTTGGCGCAGTTCTCGTTGTGCCAGATACACGGTGGATTCCCGTTTGCCAAGTACTTCGCCCAATTCGGAAATAGACAGCCCCTCCCGATACCCTCGCAAAAGGACTCGTTGGGTGTCGGAGTAATCCTGGTGGGCATAGATGCGTTCGATAATCTCCCGCAGAGCAACTATCATCGGGATTTGATCGGCACGCTCGTCCCCCCCCAACCACTCCAGCGGAGATGAGCCGTCGGGATCCCCATCTGGCCGGGGCGACAGATCGCTGATGTTCTGAGTGCGGACGTGCCGCTTGCGTTGATGAGTCGGCCAGGTACGATCCACCGAACTACCCCGACAGGCGGCGCGGTGCATGGCGCACCTGGCCTCCCTGAATAGCCAACGTTCGTTCGTTACGTTCTTCTGTTGAGCCTCCCAGACAGCCATTGCCGCCTCTTGCAGCAGATCGTCAGGCTCCACGTAAGCCTGGGCGTATTTGCGGGCCAGGGAGCGCAGCGCAGGGTGGGTATAGACATCCTGATAGGAAGCCACTTCTGATTTAAGCGCCATCGTCGCACTCCCTGGGAAGAAGGATGTCCTGTACCACCGCCAGCCACCACGAGGGCTGCCGATGGAGGACGTAGCCCTGCACGTCTCCCTGGCTGACCAGCTTCCTCACCAGGTCGCTGTGGTGAGTGTAAGTTCTGTCGCTATAGCTATACTTCCTCTCCTCCTCGACCCCTGCCAGGCCCCTCTCCCAGAGCTCCCCGGCCCACGCTGCTTTGAAAGGGATAGGGACAGCCCGGTTGAGTCGGGCGAAGAAGCCAGCGGGCGGCCCCTGGTGGCCTGCCGGGGACAGCAGATACACCGGCGGCTCTACGGAGATGCCTGCCGCCCTGGGGTGCACCATCACCATATCCAGGAGATCTTCGACTCTGCTGGTGAAGGTGCGGTAGCGGACTCCTTTCTCCAGGCGGGGATAGCTGTGGTCGTCTATCTTCACCTCGTAGGAGCGGCCACGCCTCTTCTCGGAAAGCGCCGCCCAGATGGCCCGGACAGTGGCCGTGGGGCCCAGGAGGTGCAGGTAGACCAGGTGGTCGTCGCGCACGAAGCCCAGGCAGGCGGCAGAGAAGCCCTTGTAAGTTATCTTCGATAGCATGACGGTCTCCTCACAGCAGAAGCCCCCGCTCATTTGGCGGGGGCCTCTTTACTCACTGGCCTGGCGACATCATCGCTCTGGCCCGTTCTCTCAGCTCCTCCTCCTTCATCGCCAGCTCTCTGCCCATCCTGACCACGGCCTGGCTCAAGGCGGCCAGCACCTCTTGAAGCCTGTACTGGCGCAGCACGTTGGAGGCGTCCCACTCTCCGAGGAGGGTGAGCGTCATGGCTTCCTTCGGCTCGAGCGGCGGCGCGCTCCACTCTCCACCGGCCTCGAACTCCAGGAAGCGTCCTTCGGCGTCCAGCATCAGCAGCCGCCCCCGGAACTCCCCTGCGGCGTCCTCATAGGGGTGCGGGCCGCTCGCTATCCTTTCCGTGCCGTCTGCCAGGACGATGCCCGAAGCCTCACCGCAGTCCAGGCTTTGGGCCAGATGCGGCAGCAGCGGCTTCAGCACGTCCAGCACGCCCTGAAGAGCCGCCACCTCCCTGCCCACCACCTCCTCTTCCAGCGCAGCCAGGGCCTCGAGCTGCCCGGCCAATTTCTTCGCCGTCTTTTCAAGCTCGGTCAAGTCCATCGCAGCCGTCCTCCCTCCTAATGCCCCAACATGGCCTTGATCTGCTGCCGCTCCAGCCGCTCCACCTGCACCTCACCGAACCTGGACAGCTTCCGCCGCACCTTGCGGGCCACGTCGGCGATGCGCAGGCTTTGGGCCTGGCCGTTGCCGCCTGCCACTCCGAGGACGGCCTCGTTGTCGCCGTAGACTATCAGGGCGCAGCTCTGGGCGTCTATCTTCTGGCGCTGGAGGTGCTTGCGCAGGGCCTCCACGCCCTTGAGCAAAGCCAGGAACTCGGCCCTGGTGTTGTCGAAGTGAGGGCCGAAGGTCAGGGCTTCGTGGCCGTTCAGGACCTTCCCGTCCGGGCCGACGATGACGTAGGAGCCGTAGCCCCATTGCTGCTCGCCTGAGACGCCGCCATCGAAAAAGAGGGTAAAGTGTTTCATGTCACTTTCCTTTCGTGGTGTAGGCCCCAACGATGAAAGGAGAGCGGCGGCAACAGCCACCGCTCCCCAGGTTGGTCGCTCAGGCGGCCTCTTCGTGGGCCTCTTGCTCCTGGCTGGCCGCTCGCTCCTCGCGCCGCTTCAGCAGCCGCGCTTTCAGCCGGGCCAGCTCCACCGGCTCGAACAGGCTCAGCGGGTCTTTGGCCAGGGCCACGCCGCAGAAGAAGGCGGCCACCACGTAGTTGTGGGACAGGCTCAGGAAGGCGTCCTCGATGTCGTGGACCAGCTTCCACGCCGCCTCTTTGTCCTGCACCAGCTCCTCAACCCGGTCCAGCACTTCGCCGATCTTCTCCGAGATGGTGGGGTCCTCGGCGTTGCAGAGCACCAGGTCTCCGATCAGAAAGCCTACGTCCTCTTTGGTCATTGTGCCAAACATTTTGCATCGCTCCTTTTGTTGATAGTGGGGGCGCAAAACGAAAAGCGCCCGTTTCTGGTGGCGATGCAACCCAGGCGCTTGATGCTTGATGTCCGTGAGTAATTGTGATATAATTCTACTCAGGTCGGGCGATCTTGGCTTAGGTTACATCGTCCGGCTTAGGCCGGTGTTAGTTGCTCGAACAACTAGCGCCGGCTGCCCTGTTTCCAGGGCCTTCGTCAGAATTTGAGTTTTTACATCCCCCCTTTCTGCATTGTCTGGGCGGTGCCGATAGCACCGCTTCCCTTCTCTTGAGGCCAACTCATCAGCCCCACTATAGATATTATACACCAAAAATGCTTTTTGTCAAGGCCCTTAACCTTAAAATTTTAGCACTGGTGTCTCTCCGAAGATTGCCAAAACTCAAGACCTGTGCTATAATAATCATGACAGAATGCGCGAAAGGAGAAACTCATGGGAAGAATAGCCAGCCGCCTGAAGGTACTGATTGCCGAGAAAGAGGTGGCAGAGCGCCGAACGATCCCTTACGAGGAAATTAAGAACGTTACGGGCATTGCCACTTCGACCCTATCCAGCCTGGCTAAAAGCACCACGACCAGGTTTTTCGAGGACACCCTGGTTAAGCTCTGCGAATACTTCAACTGCCAGGTGGGAGACCTGTTGGTTTACGTGCCTGATGAGGAAGAAGGGCAGTGAAAACCGGGCGTAGACACTCGGAATTTCTCCTGCCGAAATGAAAAAGGCCCAGACCGTTTATGATCTGGGCCATCGTGTTTGCTTCCACGGCCAGCGCCGCTGAGGGCTTCGCTATACTTACGCCCTGAACAGCCGCGAGATGATGCACCCCACCGACCAGCGGCTACGCTTGCGCAACACGATAGTGGTCAAATTGCTGTCCAAGTCGTTGGTAGCCAGCACCTCGACATTCCCGTGACGGTTTCTGGTCACGACCAATCTCAAAGTGCCATCCTGGGGCAGATAGGCCCTAATGCTGCGAGCCCGCAGGTGCAAACGAGGGCGCCATTTCAGAGGCAGCCGCTCTCCCAGAGAAGCAACGCTCCAGCGTCGCTTTCGATAACAGACGGTGGTGTTAGGATGCAATACCCCGACCCATTGCAGCCCAAAATGGTTGATTTTCTTGGCCAGCCATCCAGCGGAGTAGCGCCTCCAATCCGGGCAATTGGTTTCTGCCACTTGGTTCTACTATATGTGGCGCCTCCAATCGGGGCAATTGGTTTCTGCCACTTGGTTCTGCTATATGAAGCGCCTCCGATCGGGGCAATTGGTTTTCGCCACTTGGTTCTAATAATTTTCGGACGCTAGTGTCCACTAAGGAGGCCGCAGTCTTCACACCCACGTCCCATCTGACATCAAAGAGCCGTGCTGCTCGAGTCTGAGCCTGAGTCCGAGTCTGAGTCCAACGTCCGTAATTCAAAGTTCCACCTCGTGCCCTGTATCTGCTCCAGTCGCGGAAGCCCCTTGACCCCAACGTTGATGCAAAGCCGGAGACGCCTCCCCAAAATATCGCACTCAACACGTTATCAAACAAACCAGTGCATGGGTCTCCATCAATCACGTTAGTTGCCATCTGCGTAAGAGCGCCTCCTGCCACACCAAAAGCGGTTTGGATCCCCAGAACACATCCAGCAACTGTACAGCTTTTTACGAGCAGATCACTCATTTTTGTGAATCCTCCTCCTATTGCAGCACTAACACCGGCAATAACCGCATCAATAGCTACTTTACTCCAGTTAATATTTGTAAAGGCTGATGCGCTGAACTGCCACCCGCCATCCTGCCACAAGTTGTCAACGACTTGCGTGCTGTAAGAAGCCACAGCGCCAATAGCCGCAGCACCCAACGCAGCACCCACCAAACACCCTACTCCAGCAGTGGCGGCACATAGTGATATTAGTGCTAACGGCCCCACTATAGCAGCCACAGTGATTCCGAATTTGATAATTTCATCCTGGTTCTCTTCCACCCAGTTCCATGCCGCCTCCGCCGTATCTCTCACCCAGTTCCATGCCGCCTCCGCCGTATCTGACACCCAGTTCCCTACCGCCTCCACAGCATCGTCAAGCCACTTGGGCCAATGACCATACGGGTCATAGTAGCTAATTGGGTTGCCATATACATAGCTGTAGCGATGCAGTGACTGCGGCGAGAACGTGCTTCCTCTATATATATCTTGAGTCTGCCATACAGCGGCGCTCGGATCGTAATGCCGCGCCCCAAAGAACACCAAGCCCGTGTGCTCGTCGTACTCCTTCCCCGTCAGGGTATAGTGGTTGTGCGGGTCGGTAAAGTTGCCGTGGGCCGGCACCACGCCGCCGTAGGGGTCGTAGCGGTAGTTGTGGGTAGATTGGCCCTGGTGCTTGGTCAGCCCCACCACGTCGCCCTTGAAGTTGTAGTGATACCAGTACATCTGGCCTTGGGTGCCGGCCGGGAAGTGGTGCATGGTGATGATGCGGCCCAGCGCACCGCGGTAGAAGTTCTCGCGCTGGCCGTTGAGCATGTTGTACTCGGCCACCTGGTCCAGGCCGTCAAAGACGTACTCCACGCGCTTGTCCACCCCGTCGCCGCCCACCTTGGGGTCGTAGCTCTTCACCAGCCGCCGCCCACCACCATCATACTCCAGGGTGGTGATGGCGCGGTCTATGCGATTGTCGTGGTCCACGAGCTGGTAATCCTGCGCCACCACCAGGCGGTTTTCGGGGTCGTAGGTGTATTCGGTGCCGTAGGCCGGGTCATGCGGCGCGATCTCCAGCTTGTTGATGCGATTGCCGTTGGCGTCGTAGGTGAACTGCACCGTCAGGTCGCTGCTGGGCTTCTCGGAGTTAATCTCCGCCGTGGTAAGCTGGTTGGCCGCGTTGTAGGCGTAGGTGGCCCTGAAGCCATCGAAGGGCGTCTGGGTGGTCAGGTCGTCGTTGGTGGCCCAGGTGAGGCGGTTGCCTGCCGCATCGTAGGTGTAGCTCATCACCACGCCGTCGCTGTTTTGCATCCCGGCCAGCCGGTGCAGCCCGTCGTAGGTATAGTTCTCGGTGACCATCGGAGGATTGCGCCAGCCATATTCGTTGACCACCTGCACGACGTGCCCCACTTCGTTGTAGGTGTAGGCAAAGGCGCTGTTGGTCTTACGCTCTCCGGTCGTCTGGCGGTTGACCAGCGTCAGGGTGCGATCTACGCGGTCGTAGGTGATCTCGGTGACGGTCGAGTTGGGGTTAATGATGCGGGTGATGTTGCCCACGCCGTCGCGCTCATAGGAGGTGACGTTGCCCTCCGGATCTATGGTGGTTTTCATCCAGTCGTTTTTGTAGTAAGTGTAGGCCACTGGGTTGCCGTCGGGGTAGACCATCTCGATGCGATTGCCAACGGCGTCATAGCCATAGCGCAGGGCGCGGTTGAAGGGATCCACCACGTCGGTGGTGCGGTTCAGGGCGTCGTAGGTCCAGGTGGTGCTGCCCAGCCAGTCCTGCATCGAGGTGCGGTTGTTGTTAGGATCGTAGGTGTACTCGACGGAGGAGCCATCGGCGTAGTCAACGCGGCGCTGTTGATCGTCGGGATAGTAAGCGTACCTGGTCAGCGCGCCGTTGGCATCCAGGCGGGTGAGCCGGTTGCCGACGCCGTCGTAGGAGTACTCCCAGGTGTGGCCCAGCGGGTCAGTTTCTTTGACCGGCCGATTCAGGCTATCGTACTCGAAGTGGGTGATATGATCCAGGGGATCGGCGATGGCCGTCAGGTTGCCATTGGCGTCGTAGGTATAGTGATAGACGACGTTGGTGTCGTTATTGGCCGCGAAGCCGGGCCGGTAGTTGAGGGTGGCGTCCACCAGCCGGTACAGCGGGTCGTAGCCGTACCGGGTCACAGTATTATCAGCCTCGATCAGGGTGACCTGGTTGCCCAGCGGATCGTACTCGTAGAGCGTGGTCTCGTCTTCGGCGTTGGTTATGACTGCCAGGTGATCCAATTTGTCGTAGGCATACGTCGTGCTGTGGCCGTTGCCGTCAACGAACTCGATCAGGTTGCCGTTGGGGTCCCAGCGGAAGCGCGAGGTGTGGCCCTCGGCGTCGGTGCTGGACAGCAGCCGATAGACCTTATCGTAGGTGTGGCTGTTGTTGTCGTGGCCGTTGGCGTCGGTCTCGACCAGGACGCTGCCCACGCGATCGTACTGGTAGAACCACTCACCATTCAGCGCATCCAGCATGCGGGTCACGCGCCCCAGGGCGTCCAGGTCAAAGTGGGTGGAGTTCCCGTTGGCATCCACCACCCTGGTCAGGTTGCCAACTTTGTCGTAGAAGGAGGTGACAGTGTGCCCCTCAGCATTGGTCACCGAGATGCGGCGGTTGAGGTCGTCGTAAGCGTGGGTAGTGGGGTGGCCGTTGGCATCCACCATAGCCCGCAGGTTGTCCACCCGGTCGTACTCGAACCGGGTTATGCCGCCATTGGCATCCACGACCCTTTCCAGGCGACGGGCGGCATCGTAGTGATACTGGGTCTGGCAGCCGATAGGACAGATGCTGACACGCAGGTTGCCGGCCAGATCGTACTCGTAGCTGGTCGTGACGTTGGTATGGGCGTCAGAGGGTTCGCCGGGCCGGTAGTTGCGGACATGGCGAATGAGGCGGTCCCGTTCGTTGTAGTCGTAGTGGGTTACCACGCCCAGCGGGTCAATCTCGTCGGTCTGGTTGCCGTCGCCGTCGTAGAGGAAGGTGGTGACGTGACCCTGCGAGTCGGTGATGGTGTGCAGGCGGTAAACGCTGTCGTAGCCAAAGGCGGCCTCGTAGCCACGTGGATTGATGACCAACGTCAGATTGCCCATCGGGCCGTACTGGTATCTCCACTCCTGGCCCTCGGCATCGCGCTCCAGGGTCATCCGGCCGAGCAGGTCATATTCGTACACCGTAGGATTGCCCTCGGGATCCACCATGCACAGGACGTTGCCGAGCAAGTCGTACTTGTAGGTGGTGGTCACGTTGGTGTCGGCGTTCGCAGGCTCGCCGGGGCGGTAGTTGAGGGTCACGGCCACGGGACGGTCGAGCGCGTCGTACTCAGTATGCGTAACGTACCCCTCCGGGTCAGTGATGTCGGTGGCGTTGCCCACAGCGTCGTAAACAAAGTAGGTGTGCGTATCCAGCGGGCCGTGCATGGCTCTTATCCGCCGCATCGCGTCGTAAGTGTAGCTCCAGGTGCGCCCCTCGGCGTCCTGGAAGCCCGTCAACTCGTTCATCGCCCCGTAGGTGTAGAGGGTGGCAAACCCCAGTTGGTTCTCGACCCGCACCAGGTTCTCCGACTCATCGTAGCTGTAGTGAATTTCACCGCCGTTGGGGTCAATCTCGACTTCCGGGTTGTTGTTGGGGTCGTAGTCGTAACTCAGGTGGTAGCCCAGCGGGCCATCCACGGCGACCAGGTTGTCGTTAGGGTTGTAGGCGTAGTGGTAGGTGTGACCCAGCGGCTTGCGCATCTCGATCATGCGCCCCAGGCCGTCGTGGTCAAAGTGCGTGGTTTCGCCCTCGGCGTTGGTGACGGCGATCAGGTCGCCTTCGGCGTCGTAGGTGTTGTGGGTGTGATTGCCAGCAAAATCGTAGAGGTCGATGGGCAGGCCGCGCCCGTCGTATATGATGGTGCCGCAATCGCTGAACGCGTTGCAGGTTTGGATCAGGTTACCACGCCCGTCATAGTAGAACGTGGTTTGGCGGGTGGTGCTACCATCTACCCGCCTCACCCCGCGGGTGACCAGATCCAGGTCGTTGTATTCCCACGCACGATGCCAGCGCAGCGGGCCGTACTCAGTGAGACGGTTGCCGCGATCGTCGTAGGTGTAGTGCCATTCGTGACCTTCCTTATCCTTGTAGTAGATGCGGTTATAGTCGCTGTCGTAGGCATATTCCTCGGTGTGGTTCAGGGCATCTGTGAACTGAATAATCTGGCCCAATTTGTTGTAGGTGTAGACTGTAGTATTCCCATAACTATCAACAATTGTCGTGGTCAAGCCATCATCGCTGTAAATGAAGGCGCGGGCGGCTGCCCGGCCCTCTTTTCGCCAATATACCCGGTTATTCTTATCGTAAGTCTGCTCCAGGGAGGTGTGCCCTTTGGGAGTGGTGATGGTGGTTAGTTGCTTCTTCTCATTGTAAGCGTAGGTTGTGGTATTGCCGCGCGCGTTGGTAAAGCTGGTCAACAGGCCGTCAGTGTAGCCATAGTGGACTGTTTTGCTTTCCGGGGCGCGAATAGCCGCGATGAGACCTTCGGCGTTGTAATCGAATTCGAGCCAGCGGCCACTGTCATTCTCAACCCGGGTTAAGAATTTTCCGTTATAAGTCAGGGTGATGCGGTTGCCGTTGCGGTCTTCTTTGGCAATGAGTTGGCCGTCAGCGTTGAAGCGTTCCACCTCCAGGGTGCGCTTATGGCGCAGGACGTACTCGAATCCCTCTTTGGTCAACGTATCAAAGTTTGTCGGGGAATCAGGAACGTAAACGCCGCCCTGATCAATGAAGTCAACAGTATGCCCATCGGCGTATTGGATTTGAATGTATAAGGGAGCGTCAAAGGGAGAAAGAGGGTTGGTCGCCAGCAGATAGGTGGCAAAGGGGAACGTCCAGCCTGGCCCGAAGTATTGGGGTGGCCCGGCTACGGGTCCCCCGATGTAACTACCTGTCCCATCGAAGGTATAACGCATCGTCGTGGCCCCAGTCCACAGGGGAGCCATGGAGTTATAGGCCCGTTCCACGATCAGGTCGGTGTTGCCCACACCGGCCACACTGATATCGGTGGTACGCTCGTAGAAATTCCCGCTCGAGGGATTAACAGGTGCACCACCGGACGGCATTTGATAGCCACTACACAGACCATTATTGTAACCAGCCGAGCCGTATTGGCCGGGCTCGCTCCCCCAAACCCCAATCTCGGGGTAGGTTGTGGTGTTGCCACAATCGTCCGTGGCAGTCACTTGATAGATGTTCTCCTGGTTTACAGGGTAATCCGTAATTATCGCTCCAAAAGTGCCATCGCCCATACTCTGCATTTCGATAGTCTGTCCATTGAAATTGAGCGATACGGAAGGCTCCCCTGAGTTGTCACTGGCAGCGACCATAACACCAGCCTGTCCACCGCTTTGCCAGATATCCACATAGCTGATTGTGGGCGCAACCGCTTCACAGGTTCCAGATACACAGCCTTGGGTTCCTGCCTGGAATCTGCCATCTTCCAATGTATCAAAACGAAGGCCAGGAGTACCCAGATAACCACCATCATCTGGTCCGGCGTAATCATAGACGCGAGCAGTAAAAGTTATACCTGTCCCTAGCTCATGGGGGCCAATCTCCTCGTAGCCAATTCTTACTTCTGGTTCGTTAGAAAAATCTCTCTTGTCTTCATCGTAAAAATACAATTTGTACTGGGTCACAATCTCACCGTCAACTTCCTCATCCCAGTAAGTATCCAACTCGCCCCACGGGTCAGCTTCTTCTGTAGAGGTATATACTATGGCTTCAGCAAAGGTGTAATCTAGCCCTTGCTCTCCTGGTTCCCAGCAAAACTCTGTAATGACAAGTCCATCATCATTCTCATCGGGGTTTTCACCATCATCATCCAGGGCAGCAAAAGTAAATTGCCCAAATGCGTAAATATAAGTCGCTAACTTCTCACCGCTGCTCTGGGCAGATACCGTCTCCGTGTAAGTCCGTTGTGAAACAAAGGTCGGGAAGGGATTCTGGGCCACGTAAGCCCCGATGGAAACGGTGCGCTGTTGGCCTTCAGCCCGGAAGCGGAATACCAGGGGGCGCCCTGTACGGTGCTCAGGCAGGCGCATGGAGAGGTGAGCCGCCCGCTTGAGAATAACTGGTTTCCCATCCGCTGTCTCGGATTCAAGGGTGAAGAAGCCATACATGCTCTGCTGGGGTTCCGTCTGTGGGGGAGAATAGTGCAAAGTGAACGGTGCGTCTACGGCATGGGGAGGCACGTCCACCCTTACCAGGCCATCCGTCGAAATCAACGTGCCTCCCTCTTCGGGAGTAATGGTCACGTCGTCGCTAGGAATCGGGCCGGACGGGTTAGAGGGGTCGGATGAATCGATAGTGGCGGGATCGACGTTTAGTATGATAATTGGCAAGCGTATTGTTTCTGATATGGCCGAAGCCAACTGTCCAATCACGGATGCAGCCACATTTTCTACAAAAACGGGGGCTTGAATAGTATCAGGAATGGCTAAAGCCGGTTCAATAGCAGCGGGAGTATCTTCTGATGATCCCATTGATGTATCATCAGTGCTGGTTAAGGCTGTAGTCGATTCGGAGCGGGCAGCATCTTTTTCCAGTCCATCAGAATCAAGCGCCTCCTCAATGGCCTCAGCCCGGTTGGCAAAAGCAGCCAGGTCATTGGGTTGAGGCAAACTGGCGCTGATTTCGGCCAGAGGGTCAACTGGAGTTGGAGGCGAGACAGATGGCAGCGGCGAGTTGGCCGAAGGGAGGGGATTGGGCGTCAATGGCTCAAGGCCCACCAGGCTGCCACTGTCGAGCAGCTCAGAGTCTACAACACCACCCAGAGCCTTTTCGATAGCGAAGGTGGCAGGATCGGGAAAAGGAGAAATCGGATTGGCTGCCGCCAGTTCCGGGACAGGCCAATCTCTGGCCCGTTCGGAGGGCGCGGTTGGCATCGCCACCTGGGAAATGGACGCCGCCGCAGCCGGTGGCACCAATCCAAACACCATGGAGAGCAGGGCGACTACGTTCAATACTTTGTAGACCAATATTAGACGTTTCATTTTATGCCCCCTTTCTATAACCCCTTTGTGAGCAAATTCAGCCTCACCTTAATGGTGCAGACAACCAGCGATGGCACAAAAAAGTAAAGTTATAAACAAAAAGACGAAGGCTAGAACAAATAAATTCCAGCCTTCGTCCCGGAAGGTCTATTTGAAGAGTTGTTTAGAGAAAGCGATCTTGCAATTGCGGAGAATTGCATCGCCTGAACCCAGCACTTTCTGAATCTATTATGAAAGCGAAGATGCTGCCGATCAACCGATTTGAGCCAATCTGTACAGCAAGAACTGAGGGGTTGCCTTTTACTGGGCTTTTACTATGATACTTTCATCCATTTTACCACAAAAGCGGCCAGTTGGCAATAGTACTGTAGTACTATGCGGCAGTAAGAATATCGCCAAACGACACTCGATAGAGACCTTCACAGCCCTCGTGATGTACCGGCAACCACAAAGGCCAGCGCCAAAGGTAAGATAACGCACCACCCTCGCCTTCCAGCAGGTACAGTGCAGGCCGCGCTGACCACTGGGCCGGTGCATAATATATTATACCACAAAAGGGTTATTATCAGGTAAAGATCAGGTTACGATTTGGTTAAAAATTGGGGTTGTCAAGTCCCTTTCCGTCCACCTTACAACTTCACATGTGCGAACTCTACCGTTGGACAGAGCGGACAGAGCGTGATATAATGGGCGACAGGAAATGTTTCCGCCCGAGTCCATTATAGGGTAGAAGCACTATCTTCTAGTGCTAAAGCGACGACTGAACTTCGAGAGGAGGTGAATCACAGTGAGCGAAGAAAAGCTGGTGCTCTTCCTGGACCCGGCCCGCATCGAGGTTCTGCGAGAAATCGCCGAAGCGGAGGGCTGGACCATTGAGGAAGTAGCGATTCGGGGGATTGACGATATTATCGAGACCTGGCGGATGGCGCAAGGGGACGCCAAATGATGGCAGTATTCGAGGAGGAAGCGACGTGGCAGAGAAAGAGAAGTCGAAAGAGCCGCGCATTCCCAAGACGCCCCCTTCAGCCATCTCCCCCACTTCGCACGTGTGAACCCTACCGTTGGACAGAACGAACAGAGCGTGATATAATAGGCGACAGAAGCGGATCAGCGTAGAGTCTGAAAGTACCTTCTCACAGTTTTGGATAAATGAATAAGCCTCGCGGCTTTTCTGGAGCCCGAGGCGGCGGCCAGGGTGGATGGGCACCCCGGCGAGATAGAGTATAGCATAGAAGCCCGCCGGAGGCAAGCAGCCCTGGCGGGTATTTTATTTCCCTCAGTTATAACATCAAAGACCAGGAGGAAGCCTAAAACATGAAGCGGCGTCCGTTTGGTGAAATAAAGCTGTGACAGAGGTCGGGTAAGCCCCTGGCCTATTGAGGATTAGGGGAAGAAAAACATGACATGCACCAACGAAAGTAACC
>CAZYHC010000085.1:0-18435 GCA_964646625.1 uncultured Anaerolineales bacterium
CCCATCGGGGAGGGTTATCCTCATAATAGCACAAATTTTCGGTTTTGTCAAATTCACTCAAAATGCAAGGGTCTATCCAGGATTTCAGGTGGGTTTGGGGTCAGGGAAAGGAAAAGGCGGCCTCTTGAGCCGCCTTTTTTGCTTCTCAGTGCCCCTTGGGGCATTAGTGGTTTTCGGACAAGTGGCTGGCGGACGAGGAAATCAGCCTGACACTAGAGTTTCAGTGCCCCTTGGGGCATTAGTGGTTTTCGGACCATCGCGACCCAACAGGGTCGACCAACTAACCAAGAAAAGTTTCAGTGCCCCTTGGGGCATTAGTGGTTTTCGGACACGCCTCGTTTGAGCTTAAAGACTATTTGGTTTTAAGTTTCAGTGCCCCTTGGGGCATTAGTGGTTTTCGGACGAGTACCAGAAGGAGTGGCTCTACGGCTGGAATCCTGAGTTTCAGTGCCCCTTGGGGCATTAGTGGTTTTCGGACTGCCCAACAATGGAGTTGGGGAAGATTTTCTTGTTCGAGTTTCAGTGCCCCTTGGGGCATTAGTGGTTTTCGGACACCCACGGTCATTAAGTTGAACCTGGGTTCCACCTTCAGGTTTCAGTGCCCCTTGGGGCATTAGTGGTTTTCGGACTTCAGAGCCAAGTCGTCTAACGCGGGGCTTATCAAGTTTCAGTGCCCCTTGGGGCATTAGTGGTTTTCGGACATCCAAAATCGGCTGAAGTTGCTTCGACTGCCGGAGGTTTCAGTGCCCCTTGGGGCATTAGTGGTTTTCGGACGCCACCTGCGGGGCCGGCGGCCAGGGGGCGGTGAAAGTTTCAGTGCCCCTTGGGGCATTAGTGGTTTTCGGACGGCAGTTTACACCCGGCTGCTACAGCCCGTCCAACGCTTTCTTTTATTTACTTTCTCTTTATCGATATTTACCTCAATTGAGCCTGCCATTTTCACCTCCAAAAACCTTACATAAAGCCGGGTGTAATTTTTGGTTTTTTTGGCCTCCTTTTTCCAACTCACAGCAATAGGATCTCGCTTTTTTATTCCCCTCACCCACCTTCACCTTGTTCATCAGTCAGGCGCAATCGGTTTGGGGTTCTCACTAATACATAGTATAATACACATTGCCTTTTTTGTCAAAAACTCTTAGACAGGGATCAGCTCGGAGGCCTGGCTATGAAACTGAAACAATGTTTAAACCAGTATAACTGGTATATGCTGCGCGCTATTGTTCTGGCTCGGAGTCTCGAACATGCCCGAGAGCCGACAAAGAGCGATTTGGTGGCTTTACTCGCCAATGACATCTTATCGAAAAGTGGTGAGGGACTTTCCGACAGCCCTCTGTCCGATGAGGCCCAACGGGCCCTGGAGACCCTCATCGCTCTTGGTGGTCAGATGCCGCTCAACAAGTTCGGCCGACGCTTCGGCCAGATCCGGCCCTACAAACCCTGGCGCCAAGACAATCCTCATCACCCCTGGCGCTCCCCCATCTCCCCTGCCGAAACCCTGTGGTATCAGGGTCTCATCTTCAAGACCGCTCAACGGGGAGAGCTATGGACAGAGGAATACATCACCATCCCGGAAGATCTCCTGGCCCTTCTACCCCCGGTCGAACTTCAACCTTTTCACACCCTGATAGAGAGCGCTCCAACCCCATCTCACGTGGTCAAGGCCGATTTGCTGTACAACGTCTGCCTTTTCCTCGGCTTCCTTAACAGCCAGGATATCATTCCCCTCCACGGGCGCTGGCTTCCGCCTGGTCAGATGCAAATCCTCAACCGTCTTTTCAGCGCCCCCGAAGACCTGACGAACGTGCGTAGCGAAAAGCGAACGGGCCGCCTGCGCTTCCTCCACTACCTGTGCGAGACTGCGGGGCTGGTGGCCCTCGCCGGACGATACCTCAAGCCGACCCCGATGGTCGCCTCGTGGCTGGCTGCCAGTCGGCGAGAGAAATGGTCCGCCTTATGGGATGGATGGCGCAGCGGGAGCGAGATCAACCATCAGCTCTGGGTGCGCTACGAACTGCCGGGCTGGCAACAGCGCAACCCCCTGGCTATCCTGACCAGGCTCCTGCCCTACGTGGCCCAGTGCCCACCCGCTCAGTGGCTCTCCCTCCCTTCTTTCATCGAAGTTGTCCTGGAAGAGGAGGAAGCGCTGCGTGATCTCACTCCCTGGTGGCAGCGAGAGGAGGGCCGGGATGAAGCTTGCCGCATCCTCCAGCAACACCTGACAGGCCCTCTGGCCTGGCTGGGGGTCGTATCTCTGGGCTGCGAAGATGCGAACCACGTCTCTTTCTCCCTTACTTCCCTGGGCGCAGCCCTGCTGAACCCCGACGACCCAGGTGATGACCTCTTCGACACCCTTCCCTCCACACCACCCTTCATCCTGACCTCTGACCTGGCCGTGGAAGTCCCCTCCCATCCCAACCTGGCTCACCTTTACCGTTTGATGGAATACAGCCAGGCGGTGGTCGAGGATGACGTTCTCCGGTTCCGCTTCACGCCAGATAGCATCCAGCGGGCCTTGGAGCGGGGGGCCGCCATGCCTGAGATCGTAGCCTTTATCCAGGAGAGTTGCGGGACAGAGAAAGGCTCTTCCCCCCTGACCTCTGCCCAGGAAGCGACCTTGTGGAAATGGGCTGCCGAGAGCGAACGGCTCATCATCCGCCATTTGACCGTGCTGGAGACGCCCGAACAGGAGTTGCTTTCCCAGTTGAGCGCTCAACGCTCGATAAGGCCATTCTTCCGCCGCACTCTGTCCCCCAGGGTGGTCGTCATTGACGAAAACCAGGTCGGGAAACTGCGCCAGGCCCTGCGCCGTCAAGGCTACCGTCCCCGTGTCCTGCTTCCCTCTAACCTTGCGGCTGATGGAACTACGCAGACTTCAGTTGACTTCTCATTAGACGAAGCTGGAACCGCCTACCTCTGGCTGGCCGGCCAGGTTTACGCTCGCCTGGGGGAGTTCATTCGGCTCCCTGTGCGTCCCCCTCATACCCTTCTGAGCGAATTGGTTTCCAACTTGAGTCCCCAGCAGTTGGCTGCGGCCGAGGCTTTGGCGGAAGAGACCATCGAGCAGTTGAAACAAGCCCTCGACGGATGGGCGCCTTATCCCACCCATCAGGCTCACTCCTCACCTGAAGAGACGCTGCCCTTGATCGAACGGGCCATCGAAGAAGGGGACGGCCTGGAGATGGAATATTGGACCGAGGGCCGGGGGGAAATGACGGTGCGGGTGGTCGAGCCTTACCGCCTCGAATGGCGGGGAGAGGTCCCCTACCTCATCGCCTACTGCCATCGTCGCCACGATGAGAGGGTCTTTCGGCTGGATCGCATCCGCAGCCTGCGGCCCGTCCCTCTCACCTACCGTCAGGAGTTGGCTGTACCCGATCCCAGAGAGCTATAAATGTCAAAACGCCCCGAAGTCGGATGACCTTTGGCATAGCACAAACGTTCCGAATTTTTTAACCAAATCTTAACCTGATCTTTACCTGATAATAACCTTTTTGTGGTATAATAAATACAAGCCGAACGTCCACCTGGGGGGACATTACAGGCAAACTGTTCATGATTGACCGGTCAGCCACAAAAAGTTGCAAGAAAAGATAGATCATGGTACAATAGGACGGAATTCGAAGGCACTTTATTACAGCTTAAACAAACGAAGCCTCGCGGCCAGCGTAGAGCCCGAGGCGGCGGCCAGGGTGAAAGGGCACCCCAGCAATGGAAGTATATCATGAAAGCCCGCCGGGGGCAAGTCAAAGTCTCCTGGTGGGTTTTTGTTTTTGCCAGTCCCGGACACTTAATTTTCTTTCAGGTTTTTTTGCGTGTTTACAGATCAGGAAAAAGCATAGCGAGACAATCACCGCTATAAGTAATTGAAAGGAGTGATGTCCAATGACCACAGAGCGACTTGAAATTGGCCTTCGCACACTCACCCCGCTGTGGACCGGAGATGCGTATAGAGATAGCAAACATGTGCGAGAAACAGGAATTCTGGGCAGTATGCGCTGGTGGTACGAGGGCATGGTGCGCGGGGTGGGGGGGCACGCCTGCGACCCCGTGGGCGACAACTGTTGCAAGTACGATGCCAAAGACAAACGACCGCCCGAGGAACAACTCTGTCCGGCCTGCTGGCTGTTCGGCTGCACTGGCTGGCGGCGGCGCTTCCGCTTGGAGGTAGAGGGCCTGAAACCCCAGGATCTCTTCTTCGTTGCCAACAGCGGCGTCTATGTTGCAGCTGGCAACTGGCTGTGGCGTATGTTCGGGGGGGAGGACTTGGGGGGCACCCGACAAGGCCGGGGCGCAGCGGTAACGTTTACTTTTGGCGTGCAGGTTCTGTGGGGGCAGCAAGCCACGTTGCGCGTGGTGCCTTTGGGTGGCGATACCGAGGGTACGCTGGCGCGGGTTGCTTTTCTGCTGGATGCGATGGCTTGCTGGGGAGCGCTGGGGGCCAAACCCCAGCATGGCTTCGGCCAGATCGAGATCACCGATAAGTTGGACCGGACTCTGGTTGAGCAGGGGCTCACTCTCGTGGCCGATGACGTTCAGGCTTATAACGACCGGTCCGAACCGGCACCATCAGCGGCAGATTTCTTTAACCTGGGCAGCTTCTTTTCCCACATCTACCGGTTGGAACAGCCGGAGCCCTACCGGGGCACCGGGCGAGAGATCGGCACTCCTCCCCCCGGCTTCGACTATCGTCAGCACTTCATTCCCTGCGCCTTCGACATCCGCTACAAGAGCCGTGGCAAGGACTTTCGTACCGGAGAAGGCGAGGACTTTGGGATGCGCCCCTGGTTTAGGGATAAATGGGGCACAGAGGTGGCCCACCGGCTGTTTGGCCGCAGCGATGCACGTCGCGACGAGGACCGCTCAGCCGGACGCATCCACGTCAGCCATCTCTATCGGCTGGAGCCGGGCGGCTCCTGGTATCTCAAGGTGTGGGGACACGTGCCCTCAGACCTGAAAGACGACGAGAGGAGCCCTGTATCAGTGGGGAATGTGGCCAGCCAGGTGAGCGCTTTTGTGCAGACCATGTTCCCCGGTGGCCAATTGATAGACGAGTTCAACGGAAAGGAGGTATTGGGCCGATGAGTGGCAAACAATGGGAGATTCACGCCGCCTACGGCGGACTGAGCGCTGATGACCTGGGACGGATCATGGGGGACAGCAAGCTGAACCCTTTCACCCAGGCTGAACTGTTGGCAGCAGCGCTGGCGATGCCTTTCAAGGAGATAGGACGAGCACATTACCACTCCCTCATCCAGGACGAAAGTGGTCGCCGACCCTACGAGCAGGCGCAGATTGCCGATGGCCTGGCCTGGCTGGAGCGCCTGAGCTTGGAGCGCTCACCCTTCGACGGCTTTGCCGCTTTGCCCCGCTACAGCTTTGCCCTCGAGCTGCACTTTGAGCTGGCACGCCCCTACCTGAGCCGCGACGACGATGCCTTTTACATCATTGACAACCCGGTGCGCAAGGACAAGGTGTTCAAAGTGCCTTTCGTCGCTCCGACCAGTTGGAAGGGGAGCTTGCGGGCCGTTGCCACCCAGAAGCTATTGGACGTGTTCGCTGGATTGTTGCCGGTCGAACCACCTACGGACGAGGTCGAACGGGAGCGGGTGTTGGCAGATTTGTGGGCCGAGCGGGCGCGGCAGGTGATGCTCTTCGGCAACGAGAAGCAGAACGACGCCGATTTCCTCAACAAGTGGCTGACCCCGCGCCTCTTCCCAGCAACGCCGGGAGAAAGCGAAAAAGAGTGGCACAAACGACTGAAGAAAGAGGCCGAACATCTCAACAAAGCCTTCGAGAAGTACCTGAAGGACAACCATTATCGCACCGAGAAGATCGAGGGGCGCCAAGGCCGGCTATTCTGCTTCCCCACCTTTTTCAACCAAATTGGCCTAGAGATGATAAACCCCCACGACCGGGCGCGACGGGTGGGCAAGAACCCTATCCTCTTCGAGTGTGTGCCGGCCGGAGCCACGGGCACTTTCCGCCTGCTCTACGTGCCCTACGACTTTCCCGGCGAGGTGACGCCTGGCGAGACCAAGCTGCAAGCCCAGATACAGGCTGACCTACCCCTGGTAGCCAGGACAGTGCGTGACCTGTTGACCGTCTACGGCTTTGGAGCCAAGACCTCAAGCGGCTTTGGAGCAGCCGAGCCGGTAGCACGCCAGGTCACATTGGGCCTCAACGTGCTGGTCGAGCAAGTAGCAGAGGAGGTAAGCGAATACCAGGCTATCAAAGCGGAAGAAGAGGCGTTTGCGGAGCGTTTTGGACTGTCAGAGTTCCCCCGCTGGAACGACGAGGAGTTGGCTCGTAGCGACTGGGGGAAGAAGCGACAAAGCGAATACAAAAAACTTCGCGACCGACATCCCGATTGGGATGCTGAAAACAAGATGTGGCGGGAACCAATATCACTGCCAAAGCCGGAGCGCCGCCCCATCGTAGTTGAGCGGCATTCCTTCGAACTTGCCCGGCTGCCCGATGCGGTGAAGGAGTTGTTGACCAGGATAGGAGGTGTCGCATGACCATGCTGAAGACCCTGGCGGATAAACAAGATCTCATCCTCCTGGCCGAGATCGGGGTGCTAATACATGATTTGGGGAAGTTGAGCAAGGAGTTCACTTCCCAACCCTCTGAGGCCCACAGTCAACTCCTAGGCAGGAGCATAGGTGGTAATGATCCATATCATACAGACGAGACAGATAAGGTGTGCACATATTTCAGCATCATCGACTTCCATCTAAAACATGATGAAAAAGTCAAGCAGCGCCTTTCGGAGTCTCAGAGGCGAGAGATTGCAGCCTTGGCTGATGAAGTCCGACTCGACTGGCGGACTCACGGAGGAAACCTGGATCAAGTTCATCAGAATCTACAGACGGGATTGTCTGGGTCTCCTCAACTGCTGAAATATTTGGAAGATTACCGCGAAGAGGTGCTCAACATTCCAATCGAAATCCGCAAGGCCGAAAACCTGTTCACAAATGTTGTTGATTCCGCAGTTGTTCGGGTTCTAGAAGAAAGTTCTTTTGAGTCGGCTTTACAACTGACTGTACCTGAAGTCGCCCGGCAAGTCAGGCGCCTTGGAGACTTTGTTGCCCTTCATCATCAAACTCCGGTCTGCCCTCGCCCTGCTCTGATTGCTCTGCTCCGAGCTGGTGACGGCGGTGCTGATGGTTTCGACTCTTGGGTGGATAAGGGGCAAGTAGATGGGCAACCATCCCAGACACTCGCTACGACTATGATCGCCACTGCCTTTGGCCACGAGACTCAGCGGCTCCCGGTGGGTCCCGATGAGGATGGCCTGAAGACTGTGCGCGACAAATTCGCTGAGATACTGGCGGATGCTCTGAGTCAGGTGCGCAACGGCAAGGCCAAACCTGCTCAGGTGCGCGCTCGCATCTTCAAAGCCGCTGAAACCGCCTTCCGTCAGGCCCTGGGCGAAACCCGCCGAGCTGCCAACGATGTGACGCTGTGGGACCACTCTTACTCTGTCGCAAGCCTCTACAAGGCGGCGCTGGCCGGAGTGTTGCTAGAAGGGTGGACCGAGCCGAGGGATATCCGTTGGCGCTTCCTGCGGGTGAGCGTAGATGGTCTGCGTTTTTTCGCCCAGGCCCACCACGTGACCGACATTCTGGGCCGGCGGCGGGCACTGATAGACGCCTTCGACCAGGTGCGTCAGGCTCTGGAAGTGAAATACCCGCTGGGCAACGAGGTCTACCGTGATGAGGACGGCAGCGCTTTCGTGATGCCTGCCCTGGACAACGAAGGGACCCGGGAGGTAGAGGAACTCGTGCTGAAGACCTTCCGCCAGGCAGGGCTGGGCGAGGAACTGGTTCCCTGGCTGACCTGGAACGACAAAGGACCGGTGCGCGATAATATGATCACCGCCTTTGGTCAGTTGGTCGCTAAGGAGCCGCCGTCTCCCACCCCTGATCCTCAGGCGACGCGCGGCTGGTGGGAGGATCGCCAGGCAAAGCATCAGGAGATCTGCACCGTCTGTGGAGTGCGGCCCATTGGCTATGATGTGCCGAGGTTTTACGACCAGCGCACGGCTTACTACCTGAAAGCGGCCGAGGAACGCAAGGTGTGCGGTGTCTGCCTGCACCGGCGCGGGCATCGGGCTCAGGCATGGTTCACTGACCCGGTAGAATTCCGTCGCACCATCTGGATCGATGAGGTAGCCGACGAGACCGGGCGCTTCGCCCTGGTGGTGGGCCGCTTCGATCTAAATGGTTGGCTGGATGGTACACTGGTCGGAACCATGCTGGTGGCCCCCAATATCTCCAAAAACCCCTCGCCAGCCCGCATCCGCCGCTGCTGGGACACCACCCGCCAGTTCTGGCTGGCCCTGGTAGAAAGCCACGGTGATGAGCCGCCGGAGTTGGAGAGAATCATCGCCCAACGTCCATTCCGGTTGCACATCAATCCGGCCAATGCCGCCGAAGTCAATAAAGCTCTGGGCGACTACCATGTCTACGACTGGCCGTTGCGAGGTGGGGTAACCTTGAGCGTGGTCTGGGTACCTGATGGCAAAGGGGGCGGATACTTTCTCTCGGCCGACAACCTGTGGTATCTGGCTAGACCGGAGCAGTTAGCTTTCCCGGAAGAAGCGTTGAAAGATGACGCCCGCTTGCTGTACGAATTCAGCCAGGTGATCAACGGTCAGCGGGGAGTCACTTTGCTGGAGCCATCGGGCTATGGCCGGCCCGCTGAGATAAGGACCAGAGTGCGGCTTGCTCAAGAGGGTGCCGTAATATGGCACGCTGGTTCGGCCTACACTCCTTACATCCCGATCCTGGCCGAACCCGCCACCTTTATGGTCCTGGTCCCGGCCGACAAAGCCCTGGCCGTGGCTCGGGCCATCAAAGCCAAATACAAGGCCGAAATGGCCCGTGTGCGCGACCGACTGCCCCTGCACCTGGGCCTGATCTTTGCCCCCCGCCGCACTCCGCTGCGGGCCGTGCTGGAGGCCGGACGAGCCATGCTGACCATGCCCGCCGAATGGGAAGAGTGGCGGATAGTCACAAGCGGCCGGAAGGCAACCTTCAGCCGAGATGGTCGCGTCTTTGAGTGGGAATACCCGATCAAGATGGGCGACGACCAGACCCCCGATGTCTGGTATCCCCACCTGCTGACCGTTGATCCGGTGACAAAAGATGCGCTGGACAAAGAGGCCGGCGACTTCTGTCTGGTAGATGATCTCAGCCGCACCGTCTTCATCCGTCCCCCCCGCTTCGACTTCGAGTTCTTGGACACTACCGCCCGCCGCTTTGAGATTCGCTACGACGAAGATGGTCGCCGCCCGCGCCGCACCCGCCCCTTCCTGCTGAACGACCTGAAACGTCTGAAGGAAATTTGGGACGAGATGTGCCGCCACTTGGAAAAGTCTCAGCGCTACCAAGTCATCGCCACCATCGAGGCCACGCGGGAGACCTGGTTTGGAGCGGATCAAGGAGGTAAATCATGGAGCGACGGCGTATTCCGCCAATTCGTAGCCGACACCCTGGCCGGCGCCGCCTGGCCCAAGGGCCACAAGTGGTATCAAATTGAGGAATCCCTGCGCAAGCAACTGGAAGACGCCGGGGTAACCGGCGAACTGGCTGACTTGGCCGAATTACATATGCAAATCCTGAAAGAGTGAAAGAGGAGGATGATCATGACGACTTACAAGCGACAGCGCTATCTGTTGATGGCTATTGATCCCGTTCACATCGGCACTGGTGGCTACCGCCTGGGCCGGGTGGACCTGAGCATCGTGCGCGAGCCAGGCACTCGCGTGCCCAAAATCCCCGGCACCAGCCTGAGCGGAGCAGTCCGCTCCTACGCTGCCTCCCAGTACGGCAGCCTTACCTGCGCCGGGCAAAAGAATCACTGCAGTGATGGGCAAAAGTGTCCTATCTGCTATACCTTCGGCTATCTGCGGGAAGAGGGCGAGGAAGCCGACAAAAAGACCACCGCCTTCTCCGGCGTGGTCAACCTCTTCGACGCCCACGTGCTTCTCTTTCCGGTGCACAGTATGGCCGGGCCGGTGTGGGTAAGTACGCCAGAGCGTCTGCGCGAAGCCGAGTTCGTTGTGAACGGTGTTCCCACAGACGAAGACTGGAAGGCCGAACAAGGTCTCTTCACCTGGTCGCGCGCCGACGACCTCAACCTGGGCTGGCTGATGTTGGACAAGGGGCCACAGGTCAAAGTCGAAGTTCCACCTAAGAGCAAGTGGAAGGGGGAAGACCGTTGGAAAGCGGTAAAAGACCGCATTGTCCTGGTGCAAGAAGCCCTTTTCGGCCAGGTGGTCAACTCTAACCTGGAGGTGCGCACCTCGGTCAGCATTGACCCGGAGCGGGGCGCGGCCGAGGAAGGGGCTCTCTTCACTTACGAGGCGCTGCCTCGGGCCACCTTCCTGGTGACCGAAGTGGTGCTGGACGACTATCGCGACGGGCAGAACGATCGTCCCTTCCCTGTCAGTAAGACGAAAGACAATAGCGACCTGCCCGGCGGTCCGTGGAACGATCCATTGGACGTGGTGAAGGCTGGTCTGCGCATGGCCGAGTGGCTGGGCGTGGGCGGCATGGGCACCCGTGGCTTTGGCCGGGTGGCCGTCGTCGGTGAGCCTCTGGAGCAGAATTGGGGTGAGGAGAGGAGGCGTGAAAATGAATGACAAAAAGCGACATCTAGACTGGCTGGCAGCCCATTACTCCCAGGAAGTGATCCGCAATACCCAAAGCGAAAAGGCCAGCGATGTGGACAATACTGCTACCAAAGCTCTGGGTATATTGCAGGAAAACGGCATATATGCCTGTGCCCTGTTCCTGAAATCCAGACCCTCTTCTGAGAAGGATCGCGCCGATGTCATCATGGCTGAGATGCTCAACCTGCTTGACGGGCTGGGCTTCGGCTGGGGCAAACCCCGCCCCGACCGGGCGGAGGACGTGCTTCAACACATCAGCGACAAAGTGACCAGTGACAATCTGGAGCGCCTGCTGCTGGCTAAGGAGACCCTAGAACAGATGCTCATCTACGCTCGCTACGGGGCCAAAGCTCGTAGTGACAAGGAGGGGTGAGCGATGACCCGGACTGCTTATCGGGTGGTGCTGCGCCTGCGCTCGCCCCTGCACATCGGCCAGGGGAAGGTGGGGAACATCCAGCTCACCAGGCCCTACGTTACTGGACGTGTCCTCTGGGGCGCGCTAACCGAGCGGTTAACCCGCGATAACTTCCAGGGGCGTAGCCTGGCTCCCAAACAGGAAGAGTACTTGGATATGGGCGAGCGGGTAAACAAACACCTGGCCTTCACCTACTTTTACCCGGCGCTTGAGGAAACGGGTGAGTATAAAATCCACTGGCCCTGGAGAGAGGAGGAAGGGGATGAAGAAGGAAAAGAAGAGAAGAAAGAGAGGAGCAAGGAAGACGAAAGCGCTTTCCGGGCGCGCTTTTTGAGCAGCTACGTGGGCACGGCCCTGGTCTACCCCCGCCACAGCGCAGCCGAGGGCACGCTGCACGAGATAGAGTTTCTCTCCCCTCACACGCTGGGGGAGGAAAGCAAGCCCGTTTTCCTCGTGGGCTACATCTTTGCTGACGAAGAAGCTCCCACAAATTGGCAGACCGCTTTGTCCCGCTTGCAAATCGGCGGGGAGCGGGGCTATGGCTGGGGTCGGGTGGAGCCAGTGGAGGGGATGCCGGATGAGTGGAAGGACAAACCCATATTCGATAGCTACGAGCTTCTGAACGAAGCCTGGCCGCCACGTCTGCAAGCGAAAGAAGACACACACCTTCTGGCCCACGCTCTGGCCACTGACTTTGGAGATGAACATAGAGCGGTCTCCGGGGTTGACGGGCCGGTGGAGCCGCTGGTGGGCAGGGAGACACGGAAGGAGGGACGCTTCGGCATGTGCCTGAGCCAGGCGCGCATTTGCTACACACCGGGCAGCCGGGTGAAGAAAGGCACGACAGTCAAAGTCGGTGATTACGGGATATGGGAGGCAGAATGATGCGTCGTCGGAGAGTTTCACCCTACAGTCGAATTGAGGAAATCCGCCGCTCGAGGAAGGATTTATTGTCCCTGGTGGTGCTCACACTTTGTCTGGGTGCATTTTTCGGTCTGTTTACAGGTTTGCTGAGTGATGACCTGAGCTACTTGCTCCCTGATCGGTTCTGGCGGTACGTTCTCACGGGCAGCCTGAGTCTGGTCTTTACTCTGCTCGCCCTGGCCCTGTTCCACTCTACTGGAGAGAGCCAGCGAGTGGAGATCGAAATTCACCTCCCTTATCGTCTCCCCCCAGAGGGCCGGCCCGAAATCATCGGGCGAGAGTCGTATCGAGTTATCAGGCATGCTCGGCGAGCCTTTATGCGACGTTATCAAGACGGCTCATCGGAACTGGAATCCTTTCACCGGGCCAGGCAGGAAACACAGAAGGCAGGTAAACGCTTTCAGCAATTTATCGCCAGCCCCAATGCTGAATTGGTTCAATGCCTGGTCCTCTACGTGCTCCACCTCTACAGCGATCAGAGCATAGGGCCGGATGCAGAGTACGGCTGGTGGAAGGTGGATTTGCCCGCCACCAGGCTCTCGATGGATGAGTTGCCACCACCCCTGCGGGATAACCCCTTCTTGCGAGCCGATCAGAAAGCGGAAGAATGGCGGCTGTATATACCAGCCGGGGTGCAGTTGGAATTGCAGCCTGAAAAGGATAACCCCTTCCCCCGCTGGCGACTGAAGCACAGACTCTATGGTTACGTGGAGATAAGCTGGCAGCCCGAACTAACGCTGGCCGGAGAGGGCAGCCAGGAATATCGGATGTTGACCCAACCATTGACCTCGAGCGAGAAAGAGCACCTTCACGTTGTTAGCACACGGATGGAGGCGGTGGCCCGCTTCCGCCTGACCTTTTGGCCGGGCGTGGATAACTTCCATGACTGGGCAGTTGGCTTCCTTTCTTTCTTAGAAGAGGCTCTGGATTGGGGATACTACCTGGCTGCCCGGTCGGATCTCATCCTGACCAGGCTGGATTGGAAGGTGGGCTGGATACAAGAGGGTAGCTCGCTGGCAGAAATGCTTCGGGCTATTGAGGGAAGGTTGGAAGCGGTAGAAAGGATGCTGGAGAAGCCTTCTTCGACGCGGGAAGAAGCTACTGTGAGCAGAAGCAAAAATAAAGGCTAGGTAACCCGATGCTAGTCTCCACTGTCCTGACCCTGTGCCCACTCCAGGAAGCAACCGTTGTGGTCTAAGGGAAAAATCCGGGGATCGTCAGAAGTGGGGTTACCCCCCTTGATCCCCGGAAAAATGGAGGCTGGAGTAGACATAACTGGTCTTTTCAGCCCTGGATGGAGGCCGTTTTGAGGCTTGAGAGGCACGTTTCTACCCCATGGGGGTATTATGAAAAGAGAACTAGCAGGTTCACCTGACAGGCCAGGGGGTTTACGGGAGCGGATGTCAGCCACGAGTCAGTTATATGGCAGCAAAATCAGGGGTGTTGGGGATTTTCCGAGAGCCCCCCAGGGTTTTAAAGAGGGTTGAGGAGCTCGGATTTTGGCTTATGGTCAAGTTATCGAAGAAAAAGGGGGTGATTTGATGTGGATAAGGCCCAAAATGTCAGCCCGGAGAGCGATGCTGACGTTTTGGGGAGGGGAAAATGGGGTAGAAATGAGGATAATGCCCTTCGGGGCACTGAAACAGTCATTCCACCGCTCGTTAGTGGCGACACTGAAGTTTGTGGTAGAAATGAGGATAATGCCCTTCGGGGCACTGAAACCCCACACCGACAGCGGGAACGTCTCTATCGCTGCGGCTTTGCTCGTAGAAATGAGGATAATGCCCTTCGGGGCACTGAAACTTCCACACAAAGGTTCTATCCTCCTTGCAGAAAGATAGGTGGGTAGAAATGAGGATAATGCCCTTCGGGGCACTGAAGCTAGAAGCGAAAGGTGAGATGCTCTGATGCTGCTCTCCACTATTCTGACCCTGCGCTCGCTCCAGGAGGCCACCGTCCCGGCCAACCTGGGCCGCGCCATCCACGCCTGGTTTCTCGACCAGGTGCAGCAGGCCGATCCGGCCCTGGCTCAGCAGTTGCACGAGCCTAACGTCCTCAGATCTTTCACCGTCTCGAACCTGCGCGGCGTGGGACGCCCTTCCGAGGGGCAGGTAGGGCTGAAACCAGAGCAGGAGGTGTGGCTGCGGGTGACCAGCTTCGAGTCGGAGCTGTCACGGCGGCTGGTGGAGGAGGTGTGGCCGGCCCTGCCCGACCAGGTGAGCCTGGCCGAGACCGTCTTTGCCCTGAAGGGAGCCACCTGCGATCCTGAGCGGCATCCCTGGGCCGGCCAGACCACTTTCGAGGCCCTGGCCCAGGAGCATCTGCTGGGGAGTAAGGGGCCGAATCGCAAGCTGACCCTGCATTTCGCCTCGCCGACCACTTTCCGCCGTACCGAGGGGGAGTCCTCGTTGACCGACAGCCAGGGCCGCGCCTACCGGGTGGCCGGACACAACGTGGCCCTGCCCTTGCCGGGGCTGGTGTTCGACAGCTACCTGCAACGCTGGAACGCTTTTGCTCCTGCGGCCCTGCCTCTTGAGATCAGGCGTTACGCCGAGGAGTGCGTGACCATCAGCCGCTATCGGCTGCGGACGGTGCTGGTAGAATTCGGGGCGTCGCGGCAGGTGGGCCTGGTGGGCGACTGTCAGTTCATGGCTCTGGTGCACGACCCGTACTGGCTGCGGTTGCTGAACTTGCTGGCTGCTTTTGCCTTCTACGCCGGAACAGGGTATCGGACGACGGTGGGGATGGGACAGACGAGGTTAGTCGTAAGGTGAGGATAAAGCCCTCCAGGTGGAACGGCGAGCGGTTGGATGAAGCGTGATCCAGGGCGACGCGTATTCTCGGCGACATAGGTGGCATAGGAGGGAGAAAGTTTCGCAAAACCCCCCGCTTTTCCGGCAGAAAACCGATTTGCGAAAAAAGAGGAAATGGAGTAGAATGTCAGACGAGGGTAGGCCGAAATGAACGCGCCAGAATCGTTTCTAAGCCCCGTAGTGGCCGTAAAATGGCTTTTATCCCTTATCGCTGTGGTAAAGTGGCCTGAGTTACAGAGTAAGTAATGTCCTTCGGGACACTGAAACTTTCTCAGAGCCTATAAGTACGCGATGGAGAAGTACCGTTACAGAGTAAGTAATGTCCTTCGGGACACTGAAACCTAAGATGAATGTTTCCCCTCTGGGGCCTGCCTGCGGTTACAGAGTAAGTAATGTCCTTCGGGACACTGAAACAATGTGTTCCCGCTACAAAGGCCGTATAGAACTCATCCGTTACAGAGTAAGTAATGTCCTTCGGGACACTGAAACTTGATACCGGAGTTAGACCAGAAGTCTGGCCTGCCGTTACAGAGTAAGTAATGTCCTTCGGGACACTGAAACAATCTGCTGCCGTCTTTACGGCATCTCTTACAGACAAATCTGTTACAGAGTAAGTAATGTCCTTCGGGACACTGAAACCCTGAAAGGGCAAGGCTATGACCGATCTTTCTCTACCGTTACAGAGTAAGTAATGTCCTTCGGGACACTGAAACATCTGCCTGGCATAATCGCCGTGAACCCACGCCCAGGTTACAGAGTAAGTAATGTCCTTCGGGACACTGAAACCTCCCCTGCCCGTCGCGCCGGAAGGGGTATCTGATACTGTTACAGAGTAAGTAATGTCCTTCGGGACACTGAAACGACAGCATGATCGCGCCTGTGTCCGTGATCACGATGGTTACAGAGTAAGTAATGTCCTTCGGGACACTGAAACCCTCTTGCTGCAACTTTAGCAACCATCGCAGGGCCTCGTTACAGAGTAAGTAATGTCCTTCGGGACACTGAAACATGTTGCTAAACTCAATATGCACCACCTGGCAGATGGTGTTACAGAGTAAGTAATGTCCTTCGGGACACTGAAACTGAGTTTTGGGCTTTCCTTTTGAGGAAAGAAAGGAGGCCAAAAAAACCAAAAATTACACCCGGCTTTATGTAAGGTTTTTGGAGGTGAAAATGGCAGGCTCAATTGAGGTAAATATCGATAAAGAGAAAGTAAATAAAAGAAAGCGTTGGACGGGCTGTAGCAGCCGGGTGTAAACTGCAGTCCGAAAACCACTAATGCCCCAAGGGGCACTGAAACTAAATAGAAAGTAGGGAAGGGGGTAGTACAATGAAAGTCCGAAAACCACTAATGCCCCAAGGGGCACTGAAACGACATCTTCATCCTCATCAACTCGCGACCGGCAGAAGTCCGAAAACCACTAATGCCCCAAGGGGCACTGAAACATACATGGCATACTCCCAGAGTTCGAATAAATCAACCCTGATATGTCCGAAAACCACTAATGCCCCAAGGGGCACTGAAACATCCATAGCCTTACTCCATCGTCATGGTAGACATGAAACTGTCCGAAAACCACTAATGCCCCAAGGGGCACTGAAACTGATGATCCACACGTTGCCGGCATCCACCACCTCCCAGGTCCGAAAACCACTAATGCCCCAAGGGGCACTGAAACTGTCCAAGCCTCTGGTGGCGTTGGTCTGCCGGTCACGCACGAAGATGCCACTTCCCGGGGCACTGGACACAAAAAAAGACGGCCCTTGAAGAGCCGTCTTTTTCTTTATAGCCTGAACGACCGGCCAGGGCCGGCCTTAACCTTTTGGAGCTGGTCTGGTATAATGTGGGAAAGTTGAGGTATTAGAAAAGCGAGCGATGACATCCCTTACCGAAACTTCCCGGTTTTACCCCCTGACCCACACAGCTTTGATGAGGAAAAGGACGGCATCGGGTGTGAAATCTGAAATGTACGACGTGAAGACGAAAGAAGGGCGAGACTTATTTCTGAGTGACTATTGGGACCTCCTGGCCTATACAGCTTATGAAGGATACGCACTCCATCAACGAGGAGCAGTAGTTATTCGGGGCGATAAAAGCGGTCCGGAGTTTCTTCGTTACGTTCCTCTGGGCGCCGACTTTGGCAACGATGAAATAGAGCAATGTGTCAGGCAATACGACCCGGAGCACGAGATCGTTTTTGTGTTTGCCTTGGAAGGCTTTGAAACGGCCTTCGGGCGCTACAGGGCCGAGAACCCCGACCGTGCGCCTCTTTTGGTTTACCTCGCTTTGAGGCCAACCTGAGGGGCACGTTAGTCAAATACGATAGCGACGGAGGCATTTCTCTGAAGATAGATGCAGGAGAAACAGCCGGTGAGCACACTAAAAGTCCGAGTGCGAAACGTAGAGCTTTCGCACCCGAACGTGCTTTCAAAAGAGCCAATGCGCTTCGTGTTCTACGTTGGGATCATCGAGAATGAGCAGGGCGAAGAGGTCTGGCGCTCCGAACCAATGTTGACAGAGCAAGAGGCGTTTGAGGTGGCGAAGAAGAAGCGCGATGTGTTCTTAGCTTCGCCACCTGCATAGGCTAATTGGTAACCAGAGGGGGGGGGCGAATTTGTAGTCTATCCTTCCTAATACTCATGGCGTAGGAACTCCGTGCTTTTCCAAAACCTTCCGCCACGTCCAAACGAGCGCGGCCTTTACTGCCCTGGCCTGCTTCCTCAAAGGCGTTTCCTCGGCTAAGGCGCGAATCAGATCGACTATGCCCTGGGACAGCCGGACAGTAATGCCTCTCACGTTCCTGCCTTTTGGCGCTTCAGGGATAGCATCCTGCTCTTCCAGCGCCGCCTGGAGACACCGCACTGCCCAGCTAACCGTCCAGGCTTGCGAGGCCTGATAATGCTCCATCAAGCCCTCCAGGGCCTCAAGGCTCTGGCTATTCAAGGCCACGTTGTAGGCAATTGTTTTCGGCTCTTTAGGCACGATCTCCCTCCTCCACCTCCAAGCTTACGTTGGGGTTGTCGCTCAAAAACACCCAATGACCATCCAGATGTCCACAGCCCAGAATACACATCTCCCTGAGCCGGTAGGCGTTGCGGTTCTCACGCACCCCTTCCATAGCCCTCGGAAGCGGATGCTTGTTATCATCGTGGCTGCGGTTGCAGGTGGCGATGGCGCCCGCTGGAAACATAACGGTGTCGGGCAGCTCACGCTCCCCTGCTTCTTCCTCGTCCGGCAGAAGCTTAACGGTGCGCCAGGGCATGAAGTACTCAGTCTGTCGCACCAACACCCTGCGCCCGTAGAAGACGATCTCCCCTTCGGCTTCTGCGTGATCACGCACCCAACGCAGGTTACGGACGGCCCGTCGCACCACACGGTGGCCGTTGATCGTGCGGCTGAATTGGTATCCCACCACGCTGCCGATAACGTCAACTTCCTGGCTGGACAGCTTTTCAACCTCGACCTCTTCGATGCCTGCTGGCTCTGCGTGTTCGGGCCATTTCTCGTTCAGTTCTTCCAGGTGGTTGAAATGGCTTCTCGCCTGTCCCGGCCAGATGTACGGGCCGAAAGTGTCATCGCCCGATCTAACCTGATAAGCTTTCAC
>CAZYHC010000086.1:0-18321 GCA_964646625.1 uncultured Anaerolineales bacterium
GTACTGGGCATAATCTGCATCGTCTTTGGCGTCCTTCAAGTCAAGCCAGTTGCCTCCGTAAAACATTATGCCCGGCTCGGTGGTGTAGATCTCCATTACCCGGCCAGAATCTGGATCCTTAAGGCGTGCGGCCAGCCCAAGTTCACCGGCCTCGTGATCCAGAACGAAGTTGTGGTCGTAGCCCAAGAAGTTTGGAAGTTGCACGTCGGGGTCCATTACGTCGGTGCCGATGGCCTTAGCCTCAGTGAAGTCATAAGGTGTGCCTGCGACGGGTGCAATCTCGCCAGTCGTAATTAGCACGTCGTCCGCTGGAGTATAGTTGCTGGCGTAGAGCGTCAGTTCGTGGCCCAGGATATCACCACTGTCATGGCCGGCCAGGTTCCAATAGGAGTGCTGGGTCAGATTGACGACGGTAGGCGCGTCGGTGGTTGCTTCGTATTCGAATTTTAGCTCGTTGTCATTGGTCAGAGTATAAGTGACCTTGACATCCAAGTTGCCAGGATAGCCCTCCTCACCGTCATGGCTCCTGTAGGTGAACACCACGGCTAGCCCATCGGCTGTATAGAGCGGCATGGCTTTCCACATTTTAGTGTTAAAGCCCTTAAGCCCACCGTGCAAAGCGTTCCCGAGGTTATTTTGGGCAAGCTGGTATTGTTTATCACCGATGGAGAATTTCCCTTCTTTGATGCGGTTGCCGTATCGGCCTACAATGCTGCCAAAGTACGGGCTCCTGGTTTCATAGTCAGAAACGAAGTCAAACCCAAGCGTAACGTCAGCCATGTTGCCGTCCCGGTCGGGCACATATAACCTCACGAGTGTAGCACCGTAGGTAATCAACTCTGCCACCATGCCATTCTCGTTGGTAAGGGTGTATTTCTCAACGACAGCCCCATCAGAAGTCACCCCGAACCACTCTTTCTGAATGCTGGCCTCTTGTGCTGTGGCAACCATATTGAGATTGGACAGAAAGAGCAAAAGCAGCACCACTATAGTTATTGTGCGTCTCATTTCTAAGTACCTCCTCCTTTGTATACTAAACCTGAATACTAAACCTGCTATCTCCGCCTTTGATTTACTCTATCTATCACCTCCCTCCTGAGTTAAGCCAAATTATGTACAGAGCTGCCCCCTTGTCAAGCCTGCTGAGGTGTAAGCCTGTACTCCGGCTTAGCCACGACCTCTTCCGTTACCGTTCCCGTTACCGGTAACATTATAATACCATGAAAAAGCATCTGTGTCAACCCCAGTTTCTGGGATCCAGGGCAATTGCCTCGAAATTTTAAGGTTAATGTAAGGTAAGATCAGTGATTTGGCCCGCGAGTCAGATTTGGCTCCGGTTCATAAGATGCGATTGCTCTGGAGAGAGGGCTATTTCGATTGACTTTGCCTTACCTTTGGTGTATACTAATTTCAATTCTCATTGAGCCGCTACATCTGACGTCACAGGAGGTATTATGACTACCGAAGAAGAGAAAGAGGAGAAAATGGAAGAGCTGGAAAGCCTTTCGGAGGAGGCCGTTGAATCTGAACCGGAACCAACACCAGAGGAACCCGCCGAGCCTTATAAAGAGCCTTTCCCCGATTGGTGGTGGCTGGTCGGGGGAGCGGTATCTATCGTGGTCAGCGTTCTCATTTTTTGGCTGGTGCGCGAGGCTGCGCTGAGTGCTCCGGCCCGCCCGCCCGGCCCGCCCGGCGAAATGCCTCCCGCCGTCCAGACCATGCAGGCCCAGGTCACTCCCTACGTCACCCCTACGCCCGAGGGCCCTTATAGGGGCATCACCATCACGGTGGGCACGGTGATAGAGCCCAGGGTCAGCATCCCGGCCGAAGCCCTGGGCCGACAGTGGCAGAAAAAAGCGGGAGGCGGAGTGGAGGTCGTGGAGCTTGCCGAGGACAAACTTTTGGAGCAGATAAAGTCCGGCTCCGATTTCGACGTGATCGTCTATCCTGCCCATTGGCTGGCAGAGGTCAAGGACGTCGTGGTGCCCATATCGGATGAACTGAAAGAGAAAGTGGATTGGGAGGACATCGCGCCCCTCTACCGGGAGCGGGTCCTGGCCTGGAACGGCACAGCCTACGCCATCCCCTACATCGGCGCCTCTCCGATCCTGGCTTACCGCAAGGGCGTCCTGAAAGACGAAGAAAATAAGGAAAAGTTCAAGGAGAAATACGGCTACGACCTGCGCCCCCCCCAGACCTGGGAAGAGTACAGGGACGTGGCCGAGTTTTTCCAGGACTGGGATTGGGACGGCGACGAAGACCCCGAGTATGGCACCTTAGAGATGCAGGCCAAAGGGCAGGCTCGCTGGGCTTTCCTGGGTCGGGCGGCCTCTTACGCCGACCCCGATGAGCCCTTCTTTTTCGATGCAGACACTATGGAGCCACGCATCAACAACCCCGGCTGGGTCAAGGCCCTGGAACAATGTGTGGAGATCAGCAAGCTGGGCCCCCCGAACATGGCCGAGTATTCGCTCGACCAGGTGCGAGGCAGCGCGCTGATGGGCAAGGCGATGCTGGCTGTAGAGTGGGCGGATATCGGGGCTATCTCTCTCAATCCCCGGGTGTCGGCGGTGGTGGGCAAGCTGGGCTTCTCGGCTCTGCCCGGGGCCAAAGAAGTTTACAACCCCACGAGCGGTGAGTGGGAAGAGCAGCCAGAAGTCAGACACGTTCCTTACGCCGCTTTCGGAGGCTGGGTGCAATCGGTGCTCCAAAGCAGCCAGAACCAGGAAGCAGCTTTTGATTTCTGCCTCTTCCTGAGCAGCAAAGAGGTGGACACTTTGCTCAGCATGGCCGGGGTTCAGACCATGCGTCTAAGCGGCCTTGATGATGCAGAAAAATGGAGCTCTATGGGCCTGGACGCGGAAAGCGGCTACCTGGAGCTCGTCAAAGGCATCGTGAATGACCCCCGCGCCATCATGGACCTGCGCATACCCGGCGCGGAAGAATACTTCGAGGCTCTGGAAACTCAGTTGGCGCGGGCCATCGCCGGGGAGGTTGAGCCGCAAGAGGCGCTGGACGAGGCGGCCCAGGCCTGGGAGGAGATCACCGACCGCCTGGGCCGGGAGGAACAGAAGAAATTATACCAGGAGTCGTTACTCACTGGAGAGCAAGAATAATTGTGGCCTTTGAATCGCGGAGGACACGGAGGGCGCGACACTCGCGGAAGCGATCTTCCGCGAGTTCCGTTTTTCCGCGGTCTCCGCGATTCTAATGCGCCCCCAGGGGAATAAACCGCCCCAGCCCGGAGCGTTCCAGATCGATGGCTCCCTCGGGACAAAGCTCGTGACAACAGTAACAGCGGATGCAGCCTCGGTAGTCCATCACGGCCAGCCCATCGTTGATGCTGATGACCTGCTCCGGGCAACTGCGTTGACAGATGCCGCAGGCGGTGCAGCGTCCATTTTTGGGCACCGGTCTGAGGGTGACCAGATTGACCAGAAAAGGTCTGACGTGGTTGTCAAGAAGAGGAACGCCAAAGCTCATGTCCACCCTGGGACCGATAACGGGCTTTACAAAATCGGCCACGAACACCTCCTGGATGGTGGCCCCCAGGGTCTCGATATCCTCCGCCCGACCGGACCACCAACCCCGCTCCCCGGCCTGCTTCAGGGTGGGAACGGCCAGCGGATCGAGCCCTACGATGCGAGCGGCCACCACGTCGAGGACCACGCCATCCTGGCTGGCCAGGATGGCTCCTATTTTTTTGGGAGGGCCACCGCCCGGCCCGTTCCCCTCCATGCCGACGATAGCATCCATCACCGTCAGGGCCGGTTTCACGTAGGAGACGATATCCAGCAACATGCCTGAGAAGTGGGACAGGGAATGCAATTTGGCATGGTAAACGGCTTTGTTGTAGCCGGCGATCACGCCAAAGAGGTTCTTGACCGCTCCGGTGAGGGTGGTTAAGACGTGGGTTTTGAGCTTGGGCAGGGAGATGACCACCTCGCATTCCTGGAGAGGTTTGATGACGTCCAGCCTCTTCGTCAATCGACCTGCCGGGTGGGAGACCTGGGCGGTGGCGGTGTCCCAGTTCAGGGCTGCTCCGGTGCGTTCTGCCACTTCCAACATGCCGGTGATGCGGTAAGCCCGTCTGAGGCCCATCCTGTTATAAGGGACGCTGTGGCCCGGACTATCGGCGATGAGCGGCAGACCGCCCGCCTCCTGCACCAATCTGACCACCGCTTCGACCACAGCCGGATGGGTAGTGATGGCTTTCTCAGGCGGGGCGGCGGACAGCAGATTGATCTTGAGCATCACCTTTTGGCCCGGCTGCACGAAAGCGGACATGCCCCCCAATAAGGCCACGCTCTCCCGCACCGCCCGCGCCACGTCCTCTGGCCGATAGTCGCTACAACGGCTGATGGCTACCTGGGCCATGTACTCTACTCCTTAATAATCAGGGTGCAGTCTCAGTGCCGCGCCCTTTGGAAGCGCACGGCACTTTTCCTTAATCGGGGTGCAGTTCCCAACAACGGAGACTGGCATCCCTGCGGTCCAGACACTTGTTGCAGGAGATGCACTCAGAGGATTCTCCAGCCTGAAGACGTTCGGGCAGATCCGGCTGGCGGACGAGCGGTCGGGACATAGAGATGAAATCTGCGGCCCCCTCCTCCAGAACGCGTTCCATTACCTGGGGAGAGCGCATCCCCCCGACCAGGATGATGGGCAGGTTGGTGGCCTTTCTGGCCTCACGGGCCCAGGGCAGAAAATAAGCCTCGTCCTCCGGTTTCTTAATGCCTTTGCGCGTGCTGGTGTGGCGATCCCCGCTTATCCCGCCGCTAATCTCGATGGCGTCTATGCCCAAACCTTCCAGGCGGCGGACGATCTCTATCCCGTCGCTCAGCGAGAGGCCCCCTTCCACGAAGTCCCGCATCCCCAGTTTGATCCAGACCGGGAAGTCAGGGCCGACCTGGGCCCGCACCTCGGAGCTAACCGCTCCCAGAAAGTTGAGACGGTTTTCAAAACCCCCTCCCCAGTTATCGGAGCGGCGGTTAGCGTAGGGCGAGAGAAACTGGTTGATCAGATAACCGTGAGCGCCGTGAAGCTGCACGCCGTCAAAACTGGCCTGTTTAACCCGCCGGGCGGCCTGACCATAAGCCATCACTAAATCGACAATCTCCGCCCCTTTCAATTCACGCGGGGGCTGACTGTCGGGGCCCACGGGCACAGCCGAGGGAGCCGCCGGCGTCTCTCCGGTCAGTTTGGGATTGGCCTGGCGGCCACCGTGATTGATCTGGGCCACGATCTTGCCGTGCTCTCTATGCACGGCATCGGCCAGGGCCATCAGCGGGAGCACCAAGTCATCATCATAGATGCCGACCTGGCCGTAACTGGCCTGCCCGTCGGCTCTAACGTAGAGATGGCCGGTGATGATCAGACCCACCCCGCCCCGGGCCAGTTCATTGTAAAAAGAAGCCAGGGTGAGGGTGGCTTTGCCATCTTCGTGGGCCATCCACTCGCAGGTGGCCGAGCGGATCAGACGGTTTTTCAACTCCAGAGAGCCAATATTACCGGGTTGGAATAAAATAGACATCGCTACTCCTCCTTATTCTCTCTTTGTAAACTGCACGGCTATCAAATCTCATGTACTGGCACCACAATTTCCTGCACCACTTTTTCCCGCGACTCGGCCAGGGTAGCCATTTCATCGTAGATCTGGCCGCTGAAATATTGCTCTCCGCATTTCTGGCAAACACCAGCAGGGATATTTCGAAAGACGTTTAATTCTTCTCCCCACCAGAACTCAACCTGAACAAGTTCCTCGACCACTTCTCCGCCACAAAAAGAGCAACTGGCGTATCTTCTTTCTTTTTTCATCATTACCTTACCTCCTCGGCGGTAACACGGTGATGATCCTGACCCGGTTACGGACGACTGTGCAAACTAATTCAACTTCCTGGTAGCCTTTGGCCTGGCCTGAGATCGTTACAGTAGGATTCGGTATCGCGTCTGGGTTCTCGTCAATGACTTCCCCTGAATAAATGGCCGATGCAATATGTTCAAGTCTTAATTTACGCTTCAGGCACCGTTTGGCTGCATGGCGAGACAACTCTATTTCGCCAAGAGTAACCAGTGTTCTTATCTGCTCGATATCCAAACGCTTTCACCTGCCCGGTATAAGAGTGTCGCCCCTGATCCAATGAACCAGATCGAAGTAGGAGACCACGAACATGAGGGCCACCAACAGAGCCATCCCGACCAGGTGCACCATAGCCTCTCGTTCGGGCGGGATACGTTTGCCGCGTATCCATTCCAGGAAGACAAACAGCAGACGACCACCATCCAGCGCGGGCAGGGGGAGCAGGTTGATCAGGAAGAAGTTCAGGCTCAGGAAGGCGGTCAGACTCAGGAAAGGCATCCAGCCCTGTTTGACCAGCTCGCCGGTGATGCGGGCGATGCCAATGGGCCCGGACACCCCTCCCTCCGGCAGCGATTCGGCGGGTATCAAGAGGGCTCGCATTATAATGGTTAGCGAGTTGACGAGCATAATGGTGACCTGCCCCGTCTGGTTTACTCCCTGGACGATGGCCTGCCACAGCGAGGCCCGAACGTAAACGATCTCGTTGCTGATGACCACGCCCATTGCTCCCTGACCGGATGGTGTCTCCTCTGGACGACGGGGGATCAGGGTGACGCTCAGGCGCTCCCCATTGCGACGCAAGAGCAACTCTACCTCCCGGCCCAAATAGCGGGCGGTGGTCTCACTCACGTCGATGGTAGTATGTACTTCGGCCCCCGCCATAGCCAGGATAATGTCTCCGGCTTGCATCCCGGCCTGGCTGGCCGGGGAGTCAGGGGCGATCTCGTTGATCTGCACGTAGCCGGTAGGGGTCGGGGTGCCGATCATGAGAAAGATGAGCGAAAAGAGGATCACCGCCAAAAGCAAGCTCATGAACGGTCCGGCGAACAGCACGATGGCTCGTTGCCAGGGTTTTTTGCTGGCCAGGCTACCCTCGGCCTCGAAATCGCCCTCCTCGCCGACCATCTTGACGAATCCGCCGAACGGAATCCAGTTGATGCTATACTTCACCCCGCGATGCTCGAACAGGGTGAACATCCGGGGCGGATACCCGAACCCGAACTCTTTGACCCCCACTTTCATCCACAAGGCGGCCAAAAAATGTCCCAGTTCATGCACGAATATCAATAAGCTGAGCATGGGAAAGACGGCCAGCCACTCCAGACCGCTGGGCCACTGCGTTAGTCCTGTCATGTAACACATTTCCTTTCAAGATGTGACTTGCTACTATATTATAAGTGGAAAAAGCCACCTGTCAAGCGGCTACAGGGCCCTCCAAGAGCAGACCCTCTGGCTCTAAGAGGGAAACGCGTCCACAATCTCCCATCTTTTCTCTAAAATATCCTCGGCGTAACCCCACACTTTTGGAGGGACATCGAAAGAGGTCCCTCCCCCCCTTCTCAGACTGATAACGTTGTAGACCCCGTAGTTGTAACACACCAACGCCCACCAGATATCACCACCCATCTGTTCTACCAGCCACTTGAGATACCTGGCCTGGGCTCTGATACTATCTTCAGGGTCGTAAGGGTCGCCTGCGCCCCATTCTTCCCAGGTCGCCGGCTTGAACTGGGCCATACCCATCGCCCCCGTTTCACTTATAACGTTGGGGTTAAACCTGGTCTCGCGCCAACACTGCGCCGCCAGCAGAGCCCAATCCATATCTTGCTCACGACCTATTCTCTGGAACAGTTCAAGGTATGGAACATCCATGAGATAACTTCTTTCCTTGCTACTTTACGCTACTCTACAAGAGGCGTGGATTCGCCGGGTGACGGTTCAGGAGGTAAAGGAAGGGGGGTGGGGGTGGGTTCGATAGGCGGCATGGGCTGGTTTTCACAAGACTGCACCTGAGCCAGATCACTGATGTCGATGTAAGGTCGTTCTCCGTCAAACTCTACGATGCCCAGAGTCAGAATACAGACCCCCAGCCAATCGTCAAAAACTCCTCTCAGAGAGACCAGCAGCCGAAAGGAATCGGGAGCCTCCGAGAAGCCCAGGTAATGAATCTGACCGTCGCTGTAAACCCTGGTGATGCGGCCATGAATGCAGGTTTTGTCTCCCACGTGCTGAATAGCCTCCTGCCAGGGAGTGCACGGTATGGCCTCGGCCTGTTCCGGGGTGAGGGTCTCAGTCGGTTGCAACGGCACCCTGGTCGGGGTGGGACGGATAGGGCCCTTGGGGGGGATGATGATCTCCTGGCCGGTCCTGAGCCTGGATGGATTTTCGATGTTGTTGGCAATGATCAGCGCCTCCACGGTTACACCGTATTGCTTGGCTATTTTGGAGAGAGTATCCCCGCTCTCGACGACATGGATGACGCGCCGCGGAGTGGGCGTAGCGGTGGGCGAGGGTGTGGCGGTGGGCTTATTAGCCTCTGCGGTGGCCGTTTGGCCTTTCGCAGCGTCGTAGGTAGCCTGACGAGCCACAGCCGTCGCCTTCTGGCTCTCCTTCTGGGCTTTTCCAGAACGAAAGAAACAGCCCTGGACGGCCAGCAGCAACACGGCCAAAAGCAAGTACAAATATGAAGCGGCAGGTCTTTTCATTCCAGCTATTCTCACAGCTATTCTTCCTCTTACCGGGTGAATCTAACCAGGCTTCAGCACACTACCAGGCTGGATGGCTTGAGAACCGCTCTCGGCAGCGGCCTATGTATTTTACGTTCTCGGTTTTCCTTCCTGCCCTTCCCCGGTTTCAGGGTCTTCATGCGGAGCCTCCACATGGCAAGCTCCGCTCAGTCAGGTAGAAACCCCAAAGCGAGGCAGGATAAAACGCATGGTTACAAACCAGGCAACGAGGACGAAAAGAGGAAAAAGCCCCTCCAGATGCAGCCCGTATATCTCCATTAAATCTATACTTCCTTCCTTAAGAATCAGCCGCGGCCGGGTTATGGTGCAGCCTTTCGATCTCGGCAGCAATGGCATAGTAGTCAACCCGCCCGGCGAATCTGACCTTACCGTTGATGGCTACCAGCGGGTAGGGCAGACGATACTCATCGACGGCCTGGACGATATCCCGATTTTGCTGCCGGGTCTGAGGCTCGGCCAGATCGAAGTACTCGACCTCGATAGAGGGGCCGTAGTTGCGCTTCAATAGATCGGCTGTCAGACGGGTGGTCTCCTCCGAAGACCGCCGTGGCCCTCAACCACCCCAGGGACGGCAAGCCTCGAAGGTGCTATCATTGAAGACGCTGACCACAATAGATGACTCTTCCTGGTGTTCCATAATGAAAAAACCGCGCTCCTTTTTCTTTATCAGGGTAGTACCTCAATAGCCACGAAGGCAGACCGCCTTCTACGAGACACTTCAGGTAGTACCACAGGTCTGGGCCTGCGGGCTGGCACCCGCGCTACTGAACGTGGAGAAGACTTTCTTAACCTCATGGCTGTGACATTTGGGACACTCCACCTCCGAAGCAGTCGAAAACCCTCGCACGAACTTCTCAAATTTCTCCTTACAGTCAGTGCATTCGTATTCGTAAATAGGCATGGGCTATCACTCCCGTTATTTGCGTTTTTTCCCTTCGCCAGAAACAAATAAACCTGCCGTCACTCTCCCCCTTCTTCCGCCGGAAGGGATCCGAACACATACCCCCAGGGGGTATCTTTTTATAGTATACCATAAGGTCGTACCTTTGTCAAGGCCGAATTATTCATCGCCGTTCTCTCCCCATCCACCAGGCAGCCCTCACCTCCTCCGCTCCCAGCACCCACGACAACCCCAGGTAGATCGCCCCCCCTAACACGATGCTCCCCACACTGCCCAGAATGAGGCTCGTCCCGTCCGTCAGACGGACGAAGAGACTCACGCCCAACCCCATCAGTCCCGCCGCCCCCAGGGTGCGCAGCATCGAAAGTAGAAACCTTTTCTCATCGATCCCTGCCAGACGCCGCCGAATGACCGCCAACAGGACGCTTACCTCGACGATGGTGGCTGCCGAATTGGCCAGGGCCAGGCCGCCGTGAGCCAGGGGGCCGATCAGCAGCAGGCTGAGGGCGATGTTCAGCCCCATAGCCATTACGCCCACCACCACCGGGGTCAGGGTGTCGTGCTGAGCGTAGAAAGCGCGGGTGACGATCTCCAGGGTGGCGTGGGCGAAGAGACCCAGGGCATAGAATTGCAAGGCATAGGCCACGGCCTCGGTCGAGCCCGCATCGAAGGCTCCCCGCTGGAAAAGCAGTCGGACCAGTGGATAACGCAGGGTGAAAAGGCCCACACTGGCCGGGATAGCCAGGTAGAGAACGGCCCGCAGCGTGGAGGACAAAGCATCGCGCATCTCGGCCTGACGCTCCCCGGCCACCAGTTCGGCGAAGGTGGGAAAGGCGGCGGTGGCTACTGCCTGGGCAAAAATGCCCTGGGGCAAGAGCATAAGCAGCCAGGCATAATTCAAGGAAGCCAGACTACCCTCGGCCAGCCCCGAAGCCAGGATGGTATTGATCAGAAAATTGAGCTGTACCACGGCCAACCCCAGGGCGCGTGGCAACATCAAGCGCCCCACCTCGCGCACCGCGGGGTCGCTCAGGTCCAGGTGGGGCCGGTAGCGCATCTTTCTTTGCCCCAGGCCCGGCACCTGGATAGCCAGGTGGAGCATGGCCCCCACGATCACCCCTACCGCCAGGCCGTGGACGCCCATAGTCGGGGCCAGAAAGATGGCCCCCCCGATGATGGACAGGTTATAGACGACAGGGGCCAGGGCGGGCAGCAGGAAATGTTGAAAGGAGTTGAGGACGCCCATCACCACCCCGCTGACCCCAAAAAGCACCGAGGAGACGAGCATCAGGCGCATCAATTCCGTGGTGAGGGCCTGCTTAGTCTCATCAAAACCTGGCGCTACCACCCGGGCCACCAGCCAGGGAGCCACAAGGGCCAGCAAAACAGCCAGGCCCCCCAGGCTCAAAAAGACCAGGCTGATAATGGCGCTGGCCAGCCGCCAGGCTCTTTCCTTCTCATTGCGGGTCAGGAAGCCCGCAAAGATGGGAATGAAAGCCGAGCCCAGAGCCCCGCCGGCGATGAGCTGGAAGATGAGGTCGGGCAGACGAAAAGCAGCCAGATAAGCGTCCAGGTCGCGGCTGGTGCCGAACTGTTGACCGATGATCACCTCTCGCGCCAGGCCCAACAGACGGCTGACCACAAAAGCAGCCATGACCACGCCCGCCGCCCGCACGATCTGTTTTTTGCTCATCTCTCCGGGATCTGTTCCTCGTTGATCATCCTCTCCACCCGCGCGACTACCATGTCGAGGGCCACGGTGTTGAACCCCCCTTCAGGGATGATGACGTCGGCGTAGCGTTTGCCGGGCTCGACAAATTCCAGGTGCATGGGGCGCACAGTGCTCAGGTACTGGTCGATGACCGACTGCATCGTCCGTCCTCGCTCGGTGATGTCCCGTTTCAGACGGCGAATGAAGCGCAGGTCAGCATCCGCATCGACGTAGATTTTAATGTCCATCAGTTCCCGCAGGGCTTTCTCGGCGAAGATAAGAATGCCTTCCACCAGGATCACTCGCTTTGGCTCCACCCAGCGGGTCTGATTTGTACGGCTATAGGCCGTAAAATCGTAGAGAGGTACATTAACGCCCTTTCCTCTCTGAAGGGCCTTCAGATGCTCGACCAGCAACTCAGTTTCCAGGGCATCTGGATGATCGAAGTTGCTTTTGCCCCGTTCCTCGGGAGGCAAGTGGCTGCGGTCCCTGTAATACGAATCGTGCTGAATGTAGGCGATCTGGTTCTGTCCCACGCGTTTCAGGATCATCTCTGAGATGGTAGTCTTGCCCGAACTACTGCCCCCCGCTACGCCGATAATGATCGGTTCCACCTGTCCACCTCTTTTCCCCGAACAAACATCTTGCCATGGCGCATCAATGGGAAGCCGAAGAATACACTTTTCCAAAGGCACTTGGCGATTAAACTCCATGATCAACTGCGATCAACTGCCAGGAGCGGTCAGCAGAAAGGCGAGCAAGGCCACCACAAAGCTCAAAACGGAGCTGAGAGCCAGCCTCCACCGCGAGCGGCCGGGCAGGGTGCGGACGTGAAGCAGAGCGGCATAGATCAGGCCCACCACCAGAGACCAGGCTCTCCTGAAATCCCACTCCCAATAGCGTCCTGAACTGAGATAAGCCCCCCACACGTCGAGCATCAGGCTCGCCACCAGGGAAACAAAACCGATAGCCAGCGCCCGGCCGCCGAGTTCCTCGATAGCCTCCAGCGAAACCTTCGACGAGGGGAAAAATGCCCTGGCAGCCAGAAAATGCTCCCAGAGGTACAGCAGGCCGCACCCGCAGGCCACCGCCCAGGCTCCATAAGCAATTAGCAAAAAACAGGCTTCGGCCAGCAGTTTAATGCTCGTCACCTAATCGCTCCCTTACCTCCTCGACCAGAGCAGCCCACTGCCGCTCAGGTAAATCGTCCTGCGCGGCAGCCAGCCTGATCCTCGCCTCGTCCTTTCCTTCTACCGCTACAGTGGCCCACAGACGACCTGGGGAAAAACAAAGGGACAGGATCAACCCCCCAAACCCTATCAAAGCCCCCAGCACCACCAGACCCCAACCGGGGTCCCTGACCGCTCGCAGAACGGCGTAATAATCCATGTACATCTGGTATCTCACGTCCTCCACCTGAATAGAGGTGTCCTGTTGCCAGAGCAGAGGCACGAATTCGTCGATGAGAAGCTCTGTCTCCTCAGAACGATAGGCCCGGATCAAAAACCCCGCCGAGGAGAAACCGCGTTCTGACAGGGAGCGGTAGAAGGTGACTTGAAAGATGATGTTCAGAGCCGGCGCGGAGAAATAACGCTCATCCTGTTCGGCAAAGAAGAGCAGGGAAATCTCCTCCTGGGCCTCCGTATCCTTGACGAAGGGTTGCAGGAGGATGGGTTGACCCTGGGCATCGGCGCCTTTCACCCGCAGCAGCGGGCCGTGGGAAAGAGAATGAAAGGAAATACCTTCAACGGCCAGCGGGTGAGCGGCGTCGATGGTGGCTCGCTTGATCTCCTTACCGGCCTTCAGAACGGTGACTGTGGCGGCCATCTGTTGCGGCGCGGAGCCCGCGTGCAGCGCGTCGAGGCGGAGCTGGAAGCCGGCGCCGCGTCCGACGTCGTAGGCCAGACCGGGGCTGAGGATAACTTCCTCTTCCCACCGACCCAACCGGCTGCCAAGAACGACGCCCACCACGATCAGCGCCAGGCCGCCGTGAACCAGGAACAGGCCCCACTCGTCGAAACGGAAACGTTCAGCGTATAGATAGACTCTATCCCCCTCCCTTTCCACCAAAACACGGTAGATGTGCCTTTTCAGCAGGGCGCTCAGAGTCTCCACTGCCTGTTCCATTTGCTCTTCTACTTGCTCTATAGAAGAAACGACGGCCAGCGAGGTCTGATGGGCGGCGTGGGCGAAAAAGTGCTCCTCCCGCCGAACGTCTGGCTGCCTGAGAGAACGCCAGATGGACTCCAGGCGCTCAACCAGGTTGATGAGCAGACTGAAAACCAGGGCGGCCAGGAGCAGCCTGAACCATAGAGAGTCGTAGACGTCGAACAGGCCCGCCTTTTCAAACAGCCAGGTCCAGACGGGGTATCTGTCCTGCATCATAACCAGCCACCGGGCCTGCTCCGCAGCGTCCATTTGATCGGGTATCTGGGGCAGCAAGATGCCCAAAACCACGGCCAGGGCCAGGAGGAGAAGCAGGATGGCCGCCCACCTGACCGAACCGCAGAACCTCCACAGAGTATCCAGGATTTGGCCTAGAACTGGGGTCATAAGATTTTTCTACATATACCATGCTATGCGCAGAGCAGCCATTGCCAGAGAAGAAGGCCGAGTCTCTGGAACCCAGGGGCTCAACCCCTTTTCTGCTGCCCTGCACCCTTTAATCAGGGAGATACTACGCTACAGCACAACCAGTTCCCCGGAAGCACTGGGAGTCTGCTACGCGGCCTCTTGGCAGTTACCGCGACCGGATTCTCACCGGATAGCGGACGACGGCTTTGCAGGGCACACCAATGGAGGCTATGTACGCCGAGTTATGCCAAAAAGATGCGTGATGAACTTTATGCGACCCTTAGCGCAAGGGCATATCTCTCAAAGCTTGTTTTCCGAACCCATACACTTTGGCTGCCTTTTTACGCGAAATATTTTTGTGCCCCCGGTAGGGTCTACCATAATCAACCGCTCTTAGTAGATATGCACCCAACTCCTCTTCATCTAGGAGATTTGATAGGTTCTCAGCGGTGATAGAAGAAGACGAACCGTGGTATTCTCTTTGCTCCTGCAGCAGTTCTAGATACATTCTTTCTGCTTCCGCTTTTTTGCCATATATATGCTTTAATAGGCTTTCATTATGCTTTGTGGCCAAATATTGACCAGAAAATCCTAATCTTTGAGGTTCGTACTTATTGATAAGTTGGATTGATCGCCAAGCGTTCTCTGGTCTGACAAATACTATATCTGTCAGACCACGTATGTCAAGATAATGCAGATAACAAGGAGAGGTTTCTTCCAGCCCACAATTCTCGATTTCTTGCCCTGCCTTGACAAGTAATCTGCTTACAACTTTTTGTTTACCAGACTCCTCTCTATTGTAATGTATCGATTCCAATGCTGCCGAATAGGAACCATATTTGTACATTTCGTACATACTCTCGTATTTGTTGCTGAAATGGGAGATTAGTAGTGCCGATTCGCCAAGAATAATCGGAGAAAACGCTCCAAGCTCATTGAGTATTTCCGGCCTATCGTTAGCTATCTCCTCGAATTGTTTCGCTATCTTAAGAGCGGAATATTGCTTTCTTTTGTTATCAGATTGTACGTATACACGCATTAATAGATATTTGGATATTAATTTAGCTCGATTAGAACGTATTCTGTGCGCAATATCGTACATTTTGTCGTAAAAATAGAATGCTGCCTCGTGACACTCCTTCAAATGATGATACTCACCCACCAGTTTGATGATCCATACCAAATCAGTGGGTTTGAGCATTTGCTCGCTTTCCAGTTCCAATGCAAACTGTGTCAAGAGAAAAACAGAACCAATCAGCCCTTCCCAGTCATCTATGTATGAAAGCAACTTCTCCCTTGAGAGGCTGCAGATGTAATCCACCCAACCATCCGGTCTGTCCGGCAATTCGTATTTCTCAGGGCTAAACAGGATGGGCTTTCTCCTGGGTCTGTATTCATCTACAATCCTCCGATCCTGAGTGCGCCATTCTGTGTCGAATGCAAATACATCGATAAGTATCTCTCTAACATAATTTGGTGAACGTTTATCTTTTCTTAACCTGTTCGGCACATACTTATATTTAAATAGCCTTTCAGAGATTGATACGAAGATCAGATGCTTGTATCTAGGATCATCCAGTTCTCGAACATCGTATTGATTTGTTAATACCTTTTTGGTGAATAAGTCGACAATAGAGCTATGTCCGAAACCATTTGCAACATTTACTAACAATATGCTAGTATTACCATCTGATATATCACAGATATAATTAATGGCTTCTATGAAAGCTGGATGAAACGGCTTCGGATTCCACTGAGGAACGAATAGGCAATCGACCTTTCCCTTTTCGATAAACGGAATAAGAGGTTCCAAAATGGACTTATTACTGTACTCCTTCCCTACAAAGCTAAAGCATATTGGTACACTAAAGCTAACGACACCACCTATGTTAAAGATGTATAGATATGCTGCCCTATAAGTATTTCTATGAGGTTCAGTTTCCCAATAGGAGGGGAGTGTTTTGATCTGAGAGAATATGCGCAGACTGTCACGTTGGTCCTTGATTAGGATAAGAGCCAAGTTAAAATATATATCCTTTCCACAGGCTTCGCCATAGATCTCTTCCAAAACTACTCCATGTACCTCATTCAACTGTTTGAGTTCCGATAAGTTAACCTGACTCAATGGTATTATATAAACCTTGTTTGCTTCCCTACTTTCTCTGATTATTCCTTTTACTTCCGATAGCTTGTCTATCGGCAAATAATACTCCGGGAAGATGATAATATCTCCATTATTACTGTAAAATGCATCTAATATCGATCTGAATTTATAAATGTCGAATGAAGAATTGTAGAACTCGTCAGCTTCCCTAAACTGTACATCTAGCTGGGCTAAGAATATGGTAATTGTAGGGTCTATGCACACATCCTTGATGTCATACTGGCGTATTTTCATTTCAAATCCTACTATCCGCGTTCTTAGGCTTACATCTATAGTTGCCACTTTCGAGGAAGCGGAGCCCATTGCTAGACTTGTCCCACGTAGCCGACAGGTAAGACAAGCTCACGCTCGCCTGCCCCGCATCGCATTGCAATCCAAAAGCCCCGATAGTCGGGGCTTTGGGTTGTAGCCCAGAGCCACCCATCGGACTTGAACCGATAACCTAGCGCTTACGAAGCGCTTGCTCTGCCGATTGAGCTAGGGTGGCATGGTGGTGATAAAGCATGAGGGCTGGCTGTTGCCTTAATTATAGCACAACTTTGCCATTCTCCCAAATCGGCGTAGGGCTTTCCGAAAGTCGGCAAACGGTGTGACCTGATACCGGCCACAGGTCTTTTTAACCGCAGAGAGCGCAGAGAACGCGGAGTGAAAACTAAAACACTCTGCGCCCTCAGCGGTCTCTGCGGTGCAATCTTGTACTTCAGGAAAGCCCTGATCGGTGAGCCGCCAGCGCGGACGTTGGCAACTCGGACAGAAGAACGCATCAGGGGCCTGGCAACAGCGAACGTTCGTTGTTAGTGCCAGGCCCCTAAAGCGTCACTCGGCCTTGTACCCGTATTCCCAGTTCATGGCCTCCAGCTTTTCGATAAACCCTACCACGGCCTCGACCAGCACCTTGCGCATGGCTTCCCCTTTCTCTTTGGTGCCTTTGGTCGGGTCGCCGGTGGCGCCGTAAGGGGTCAGTTCGCGGAAGAGCCACTTGATATCGGCGTTAGGCGGCAGGTCGGGCACTACTCCTCTGGCGTGTTTCATCTGTACCAGGTGCGGGAAAAGGGCCAGGCATATGGAAGTTTCGCCTTCTCCGGCGTGGCCCAGGCCGTTCCAGACCTCGAAGGTGTCAGGCGGGAGAAGCTCGCCAGCGGTGATCCACCAGGCGTCCTGGAGGGCGATTTTCATCTCTGGATGTTGAACTTTGACGCTGCGGGCCGCGACCTCAATGGGGGCGCTGTTGCCGTCGTGCCCGTTGAAGATGAAGACCTTGTAGATGCCCTCGCGATGCAGGGAAAGAAGGATATCCCGCACCACCTCCGTCAGCGTTTCATAGCGCAGGGAGATGGTCAGGGAGAAGTCCTTGTAGTGCTCGCTCATGCCGTACCAGATGGGCGGCAACACCATCAGCCCCTTCACCCGTTCGGCTACCTCCCTGGACAAGAGATAAGAGACCAAGCTATCGGTGCCAAAGGGCAGGTGGTCGCCGTGATTCTCCAGCGAGCCTATGGCCAGGATAGCCTTGTCATATTCACGCTTTTTCCATTGAAAGCCGGTCATCTCTTCTACGAGAAATGTGCTCATCTTTACACCTCTTTATTTCAAATTAGCAGCAGCAAGCAGCAAAACAACGAACGTTCGCTGTTGCCGCTTGCTGCTCTCCGTTACTTACACCAGCGGTCAGGGATAGACAACAGGCCATAGATCTGGCGCGTGCTGCCCCTGCTACCTATGGTGTAACCTCGGTGACGAAGCTGTACACCCCGTCGTCAACCAGGATGATGGTCACGCTCTTGGTCGGAATGCGCTTGCCTTCCTCGTAGGTGATGATCCCCGTTACCGCCTCGAAACCCTCCGTCGCTGCCAGTGCATCGCGAATGGCGCCCGGCTCGTCAGAACCGGCCCGCTCGATGGCGTCGGCGATCAGGCTCATGCAGTCGTACCCCAGAGCGGCAAAGGCGTTCTCCGGCGGATGACCGTACTCCGCTTCGTACGCACTCACAAAGTCCTGTACCTTGGGAGTGGGGTTGTCCGCAGTGGCCAGTGTGTGGGTCGAGAAGTACACGGCATCGGCCATGTCTCCCGCCACCTCGGCGATCAACGGCGTGTCGAACCCATCGCCACTCAGGATCGGCTGGGCCAAACCCGCCTCCCGAATCTGCCTGGTGGTGATCCCCGCTTCGTTCGGTATGGCCGACACAAAAAACACGTCAGGCTGTGGATCCAACGCCTGCACCCGCGCTATCTGGGCCGAAAAGTCCGTGTCCCCAGACTGATAGGTGTCCTCCAGCACGATCTCCCCACCCCGCTCCACGAACCGCTCCTGGAAAAACCCGTTCAGAGCGGTGGTGAAGTCGTAAGCCTGATCCACCAACG
>CAZYHC010000087.1:0-18131 GCA_964646625.1 uncultured Anaerolineales bacterium
CCAGTATTGCGTGGGACATTTCTCCTACGAGGTGGTTTTCCAGCGACAGTGGTGATTGGTGAGCCTCTCCAGCCCTCGCCGGCCTCGACGGTTCAGTCCCCAAAGATTAACACGCCGCGCCCTCACGTAAGAGGGAATGACTCCTGACTTGTGGGTAAAGTCGGGTGCTTTGTCTTTTTCCTGGAGTGGTGCTATAATACATATTATGAAGAAAAGCCTCGTCAAATCCTTCGCCAGCCAATTGGGCTACATCTCCGCACCGGGTTGCTGGCCTCTATCCTGCGCGTGGTAGAAGGGAGCGCAGAACAATTGGAGATGGGATTATAGATGATAGATGCCAGCCAAAGGCACCTACGTTCTGCTTATACAACTGGAAAGTGGTGAAGAGATTACCGTCGGCAGGCTGGGCACTTTCTCCTTTCCGGCCGGTTATTATCTCTACGTGGGTAGTGCTCTGGGGAGCGGCGGCCTGGCTGCCCGTCTGGCCCGCCATCGTGGCTCGGACAAGCGCCCCCGCTGGCACGTCGATTACCTGCTGGCACACGGTCACCTGCTCGAAATCTGGCAGGCCAGCGGCCAGGAAAGGCGGGAATGCCTGTGGGCGGCTGGAGCGAGGAAGATGGGCGGGGCTATGCCCGTTCCTGGTTTCGGCTCCTCCGATTGTCGCTGTCCCGCCCATTTGATCTATTTTGCGGCCAAACCAGACTGTAGCGCATTGGCCCTTAAAGTGGGGACGATTCTGAGATGTGAGGTAGTGGGGTAACGAATAAGTGGGAGTGGGGTCCGCAGTCATATGGAGTATGAGATCGATATCGCGCTTCTGGCTTTCCTCAACCGCTGCGTTAACAGTCCGGTAAAGTGGGATATTGTCGTTTTCTTCGGTCAGAATCCCTACACCAGAGATACGGCTGCGGGGGTGGCCCAGCGTATCGGGCGCAGCCCCAGGGTGGTGTTGCCGGAGCTAAGGGACCTGGTATTGTTAGGGGTGCTGGAACAGACCGATTTGAACGGAGAGATAGTGTATCATTTGACAGTGGAAAAAGAGCTGCGGGAAACGACGGCCAGGTTCGTCGAACGCTTCAGCGACCGTCCCCGCAGACCGAAAGATGTGCTGGATGTCCTGGGAGATGAAGGCGGTGAGTAATGGCCTGCTCTGTTTGAAGAAATTTTATGCAATTAAGAGCCACTGTCTGGGGAGGTATTCTTAATTTATGGAAATCGTTTGGTATGGACATGCCTGTTTCAGGCTCAGGGATAGAGGTATAACTATCGTGACCGATCCTTACGATAAGAGCATTGGCTACGCCTTGCCTCGTATTCAGGCCGATGTGGTCACTATCAGTCACGGTCACGCCGGTCACGGCTACGTGGGGGGGATCAAAGGGGGCCCCATGATCATCGAGGGCCCCGGCGAATACGAGGTGCGGGGAGTGTTTATCACGGGCATCCCCACCTTCCACGATGCCAGGGAGGGCGCCGCGCGGGGCAAAAACACGGCCTTTCTCTTCGAGTTCGATAGTTTGACCATCTGCCATCTGGGTGATCTGGGGCACGTGCCGACCCAGGCCCAGATCGAGGTTTTGAGCGAGGTGGACGTGTTGCTCATCCCTGTGGGAGCGGTACATACCATCAACGCTGCTCAGGCGGCGGAAATAGTCAGCCTGTTGGAACCGTGCTTCGTCATCCCCATGCATTACAAAACCCCGGCCCTGGACCTCAAACTGGACAGGGTAAATAAGTTCCTGAAAGAGATGGGGCTAAAGCGGCTTACTCCTCAAGATAGCTTGAAAGTTACTAAAAGCACCCTGCCCGAAGAGACGCAGGTGGTGCTGCTACAACAAGTGAATAAGTGAATAGAGGTAAGACATGAAGCGAATAATGCTTGTGGGGCTGATCTCTTGGCTGGTGTTTTTTGGTGGGGGAGGGTGCAGCAGCCGGGTTTCGCCGGCCGAGGCCCAGGCCCATATCGAGGCCGGGAAAGGCTATCTGGAAGAAGGCAAGGTGGAACAGGCTATCACCGAGTTCGAAGCCGCCACTAAGCTCCACCCCGACTCGTTTGAGGCTCACTTCCGGCTGGGCGGCGCCTACGCCCAGGTAGCTCGCCTGGACGAGGCCGTGGCAGAGTTCAAGAAGGCTGTGGAACTCGATCCGAACGACGCCACTGCTTATTCCAACCTGGGCTTCGTCTATTACCAGCAGCTTAAATTGCAGGAGGCCGCGGAAAACTTTGAGAAAGCCCTGGCCCTGGCCCCTGACGACTCCGAGATACACTATAACCTGGGCGGGACCTACGTAATGCTCGGTCGGCTGGATGAGGCCCTGGTCGAGTTTGAAAAAGCCCTGGAGTTAAATCCCTCCCTGGCCCAGCCCTATCTCGGGCTGGGAGTGGTGTATAAGCTTAGGGGAGAGAAGGAAAAAGCTGTCGAGGCCTTCCAACGTTTTTTGGAGTTAAGCGACAGCCCGGAATGGCGGGCCCAGGCTGAGCAACATCTGAAGGAACTGGGAGAGGGCCAGTGAGGTTATAACGTTGCCAGGCTCGTTTGACATCTGCCTGTCCCTTATGATATAATGCCTGCGTTCTGTGCTGCCGATGGCCCTCTGGGGGCAGCAAAGTTCCCAGGTCCGTCGGCCTTTTCTTGGGGTCTGAGGAGGTTGAGTTGATTTGTCTTTCAAAGAGAGAGGAGGGCTAGTGAGAGAACTGGTGTCTTTTGTGATCCTCGCCTGTATGGTCGTAGCTCTGGCTGGCTGCGGAGAAGTGGTGACCCCTACGCCCCTCCCCCCGCCTTCACCTACGGCGGAAGCAATAGCCTCACCACCGCCGGAGGGGGAAACGGAGGAAGCAGCAGGCACACCCACGGAGAAGCCAGAGGACATAGCAGACCAACCTACAGAGAAGCCGGCGGAAGAGAAAACGGTGGCAAGTGCGACGGAGGAAGCCTCTCCCGTACCTACTACCGTGCCCTCCACCGACACGCCCACGCTTGTACCCTTGCCTACCTTTACTTTTACCCCCGTCGCCGAGCCTGTAGGAATAGTGAACGCCGAGCCGAGCTTGAACCTTAGAAGCGGCCCCGGCCTGGAATACGACGTAATAGGGAGCCTGCCCCTGGGTAGCGAGGTGAAGGCCACGGGCCGCAGCGACACGGGAGACTGGCTGGCGGTGAGCACCGATCAGGGCGACGGTTGGGTGGCCGCCCAGTACATCGATCTCAACGTGCCGCTCGATTCGCTGCCGGTGACCACCGAGGCCCCAGCTACACCCGTCTCCGAGGCGACAGATACCCCCCTCCCGGCCACGCCTGCGATGGCCGCGGTAGACGCCGAGATCGAGGCTATCATGGCCGGCGAATATGGTCAGTTGGCGCCGCCCTGGGAGGTGGGCCCCACCTCGGCCGGTGGCAAGGCGGTGCTCACCATCGTGAATGATACCCCTTACCCCCTGGCCGTCCTGCTCGGACAACCGGCCCTGCTCTCGGTCAAGGTCGAGGCCTGTGCCCCTTGTGTTGTCTACGAGGGCGCTGGCCCCGCAACCTGTCCCGAAGGACGACCACAGCAGCTCATCCGCCTCGAGCCCGGTACGATGAAGGTCGTGATCAGACCGGATACCCCCGATTTTAATCCTTTCGGAGGTGAATGGGGTTTGCTGGGAGATACCCAGTATACCTACTGCTTCTTCCTGACGAAGTGAGTCCCTTTCAGGTCTCGGACAGGATGGCCTGGCCCGCGATGCACCTGTGCCCCGTGAAGCTCTGGCAGACCTGGATGGGGGTGTCAGGCAGGGGCAGGCCCTTGTTTCGAAACGCCCTGTAAAGGTGACATAATGGGAACCCCATCACGCTGGCGTAACAACCCTCCACCCTGGCTACAGGATCGAATTGGAGGTGCTGAATGGCGTAGGCCCCGGCTTTATCCAGGGGGTCGCCGCTGGCCACGTAACGCTCGATCTCCGCATCGTGGTAGGAACGCATCCACACCCTGGTCTTCGCCACCTCGCTCGCCACGTGACCTGACCTCGAATCGAGCACGGCCAGGCCACTATATACCATGTGCGCTCGTCGGCGCAGACGTTTGAGGATGGTCACGGCCTGGGCGGCATCGGTCGGTTTGCCCAGGATGCAATCCTCGAAAACCACGATGGTGTCGGCGGCGACGATCAAAGCCGGGTTATGAGTTTGGGCCACGGCCTGGGCTTTGGCCTGGCTGAGCCGCCGGACGACGGCCTGGGGGCTTTCATTGCTCTGGGGCTGCTCGTCAACGTCGGCGCTGGCCGTGGTGAAAGGTATATCCAACAGGGCCAAAAGCTGCCTGCGACGCGGCGAAGCGGAGGCCAAAACTATCTTATCCATGAGGTCTTTCCTGGTGTTCATCGTGGACCTTAATAACTATTACAACGAGGAGGAAACAAGTTCGTTATGAGAGAATGCAAGGAACAGGTCAACCTGGCTAAATGTAATTGCACCTACGACTCCTGTTCACGTAAGGGTATATGCTGCGAGTGTGTGGCCTATCATCTTCGTCACCACGAGCTGCCGGCCTGCGCCTTCCCCCCCGAAGTGGAACGCACCTACGACCGCTCCTTCCGTCGTTTTATAGAGACCTATAAGTGACCGCGGTGGATAAGCGTGCCGGCCTCGAAGTGCTGATCGGAGAGGACGGCCTTTATCAGCCCCGGCCTCTGGCCTGAAATAAGGCGTACCTGGAGGGAGGGCTGGCGGCCTACCAGTTCGTACATGAGTTGCACCTTGCTCAGCATCCCGCCGGTTACGTCTACGCCGTGCGAACCGGATAGCGTTTCCCGCACCTGGTCGATGTTGGCGGGGGTGATCTCTTCGAACAGCCGTGCTGTCGGGGCGTTCAGGGGATCGTTGCTGAACACTCCTTCCACCATGCCCGCCAGGATGATGCGGTCTGGTTTCAGCCTGCGAGCCAGGTAGACAAATATCTGCTCCGTGGAGATAATGGCACAGCCTTGAAGCTGGTCAAAAGCTACGTCGCCGTAGACCAGGGGCGCCAGCTTGTGAGCCAGGGCTTCCTTTATAGGGTGTATTTCCATGTGCACCAGTTCCCCGCCCCGACATAAGGCCGAGGCCGAAGGTTGAATGGAGACCACAGGCACATTCTGGTCTATAAAAATATCCGTCACCAGGCGGTTGAGACGAGCCGCGGCCGCGCCTGTCCGAACGTAGCCCTGCCAACCGGCCTCGCTGTGGATGCCCTGGTGGGTGCCGTACTTCCTGGCCGCGAAGTGACCAAAAGAGCCGCTGCCGTGGCCCACGACCAGCCGCAAATCGGGCCTATCCGCCAGGGTCTGGCCGATCTCCAGGGCCGCCCGCTCGATAACGTTTCGGGCCGCGGCGGCCTCTGTGTCTTTGTGGGTGATCGCCGACCCGCCCAGCTTCAGGAAGACCAGCTCGGTCGTTTCGTTCGGTCGTTTCCACGAGTGTTCAGTCCCCATCTGGTTCTATCTCCACCGTTTCCCCATCGATGATCACCGTTCGCCCATTTTCGATGCGGCCAATGTCGATCTTATCGACCGTGGGGATGTCGGCTATGATCGCTCCCACCGCCACGATGGCCTCGCTCTGAACGTTGATGATGCCGGCCGGCGCCAGACCGTTCCGGGCCAGACGATAGAGGGTGTATGAACCCACCGTGCTGCCTTTGCCCGTAGGGAAAACCAGGATGCGCCCGGCCACGGAGCGGCCTTCCAGGGGGTGTCCCCGTTCCACCACGATGCCTGTCTCCGGATCGACCCCGCCCAGAAAGCCGACAGGCTCAGGCGAAACGAGGGCTCTCCCCCGCGCCTGCCCTTCCTTTATGACTCTGCCCTTTAACCTCTCTGCCATCGGTCCTCAATAATTATAAAACCACAAAGGGCACGCAGAACACGAAGATTTCTTCTGTATACTTCGTGGTTTCATTCCAGGCGCAGTCTATTCCTGAGCGTCCCCCTGACGTCTTTCATGGCCACGTCCACGTAGGGATAGAACATCCACACCGAGGCCAACCCGAAGAGCACGCCGGTGATGGTGCGCAGCCACCAGTTACTTTCGTGCAGCCAGAAAAGCTGAAGGATGCCGTCGATAGCCATCGGGATCAGGGCCAGGAGGTACAGTTTCCAGGAAAGGGGTTTGAGCCGCTCGCGCACCAGCGCAAAGATCAGGCCGCCTGCCAGGAGGGAAGTGTAGATGGCTGCGTCGCGTTGGCAGTAGGCCATCTGATAGCCGAAGACAAAGAAGGAACGAGAGGGCAACTGATGGCAGGCCAACTGGTAGACGAGATAGATGAGCTCGGCCGGGAAAGTGAGGCCCACCGCCATCAGAAGAGGGGCCAACAAGGGTAAACCGGCGTAGAGGCCCACAGCCAGGTTGAACAGGAATAGCCAATGCTGGCTGAGCCAAAAAATTCCTTTATCCAGGGCGATGACCAGCTCTCTGGTCAGACCGGTAACAGGCCGGGGCGGCCTGACCCCCCGACCGCGATGCTCAAGGCGCTCAGTCAGGGCCAGAGCTTGCCGCAGGTGGTCCATTTCCTTATCGGTCTCTAAAGGGACCTTGAGCTCGCCCCACCCCTCGATCACCACCACCGGAACGGTGTCCTTATAGCGTTCGTAGGAATCGCGGTCCCTTTCGATGTCGATCTCATCGAGAGTAAAATCAAATTCCCCTCGCAGGGCCAGCAAATTCTCCCTGACCCGGTCGCAAAGAGAACACTCCGTTTTGCTGTACAGTATGACCTGGGGCATTTTCTTCCTCTAAACAGTATACGTTAGTGTGTACTGGTCTATACGGATTATAATGCCAGATGTCGCGCCTGTCAAGAAGACCGCTCGCGGAAAGGTGAAGAAAATGGAAGACGCGGAGGAGAGGCGTATTGCTCGACGCCGTTCGCGCCCTCCGCGTCTTTGGGGCGATGTATCTCTGAGGTTTGGCTATGGGAAGTTGCTGATTTCAGGGGCGACAGTTACGGGAACTGCGTCGCTGGCGCCGTTTGCCTGTAGGGTGCTGGCCGGGTGGTAGTGGATGTAAGCAAGGCGCAGGAAATCGATGTGCTCGTACAGGGTACGTTCCACCTGTGAGGCGATCTCGTCGCCGTCCGCCACGCTCAACGAGCCGTCAATGCCGATGGTGATGTTGACAACCAGGTATGGCCCAAACCGGTGGGCGTAGATCTCCTCGACCTGTTTCACTGCTGGAATGGCGCTCAGCAATTCAGCGATCTGCTGGGACAATGCCCTGCCGGGCACGGTGTCCATTAAATCTGCCGAGGATTCGCGCAGGATCTCGATGCCTGTACGCAGGATCACCAGGGCGACCAGGGCCCCGGCCAGCGGGTCCACCCAGGGATAGCCCATCCGGCCCAGAAAGATGCCAACAGCCGCCGCCGAAGCGGAGAATATGTCGTTGCGGTGATCGTAGGCCAGGGCCAGCACGGCGGCGTTCTTCGTCTGCCGGCCGAGCTTTTGGGTGAAGATGGTCAGCCCCGACTTGAGGGCCACAGTGAGCAAGGCCACCCACAAGGCGCCGGCCGTGGCCCCACCGAAGTCGCCTTGCCCGACCCACAGGTCGTACACATTGCTGACCGCGTTCCAGAAAACGGCGATGGCCGTGGTGACGACAAACGAGCCCACCACCAGGGCGGCGATGCTTTCCAGTTGACTGTGGCCGAAAGGGTGCTCATGGTCGGGCGACTTGCGGGCCAGCCGCATGAACACGCTGACCACGATGTAGTAGGCTACATCGGAGGTGGAGTTGATGCCGTCGGCGAGCAGGGCAGGGCTGTGGCCCAAAGTGCCGATGATCGTTTTCAGCGCGGCCAGCAAGATGTTGGCCGCCAGCCCCAGGTTGACAGCCAGGAGGCTTTTGCGTTCTCGATATTCAGGGTTCATCGTTTCCTCAATTGTGGAGATCGTAGCATTTGGCGACACTCCATTCTAGCTTGTTGGCAGGGCGTGGGCTACTCTTCCTCTAAAGCGCCGAAGTAGAAGGTATCTGTGGTGGGATCCACTGCAAACCGCAAGCGTTCCAGACAACCGCTCAACCCCATGAACGAAGGTAACTCCCACCGCAGGTAGGGCGGAGGATTGGGTACAAAGGCCGTAGCCTCCAGCTTAACGCTTTGTCCTTCCTGAGCCATCAGTGTCAGAGGGATCCGATGAATATATCCTGGGTATTCAACCCCCCGGATGTTCAACTTGCCGGTTCCAAGAGCATCGGCCGGATCGAGATTGAGCAAATCTGCAATCCATGGCTCGCAGACCAGGTACACACCACCCGTATCTACAACTGCCCGAGTTTCGATATCCTCAATCTGAATCTGAACGACGATACGGGGTGCGGCTGCTTCCTGGGGAACTGGGCGATACTCATAGTTACATGCCCCTTGCGCGAAAGGGCGGCCGTCTTGAAACCTCAACAACATTAAAACACCCTCGTCAGCAATATGCCCTCTGTACTCTCTAATTGAGCTATAAGCTCGCGGGTCGTAGCTCCCACTGCAATAAGCTGGCCATTTCGAAGCGCGACCCATTGTCCCTGGTACTCATCTGCGTGGGCGCTCAGCCACTCATGATTTGCTCGCACCGATGGAACAGGTGGTAGATCAGCCCTTATAACTCGCGGCGGGGCCAGGATGCGGGCCATCTTCTGCAACTCCGGGTGGTCGGGATGCATTTCAGCTCCTTGAGCGGCCAGATTGCGAGCGAGCAGGTGTGCCCCGGCCGCGAGCGCCAGATGCACGGCGCGCGCAAAGTCAGTAGCCGGGCGTTGAGACCAATCTATCTTACCGGCTGCCTGCACAAAGGCCATTTCATCGCCCTCTTCGGCGGCTATTTCCAACGTAGCCATAACATCTTCGCGAACTTCCGTTTCTTGTGGTGGAGATTTTAGCATTTGGCGACACTCCATTCTAACTTTTGGGTGGCCGGTACTGCACTTCTATTATATCACAACCGCAAGAATCCGTCCAATTTTGGTGACCTTCCCGCGTGATAAGTTTGCTTCCCTTTTGGCATCGGCTGTAGTATAATAGCAATTATCCACATCAGTTGATAAGATAGTGAGGGAACCATTGTCAAGCGATAACCATCTAGTGTCCATCAAGGCGCTGACCATCCACGGCCTGTTGCTTCAGGAGTACGGCCCCACTCCCCGGCAGCCTGGCCGCGATCCTCTGGATACGTTGGTGTCGGCCATCATCTCCCAGAACACTTCGGATGCCAATCGCGACAGGGCTTTCCGGCGGCTGAAGGCACGTTTCCCCACCTGGGAAGAGGTCGGCGAGGCTGACCCCGCCGCGGTGGTGGAAGCCCTCCGCCCGGCTGGGTTGTCCAGGCTGAAGGGGCCACGCATCCAGGAGGCGCTACGGGCCATCTCGGCCCGCCAGGGGGCGCTTAACCTGGACTTCCTGGCCGAAATGGAGGTGGAGGAGGCCAAAGCCTGGTTGACCTCGCTCAAAGGGGTGGGCCCCAAGACGGCAGCCATCGTCCTGCTGTTTGCCCTGGGCAGGCCCGCCTTCCCCGTCGATACCCACGTCCACCGCGTCAGCAGGCGGCTGGGGCTTATCGGCCCCAAAACGTCGCGGGAACAGGCCCACATGGTGATGGAAAGGATAGTGCCGCCCGAAATTTATTATCCCTTCCACATGAACCTCATTGCCCACGGCCGCCGGGTTTGTGGGGCGCAAAGGCCCCGCTGCGAGACGTGCTTTCTCCAGGAGCATTGCCACTATTTCAAGGAACAGAAGTGATCGTTGGAGAACCATTTATGCGTAAGAAAAGAGTCACCAAAAAAGATGGTCGTTATTTGATTTATTACTATTTCGATGGCGCGTTACCCGAAGCCGGGGAAGAGCAGTCGGGAGAGGTGGGGGAGGGCAGGCCGTTGGGAGCCGGCGAGTTGCGTTGGAATCCGACTTTGCGGGAATGGGTGGTGACCGCCACCCACCGTCAGGAGCGCACTTTCTTTCCGCCCGCCGATTATTGTCCTCTGTGTCCCACCCTGCCCGGCGGCTTCGAAACCGAAATCCCGGCCGCCGACTACCAGCTTGCCGTCTTCGAGAACAAGTTTCCCACTTTGCAGCGGGAGCCGCCCCGGCCCTCCCTGGCGGGCAATGCGCTCCACCCTGTTCGGCCGGCGCAAGGCATCTGCGAGGTGGTGTGCTATACACCCCGTCACCAGGGCACTCTGACCGATTGCAGCGAGGAGGAGGTACGTAATCTGGTAGCGGTCTGGACCGACCGTTACCGTGAGTTGGGAGCCCGGCCGGACATCGACTACGTTTTCATCTTCGAGAACAAGGGGGAGGCTATTGGCGTCACCCTGCATCATCCTCACGGTCAGATCTACGGTTTCTCTTTTATCCCCCCCATCCCCGAGCGGGAACTGGCGGCCGCCCACGACCACCGGGAACGTACCGGCCGCTGTCTTTTCTGCGATATCCTGGCCGACGAACTGCGGGATGGCCGCCGTCTGGTGGCCGAGAACGAACACTTTGCGGCCTTCGTGCCTTTCTACGGGCGTTGGCCTTATGAAATTCACCTCTATGCCAGGCAGCACCGCCCTTCGCTCCACGATTTGAACCAGGCCGAAAGCGATGCGCTCACCCGCCTGCTGCGGGTAGTGATGCGTAAGTACGATAACCTGTGGCCGGAGGTCCCTTCCATGCCTTACATGATGGTCATGCACCAGCAGCCCACCGATGGCCGGGAGCACGGCGGTCACTTTCACGTGGAGTTCTATCCCCCCCATCGCACGGCGGCCAAATTGAAGTACCGGGCCAGTTGCGAATCGGGCGCCGGAACTTTTATCAACGACTCCTTACCGGAGGACAAAGCGGCTGAGCTGCGGCAGGCCCAACCAAATACGGAGGGATTCATAAGTGGACAAGGCAATAGTGGATAAACAGCAATTACGAGAAGCTTTCGAGGTCCATTTTGGGGGAGGTCCTCCTCCACGACTGGCGCGCGCTCCTGGCCGGGTCAACCTCATTGGGGAGCACACCGATTACAACGACGGTTTTGTGTTACCGATGGCTATCGACCGCGCCCTTTGGCTGGCGGTCCGACCACGCTCCGACCGCCAGGTGGTGTTGCATTCCTTGAATTTCACCGAGACAGCCGCTTTCTCCCTGGACGACATCCGGCCCAGCGCCGAACGCTCCTGGAACGATTACGTGCGGGGGGTGGCCTGGGCTCTGGAAGAACGGGGTTATCAGTTGAGGGGCATGGAGGGAGTCATCGCCGGAGACGTGCCTATTGGGGCCGGGCTTTCCTCCTCGGCGGCCATAGAGGTGGCGGCAGCCCAGGCTTTCCAACTGGTGAGCGGTTTCGAGTGGGACGGGGTGACGGTTGCCCTGGCCTGCCAGCGGGCGGAAGGCGAATTCGTAGGGATGCAGTGTGGGATCATGGACCAGTTCATCGCCGCTTTGGCCCGGCAGGACCACGCCCTGATGATCGATTGCCGCACCCTGGAGTACGAGTTGGTGCCGCTGCCGGCCGGCGTCAAAATCGTAGTCTCCGATACGATGAAAAGCCGTGAATTGGTCGGCTCAGAGTACAACCTGCGGCGGCAACAATGTGAGGAAGGGGTGCGGCTGCTCAGCCAGCATGTGCCGGGCATCAGGGCGCTACGCGATGTCTCTCTGGAGCAGTTCGGACAATATGAGGGACTGTTGCCCGACGTGGTGCGGCGACGTTGTCGGCACATCGTCAACGAGAACGAGCGGGTGCTGGCCAGCGTGGAAGCTCTGAAGCAAAGTCATCTGGCTGGCTTCGGGAGGTTGATGGACGCCTCCCACATCAGCCTGCGCGACGACTACGAGGTCAGTTGCCGCGAACTGGACGTTATAACCGAAATCGCCCGCGCTCTCGAGGGCTGTCTGGGCTCGCGCATGACAGGGGCCGGGTTCGGCGGCTGCGCGGTAAGTTTGGTGAGAAACGAGGCTGTAGAAGGGTTCAAAAAGCGCCTGGAACAAGAATACCAGCGAGAGACCGGTCTGAGGTCGAAAGTGTACGTCTGCACGGCCAGCCAGGGCGCTGGTGAGGTGGCTATCGGGATTTAGGTCTGGCCTGAGAGTCAATTCTCAAATAGTGTGAATTGGTTCATAGCGGTAAGAGGGCTAAAGTGGTATGCTATAAACGCAATGAGTGATGGGCCAGGCACAGCGTTTACAACGCAGCCAACCCTGGTCTGTCTCGGGTGGTGGATTGGGTAAAGGGTATCAAGCAGCGTCTCCAAGCCGCAGCCCAACCCACCACTTGCCATTTTTATGCCCCTTTTTCCTGCCGCCTCCAGCCTCGGAGCTTGTCAGGGAATTTGCTTGCTGAAGTTCGCTCAAGGTCGGCAAATCAGCAAGCTTTAACGCACGCGGAAGGTGCCTGTCTGTACCAACTGCTCCTCAATAAACAGCCTGAGCTCGTAGTTGCCGGACTTTTGAATTCTGATAAATAACCAGGCCGTTCCACTCCTCCCTAACTCCCACGTTAGCTTCTCAGCGATTATTTCATCGCCGTTCAGATACCAGGCGTGGCCCCAGGGCAGGCCATTTTTCATGCCTGTGTACTCAAAGAAGGCGTAGACCTGCTCCGTGCCCGCAGGGAAGTCTGTAGCCGGCCCGAGAGGTTTATTGTTACTCATGCCTCGGGCGAAGGTTATCGAGTCTAACCTTGCCCCACTGGGGGGGGTTCCTAAAGGGGGAATAGAAGTCCGGGTAGGGGTAGGGGAGCCGATCTCGGCAGTGATGGTCAGGGTGACGGTCGCTTGAGATGTGGGGGTCGGTAGTGGAGGCGGCGAGAGTGTAGAAGTTGGCGACTGGGACGGGATCGTCGTCTGGGTTGGGAGCATAGTGGGAGTTTCCGTCGCAGGGGCCTCAACCGTGGAAATTGGAGTGGTGGCCCTCGTCTCGACTGTGGGCGGCTGAATGGTGGCACTGGCTTCGGCTGTGGGCGGCTGGGTGGTGGCAGTGGCCTCGGCTGTGGGCGGCTGAGCAGTTGCGGGAACCTCAACGGTGGGCGTCTCCACAAGGGGCGTTGGCCCCCCCTTCGAGCGGATCAAATCCAGACCAAGCAGAACGGTGATGGCCAGCAGCGGAACGAAGACAAACAAAGCCTGGCGTAGCCGAAAGGTTGCTTCCTCCCGCATGAAGAAGTAAGGAGATCTTTTGGAATCACGGTAGGATTTGACGATGACGATAAGGCCGATCACCAGGCCGATGACACAGGCCAGGAATATCCAAATCGCGTATCGGTCTATAAAGGCAAATATGCTAGCTAGCATCGAAGTACCCCTCGCTGCTACAACGTTAGTGTCAGGTAGATTATACCACAACTTGTCTGCCGGGCAAAGGTCGTCCGAGCAGGCGTTACAGTGGGGATAGCAGAACAGGCTCCCCGGGCGATCGTGTGCAGCCGGCCAGGGTGACGACTTCCAGAACCGGCTGAAGCCTCGAGCGTGAAACGCTCATCACCTGAACTTGCGGGGCGGACCAGTTCCCATTGTATCACAAATGGGCAAAAAAATCCAGTGGCGCAGGAGCGAGTTGTACCTGGTGAGAAGCGCCGCCACATTGATCAACCGCAATCGGGCGAGGGTATAGAGCCTCGCCCGTTCTTGTCGTTGAGGACCAAATGCCTCCCGCTGCCTGCTTCCTCCTATCGGCGGCTCTCTGCCATCCCTCTCACCGCCTCGATAGCCTTCTCCACCTCCTCTGCTTTGTTGAAATAGCTCAGTCCAAAGCGCACTGTCCCCGCTGGGAAGGTGCCCAGGGTGCGGTGGGCGGCGGGCGCGCAGTGCAGCCCCACCCGGCACATGATGTCGTGCTCGTCGTCCAGGCGCAGGCCCACCTCCGAGGGCAGCAGCCCCTCCACGTTGAAGGACACGGTGGCCGTCTGGCGTTCGGCGTCCCCGCCGCCGTAGACCGTCACGCCGGGGATGGATTGCAACCCCGCGATCAGTTGTCGGGTCAGCGCCACCTCGTGGGCGCGGATGGCCTCCACGTCCCGTTCCAGCACAAAGAACACCCCGGCCGTCAATCCAGCCAGGCCCACCGTGTTGGGCGTCCCGCTCTCGCACATGTCGGGCAGGAAATCGGGCTGCTCCTCCAGTTCTGAGCGGCTGCCCGTGCCTCCTTGCTTCAGGGGCCGGAGCTTTCCCACACCCACCCGCTCGCCGATGACCAGCCCGCCCGTCCCTGGCGGGCCGAACAGAGCCTTGTGTCCGGTGAAGGCCAGCAGGTCGATTTTATGGGCCTGAACGTCGATGGGATAGGCCCCGGCCGTCTGGGCGGCATCCACCAGGAGCAGGAGGTCGTGTCGGCGGGCGATCTCCCCCGCTTCGCTCACCGGCAGCAGAGTGCCCACCACGTTGGAAGCGTGATTGAGGACGATCATCGCCGTTTCCGGGCGGATGGCGGCCTCCAGGTCGGTGGGGTCGAGGAAGCCCTGCGGCGAACAGGGCACGACGGTCAGGGCCACCCCCTCCCGCTCCAGGGCGCGCAGGGGACGCATGACCGAGTTATGTTCCATGCTGCTGGTGACCACGTGGTCGCCGGGCCGCAGATAGCCGCGCAGGGCCAGGTTGAGGGCTTCGGTCACGTTAGGGCCGAAGACGATGCGCAGCGGGTCCGGGGCGTGGAACAGTTGGGCCAGGATTTCGCGGGCCTGGTAGACGATGCGCCCGGCCTCGATGGACAGCCGATGGCCGGAACGACCCGGATTGGCCCCTACCTGGTTCATGAAGCAGGTCATGGCCTCTATCACCTCTGGCGGCTTGGGCCAGGAGGTGGCGGCGTTGTCGAAATAGATCATAGTCTCAACCTCCAAATTCAGAGCATTCCAATTTTGGTAGGTGCCTGGCACTTCCAAAAGTGCCAGGCACTTTAATCCTAAATTATTCACTTCTGAATGGTCAGCTTAAACTCATCCCCCTCGACCTCTTCGACCTGGACCTGGAGGCCGGCTTTTTCGGCCACGCGCCGCACGTTCTGGCGCGAGGTCACGGTCTCCACCAGCACCTCGATGGGGAATTCGCCTGTCTCCATAGCCTTTTTGGTCAGGATGACCGGCTGAGGGCAGGAGAGGCCACGGGCATCTACTACTTTAGCCATTGTCACACCTCTCTTTCTAAAACTCTTCGCGCATGGTGAAGCCGATGACCAGGCAGACCATCAGTCCCAGGATCACGGCTACCATCCCGGCAGTCGTGAGGCCGCCCACCTGCATCACGCCTTCCACCACACTATCGGGTTTAGCGGCCAGCGTGAAGTTGTGGGCGAAGGCGGCGCCGGTGACCATCCCCAGGACGAAAACTGCCGCGTCGCCGTCCCCCTCGCCGGAGAGGAAGAGTTGTCGGCCCGGACAGCCGCCGGCCAGGGCAAAGGCCAGTCCTGCCAACACCATCCCCAGGAAGTTCCAAACATGGCTGCTGTGAGCCACCGGCTGAGGAGAGAAGCCAAAGTTCACCTGCCCCAGCAGCAGGTTGACCACGAAAGCCACCACCAGCAGCGCCCCAACGCCGCTGATGAGGTGGGTGTCGCCCATCAGGATGACGTCCCGGACGGAGCCCATTGTGCAGAAGCGGGTGCGCTGGGCCAGGACACCGATGACCAGCCCCACCACCAGAGAGATGAGCAGGTGAGCGTGGAGCGAGCCGGGCCCATTCTCGCTGAAGAAGATGAACTGCGGCGGGAAGATAGCCAGTAGCAGCAGGCCGATCATGATGACCGGCATGATCCAGCCCACGGAGAGGTACGTTTTGCTGGAGCGCCCCAGGTTGTAGCCGGACTTGAGGAACTGCACCCCGATGGTAACGCCGACGGCCAGCCCGGCCAGGCCCAGGATGGCGTTCAGGTCGCCGCCGGCCAGCCGCAGCAGCGCCCGCCAGGGGCAGCCCAGGAAGGCCAGCGCCCCGATCATGGCGAATATTCCCAGGACGTAGCGCACGATGGGGGCGGAGCCGGAGCGGGCTTTAAACTCGCCGAAGGCCAGGGCCGCAATCAATGCCCCCAGCACAAAACCAATGATCTCCGGCCGGATGTACTGGACGACAGCGGCGCGGTGAAGCCCCAGCGCCCCGGCAATATCCCGCTCGAAGCAGGCCACGCAGATGCCCATGTTGGGCGGGTTGCCGGCCTTCTGAAGGAGCGGGGCCAGGACGCCGATGACCGCTCCAGCCAGGATAGCACCCCCGCGCGAGCCAAAGAAACGAGTGAGTTTTTCAGACATAGTTTTTCTTCCTCCTTAAATTTCAAGTCATACTATCTACTTATTGCGACAGGACTTTCACGTCCTGAATTAACCAAATAGTTTGGTCAGAAATCATCTGAGTTCGCTAAAACCTGGCAGCTTGCTGCTAGTAAATCTCTATTTCTCCAGTCCCTTCCACCGCCTCGCCCACCACCCACCAGTCCTGGCCCGCGGCGGCAAAGCGGGCTTCCAGCGCCTCCAGCTTGTGCGGAGCAACGGCGATGAGCAGCCCCCCGGAGGTCTCCGGGCTGAAAAGGAGCATCTGGGCCTCCTCGGAGACGTTCGGCCCGAACCGCACCCGCGGGGCGTAATATTCCTGGTTGCGGCAGGCCCCGCCGGGAAAAAGCCACTCCTCGGCGTAATCCATAGCTCCTTCCAGGAAGGGGAGCCTTTGCAGGGAAAAGCGCAGTTTGACCCCGCTTTTCTCCGCCATCTCGCAGGCGTGGCCCAACAGGGCGAAACCGGTGATATCGGTGGCCGCCCGGCAGCCCACCTCCCGCATGGCCTGCGCCGCCCGGCGATTGAGAAGTAACATATTCTCCACCGCTTGGCGCACGTGGTGCGGCTGGGCTACGTCTCCTTTGGCCGCCGTGGTGATGATACCCACCCCCAGGGGCTTGGTCAGGACCAGGACGTCGCCCGGCCGGACGTTAGCCTTGGTGGTCACCTGCGCCGGGTGGACGTGGCCTATCACCGCCAGGCCGTACTTGGGCTCTTCGTCATCGACGGTGTGGCCCCCGGCGATAACCCCGCCGGCCTCGGCCACTTTCTCTGCGCCGCCGCGCAGTATCTCGGCCAGCACCTCGCCGGGCAGTTTGGGCGGGAAAGCCGCGATGTTGAGGGCCAGCACCACCTCGCCGCCCATGGCGTAAACGTCGCTCATGGCGTTGGCGGCGGCGATGGCGCCGTACTCGTAAGGGTCATCGACTATGGGCGTGAAAAAATCCAGGGTGTGGATGATAGCCAACTCGTCGCTGACCCGGTAGACGGCCGCATCGTCGGACACCTCCAGCCCTACCAGCAGGTCTGGATAGTCCGCGGCGGCGAAAAGATTTTGCAAGGGGCGCAGAACTTGCGCCAGGGCGTCAGGGGCCCGTTTGGCCGCTCAACCGGCCGCCGTAGTCAGGGCCGTCAGACGCACGGTCTCACTCTTTTGATCCATTCTTCTGTACCTCTTTTGCCTTTCAGGTGCCAGGCACCGTCTGCTCCCAGTCCCCGTCTCGGGGACGACTTAAATAGAATTACGATATTTCACCGCCGATGAACACCGATGAACGCAGATAAAAAGACATAACATCGGCGGTTACGGTTACCGCCCCCGGGACGGGGGCTAGAGCGGTTAAAATCCGCGTGTGCTCACTAAGGGTTGACGATCTTGCCCGCTCGCGGCAAGGTCTCAGCGATGGTGTACATGTTGGAAACCTGCTACCTTGTCCTTCAATCGGAGATTTTTAAGGAGGACAGACGAAGTTGACAGCGCAAAGCGCGGGGTAGGCCACCACTGTGAGGGACATCAAATCCAGAGGGTGAAAGAAAGAGGAACGTCGTCCAAAGGCGGACGGAGTAGCACACTCATCACCGCCAGGTAGAGACCTCAGAAACGTCTCTTTCCCACCTCGAACTCACCTCAAAGGGAGCGATGGCCGGCTCTTTGCCCTCCATCTCCGGGGAGCGGAGCATGGCTATACCATTGTGTAGCCGATACAACACGTGCATCACTCTGTGAGGATACCCTCACGTCATTCAGCCGGATAGGACAGGCCAAATGATGTCTGCCATTTCCGCTCACCTCCTTTCCCTTCGAGGTCAATACGAGCTAGATTATATAAATAATGAGGCTCATGTTAAGACCTAGTGCGAGGCAGGGCAACCAAGTCCGAGATGAACGAGG
>CAZYHC010000088.1:0-17766 GCA_964646625.1 uncultured Anaerolineales bacterium
ATCGGCCGCAGTTCTACATTCGGACGATGGACGTGACGGGTTCGGTGGAGTTGCCTGGAGGGATAGAGATGGTGATGCCTGGGGACAGCGTGAATTTGAAAGTGAAGTTGATCGTGCCCGTGGCGCTGGAGGCGGGGTCGCGGTTCGCCATTCGGGAAGGTGGTCGGACGGTTGGCGCCGGGGTGATCACCAAGATTCTGGAGTAGCTTGCGGGATATGCCAGGAAGGGGAAAGAAATGGCCAAGCAGAAGATACGTATTCGTCTAAAGGCATACGATCATCGCATTCTCGATCAGTCGGTGAAACAGATCGTAGAGACAGCCGAACGAACGGGAGCGGCGGTAGTGGGCCCTGTGCCTTTGCCCACCAAAATCGAAAAATTCACCGTCATGCGTTCACCCTTCATCGACAAGGATTCGCGGGAGCAGTTCGAGATCCGCACCCACAAGCGGCTCATCGATGTCATCGACCCGGGCTCAAAAACGGTTGATACCTTGATGCGTCTCAACCTGCCGGCCGGGGTGGACATCGAGATCAAGCTCTAGCTTTTATCTTGATTAAATCGAGGAGGCAAGGTTGCCGATAGTAATATCTGGCGACCAGGTATCATGAAAGGGATTTTAGGTAGAAAGGTAGGCATGACCCAGATCTTCGATGACAAAGGCGAGGTGGTGCCTGTGACCGTCATCGAGGCGGGGCCGTGCTTCGTAACTCAGAAGAAGACTGTGGCGCGGGATGGCTATGCCGCTATCCAGTTAGGTTTTGAGGAGACCAAACCCAAGCGCCTGACCAGAGCGGAGCTGACCCATCTGCGTAAGAACAATCTGCCTCCGCTACGTTATCTACGTGAGATCAGGGTGGATGACGTAGAGAAGTACCAGGAAGGACAGAAGATCAGCGTTAGCGTGTTCAATGCCGGCGAACGGGTGGACGTGATCGGCATCTCGAAAGGGCGGGGTTTTGCCGGGGTGGTGAAGCGTCACGGGTTCAGAGGGGGACCCAAAACCCGGGGCCAGTCAGATCGGCTCCGTGCGCCCGGTTCGATCGGGGCCACCACCACGCCGGGGCGCGTCTTCAAAGGGATGCGTATGGCCGGTCGGATGGGCAACCAGCGGGTGACGGTTCATAATTTGCAGGTGGTGTTGGTTGATCCAGAGCGCAATCTGCTGGCGGTTAGAGGCAGCGTGCCTGGGGCCAACAAGGGGTTGCTCTTTATTAAAGAAGCGAGAAAACAAGGATAAAAGGTTAGCCACCAGCAGGGGGCGGCCTATACAGGAGAGAGTTGATGCAAGTTCCTGTACACAATATGGCCGGAGAAGTAGTGGGCCATACGGAGTTGAGAGAAGATATTTTTGGCGTGCCGATCAATCGAGCGGTGATGCACCAGGCTTTAGTGCGTCAACTGGCCAATGCCCGTCTGGGCACACACAAGACCAAAACCCGCAGCGATGTCCGAGGCGGGGGCCGGAAACCCTGGCGCCAAAAGGGCACGGGCCGGGCCCGGCACGGCAGCATCCGCGCTCCACAATGGCGCAAGGGCGGGACGGTTTTTGGCCCTCAGCCGCGTAGTTATCGCCAGCGGATGCCCCGCAAGATGAGGCGGTTGGCTTTGCGTTCTGCGCTGTCCGTCAAGGCTGCCGAGCAACAGATCGTGGTGGTGGACGCTCTGGAGATGTCTGCCCCTAAGACCAAAGACATGGTGGCGATGCTGGATGGTCTGACCATCTCCTCCAGTGCTCTGATCCTGTTGCCCGAAGAAAATGAGAACGTGGAGCGTTCGGCCAATAACCTGCCCGGCGTTAAGGCTATCCGGGCCCAATACCTGAACATCCGCGATATCCTGGGCTACGATTATCTGCTCCTGCCCCTGGAAGCGGTGAAGGTTATCGAGTCTTTTTTGGGTTGAAAAGTGCCTTTGGAGGCTGTGGAACTATGCACACTTACGAGATTCTAATACGCCCTATTGTCACGGAGAAGGCGTTAGTGCTGGCTAATCATTATAACCAGTATACCTTTGAGGTCGATCAGCGAGCCAACAAGCATCAGATCAAGGATGCAGTGGAGAGGGCTTTCGATGTGGAGGTCACTGCGGTCAGGGTCATCAACGTGCCGGCCAAGATGGGACGCCATGGACGGAGAAGAGTGATTGCCAAATCGGCCCGCAGGAAAGCGGTGGTCACCCTGGCTCCAGGCCAGCGTATCGACTTCTTTGAAGGAGCCTGATCCCAGGGCCTAGATTGGAGAGAGTGTTATGGCTATTAAGACCTATAAGCCCACCTCGCCGGGACGGCGAGGGATGAGCGTCTCCACTTTTGAGGAGATAACCCGTACCAGGCCGGAAAAATCGTTGTTGGTCCCTTTGCATCGCAAAGCGGGACGCAACGTGCGGGGCAAGATCACTGTCCGTCATCGAGGTGGCGGCCATAAAAAACGCTACAGGATCATTGACTTTAAACGGGACAAGGAGGGCATTCCGGCCCGGGTGAGTTCCATAGAATACGATCCTATCCGTTCGGCCCGTATTGCGCTGCTGGTGTACGCCGATGGCGAGAAACGTTATATCATCGCTCCTCTGGGGTTGATGGTGGGGGATACGGTCATGTCTGGCCCGGAGGCGGAGATCCGGGTGGGCAATGCCCTGCCGTTGAACAACATCCCGGTCGGTACCACGATCCACAACATCGAGCTTCAGCAGGGGCGAGGAGGACAGTTGGTGCGGGCGGCCGGCACCTCGGCTCAACTGATGGCCAAGGAGGGTACATATGCTCACGTGCGGTTGCCTTCTGGAGAGGTACGGCTGATCCAGAAACAGTGTATGGCGACCATCGGCCAGGTGGGCAATACCGATCACGGCAACATCAAGTTGGGCAAAGCGGGACGCAAAAGGCGACTTGGTTGGCGGCCAACGGTACGCGGTTCGGCCATGAGCCCGCGCGATCACCCCCATGGGGGCGGTGAGGGGCGGTCTCCTATCGGCATGCCCTCGCCCAAGACTCCCTGGGGCAAGCCGACGCTGGGTTATAAGACCCGGCGCCGAAAGGACACCGATAAGTGGATTCTACGTCGTCGTAGCAAGAAGAGAAGATAGCCAGGTTGGGAGGTGTTTCGATGTCGAGATCGTTGAAGAAAGGTCCGTTCGTTGATACCAAGTTGTTGAGAAGGATCGAGACCATGAACAGGCAGGGAGAGAAACGGGTGATCAAAACCTGGTCGCGGGCTTCGACCGTTTTCCCCCAAATGGTGGGGCATACCGTTGCTATCCACGATGGCCGACGCCATGTGCCTATTTATATTACCGAGAATATGGTGGGGCATAAGTTGGGAGAATTCGCCCCTACCAGATACTTTCGGGGACATACGGCCAAAGAGAGAGGCACCCAGGCCAGGAGAAAGAAAGACTAGACAGGTTGAGAGAGGGCAGCGAAGATGGATTTTGAAGTTAGAGCCGTGGCCAAGTATATTCCCATGTCGGCGCAGAAAGTCAGGCTGGTGATCGATCTGGTGCGGGGCAAAGGAGTGGACGAAGCTTTGGACATCCTCCAGTTCACCCCCAAGGCCGCAGCCAGACCGGTAGCCAAATTGATCAGATCGGCCATTGCTAACGCCGAAGAGAATTTTGGACTGACCAGAGAGGATCTTTATATCGTCCAGATCACGGCCGATGAGGGCCCCAGACGTAGATGGCGTCGTTTTGGAGCCCGGGGCCGGTTTAAGCCCATAGTCAGACGCTCTACACACATCACGGTCATCCTCGCCGAAGCGGAAGCAGCGTAAGGATAGCTCAATCCCAGGGCTCAGGGCCCAGGGACCCAAGTTGAAGGAGGGATTCTTTGGGACGGAAGGTACATCCGTATGGTTTTAGAATAGGGATTATCAAGGATTGGAAGGCCAGGTGGTATGCCGAAGGGGAGGAATACGCTGAACTGCTGGCGGAGGATAGGCTCATCCGCCGCCTGATCCGCAGTGAGATGGACCGCGCCGGCATTTCCAAGATCGAGATCGAGCGTTTCCCCAAACGGGTATCTATTACCATCTATACGGCCAAACCGGGCATTATCATCGGACGCAAAGGCGCCAGCGTCAATCAACTGCGTCAAGAACTGGAGGAGTTGACCGGTAAAAGTATCCGTGTGGATGTCCAGGAGGTCGAAAAGCCGGAGCTGGATGCCTACCTGGTGGCGGAGAGCATTGCCGAACAGTTGGAAAAGCGCATCTCCCACAAGCGGGCCATGAAGCAGGCCATCTCGCGGGCCATGCGTCTGGGAGCCAAAGGGGTTATGATCACCTGTGGGGGGCGGTTGTCCGGGGCAGAGATGGCCCGCCGTGAGTCGGCTCGAGAAGGACGGGTCCCCCGTCATACCCTGCGGGCGGACATCGATTACGCCCAGACCGAGGCGCTGACCACTTTTGGACGGATTGGGGTCAAAGTCTGGATTTATAAAGGTGATATCCTGCCCGCCGCTCCCGGCGAAGAGGCGGCCGCCAGTTAGCGGAAGCAACGACCCCTCCACCACCAAGCACACAAAGAGCACCAGGCACCAAACTTTTGGGCCCTTTGTGGTTATAACGTGCGTCACAGGAGTAGATGATCAATGTTAATGCCAAAGAGAGTGAAATATCGTAAGGCCCATCGGGGGCGCATGAAGGGTAAGGTTTCGCGCGGCGGACAGATCTCTTTCGGAGAGTTTGGGTTGCAGGCTTTGGAGCCCTGCTGGATGACCAGCCGCCAGATCGAGGCCGCCCGCCGAGCCATTGTCCGCCACGTCAAACGGAGCGGCAAGCTGTGGATCCGTGTTTTTCCCGATAAGCCCGTTACAGCCAAAGCCGCCGAGACGCGGATGGGCGGCGGTAAGGGTAATGTGGAGCATTGGGCTGCGGTGGTGAAACCGGGCCGCATACTGTTTGAGATCGCCGGCGTCCGAGAAGAGCTGGCCCGCGAGGCCATGCGGCTGGCCTCTCATAAACTCCCGATCAAAACCCAGTTTGTGAGCAGGAGTGATACAACCTTCGGAGGTGGGGGGGGATAATGCGAATACAGGATATCCGGGCCATGACCTCTGAGGAGATCCAGAGTCAATTGGAAGAGGTCTATCAGGAACTATTTAACCTGCGCTATCAGCTTAAAGAAGGGCAACTGGAAAATACCAACCGGCTGAAAGAGGTTAAGAAGGACATGGCCCGCTTGAAGACCGTGCTGCGCGAGCGTGAGCTGTATCTGAAGTGGGAGAGGGAGGAACCATGAGAGGACGACGGAAAAGTTTGAGCGGTCGCGTGGTCAGTGACAAAATGGATAAAACCGTGGTAGTGAAGGTCGAGAGGTTCAAAAGACACCGGCTTTACCACAAAGTGGTCAAGGTGGTCAAGCGTTACAAAGCCCACGACGAGGAAAATACTTGCCGCATAGGGGACCTGGTGCGCATCGTCGAGTCCCGTCCCCTGAGCAAGGAGAAACGTTGGATTGTAGAAGAGATTGTGGAGAGGGCACCGTGATTCAGCAAGAAAGCAGATTAAAAGTGGCCGACAACACCGGAGCCAAAGAAATATTGTGCATCAGAGTGTTGGGAGGTTCGACCCGTCGCTACGGGGGCGTGGGGGATATCATCGTGGCCTCGGTCAAACAGGCCACCCCCACCAGCTCGGTCAAAAAAGGAGAGGTGGTGCGGGCGGTCATCGTGCGTACCGCCAAGGAGTACGGTCGCGTCGATGGTTCCTACATCCGCTTTGACGAGAACGCGGCCGTTATCCTGGACGATGTGCGCAACCCCAAGGGCACCCGTATTTTCGGGCCGGTGGCGCGTGAGCTGCGCGACAAAGGGTTCATGAAGATCGTGTCGCTGGCTCCAGAGGTACTTTGAGGTTGGGAAGGAGGGAGACGATGGCAGCCAAGATAAAGAAAGGCGATACCGTAGAAATCATTTGTGGCCGGGAAGAGTATCGGGGGATGCGGGGCACCGTTCATAAAATCATGCCCAAGGAAGATCGGTTGATTGTGGCCGGGGCCAACATCATCAAGAAACATCAAAGATCGACCCGCACCCGCACTCAGACCGGGATCATCGAGCGTGAAGCACCCGTGCATATCTCCAACGTGGCTTTGGTCTGCCCTCAGTGCGATCGGAGAACCAGGGTAGGGTTCCGTCTGTTCGACGAGGGTAAGGTGCGGGTGTGTAAGCGTTGCGGAGAGGCCATTGACTAAAGAACAGGTTAGACTATTAATGAGGAGTCAGTCATGGCGAGACTAAAAGAGCAATTTTTGGAAGAGATCGTTCCGGTGATGCAGGAAGAGTTCAAATATAGGAACGTGATGGAGGTGCCGCGTTTACGCAAGATCGTGGTGAACATCGGTTTGGGCGAAGCCCTGCAAGATGCCAAGGCGCTGGACGCCGCCACTAACGATCTTATGACCATAACCGGGCAGCGCCCCATCATCACCAGGGCCAGGAAATCCATTGCCGGGTTCAAGTTGCGCGAGGGCAACCCTATCGGGGCCAAGGTCACGCTTCGGGGCCAGCGTATGTACGATTTTTTTGAGCGTCTGTGCAACGTGACTTTGCCGCGCCAGAGAGACTTTCGGGGGGTCTCGCCGGATGCTTTTGATGGACGTGGGAATTACAACCTGGGCCTCAGAGAGCAGTTGATGTGGCCCGAAATCCATTACGATTCCATCGATAAAGTGCGCGGGATGCAGATCACCATCGTCACCTCGGCCAAAAGTGACGAGGAGGCCAGGCGTCTCTTACAACTTTTAGGGATGCCCTTCAGAAGAAGACTGGCACGCAGATAAAAAGGGAGGAGTTCGAGGGGAAAAGTGGCTAAAAAAAGCATAATCATACGGGAGCAAAGGCGAAAATATAAGCACCGGATGCGTAATCGTTGTCTGGCCTGTGGGCGGCCCAGAGGCTATATACGGCGTTTCAAGTTGTGTCGGATCTGCTTCCGCAAGGAAGCGCTGGAGGGCAAGATCCCTGGGGTTGTTAAGTCTAGTTGGTAGTCATCCTCTCCCAAAGAGCGGGAGGATATAAACAGGAGAGTGTGATCATGATGACGGATCCTATCGCTGACATGTTGACTCGCATCAGAAATGCTATTATGGCTCGCCATAAATACGTGCTCGTTCCCAGCTCTAAAATGAAGCTGGCGATCGTTAAAATTCTTAGGGAAGAGGGATTCGTTAGAAACTACGACGTTACCCGAGATATCCCTCAGCCGATGATCAGGATATGGTTGAAATACACCGAGGACAAAGAGTCTGTTCTAAGGGGTCTGCAAAGGGTCAGCAAACCGGGCTCCAGAGTCTATACCAAGAAACAAGACATCCCCTGGGTTTTGAGCGGGATGGGCACAGCCATTTTATCCACGCCCAAGGGGGTGGTGACCGGTAAACAGGCGCGCCAGCTTGGGGTGGGCGGCGAAATATTGTGTTATGTCTGGTAGCTACCTGACTACCTAGCTTCGGAGGTGTGGTAATGTCGCGCGTAGGTCGAATGCCCATCGATGTTCAGGGCGTTGAGGTACAGATAGAGGGTAATCACGTTAAGGTCAAGGGCCCGCTGGGGGAATTGGAGCGTTCTTTCTCAGCTAAGGTATCCATAACCAGGCAGGGCGAGCAATTGCTGGTGACCCGTCTCGACGATGGCCGTGAGGCTCGCTCCATGCATGGGCTGAGTCGTTCTCTTTTGGCCAACATGGTCACCGGCGTGAGGGACGGGTTCAGCAAGGCCCTGGAGGTGGAAGGAGTGGGCTATCGCGTTGAACCAAAGGGGGAGAACATTGTGCTCCAGGTCGGTTATTCTCACCCTGTGGAGATAGAGCCGCCCCCCGGCATCACGTTCGGGGTCGAGAGAGGGGGCAAGTCGTTCACCGTCAGCGGCATCGATAAAGAGTTGGTCGGTGAGGTAGCGGCCAAGATCAGGGCCGTGCGTAAGCCTGAGCCGTATAAGGGCAAGGGCATCCGTTACCAGGGGGAGCGAATACGGCGCAAGGCCGGTAAGGCCGGTAAAGTAGCTTAATCTGATATTTGAGGGAAGGATGATGGTTGGAGAGGGTACTTATCGCGATGTAATGCGTAAAAGACGCCATCAACGGGTGCGAAAAAAGGTGATGGGCAGCAGCGAGCGTCCTCGGCTGAATGTTTTCAGAAGCTTGAAACACATTTACGCCCAGGTCATAGACGACGACCAGGGGCACGTCCTGGTGTCGGCCTCTACCCTGGATCACGAATTGCGGCCCAGGGTGCAGGGCCTTGCCAAGGTGGAACAGGCCAAGCTGGTAGGGGAGGTTCTGGCCCAGCGAGCGCTGGCTGGTGGTCTGAAGCGAGTGGTTTTCGACCGGGGAGGGTATCGTTATCACGGTAGAGTCAAGGCCCTGGCTGAGGCCGCCCGTACAGGTGGGTTAGAATTTTAACAGAGGTGTAGGGGTATAGGAGGATCGATGCCAAGAAGGGATTTTGAAGAGGCTGAAGAACTGGATGAGCGAGTGATCAGCATCGCCAGGACGGCCAAAGTGGTCAAGGGCGGACGGCGTTTCAGTTTCAGGGCGGTGGTGGTGGTGGGCGACAATCAGGGCAGCGTGGGCGTCGGCGTGGGCAAAGCCCGCGATGTGCCGGAGGCCATCCGTAAGGGCAGCGAACGGGCCAGACGGGGTATGCGTAAAGTCCCCATTGTGGGCACCACCATCCCTCACAAAGTGGTGGCCCGTTATAGCGCGGCCAAAGTGCTTCTCAGACCGGCCTCGCCCGGCACCGGGGTGATCGCCGGGGGGGGGGTGCGGGCCGTGGTGGAAGCGGCCGGCATCAAAGATATCTTGACCAAGTCGCTGGGAAGCGCCAACATTCTCAACGTGGTTAAGGCCACGATGAAGGCTCTATCCGAGCTGAAGGACATCGAAGAGGAGGCCAGAAGACGGGGCAAAGAAGTGGGCGAGTTGACCCCTTATTGGAGTAGGAGCCATGGCTGATAAACTGCGCATTACCTGGGTGAAAAGTGACATTGGTTATTCGCGCCGTCAGAAAGCGACCATCAGGGCTTTGGGATTGCGTCATTTGCAGGACACGGTAGAGCAGGAGGATACTCCCGTTATCAGGGGGATGATCAATAAGGTCGCCCATCTGGTTGAATTTGAGGAACTTAGCGCCGAAGAGAGGTCGAGATGAAGTTGCACGATTTGCGCCCTCCCAAGGGGGCGAGGAAGAAGCGAAATAGAGTAGGGCGGGGCATCGCCGCTGGTCAGGGTAAAACCGCTGGCCGAGGCACCAAGGGCCAGAATGCGCGTTCGGGTGGAGGGGTGCGCCTCTATTTCGAAGGTGGTCAATTGCCCCTGGTGCGGCGTCTGGCCCACAAACGGGGGTTTACCAACATTTTCAAGGTCCACTACAAACCGGTCAACCTGAGCCGCCTGGAAGTCTTCCCAGAGGGGGGCGAGGTCTCGCCGCTTACTCTGGCCGAGGCGGGCCTCATCAAATCTCCCCAGGAGCCGGTGGTTATCCTGGGAGAGGGGGAGTTGGACCGGGCCTTAACCGTCAGGGCCCAGCGTTTCTCAGCCCGCGCCAGGGAAAAGATTCTGGCTGCCGGGGGCACGGTAGAGGAGCTTCCTCGACCGGGGCGCAGAATGCTGCGGCGTCAGCCCCGGCCTAGAACCGCGTCTTAGGCGGCTGAGCGGCTCGAACGATGCGAGGGATGAATGATATGGATGATATGATGGAGGTGGTGGATGCTACAGGCGGTGCGTGATATCTTTGAGTTGGGGGACCTCAGACGCAAGATTCTGTTCACCTTTCTCATCCTGGTGCTCTACAGGTTAGCGGCGCACGTCCCGGTGCCCAACGTTGACCTGGAAGCCCTGCGTCGTGTTTTCGAGGCCAATCAACTTTTGGGGCTGCTCGACATGTTCTCTGGGGGGGCGATGTCCAGCTTCTCCGTCATGGCGATGGGGGTCTATCCTTACATCACCGCGTCCATCATCATGCAGCTCCTCATGCCGATCATTCCTCAACTGGAGGAAATGGTCCGCGAAGAGGGAGAAGCCGGACGTAACAAAATCAATCAGTACACTCACATGTTGACCGTGCCGCTGGCCGCGTTGCAGGCTTTTGGCCAGGCCACCTTGTTGCAGAGGAACGGGGTTATTTCCAACTTTGGGCTCTCGGGGCCGAACATTCTCCCCACCCTGACTACCATCGCCACCCTGACGGCGGGCACGGTCTTCGCCGTCTGGTTGGGAGAGTTGATCACCGAGCAGGGTATCGGCAACGGGGTTTCCCTCATTATCTTTGGGGGCATCGTGTCCCGGGTGCCGCAACGGATAGGTCAGCTCGTCGTGGGCGAACGCGGCCTGTTTGTCCTGTTGATGTTCGCCGCCATCACGGCCGTGACCGTGCTGGGTATCGTCATTATCCAGGAAGGGGAACGACGCATCCCGGTGCGCTACGGTAAGCGGGTGAGGGCCATGCGCGGCAACCGTCTGATGGTGGTCGGCGGGCAGAGCACTCACATCCCGCTGCGGGTTAATTCGGCGGGTATGATTCCCCTCATTTTTGCCCAGAGCATCATGATCTTTCCGGGGGTGCTGGCCAGTTACGTCATGTATACCAAGTCCGAGGTGGTGAACCAGATTGCTGCGGTCGTTAACCAGACCTTCAATCCTCAGAGCGACATTTACTGGATACTGTACTTTTTCATGGTCATCGGCTTCACTTATTTTTACACCGACGTGATCTTCAGGCAGCAGAACCTGCCCGACACGCTGAAGCGTCAGGGGGGCTTCATTCTGGGCATCCGGCCCGGCAAACGCACTGCCGATTATCTCAACACCGTTCTCCAGCGTATCACCCTGGTGGGGGCCGTCTTTCTGGGGGTGGTGGCTATTTTGCCCTGGATCGTCAGGGACGTGAGTGAGACCCAGACCATGCTCATCACCAGCACGGGGTTGCTCATCGTGGTCGGCGTGGTGCTGGACACCATGAGACAACTGGAGGCTCAACTGGTGATGCGTCACCGCGAAGGATTTGCGGCCAGGAGGTAACATACAACGGATGTACATTGTGCTGATCGGCGCCCCTGGGGCCGGCAAGGGAACACAGGCTGCTTTGTTGGTCGAAGCTTTAGGCCTCCCTCACGTAGCCAGCGGCGATCTTTTCCGTGACAACCTCCAGAACGAAACGCCCCTGGGAATCGAGGCCAAAAGCTACATGGACAGGGGAGAACTGGTGCCCGATGATGTGACCATTGCCATGGTGCGGGAGCGCCTGTCCAGACCTGATTGTGAGGGCGGAGCGATCCTGGATGGGTTTCCGCGTACCGTGGCCCAGGCTATAGCCCTGGATAAAATGCTGGCCGAGGAAGGCCAGACCATCGATATCGTGCCCTATATCGTGGTGTCCGAAGAAAGTCTGGTGGCTCGGCTGGCCGGCCGCTGGATTTGTGGTCGGTGCCAGACCCCTTATCATACCCTGACCAATCCACCCCGGCGAGACGCGAGGATTTGCGACGAGTGTGGGGGCCAGCTTTATCAACGGGAAGACGATAAGCCGGAGACGGTTCGCAAGCGTCTGAAAGTATACTTCTCCCAGACCATGCCCGTCATCGAACACTATCGCCAGCAGGGACTGCTGGTCGAGGTGGAAGGGGAAGGCCGCATCGAAGAGGTGCAAGCCGGGCTGTTGAAAGCCATACAGAGCCTAGCCGCATGAGATGATCATTCTGAAATCGCCACAGGAATTGGCCCGGATGCGAGAGGCTGGCCGGATTGTGGCCAGAGTGCTGGCCGCCCTGCGTGAGAGAATCAGGCCGGGGGTTACGACCATAGAGTTAGATGCTCTGGCGGAGGACATCATCGTCACCAGCGGCGCGGTCCCTTCCTTCAAAGGCTACCGGGGATTTCCGGCGTCGCTGTGTGTGTCCATCAACCAGGAGATAGTACACGGTATTCCCGGCCAGCGGGTTCTGGAAGAAGGAGATATTGTCAGCGTCGATGTGGGCGCTATCTATCGCGGTTATCAGGGCGATGCGGCCCTCACCGTGGGGGTGGGACAGATCAGCCCCCAGGCCAGGCGTTTGATGGAGGTGACGGCGGGCTGTCTGGCGGCAGGCATCGGGCAGTGCCGACCGCGCCGCAGATTGGGAGACGTCTCCTGGGCCATTCAGCATTATGCTGAGAGCAGAGGCTATGCGGTGATCCGGGAATACACCGGCCACGGGATCGGGCGGGATATGCATGAGGAGCCCCAGATACCGAACTTCGGTCGCCGGCGGCGCGGGGTTCTGTTGAAACCGGGGATGACTTTTGCTTTGGAGCCCATGGTCACCATCAGGGATTGGCACACGCGGGTGCTGGCCGATAAATGGACGGTGGTGACCGCCGATGGTCAGTTGGCGGCCCATTTCGAGCATACCGTAGCCGTCACCGAAGGCGAACCGCAAATTCTGACTCTCCCCTAGGGTGAAGGAAGCAGCAGGCAGGAAGCAGCAAGTTTAGGGGGGCGGCACTTCCAAAGTGCCGTGCCCCTTGAGGAGGTTAGGCGATGAAAGTGAAACCGTCGGTAAAAGTGCGTTGTGAAAAATGCAAAATTGTTAAACGTCGAGGGGTGGTAAGGGTCATTTGTGAGAACCCTAAACACAAGCAGCGGCAAGGTTAAGGGCCTCCAGGTATCTGGGGGCCAGGTGAGAAGGGAGGAAGGACATGGCTAGAATTGCCGGAGTCGATCTGCCCAATGACAAGCGAGTGGAAGTGGCCCTGACCTATATCTACGGCATTGGGGTGTCTACCAGCCGTAGGATATTGGTGCAGACGCAGGTGGACCCTGATACGCGGGTCAAGGATTTGGCCGAGTCGGAGATCAGCAGGCTGCGTGAGATCATCGACCGTGGCTATCGGGTGGAGGGTGATCTGCGGCGCGAGGTGGCGATGAACATCAAGCGGCTGCAAGAGATCAACTGTTATCGGGGCATGCGTCATCGACGCAATCTGCCCGTGCGTGGTCAACGGACCAAAACCAACGCTCGCCAGAGACGGGGGGCACGCAGGACGGTGGCTGGTCGTCGTCGGGCGCGGGCCAAGAAGTAAATTAAGGAAGCAGCCAGCAGCCAGTACAGTCTCGTGGGCAGGGGCTTGCTGCTGGTAACTGGCTACTAGAAAAGGGGGTACAATGGGACGAGGAAAGCGCGGAGGGCGCCGGGAACGTAAAAACGTTCCTTATGGACGGGCCCATATCCAATCGACATTTAATAATACTATCATTACCATCACCGATCAGGAAGGTAATACCATTACCTGGGGGAGTGCAGGGACGGTCGGGTTTAAGGGGTCGCGTAAGAGTACGCCATACGCCGCCCAGATGGCCGCTCAACAGACGGCCAAACAGGCTATGGACCAGGGGGTGCGCGAGCTCGATATCTTTGTGAAAGGGCCCGGTCCTGGCCGTGAGGCCGCTATCCGTTCTTTGCAGGCCGCCGGTCTCAAGGTCCGATCGATCACCGACGTCACCCCTATCCCCCATAATGGGTGTCGTCCTCCCAAGAAACGCAGGGTCTAATGTTTAGCAGCAAGCAGCAAGCGGGAAAACTTGGTGCCAGTAGCCGCTGGTTGGCGGGACTTGCTGCTATTATCAGGAGGTAAGATGGCAAGATATACGGGTTCTGTTTGTAAATTGTGTAGAAGGGAAGAGGAGAAATTATTTCTAAAAGGTGAGCGTTGTCTGAGCGCCAAGTGTGCGGTGGAGAGACGGGCCTATCCACCGGGCATGCATGGTCAGCGCCGACAATATCGCCGCAAGATTTCTGATTATGGTTTGCAGTTAAGAGAGAAACAGAAAGCTCGTCGCATCTATGGGGTGCTGGAAAGACAATTTCGTCGCTACTATAGAGAGGCTGAAAGACGCAAGGGGCTGACGGGGGCCAATATGCTCTGCATACTGGAGAGCCGTTTTGACAATGTGATCTATCGTCTGGGCTTTGCCGATTCCCGCTCCCAGGCCAGACAGTTGTTGCGGCACGGCCATTTCGCTCTCAATGGTCGTAAAACCAATATCCCTTCTTTGCTGGTCAAGCCTGGGGATGTGATCGTCGTCCGGGAGAAGAGCCAACAAAAGCCTTATTTCAAAGCTGTGGCTAAGGAGTTGGGGAACAAGCCTGTGCCCCAATGGATGGCCCTTGATGCTCTTAATATGTCTGGCCGAATCCTGTCCCTCCCCTCGCGTGAGGACGTAGATATATCACTGGATGAGTCTTTAATCGTCGAGTATTACAGCCGGTGAATTGGAGGTTCGGACCTGGAACGTTATTTCCGAGCTATAGGTCCTTAGGTGAGGAGGGAGTCTATTGATGAATTTAGTTTTGCCTAAAATAGTGTGTGAGGCCAGTTCCAGGAATTATGGCCGTTTCATCATCGGCCCTTTGGAGAGCGGCTACGGAATAACCTTGGGCAATGCTTTGCGCCGGGTGTTGCTTTCCTCACTGCCAGGAGCGGCGGTCACTTCTTTGAGGATCAGTGGGGTGTACCACGAGTTCTCCGACATCCCTCACGTAAAAGAAGACACCACCATGCTCTTGCTCCAGGTTAAACAATTGCGGCTCCAGTCGTACTCTGAAGAGCCCGTTCGCCTGCGTTTGACCGTGGTGGGAGAAGGGGACGTGAACGCCGGCGATCTGGAATGTCCCAGTGAGGTGGAGATTGTGAATCCCGAGTTGCATCTTTTCACGGCCGATTCTCCCGAAGCGGACATGGAGATGGAATTGGTGGTGGAACGAGGCAAGGGTTACTCTCCGGCCGAGGAGCGAGGCAGATTGCCGATCGGAGAGATCCCGATCGATGCCATATTCAGTCCCATCCGCAAAGCTAACTACACGGTGGAAAGAGCGCGTATCGGTCAGATGACTGACTTCGACCGTCTGGTCATGGAGATATGGACCGATGGTACGATTCAACCTGAAGAGGCCCTGAGCTCCAGTGCCCAGATTTTGGTCAAACATTTCTCGTTGGTAGCCGGGGTGAAGGAATTGCCTGCCGAAGAGATAGAAGAGGAAGAAGAAAAAGGCATACCCGGCCGTATTTACGATCTGCCCATCGAAGAATTGGAGCTAACGGTACGGGCTTACAACTGTCTCAAACGGGCAGGAATAACCAAGATAGGGGAGATCCTGGAAAAGCTGGAAAAGGGTGAAAACGAGATTCTGGCGGTACGCAACTTCGGGCGCAAATCTCTGGAAGAGTTGCTGGAGCGCCTGGAAGCTAAGGGGTTTCTCCCCACGGAAAGCCTGGAAGGCGGGGAGGTTGCCGCCGAGCAAGAGCTTCAACCTGAAGCCGTTTCTTAAACAAGATCACAAGCAAGGGAGTCTGTATATCATGAGACATCGGGTGGCCGGTCGCAAATTGGGCCGTTCCCAGGGCCAGCGCCGGGCTTTATATAGAAATTTAGTCACCGAGTTGTTTCGTCACGACCGGATAAGGACCACCGAAGCTAAGGCCAGGGCTATTCGGGCCAAAGCAGAAAAACTGATCAGCCTGGCCAAACGAGGAGATGTGCACGCTCGACGACAGGTAATAGCTTACCTGGGGGGCGAACCTCGGGTCAGCCAGGATAAGACCACCACCGTCGTCCAAAAGCTGTTCGACGACCTGGCCCCACGTTATGCTGACCGGGAGGGCGGGTATATCCGGCTCTTCAAGCTGGGACGACGTAAGGGCGACGGGGCGCAGATGGCTCTTATCGAGCTGGTCGAATAACTGGATGCACGAGCCAGGCCACCACGTACCAGATGGCAACTGCTGGAAGGCCAAAGCGGTCATCGAGTACGATGGCACCCGTTACCTCGGTTTTCAGCTCCAACCTCAGGGGTTAACCATTCAAGGGGAATTGGAGCGAGCCCTGGAGCGGGTCACCCGGCAGCCGGGGCGGGTGGTGGCTGCTGGTCGTACCGATGCCGGCGTCCACGCCAGGGGGCAGGTTATCCATTTTTCTACCGCCTGGAAACATCCTGGCCGGGACCTCCACCGTGCTCTGAACGCGCTCCTGCCCGAAGATATCGTGGTCCGCAAATTGGAGAAGGTGGCGGAGAGTTTTCACGCCCGTTATAGCGCGTTGAGCCGTGAGTATCGTTATACCATTCTGGACCAACCCTGGCCCTCGCCGCTGGAAGGACGCTTTGCCCATCACTTTCCGCGGCCCTTGCAGGTGGAGGCTATGGCTCAAGCTGGTCGCGGTTTGCTTGGCGTGCATGACTTCGCTTCTTTTGGTCGTTCTCCTCAGGAAGATAGTAAGAGAGGGGGCGAGAAAAGTAGCACGGTGCGTCAGGTCTATAGCCTGACCTGTCTGCGCCAGGGGGCCTTCATCTACGTGGACATCGTGGCCAATGCTTTCCTGCGTCGTATGGTGCGAACCATCGTGGGCACGTTGCTGCTGGTGGGCACGGGGGAACTGTCTGCGGCTGAGGTCGAAGCTATCCTTCAGGCCAGGGACAGGGGAGAGGCGCCCGCGCCACTGCCGGCCCGGGGCCTGTGTCTGATGAGGGTCAACTATCCAGACAACGTATAATTAAGGAGTTATATCCAAGGTGAAGACATACGCATTAAAAGCAGAGGACATTGAGCGCCGGTGGTATGTGGTCGATGCTGAGGGCAAGACTCTGGGCCGTCTGGCCTCCGAGATCGCCAAAATCTTGAAGGGCAAACACAAGCCCATCTACACCCCTCACCTGGATACCGGCGACCATGTGATCGTCATCAATGCCCATAAGATAAAAGTCACGGGCAAGAAGATGGAACAGAAGATGTATTATCGTCATTCAGGTTACCCTGGTGGTATCAAGGGCATCAGCCTGGAGACCTGCCTCCAGAAACACCCTACCCGGGTGTTGGAGGCGGCGGTGCGAGGCATGTTGCCCAAGAATCGGCTGGGACGCAAGATGATGAAGAAGCTGAAAATATATGCCGCCGCTTCCCACCCGCATCAAGCGCAGCAACCTGAGGTTTTGGAGCTAGCAGGGTAAAGGGCAGATTAAGGAGGTAGATAGATTGACCACAGAAACGACGCTGGAATACTATCAGGGCACGGGACGGCGCAAGACGTCCACCGCTCGGGTGCGGCTCTATCCCGCAGGAGAAGGGACCATTATCGTCAACAACCGCTCGCTTGAGGAGCACTTTCCGCGCCCGCGTGATGTGATTATCATCACTGAGCCCCTGAAGGTCACGGGCACGATGGGCAAATTCAACATCACCGTGCTGGTTAAAGGAGGGGGCGTTAGCGGTCAGGCGGGGGCGGTGCGTCATGGCATCTCCCGCGCTCTGCTGGAGGCTGACCCCGGCCTGCGGCCTGTGTTGCGTAAAGGGGGCTTCCTGACCCGCGATCCCAGGGCCAAAGAGCGGAAGAAACCCGGCCTCAAACGGGCTCGCAAGGCTCCGCAGTACACCAAGCGGTAGAGCGGCGATAGATCACGGCAAACAGGAGATGATGACCATACGTTCAGTATGAGTATTGACCTTTTCTCTACTCTATAGGGAAAAGGTCAAATTTTTAAAAGTAGCATCAGAGATAGACCCTGTTCACTTAAACAGATACATTATAATTATCACCGTCAGCCCCCACAGGGCAATAGCAGCCATGAAGGGTTTGTCTTTCAGCAGGATTTCTTCGGGGCTGCCGCCCTTGTTCTTCTGGTGGATGAGGTACAGATAGCGAAAGATGCCGTACAGCACGAAGGGGATGGTCAGCATCATGGCGTGATTTTTGGGCATGTTAGGGGCGGAGAAGGTGTAGAAAGAATAGGCCAGCAC
>CAZYHC010000089.1:0-17475 GCA_964646625.1 uncultured Anaerolineales bacterium
TGAACTTCAACGGCACCGACGTCTTCACCTACACTGCCAGCGATGGGAACGGGGGCTTCGACACGGCCACGGTGACCGTCACGGTCAACGCCGTGAACGATCCGCCGGATGCGGTGGACGATGTAGCCAGCACGAACGAGGACACCCCGGTCACCATCGCCGTGCTGGCCAACGATAGCGACCCCGACATCGGCGATATCCTATCTGTGAGCGCCGTGGGGGTGCCTGGCAACGGTAGCGCCACCATTGGGGGCACGACGGTGGTGGTCTACACGCCGACGCTGAGCTTCAACGGCACCGACGTTTTCACCTACACCGCCAGCGATGGGAACGGGGGCTTCGACACGGCCAGGGTGACGGTCACAGTCAACCCTGCACTTAGTATCATAGATGTCGTCCCCTCCACCGTGTTCAACAACGTGGTCAATGTCGTGACCATCACTGGCACGAACTTCGTGGCTGTGCCTACTGTCACCATTGGCACTACCGACTTCACCGCCGGATGGGTCTCGTCTGCCACCCTGAACTTCACCGTTCCGGTGGGCTTCCAGACCGGCTTCTACGTCGTGGAGGTGACCAATCCCAACCTTCAGAATGCTATCTGGCCGGGCCCCTTCACCGTAGCCAACCCCGGCCCGACCCTGACCGGCATGAATCCCGACACGGGCACCAATAACGTTCCCACCCCCGTGACTATCTTCGGGAGCAACTTCGTGACCACCCCGCTGGCCAGCCTGGGCGGCTATAACCTGACGGGAGTGACCTACATCGACGCTAACACCCTTAGCGCCACAGTGCCGGCCGGTTTGCCGGTGGGCTTTTACACCTTGACCATAACCAATCCGCTGCCCAGCGGTCCCCCGGCCAGCCTGACCAATGCTTTCACCATCACTTATCCTGCGCCGAGCGTGACCGCCATCGTCCCCAATACCGGGGTGAATACGGCCACTACCAGCGTGATCATCACTGGCACCAACTTCTACGCCACCCCTACGGCCAGACTGGGGGTGGTCAGTCTGCTGAACGTGACCTACATTAATGCTACCACCCTTACTGCCACCGTGCCAGCCGGAATGGCGGCCGGCAGCTACCCTCTGTTCGTCATCAACCCTGGCCCTGGCAATCCTACCGGCTCGCTGCCCAACGCTTTCACCGTGACCAACCCCAACATCCCGGACACTACTCTGGAGAGCTCTTACGTCTGCACCTTCGGCCCGTCTCCTGCCGCTCCAGGCAGAGGTGACGACGATCAGATACAGCTCATCTTCTTCGAGATTCCGGCTACCATCACCAACACCCTCTATCTCCGTATCTACGACCCTGACTGCGGTGGCGTTGTTGATGAGGGGCATGGAGGCTTCAATACTCAGACCCGTTTCAGCCTGTACGGCGGTTTGGGGGCCTACACCGAGCCGGACGCCAGAGTGCACACCCCTACCCTGGGCATCACCTCCGGCACCTTGCTCATCAGCCAGACCTTTGGCATAGGCACAGGCGATGGAGTCTGGTACACCTTTGCCCCAGGCTTCGCTCCCGCCGCAGGCGAATATATCAGCGCCAATAACACCTACGTCTTCAAACTGTCGGTGGTGGGCGTCAGCGGCGACGACGGCAACCTCTACAACGCCGTCCTGAGCACTTCCGCCACCGGCAACACTGCCCCGGCCGGATCCCGTGTCTTCGCCTACTCCTGGACGTACCAACTGCCCACCTCCAGCCAACCCAGGCTCTACCCTTATGTAGCCAGCAGCACTATTACCTTCACCCAGCACAACTGGGACTTCGACGACTCCAGCGATGGGGTCATTACCATCACCACTCCCTTGCGACGCTGGGGAGTGCCCGGCGCATACGTATCGGGCAACAACCAGGAAAGATCCTCCTCTTACACCGTCAACGCTGGAGAGCAAAACGCGACCTGGGCGGTCTCTACGATGGCTGGTGGAGTAGCGGATAATGACGTGACCTTCTGGGCTGCGGACCAGGCTGGCAAAGACCTGGCTATCTTCGCCCGCAGCACGCTTGGCAATCCGCCGCTTTTCGTGGTGGCGCAGCCGGCGCCGACCGGGGAGCCTTACCAGATTCATCTCCCTCTCATCATTTTAGACTCCCGGTAAGACCAATGGAATAGAAATGGACGTAGCCGTCCAGTACAAGGTCAACGGATTTAACTGATTGTACCGTATTGTATAAGTTAAATCCGTTTTTTTAACCTGTTAATCGTTCGCCGCCGAGCCGAGGGACTGGTGAATGAATTTCGACCGCAAGGGATACGCTACCCCCAGCTCAAGCTAGGTGTGAAAAAACCGACTTTGTGGTATAATAAAACCGCGCTCAAATATTCCGCTCGAATATTCAAGGAGGGAAAAAGAGACGATGAAGGTCATCATTCCCCTGGCAGGTTTTGGTAAGCGTTTGCGCCCCCACACTTATACCAAGCCCAAGCCTCTGGTCAACGTGGCGGGCAAACCTGTGCTGGGCCACATCCTCGACAAGTTGAACGATCTGGATATCGAGGAAATCATCTTCATTGTAGGTTACCTGGGAGAGCAGATTGAGGAGTACGTGGAGGCCACCTATGACTTCCGCACCCGTTACATTGAGCAAAGGGAGCTCCTGGGACAGGCTCACGCTATCTACCTGGCTAAAGACCACGTGCGTGAGCCGGTGCTCATAATATTCGTCGATACCATCTTTGAAGCCGACCTCAAGGCTCTGGCCGACCTGACCTCGGATGGCGCTATCTACGTCAAGGAAGTGGATGATCCTCGCCGTTTCGGGGTGGTTACCTTGCGGGACGGTTTTATCACTCGCTTTGTGGAAAAGCCCAGCATCCCTGTGTCCAACCTGGCGGTCATCGGGGTTTATTACATCAAAGATGCGGTAATGCTTTTCGAGTGCATTGACGAGTTGATCGCCGGGGACATCCAGACCCAGGGGGAATATTTTCTGGCCGATGCTTTGCAGCTCATGATCGAGCGCGGGACATGCTTCAGCGCCCCCGTTGTGGAGGTCTGGGAAGATTGCGGCACCGCCGACAGCCTGCTCCAGACCAACCGCTACCTGCTGCGCAAGAGGGTCAGCAACGGCCAGGGAGGGAATAACTCTATAATCATTCCGCCGGTCTACATTGCCAGGTCGGCCAGCGTGACCAATTCTATCTTAGGCCCTTACGTGCACATCGGAGAACGGAGCACGGTGACGGACTCCATCGTAGGCCCTTACGTCAGTCTGTCTCCAGACAGCCAGGTGGTCAACTCCATAGTGAAGGATTCTATTATCAACGAGGGGTCCCTCATCGAGGAGGCCATGCTCAGCAGCTCTCTCATCGGTCAGAATGCCACGGTGCGGGGCGCTTTTGAGCGGCTCAACGTGGGTGACTCCTCGGAGATCGACTCCAGTATGCGGACTATCGGCGAGCAGGATCAGGATTAGGCCAGAGACCATGTGGGAAGAGCCGGACAGGGTGGAGTGTTATTCGGGTCACACTTACGCCCAGGAGCCGCGTGCTTTTGTCTGGCAGGGCCAGAGATACGTCGTGCAGACCGTAGAGCGGGCCTGGCGCGCCCCGGAAGGCCCGTGTTTCCGGGTGCGGACCGAGGATGAGGGCCGTTTTGAACTTATCTACAAAGAAACAGATGATCGGTGGGCGATAAGCCCGTTGATGAGCGAGGAAGAATAAAATTGGCAAGGAGGTCAATGAACGTGAGAAACTTTGTCTCTCAGAGAGTAGCCCAGGTGCCGCCCTCGGGCATCAGGAGATTTTTCGACATCGTGGCTACCATGAAGGACGTCATATCGCTGGGCATCGGCGAGCCTGATTTTGTGACTCCCCCTTCCATCCTGCAAGCGGGCGTAGGCTCTCTGAAAGCCGGACAGACGGGCTATACCTCTAACTCAGGCATCCTGGAGCTGCGCCAGGAGTTGGCCAGGCACCTGGAAAGACGGTACGGCGTGCGCTACGATCCTGAAACAGAACTGCTGGTCACCGTAGGCGTCTCCGAGGCCATGTACCTGGCCCTGACGGCCACCATCGAGCCTGGCGACGAGGTCATCGTGCCTGAACCCTGCTTTGTGTCCTACCAGCCGGAGGTAATTTTTGCTGGAGGGGCGCCTGTCTCGGTCCCGACCTACGTGCAGAACGACTTTCAGGTCACGGCCGAGGAGATCGAGGCCGCCCTCACCGATAGGACCAAGATTCTGCTGATCGGCTATCCCAACAACCCTACCGGCGCGGTCATGAGCCGGGAGCGGCTGATGGAGGTCGCACAGGTGGCTGAGAAATACGATCTGTTGGTCATCTCCGACGAGATCTACGACCGTCTGGTCTACGGCACGGAGCATATCTGTTTCCCCTCCCTGCCCGGCATGTGGGAGCGGACCATCCTGCTCCAGGGCTTCTCCAAGGCCTATGCCATGACCGGGTGGCGCATCGGTTACGCCGCGGCCCCGCCTGACATTCTGGCGGCCATGCGCAAGGTGCACCAGTACACCATCATGTCGGCCCCTACCACCGGCCAGGTGGCGGCCCTCGAGGCCCTGCGCCACGGCGAAGAGGAGGTACAGATGATGGTGGCCTCCTACGACCAAAGGCGGCAGGTTATCGTCCAGGGCCTAAACGATATCGGGATGCCCTGTTTTGAGCCTAAAGGGGCTTTTTACGCCTTTCCCTCCGTGGAAAGGTCGGGTATGACCTCGGAAGAGTTCGCCCAAAAGCTGCTGGCAGAAGAGAGAGTAGCCGTCGTGCCTGGGCCGGCTTTTGGCCAATGTGGAGAGGGTTTTGTGCGCTGTGCCTACGCCGCCTCGATGGCGGATATCGAAGAGGCGTTGGGGAGGATGGGCTGCTTTGTGAGAAGACACGGTTGATCTTCCTGATGAATTAGTTTTTGTCGGAGATTTCTTTGCCCATTCTGGATAGGGCGTACTGGATGCCACTTTGCAGATTGCTGTGGGTGGCGATGGCCGATAGATCCACTCCCAGGGACACGATGGTCTGGGCCACCTCGGGCGAGATACCCACCAGCATACATCCCGAACCCAACAAGGCGGCGGCCCGGGTTACTTGCAGGAGGTGATTGGCCACCCTGGTGTCCACCATCGGCACGCCGGTGATGTCGATGATCACCACTGCGGCCTGGTAGTGGCTGATGGCTTCCAGCAGGGTCTCCATGACCTGTTGAGCGCGCTCGGTGTCGATGCTGCCCACCAGGGGCATGACTAACACCCCCTTCAGCACAGGCACGATGGGGGTGGAAAGCTCCCGTAGCGCCTGCTGTTGGGTCTCGATGATCTCCCGTTGCAGGCGTTCCCGCTCTTCCTCCGCCCGCTTGCGCTCCGTGATGTCGAAAAAGCTCTCCAGCAGACGCCTGCGCCCGCTCAGCATTATAGGAGTCACCGTTTTGAGGATCGGGATGCGCTCCCCATTGGCGTTTATGAGCACGCGCTCTGATCTGTCCACGGTCTGTCCGAGGTCGGTGATCGGGCACTTGCGCTCCTCAGCCGGACAGATAAACTTGTGGCACACGTGACCGAGAATCTTTTCTTTAGGAGCATCGATCATTTCGATAGCGACGGGATTGACATCAGCGATCACGTGTGTTTCTGCGTCAATAATCGCAACTCCAATCCGTAGGGAATCCAATGTGGTTCTTAAGTGCCTCTCGCTTTCCTGTAGCGCCTCCACCGCCCGCTTGCGCTCGGTGATGTCACGGGTAATAGCCACCGTGCCCATGGACTTGCCCACCTCATCGAGGAGAGCAAACGCCGTCAGGTAAGCGTCAAACAGGTGGCCATCTTTACGTTTCTGGCGCACCTCGCCGAGCCAGTTGCCGGCCATGGCCTGGGGCAACACCTCTTCAGTCAGGATGGGGATATCCTCCTCCGGCCAGAAGGAAACGAGGGGTAGACCCGTCATCTCCTCCTTTTCGTAGGCGTAGCCGAACAGGTCGTAGCAGGCCCGGTTGCTGTAAATCAATTTACCTTCCAGGTTGCCTATAGAGATAGAGTCTACTGAGTTCTCAGCTAGAGTGCGGAACACCTCAGGCGTCAGGTCAAAAAAGTTGCTGCTCATCTTAAAAAACCTCCTTACTCTTCGTGCAAGCAGCCGGAGACAGTCCCCTCCGCCTCATAACCTCCCACATATACATTATAGCATTTCTACTTTCTAACAGCAAACCTTCCAATTTTCGGGTGTTCGAAGCAGAAATGACAGGTGAAATACCACTACATTTGCTCCCAGGGGCCTGGCCCTTCCAGAGTGCCAGGCCCCTGTCAACGGCACGATACGAACCTGGGCAGGATGGGGGTAAAGCAAACTTTCTGTTTTATACGGATTGTGATATAATAGAATCGGAAGTACCGAGATTTCTGTCTCTGATAAGATGATAACCAATGGCTAGAAGAAGACGTTCGCCCAAAAAGGCGGACCAATCCAACTGGATAGATGTGCTGGGCATCGCTCTGGTGGCCCTGGCTCTGCTCACGCTGCTCAGTCTTCTGTCGCCCAGCCAGGGCTCCTTGACCGGGTTGTGGCTGATGTTCCTGCGTCAAACTTTCGGCTGGGGTATCTATCTGGCCCCTGTCGGACTGGGCGGCGTGGGGCTGTGGCTGGTCCTGGGCAGATTTGGGATCGAGTGGAGCGGGCGAAGACTCCTGGCTGCCCTGTTGCTATTCTTTGTGGTTCTGGCTCTTGTGCATCTCCCCTTCTACTCTAATGCCTGGCAGACGGCAGAGGAGGGGAGAGGAGGAGGCTACATAGGATTTCACGTCAGCGAGGTATTGATTTCCGGCATCGGTCTGTGGGGAGCGTACATCGTCATCCTGGCGCTGCTGGGCATTACGCTGCTCATACTCTCCGGCCTTTCCATAGCGGAGGTGATGCAGAGGGCTAAAGAAGGATGGCAACTCCTGAGCGATAAGCTCTACTATGCCCGCCGCCCTCTTTACAAAGTGAACAAAGTCGCTCCTCCACCGGGCCAGACCTCTGATACAGGCGAACAGCCGACCTCCAGCCCCATTCACGAAGCGCCCTCTTCTCCACGGACAACGGCTACAGCGCCGGGCACAGTCTTGCCTCGCATCATCGGCGGAGATCAGGAGTGGCGGACACCAGCCATCTCCGAAATTTTCGAGGAGGGCTTCGAACAGGAGATCAGCCAGGCAGAAATCCGCCGCCGGGTAAGAATTATCGAGGAGACCCTGGAGAGCTTTGGGGTGCCGGCCAAAGTGGTGGAGGTCAATCAGGGCCCGACCGTCACCCAATTTGGGGTCGAACCGGGCTATATCGAGCGCAAAGATAGCGCCGGGCGGGTGAAACAGGTCAAGGTCAAAGTCAGCAAAATCAGCGCCCTGGCCAACGACCTGGCGCTGGCGCTGGCGGCGGCTCCCATCAGGATCGAGGCCCCTGTGCCGGGGCGGTCCATCGTGGGCATCGAGGTGCCCAACTTGGAGACTTCGCTGGTGGCGCTGAAGGCGGTCATGGAATCTGAGGTCTTCCAGCAGTTGAAATCGAAGCTGAAAATCGCTCTGGGCCAGAACGTCTCGGGGCAACCGGTGGTGGCCGAACTGGACACCATGCCCCATTTGCTCATCGCCGGGGCCACCGGTTCAGGCAAGAGCGTGTGCATCAACTCCGTGGTGGCCTGTCTGTTGTGCAATAACACCCCCACCAGCCTGCGGCTGTTGATGATCGACCCCAAAATGGTGGAACTGACCAACTATAACGGTATCCCCCACCTGTTGGCCCCCGTGGTGGTGGAGTTGGAGCGGGTGGTGGAAGTCTTGAAGTGGACCACCCGTGAGATGGACCGGCGTTACAGGTTGTTCTCCAGGGCCGGAGCGCGGAACCTGGAAAGCTTCAACCAGATGGCTATAGCCCAGGGCCAGTCCCCCCTGTATTACATCGTGGTGGTCATCGACGAACTGGCGGACCTGATGATGGTCGCCCCCGACGAGGTGGAACGGAGAATCTGTCGCATTGCCCAGATGGCCCGCGCCACAGGCATTCACCTGGTAATCGCCACTCAGCGGCCCAGCGTGGACGTGGTGACGGGCTTGATCAAGGCCAACTTTCCGGCTCGTATCTCCTTTGCCGTGACCTCTCAGGTGGACTCGCGCGTTATCCTGGATGCGGTGGGAGCGGAAAGATTGCTCGGCCAGGGCGATATGCTGTACATGGCTTCCGACTCCAGCAAGCTGGTAAGGCTTCAGGGCTGTTTTGTCTCCGACCAGGAAATTAGCCGTCTGGTGCGCTACTGGAAAGGCATCCGCGTCCCTGAACAGATCGAACCGGAAAAGGTGGTGCAACGACCTCTATGGGCCGACATGATCGCCAAAGAACGCGAGGCGGCCCTACAGGAAGAAGATGACCTGCTGGAAGAAGCCATCAAGGTGGTGCGCAAGCATCAAAGAGCTTCGGTCTCCCTGCTGCAACGCCGCCTGCGGATCGGCTATTCACGGGCCGCCCGCCTGATCGATCTGCTGGAGGAGCGGGGCATTATCGGCCCCCAGGAGGGAGGGGGGCGCTCGCGACAGGTATTGATCGCGGATCGGGAAGAAAGGGTAGAGTAAATAGAGGGGCCTGGCGCTTTGGGTTCAACTGATCTCTCGGGGGGTGGTATACATGGCGATGATGTTTTCCAGGGGCGTGTCGGCCTGGATGTAGTGAGCCGAGGCCGCGACGTAGCCGCCACCCCGCCCCAGCAGGCGGCACCGCTCCCGCACTTCAGCCTGCACCTCAGCGGGGGTTCCGAAGGGCAGGGTGTGCTGGATATCGATGGCCCCGTAGAAAGATAGCCGCTCCCCGAATTCGCGCTTGATGCGGGCCAGGTCCATCCCGGCCGCCCGCGGCTGGAGCGGATTTAACACGTCGATGCCCATCTCCTCGACGAAGGCTTCGATCAGGGGATAGATCGCTCCGCAGGAGTGATACATGATCTTCACCGGGTAGCGACGAATGGCGGCATTGAGCCGCAGGTGGCGGGGCAGGATGAACTCCCGCCACATCTCCTCCGAGAGCAGCAGCCCCTGCTGGGTGCCCATGTCGTCGTAGGTATAGACCATGTCGATCAGGCCCTCGGCCGCCTCCAGCACACGGGTCACGTTGGCGATGTACAGGTCGGTGAAACAGTCCAGGATGGCGCAGGCTATCTGGGGCTGGAGCACCAGATCGAGCAGAAAACGCTCGAATCCCCTCAGACCCCACGACCATTCGAAGATGCCTCCCACCTCGTAGCGGATGTGGTACTCCGTCTCTCGGTTGAGGGCTTTGATCTTTTCTTTAAGGGTGCTGGTGTCCCAGTGTTCAGGTTGGGCCCAACCGTCCCAGGCTTCCACTGCGGCCACGCTTTGGGCTTCGGCCAGGGGAAACCCGGCGTATTCGTCGTAGGTGCTGAACTCGTTGGACACTTTGTGGCGGTGGGTGCCCCAGGCGTCGTAATAAGAGCCGTCGGGCCGAAGACAAGGGGCCGGCCCGACGTAATCGGGGGCCACTAACCGGCAGTCTACCCCTAACAGGCGCAGTATCGTCTCGTCGTCGGCGGCGCCCAGGTAGGTGCGGAGCGCGGCCCACACCTCGGGCACGGCCCAGAAATCGAAGGGCACCCGCTCGGGTTCCTGGTGTTGCAGGGCCGTCTCCACCCGCTGGCGGGGCGAAATCCACGAGCTTGACCAGTCTGGCATAGCTTCCATGAATAATTCACCTCAATCAGGGTGCCTGGCACTTCCAGAGTGCCAGGCCCCTTTATACTCTCTGACCTCAATCGCGATACAGGCTGTGAGCATAGATGTATTCCTCCACGGCCTGCGGCACCTGATACTTGATGGGCAACCCCTGGCGCACCCGACGCTGGATATCGTTGGAGGCGATGGCCAGTTCGGGCGAGTCCAGGACGTGGATGCGCGAGGCTGCGCCGGGCAGGAGGGCGTCCAGGGCCTTGATGCTGGTTCTGTAACCCGGCCGGCTCAGGGCCACGATGCGACATAGCCTGATGAGGCGCTGGGGCTTGTGCCAGGTCACGATTTCCATCAAGGAATCCTGGCCCATAATAAAGTAGATATCCACTCCCGGCCCCCATTCATCTTTGAGGAGGGCCATGGTATCGACCGTGTAGCAGGGGCCGAAACGGTCGATATCGACCCGTGATATGGTGAAATGGGGGTTGGAGGCGATGGCCAGTTCGACCATAGCCAGACGGTGCTCTACAGGCGTGATGTCTTTGTCTAACTTGTGGGGCGGCATACCGGCGGGCACGAAAACGACCTTTTCCAATTCCAGGCGGACGCGGGCCTCCTCGGCGATCACCAGATGGCCGATATGGATAGGGTCGAAGGTGCCCCCTACAACTCCTATACGCCGGTTATCCATTCCTGCCATTCCAACTCGACATCGCCGATATATACGGTATCGCCATCCTGTACCCCGGCTTCCTCTATAGCGGCCAATACGCCCATAGCTTCCAGCAGACGCTGCAAACGCACCACCGCCTCATCGTACTCCCAGTTGGTCATGGCTACCGCCCGTTCCACTTTGATCCCGCGCACGTGCCAGGCATCTCCTTCGCGGGCGATGGTGAAGGCTTCCTCGTCTTCGGCCAGCCGGAAGGTGATCTCTGCCTCCACTTCTGCCGCTTCCCTGGGCAGCTCCTTTAACAGTTGGGCCGCCCGACGCAGCACGGCCTTAACCCCCTGGCCGGTCAGGGCCGAGATACTCATGGCGGTCAGGCCCCGGGCGGCTAGGGCCTCCTCGACCGAGGGCCACAAACTCTGAACCTGGGGCAGATCCATCTTGTTCAACACCACGATCTGGGGCTTATGAGCCAGCCTGGGATCGAAAAGGGCCAGTTCGGCGTTGATTTGGTCGAGATCGTCCACGGGAGTTTCGGAAAGCCCGTCCAGGAGATGGATCAGCACCCGGGTGCGCTCTACGTGTCTCAGGAACTTGTGTCCCAGGCCCGCCCCCTGGTGGGCCCCCTCGATGAGGCCCGGGATGTCAGCCAGCACGAAATCCTGCTCGTCGATGGTCACTACCCCCAGGTTAGGTACCAGGGTGGTGAAGGGATAAGCCGCGATCTTGGGCCGGGCCGCACTGACCGCCGCCAGGAAGGTCGATTTCCCGGCGTTGGGCACACCCACCAACCCCACGTCGGCGATGAGCTTCAGCTCCAATTTCAGCCAGCGTTCCTGGCCGGGTTCGCCCCGCTCGGCCAGGCGGGGAGCCTGGTTGGTGGAGGAGACGAAGGCGGCGTTACCCCGTCCGCCCCGACCGCCCCTGACTACCAGGGCTTGCTGTCCTTCCATCATCAGATCGGCCAGCGGTTCATCCGTCTCGGCGTCGCGCACCACTGTCCCGGGCGGCACGGGAATAGAGATGTCCTCTCCATTCCGACCGTGCATGTTCTTGCCCCGGCCGTGAACTCCCCGTTCGGCCTTGAAATGACTGCGCTTTTTGAACCCGATCAGGGTGTTGAGATTGGGATCAACCACCAGGTGGACGTTGCCCCCGCGACCGCCGTTGCCCCCATTGGGCCCGCCGAAGGGCACGTATTTCTCGCGACGGAAACTCACGCAGCCGTTGCCCCCGTCGCCGCCTTTGACGTAGATACGGGCTTCGTCGAAGAACATCTTCCTTACTCTCCCTTACTTATGGGCCAGATCGACCGCTCGATGATAAGAATACACGTAAACGCCGTCCTTGTCAAGAGGTCTTGCTGCTGCTGATAATTGGAAGGTTTTTGGAAGGTCGGAGAGGCATTTTGTAAGGCCGTTGGAAGGTAGAAGTGGTATGATTTAGGTAGTGTATCGAGGGCAAGCTAAAGCAGAAAGGAAAGGGGGAAATATTATGGAGCACGAAAGGCTTATCTTAGAATCACAGGGAATCCAGGCGAGAGTTACCAGGGAACAACCCCGGGAAGCGGTGCTTCCTCGTTTTCTTGCCTGGCTAAATCTCCCCAGAACTAGAGTGCTTGTGCCTGAAATATCTTTACCTCAGTTAGAGAAAATAGAACGGGCTATTAGCTTATTTGAAGAATTGGCACTTCACGAACCATCTGAGGGGATGAAAGGGTCACGTCAATGGTCTCTGGAGTATTTCCAGGCATGTGCTGAGGGGCCTGAAGCCAGAAAACAATTCCTTGTAGATGAGGGAGTGCTCAACGGAGGAAAATATCTCAAATGTCCTGATAGGGTCCAACCTCAGATGGAAATTGCTAATTTCAACCCCATTAAGTACCCACCCCATCTTCAAGAAAGAGTCAGGAAAATGATGGCATTGATGTTTAACGAGTACTTCGGGGTAAAGAGCTTACTGTCTCCTCCAGACTTTGCCGATGTGGCTATTCGATTACCTCTCCTTAAAAATATTATTCCCCTGGCCGAGCCTAGCCTTAAACTCTCTTTGCTACTCAGGGACTACGTAAACCAAATTCTTTCAGAAGCTAAGGGAATCCCTGGTCCTCCTTTAATCGCCATCTTCGGGCCTGGAAAAGGAGAAGAATTGGTATTCCTGACAAAACAGGGATATAGTGTTTTATGTTTCGACGCCCACGACTATTCTACCCTGAGGGATCTATTTAAAGCTACATTTAGTCAGGCGAGGAAAACTTTTCCCAAGATTGTACCAATTGGCGAAGGATCAAGCGTAGATGTGTCCCCTTTCAGGGAATGGAAAGAGCAAAATTATCCGTCCACTATTTTCATCTTTCCGGGAATTGATCTTTCTAAGTACGGAACGATACCTGAAGAATTACATAAGAGAAGCAGGGTGACCGCTTCGGTTTATGCCTTGCACGAAATGACCCGAAAAAGCCCTTTTGTCAGAAACATGGCGCTTGTTTCTGGAGGTTCTGTAATTATTGTTGACGGCTTCCCCTCGTGTGCTGCATTGGATAGGGTGGTTTTACCAGTTAGTGAGAAAGCCGGGGCTCCAATCACCGGTCACGATGCAGTAATAACCCATATACTCTGTCTACGAGCGGAGGAAATGGAAGCAGTTGTTAAAGCTGCTGAACCAAAGCTGAATTGGGAAGTAGGGGAAATGGGCCCTCCTCTCCCGCCGCCTTTATTTTATAAGCAGCAGGTTGGAGCTGTGGGAAGGAGGTTCACGCCGCACGTGGAGATGAAATGAACTCCATAAAGCTCCAGGCCCCCGTCTCGGGGGCGAGGGCTATGGGCAGTCGCCAAAATTTTTGGACGCACCCGTTAGATCCGGGGCACTTGCGGCGGATGAGTCTTTATGGTAAAATAGCAATTTGAGATGACAGATAAGAAAGTCGTCCCACTTTCATCTATCAAGAGTTTGCTCTTTTTATATGGACATTTTTGCTGGAAAGGAAGATGCAAGCCAGCAAAGCCATTTCCTTATAACTCCGCCAAAAAGGAGACAGCCAAGTGAAGCAACAGAACGAGGTGGGGCAGGAAAAAACCTTGACCGAAGCGCTTTACGAAATCAGCCGTGGCCTGAACACGGCCCGCGATGTAAACGAACTGCTCCAAACCCTGGCGCTCCCTGCTCTGGAAGCCGGGGCCTTCAGAGCGAGCCTGATGTATATTGACCTGGACGAGGCCGGTGAGCCGGAGTGGGCCGAGGTGGTCGCTGCTTGGCAACGTGAAGGCGCACCGACCCCGCCGGTGGGCACGCGTTACCGCTTGTCCGAATTCCCCATCAGCCAGGTGGTGCTGGCCAGCCAGGACGAGCCGCAGCTCATCGCCGACGTCACCGCGGACGAACGGGTAGACGAAGGGGCCAGGAACATGCTGGCCCAGATTGGTGCCCGTGCTATGGCTGTCATCCCTGTGTCCCGAGCCGGGCGCTGGGTGGGGCTCATTATCATTTTTTGGGATAAACCGCGCCAGTTCAAAGAGCAGGAGAGGGAAATCTATCATGCCCTCGTTGGTCTGGCCTCCCCGGCCGTGGAAAACCGTCGTTTACTGGAAAATCTGGAAAATGTAATCGCTGAACGCACCAGGGAGGTCGCTACCTTCAAAGCCCTGGTCGAAAATTCCACTGAAGCCATTGGCATGGCTGACCTGCAAGGCAGGAGTGTCTACGGCAATCGCGCCTTCTATGAGCTTTTAGGCTACGACTATGAGGCCGCCGAGATCGTGGGGCTTCCCATAACCGCTTATGCCTTAGAGGAGGATATGGCCCTTATAATCGAGCATGTCGTGCCCCGGATTATGCGCGGCGAAGGCTGGAGCGGCCAGGTCAGGCCGAAACGCAAAGATGGCACGGTGTTTGATGCCTGGTTTACGATCTTCCCCCTGCGCGACGAGCGCGGAAACCCCACCGGCATAGCCGTTATCATCCGCGACCTCACGGAGCAAAAGCGGCTGGAAGAGGAGCGCGCCCGTATGCAGCAGGAGATAATCGAGGCCCAGCGCAACATCATCCTGGAGCTTTCCTCCCCGGTCGTACCTATCACCGCCGAGATTATCGCCATGCCCCTGGTGGGCAGCATTGACAGCAGCCGCGCCCAACGAATCATGGAGGATTTGCTGGAAGCTATTGGCCATTACGGAGCGGAGGTGGTCATCATAGACATCACCGGCGTGCCGCTGGTGGATACCGGAGTCGCCAACCACCTCGTTCAGGTAACGCGGGCGGCCAGGCTTTTGGGATCACATTGCGTTCTGGTAGGTATCAGCCCGGAGGTGGCGCAGACTGTAGTTTCTTTGGGCGTAGACCTTTCGAACATCGCCACCAGAGCCAATCTCCAGTCTGGAATCGAATACGCTTTACAGAGGGCGGGCAGAAAGATTGTCTCCATTTAACAAGAGCAACCAAAGGCGTTATAATGAGCCAATCTGAGGGGGATTATAGCGCGAGGCGTCGTTGTTGTGAAGCTGGTCGTCTTAACGTGCCAGGATGTAGAGTGTGACAGACTGCTATGCGCTACCAGTCAGTTTCCGGATGCGTCCCATGACTTCCAGGCAAGCTCGGCCGTTGTGGTAGGGGGTCTTCCAGGGACCGGCCTTCTCACGGTCGTGCGGGCGGCCTGCCTCATCGACGATCTGGAACCACTCACCGTGTTCCTGGTCCACGAGGTACTCCTGGACAAAACGCCAGCTAGCCAGCGATGCATCGAGAAAGCGGGGGTCGCCGTTTAGCTGATAGGCGTTCAGGAAGCCGACCATGGCCTCTGCCTGGGGCCACCAGACTTTGCCACGCTCAATCACACCCGACGGATCGCCCTCATGGAACAACCCGCCGTCAGCGTCCACGCCTCGTTCCAGCGTGGCGTAGGCCATCTGGAGCGCCGCCTCCCGGACCTGAGCGATTAGCTCCGGGTCCCCCAGAACCTCGGCGGCCTCGACCAGCAGCCAGCTTCCCTCGATGTCGTGCCCGTAGGACACGCGATCCGAAAGGGAGCGCCATTCGCGGTCAAAGTACAGGGAAAACTGGTGGGTATCAGGGTTGAGGATACGGCGTAGCATCGTGTGAACCAACGCTTGCAGGCTGGCCCTCAGATCGCCATCGTCCCAGGCGCGCAGCAAATTGGTGTACGCTTCCAGGACATGCAGGTGGGTGTTCAGGCCCTTGGCGACGGGGAGAGCGGTCTCATCCACGCGCTGGCCCGGCGCTGGCGTCCAGTCCCGGTGGCAGGCCTCCCCGTAGCCCCCGTGTTCCGGGTCGCGGCTGTGCCGTTCGAGCAGGCGGTACAGCTCGATGGCCCGGTCGAGACCCTGGGCGTTGCCGTGGGCCAGATGATACTCCGCGAGACCGTAGATGGCAAATGCCTGTCCGTAGGTGAACTTGTCGGTCTGGAGGGGCTGGCCCCGATAGTTCACCATCCAGAAAAAGCCCCCATGCTCACGGTCCCAAAACCAGTTCATCAGGGCCTTTCGGGCGTGGAAAGCGATGAGCGAATACGCGGGATCGCCCACGATCCGGTCGGCGTGAGCAAAGGTCCACAACATCCGGCTGTGCTGTACCAGCCCTTTTGAGGCCTGCTTTTGGACCGTGCGGTCGTTGGCTACATGGCCGTAGAAGCCGCCGTGCACCTGATCGGCGACAAAGTGCATCGAGAAGGGCAGGATGTTGCCGGTAAGTTCCTGGAAAACTTCGGAGCGAAGCTGTACCAATCTGTCCATTCGATCCTTCAGAGAGAATGCTCTTTGATGAAATCGATTAGCTCATCGCGTTTGGCAAATGCCAGACACGTGACCGTATCTGCTCCGCCGTAATAAATTGCAATACGCCCTGTCGGGGGGTCGTACAGGGCCGCACAAGGGAAGGTAACATTTGGAACGTCACCAACGCATTCATAATATTCCCTGGGGTTGAGCAGGTAGGGACGTGTTCTGTAAATTACCTTCCAGGGTTTCTCAGGCTCCAATAGCGCCGCGCCAAAGCTGTATACAAACCCGTTGCACGAAGTAAGCACCCCGTGGTAAATCACAAGCCACCCTTCTGACGTTGCTATCGGGGTAGGCCCCGCCCCAATTTTAGTGGCTTGCCAACCCCCAGTGGGAGACATTACGTGTCTATGATGGCCCCAGTGGATCAAATCTGGGCTTTCGCTGTAGAACATATCGCCAAAAGGGGTGTGCCCTGTATCACTAGGTCTACTGAGCATCGCAAATTTCCCGTTTATCTTACAAGGGAAAAGCACCCCATTTCTGTTATAGGGCAGGAAAGCATTCTCCATCTGGTAAAAAGTCTTGAAATCATAGGTGTAACCCACGCCTATTGTAGGTCCGTGGTAACCGTTACACCACGTGATATAGTATCTGTCCTCTAGCCAGCACACACGTGGATCGTAGCCGTAAACGAAGTGGCCAATTTCGTCGTCCTCACACCTGAACTGAATGCGCTTCGGTTCTAGCTCCCAGTTGATGCCGTCTTTGCTCACCCCTGCATGGAGTTGCATAACTCTGGACGTGTTATCGCAGCGAAATATGCCAGCAAAACCGTCTTCAAAAGGCACGACGGCGCTGTTGAATATGCTGTTTGCATCTGGCACGGCCTCGCGCGTGATGATTGGGTTTTTCTCTGAACGCCAGACGACTTCATGGCACTCGTGAGGGCGTTCTTCCCAGGGAATGTTGGGCAACTCAGGACCTTTTAGCTCCATATCTGGCATGGTTTACCCCTCCTGTATGGTCATCAATCACTCACGCTGGTTCGTTCTTCGATTAGCTTTCTTGTCCCTACACAACATTAAACTTGGGTCTCTTCTCTACAGCGGCTACACGCCACAAAATGATCGCGCTCTGCCTCGATCAGCGCGGGTCTGTCTCTGGCACAATCTCCATCTTTATCTGCGCCTGGACACCTTTCGTAATAGACACAGCCGCCGGTGAGCTCTGAATGCTTTGCTTTCAGCTCCACCTCTACCTCTTCCCATTTCTTATCCAGGCGTGGCACCGAAGCCATGAGCATTTTTGTGTATGGATGCAGCGGATTCCCATATATTCTCTCTGTTGCCCCCATCTCCACCACACATCCCCGATAGAGAATCACCGCTCTCTCGCTGATGT
>CAZYHC010000090.1:0-5064 GCA_964646625.1 uncultured Anaerolineales bacterium
GCCGGCCACATAGCCGGGGTCTTCTACCGGCCAGCCGGTGCCGCGCACGTTCGGATCACAGGCCGGGTACTCCACCTCCTCGAACAGCTTATCGTACAGAACCAACACCTTTTCGAGCAGATCGACGGTCCCGTTAAACTTTATCTCTTCCTCTGTAACTTCGAACATATTCTGCCCACCGCTCACCTGGAAGTACCAGGAGATGAACTCCTGAGCGGCCCGCGGGTCGCCGACCTCGGTGCAAACAAAGAAACCAAAGGTTTCCTTATCGGTCAGTTCGGTGATTTTGCGGGCGGTTTCCACCAGCTCTCCCCAGGTTTCGGGCACTTTAAGATCGTTTTCTTCGAGGATGTCTTTTCTGTAGACCATGCCCCGGGCGTTGGTGTTGTAGGGAATCCCGTAGAGCTTTCCGCCGATCCTCAAGGGGGCCAGCGTGCTCTCCATGAACTGCGCGCTGTCTTCCCAGGCTTCAAAGCGGTCGTCCAAAGGCTCGATCAGGCCCTTCTCAACATATACAGCCATGTCCTCCAGCAGCCCCTCGATGACGTCGGGAGTGCCGCTCTTGGCCTGCAGGAGGTATTTATCCCTCTGATCTTTGTACTTGCCTGGCCCGTAGAAGTTATCTACCGTAATGCCGGGCAGAGCCGTCTTGGCATCCTCCTCCCACTTCAGGACGTATTCGGGAGAGACCTCCTGGGTTACGAAGGGCATGTTCCAGAAGGAGAGGCTTACCGGCTCCTGGGCCACCACCGGGGCGTAGACCGCCAGCGTGCTTGCCAGGAGAACAGCGATTACTAAGAAGTATACGTACTTTTTCATCTTCCTCCTCCTAAAGGTATGTATGTTACAGATTCAGTCGAAAACAGCAAGGGTATCGGCAGGCTGATCTAGTCTATGAGCATCACCTCCTTGCCAGCTAAACTCTGGGCCGTGCCCCATCCCGATAGGGGACGGCCTTCTTTTCTCCTTTCAGGCTATGACTTTGGAACAATGGAGCTCTCTCGGACAATCAACTCTGGTTGAAGCGAAACGTTTTTGGGCTCAACAGTGGCTTTATTTTGGCTGGCCTCAATAATTTGAACTAATTCTTGCACCGCGGTACATCCCAGTTTTTGCTGGTCCTGGTACACTGTCGTAAGCGGCGGCCAGTAATAGGCTGATTCGGGGATGCCATCAAAACCAACAACCGCCAAATCCCGTGGCACTTGAAATCCTTTCTGGCAAGCCACCTGTAACACCCCCAGGGCCATCTGGTCGTTGGCGACAAACACGGCATCCATCTCCGGGTATCCCTCAAGTAATCGGCGTATAGCCCGCTCCCCGCTTGCCGAGGACCAAGTACCCGCTTCCCAATGGTGGTCTGCCACTTGAATACCTGCTTGAAGGAGGGCATCCTGCCAACCCGCTTTTCGCTGGCGGGCTTCCCACCAATCCAATGGCCCAGAGATATGACCGATGTGCCGATAGCCTTGTTCAAGCAAATGCGCCGTGGCGGTGCGGCCTCCTGTGTAGTTATCGACCGAGACCACGGACAGGTCTGACCGCGTTTGCATGGTGAGGAAAATCATCGGCACGGATAACCCAGGGAACCAACTCTGGAACCAATCGCGATTGCTCCCGATTTCGGGCACTGCCCAGATAATCCCATCCACCTGCCTGGCGAGCAGCGAGTTGAGAAGCGGTTGAATGTCATTGGTGTCAAAGCTGGGCAATTCCTTCAGCAGGAGCATATAACCCATATCCTCAGCCTGCTTCGTAATACCGTTGAGGGTACGGGAAGGACCAACATATTTCAGGCCCGCCGTCACCACCCCCAACGTAAAACTGCGTTGTTGGCTCAGGCTGCGGGCGAGGGCGCTGGGTTGATATCCTAATTCCTCAATCACCCGCCGCACCCGACGACGGGTTTCCTCTGCTACGTCGGGCCTGTTATTGATCACCCGGGATACGGTCTGATGGGACACCCCGGCTGCGGCCGCAACGTCTCGGATAGTTACCTTTTTTCTCATAACTCACTACCCTGTGGTTCCCGCTCCTGTTACCGCTCCCGTTATCGGTAACATTTTACCATACAAAAGCATTGTCGTCAAGGGGGCAACACGCCGATACTTTGCGAGAGTACCTGTTGCACGAACTAACTCCGCCTGGATCGTCAGGAATTGGGCGTAGGAAAGGCCGTCTGTGTAGGCGATGATCCGCTGCATCGCCTCCCGAATATCGCCGAGGTAGTCTTCATCGCCTCGCGGGGTGGACATCGGTCAGTGTCCTTTGAATGTCCAGGGCAATGTTCAGGGAAAAATCCACCGTCAGAGGAGTGGTCAAAACGCGACCGGCCTCACACGGTCGTGTGAGGCTGGCAGGACAATATAGAGGCGGAAGCGACGGGATTCGAACCCGCGATCTCCGGCTTGACAGGCCGGCATGTTAGGCCACTACACCACGCCTCCGCGTGGACATTACTATACCACAGAAAGCGATTTTAGTCAAATCAGCCGCTCCAGCAGGGCGGGCACAAACAGCAAAACGACGTTAACCACGGCGTGACAGGCCATGCTGGCGCTTAGACCGTAACGATTGCAGACGTAGCCATAGACGAAACCCAACAGAGCCATCACCGCGGCTACCGCCAGCAGGGCCAGGGGGCCGCCCAGTCCGGCTTCCGGGAGAAAGAACACCGCCCCCCCCAGACCGTATAACAGCGCGGCGTGAACCAGGCCCCGTTCTTGCTGAAGGATGCCCCGGAAAAACATTTCCTCCACAGGTGCAGCCAGCAAAACCAGGGCGCGGAAAAGGGCCGCCAGACTGGGCATGGGGAACAGACGAGCCGCGGTGACGCTGAGCACCCCGCGGGCCAGGAAGAGAAAGGGCAAAGAGATGATGAGGCCGATGACCACCCCCCGTCCTAACCCGCTCAGGGAATAGTCAAACCTGACGGGTTTTGTGCCGGCGTAGATCAAGACCAGAACCAAAAGGATCGCCCACAGGACCGTGAGGCGGATTTCGGCCTCCACCCGCCAGGTTCCCAGCCCAAAAGCCACAAAGACGAGGAAAGCAAAATAAGGATCGAGGCCAGATCGTTTCTCTTTGTGTTTGCGACTGCGCCTGGCACTCACCCCCGCTCTCCCATCACCCTCCGCATCACGGCCAGAGCCAGGTCAATGTCCTCCTCCTCAATGCCGTAGTGAGTCACGGCCCGGAAAAGAGACCCTCCCCTGCCAAGCAGCTTGACCCCTTCTTCGTCCAGCCGGGCTACAAACTGGGCGGGGGTCATCCGTTGATCGGTTATCTCAAAGATGACAATGTTGGTCTGCACCCGTTCCAGCTCGACCCCCAGGCCATCTATCTCCGCTATCCCTTCCGCCAGCCGCCGGGCGTGGCGATGGTCGTCGGCCAGGCGGTCAACCATCTGCTCCAGAGCGACAATGGCCGCGGCGGCCAGAATGCCGGCCTGGCGCATGCCGCCGCCCACCATCTTGCGGTGGCGACGGGCTTCATTTATGAAATCCCGCTCCCCGCAGATAATCGAGCCCACCGGCGCGGACAGCCCCTTGGAGAAACAAAAAGCCACCGAGTGGACGCTGCGGGTTAGCTCTTTAGGATCGAGGCCCAGAAAAATAGCGGCGTTAAAGATGCGCGCCCCATCGAGGTGCACCGCCAGACCGTGTTTGGCGGCTACCTCACCGATGGCCTCCATCTGGGCCGGGGAAAGCGCCGCTCCTCCGCAACGGTTGTGGGTGTTCTCCACACAGATCAGACGGGTGCGCGGGTAATGGACGTTATCTCCGCGGATAGCCTCCTCCACCTCTTGAGGGGCCAGGGAGCCATCGGGCTGTTCGGGCACAGTGCGCACGTGCACCCCTCCCAGGGCGGACGCCCCGCCCACCTCGTTGTTGAACGTGTGGGATTGGTGCCCCATGATGACTTCACCCCCCCGGCCACAATGGGTCAGCAAGGAAACCAGGTTGGCCATCGTGCCGCTGGCCACGAAGAGAGCCGCTTCCTTACCCATGCGTGCCGCGGCCATCTCCTCCAGGCGGTTGATGGTGGGATCTTCGCCAAAGACGTCGTCGCCCACCTCGGCCCGATACATGGCCTCACGCATAGCCGGCGTAGGGAGGGTCACAGTATCACTGCGCAGATCGACGATTTTCATTATGTAAAATCCTCCTCTTATTTACTCCCATTATACACGCTACCCCAAGTTTCGGCAAATTAAAAAGCCGCCTACCGCAGCGGCTTTTTTGCCCCCCATGCCTGGGCTGTTATTTCAACGCCTGGGCCCAACATTCATCCAGGGTACAATCCACCCAGCCCATAGCCTCATCCAGGTCGATGTCCTTCGCCAAAGCCAATTCGCTGGCCAGGAACTTGCGGGCCTGCTCGAACAGGCTGCTGTCCACCATGGTTAATTTCTTATAGCGGCCATGCCAGGCCAGGTCACGCACCACGCCGGCTACCTCGATGATATCGCCCGTTTTCAGCCTCTCGCCGATGCCGGCCTGTCGTTCCGTGTAGTTGCCCGGTAACAGGGTCGGGGAAGCCGTCAAAGTCCTGAGCACCCTGGCCATGATGCTTGGAGCCGATATCTGGCGTAGCCCGATATCATCCGCTCCATCAATAGGGATCATCACCGTCCGCTCGTAGGCCACCAGATCTATAACGTAATATCGACCGAAACCCTTTAAAACATCGTCCTTGAAACCAGTGATAATACCGGCTCCATGCTGAGGGTGGACTACTTTATCGCTAACCTCAAACATAAACTTTTACCTTTCTTGGGGTACACTGATATTCTGCCGTCTCCCCAGGGCCACCTGTTCACCAGTCTTCCTCAGTTGGTTCATCTCTCCAGGAATTTTCTTCCTGGCTGACCTCTCGCTCAGCGTTCACGGTTACTACCTCTATCTCCCCTATCTCTTCTTCCTGCCCCTCAGATTCCAGTTCCGCTATCTCCTCTTCCTGCCTCTCAGATTCCAGTTCCGCTATCTCCGCTATCTCCTCTTCCTGCTCCTCAGATGCCAGTTCCGCTATCTCCGCTATCTCCTCTTCCTGCTCCTCAGATGC
>CAZYHC010000090.1:5164-17274 GCA_964646625.1 uncultured Anaerolineales bacterium
CCTCAGATGCCAGTTCCGCTATCTCCGCTATCTCCTCTTCCTGCTCCTCAGATGCCAGTTCCTCTATCTCCGCTATCTCCTCTTCCTGCTCCTCAGATGCCAGTTCCATTTCCATTATCGCTTCTGGGATACGGTCTTCCTCTATCTCTCCCAGTTCGGCCAGCCACCTGGTCCGTTCCGCTTCCGAGATCCGTTTTAAACTGAGTCCCAGACGACGGCGCGCCCCATCCAGTTTGATGATACGCAGCAGCAGGATATCCCCCACCTGCACTACCTCTTCCGGCTGGTCAACGTGTCCCTCGGACAGCTCCGAAATGTGGATCAACCCTTCGATGCCCGGTTCAATGCGGGCAAAAGCCCCAAAATCGGTCACGTTGGTCACCGTGCCTTCCACCAACTGGTCCACAAAGTATCTCTCTTCAATGGTGCTCCAGGGCTCTGGCTTCAAGCGTTTTATACTGAGGCCGATACGTTTTCGTTCGCGGTCAAGGTTCAGGACGTATACCTCCACCTCATGGCCGACCTGAAGCAGCTCGCGAGGGTGATTAACCCGTTCCCAGGACAGTTCCGAGATATGTACCAGACCATCGGCCCCACCCAGATCGATAAACGCTCCAAAATGACATAGACTGCTGACCACCCCCCGGCGCACCTCTCCCTCGCGCAACTCCTCAAACAGTTGTTCGCGCTGGCGACGGCGTTTTTCCCGTTGAGCCAACCGTTCCGAAAAGATCAAGCGCCGTCGGGAGCGGTCCACCTCGACCACTTTGAGCAGCAGCTTGCGGCCACTCATCTCGGCCAACCTGGTCATCCGTTCCTCGCGAGGGGGACGACGCGGGAAATCGCCTATCTGGGAGGCCGGCAAAAAACCGCGCACCTTGCCGAAAGGAATGACCAGGCCGCCCTTGTTGTAGCCTTGTACCTCCCCCTCCCAGACTTCACCGCTCTCTAAAAGCTCCTGGGCCTTGAGCCAGTCCTGTTCCATCCGTGCCCGGTACAAGGACACGATCATCTCCCCACTGCGAGCCACCGGCTTCAGGATATAAACGGGCACCTGCTGCCCCACCTGCAATTCGGTCAGCGCTTTCTCTCCCAGGCGAACCAGATCACTCTCGGGCACGACGCCCTCCCGCTTCAATCCGATGTCTACGATAACCTCCTGAGGGCCTACGGAAATTATCTTCCCCAGCCGGATATCTCCCCGCTTCGGCAGAAAATAATCGAACTCCTCCGTCAAAGCCTGTTCCATGGGAGAATCAAACTCGGCTTCCAGGGCCTCTTCATCGAGCAGCGTCTCCTCTTCCTCTTCCTCCCAAGACAGTTCCTCACCCGCCTCCGCTTCCGGAGATGGCTCATAATCGACCTCATTCCAGTCTGCTGCCAGAAAAGCCTGAGAGTCACCTGGCACAGACACATCATGACCCATTTCCCCCTCACCTGCCTCCGCAAGTGGGGATTGCTCCTCTTCTGAAGCGAGCGAATCGTGATCTAAGCCAGCCTCGCTGAGCGACGCTTGAGGGTCGTCATTATGTTCTGTGATGGAAGGCTCGTGATCCAGCATGATTCGCTCAGAAGGCATAAACCCTTTCTCCTCTCCTTACAAAATATTGCTCCCACTTTCTCACCTTCACTGTCGAGAACGACTCCAAAAGATAACTCCTCTCCTCCAGCCCAGTAAATCTAGCCTACCCCTTCATCTATAGAGCGGGCACATTTCACACAGAAAGTGGTGTGAGGCAATATCTTTAACCGTTCGGGATCGATGTTTTCCCCACACCGTTCGCACCAACCGTACGTGCCTTTCTCGATTTTTTGCAAAGCGCTCTTTATGGATCTGATTTTACCCTCCACTTTCTGTCGTAAGGCAAAATTAAGTTCCCACTCATAAATATTAGGATCGCCCTTACCCAATCCATAATCTGCTTTCGATTCCAACCTTTTATCCAACTGATCGACCTCTGCCAGGGCCAAGACCAGTTCTTTCTCCAGCCTTCTTTTACCCTGCGTTTCCATCCTTACTTCTCCTCACTCGACGCCACTGAAAATGTCGGCCTCACGTCGCGCTATTATACACGATTTGACAGCAATTGTCAATAAAACTGCGCATAATTCTAATGCTCACCCGCTTTTTCAGCCAGAGCCACCCGCACGAAAAGCCAGGGCCCCAGGGCAACGGCCGTCACTCCCACCAGGCCGTAGCGAATGGTACGGAAAAAAAGCCCCGCGGGGAAAATAGCCTTCAGCAGACTGTAGAGACCAACGGTCAAAACCAGCCCCAGAGCCAGACGGGCCACTCGTTTCCACCACAGACCGCCAGCCTCAAAGTCAATGAACTCTTGCTCCAAAACGCCCCCCACCCCTACGCCTACCAGCGTCCCCGTGACCGCGGCCGTATCCCTGGTAGGATGCGCCAGCAACAGACCAACAGGCACGAGCACGGCCAAGGCTGCCTGAAAGAACCGCTCAAGCCGCACCCCGACCATAGCCGCCGTCGTCCAGCCGCAAACTACAATAAGGAGCAGCCCTATCGCTATGCCTCCCCCTACGTCGTGGGGATAGTGCACCCCCAAATAAAGCCGCGAAAAAGAGACGAGGAGAACCAGAATGGCCGCTACCAGCCCGATCCACCATTTACGAGACTGGATCGCCGGATAACCAAAATGGACCGTCGCCCCCTGGGCATGATTGCTTGGGAAGGACAGCGTTGGCTCTTCTCTCAACACAGCAATACGGGAATCTGCAGGACGGGGGATGTGAACAATGTCCTTGATGGCGGCGTTAAGGTAAGTGGAGAGGAGGGATAGATAGATCAAATTTACACCTAATTGCTTATCAACACACCAATAGAATAAAGGCAGGTAAAGAAGATAGAATTGTTCCTCGCCTAAAAAGGTGATGATCTCAAAAAAGGTGTCCCAAAAATCGCTACGAAAGATTTGAATCCATACGATAGCCTCCGTCCCCCACCATACCAACCACGTCAAAAACTCCTCCATGTCAAGCTTCTTACTTTCCCTTAATTAATGATACCACAAACGGCTCATTTTGACAAGTTAAATCACGACGGATATCATTACGAGAGCGTCGGGAGTGGAGATAAAAGAGCAGATGTTATCGTTGAGTTGAAAGCCAGGCGCTCAAAACCGCCCCCTATTGTCAACAACCTGAAAATCTGCTATACTGTCTATATAACCGAAGCCGAAAAGCGGCTAACCAGGCCGAGGAAATGGCGCTGAGAAGATTATCCCTGATTACTGGCAGCCTTCTGAGCAGAAAGGAGCAAGGTTATGAATGAGAGGATCGAGGAATTGAGAGACGGGTTCATCGATCTCTGGCAGGAAAGGAAATTACTGGTCATACTGGTGGCCGTGATCCTGGTCATCGTGATCTGCTGTCCATGCGGACTGGTCGTCCGCAACTTCATTGGCGGCGGGGGTGGGCCTGCCCAGGTGGCTGTGGAGACCCCCACCGAGGAGGAAACAGCCGAGGCGGCAGAGACCCCCATCGAGGAGGAAACAGTCGAGGCGGCAGAGACCCCCACCGAGGAGGAAACGCCCGGCTTACCGACCGCCACCGCGGAAACCCCTTTGCCGCAGACCAGCCCAACGCCTACCCGTGTCCTGCGTAAAGAAACGCCAACGCTAAAGCCAGAAACCCCCATAGTGGCCAAGGTGGCTAGCCCAACCCCAACGAAAACGCCCACCACCGCCATAGCCATTTCGAGGGGAACGCCCACCGCGGAAGAAGCGTCGCCCCCCACCGAGACGCCAGCCGAGGCGCAGACCCTCATCACAGAGCCGGAGATGGAAGCACTCACCGAGACCCCTGTACCGCAGATGACCGCGCCCGTCCCAGAGATGGGACCCCCCCAGGTCACGGTGGAAGCAGAGACGGAAACCCCACCACCTCAGCCGCCAGGCGGAGAAACGCCTGTGACCGCTCCGACGGGCACACCAGGAGAAGCCAGGGTACTCATCAACACCATATACAACAACCCCACCCTGGAGTACGTCATGCTGGTCAACGAGGGAGAGGCGGCCCAGGACCTTTCGGGGTGGCGTATCCAGGCCGACCACGCCTGGCAGGATTTCTACTTCCCCCAGGGCACAGTGCTTCAGCCGGGCATGACGATAAAGGTCAACAGCGGGCCAAACGCTGTCGAGCAGCCGCCCACCGATCTGCTGTGGACTAAGGACCTGATATGGAACGACCAGGGAGACACCGCCCGACTCTATAACGCTACCAACAACCTGTCCACCCAATACACCTATGCATACTGAGTGCCACGATTCATATCACCAGTTGATCATACAATATCTCTAAGCTCAGATGGGGACAAACCGTTTCCTTGCATTGCAGGGTCAGCGCCGCGGCCGAGACACCCAGACGCACCGCCTCGTCAACGGGAAAATCGTTGAGAAGCCCGAAGACCGCTCCGGCCGTCAGAGCATCGCCCGCTCCAGTCAGATCGACGACCTCACAGCGAATGGCCGGGACGTGGCCGCTGCCCTCCGGAGTGGCGTAGCACACCCCCATCTCGGCCAGAGTAATGATAGCCATCTCCACCCCCATGCTCACCAGGTTCTTGGCCGCCTGGATAGCCTCAGTCCGGTCCGATATCTTTATCCCGCATAGAGCTTCGGCCTCGGCCACGTTGGGGGTGACCATGTACAGTTCTGGCAGGTGACTTTTGAGGCGGCCCGCCAAAGAAGCCGAGGTAGGATCGGCGCAGACAGGGACCCCGTATCTGCGGGCCATTTTGAGCAGAGAACGGATGGTAGCGGGGGTCAGATTGGCATCCATGACCACCATGTCCGCATCTCTAATAAATCGCCGCCGGTCGTAGATGTAACGGGGAGTGATAAACCTCACGATATCCATATTATCGATGGAGAAGACCAGGTTGCCCGTTTCGTCCAGAACGGCCAGATAAGCGGCCGAAGGAGTATCCGCTTCGACGATGGCCTGGCTGGTATTGATGCCAGCCTCTACGGCCCCCTCCAGGATGTGCCGCCCCGACTCATCTTTACCCACCGCGGAGAGCAGAATGGTGCTCACTCCCAGACGGGCCAGATTCTCGGCGATGTTGCGTCCCACCCCGCCCACGCTGATGCGGATATCGCCGGGGGTGGAAGTGCCCGACATGAGAGCCTGTTTGGCCCGACCTTTGGTATCCATGCCGGCTGCGCCCACCACCACCACTTGGGGAGAGTCCATGATAATTGCTTGTCCTTTCAGAATCGTTTGTTCTGCTGCTCTTTGACGGAGACGAGCCTGCCTCTGCGGTCGGCTACCACGATGTATTTTTTCTCCACCTCCATCTTCGCTCTCTCTTCCTCTTTCAAATCCAAAACTTCAACCTCCAGCTTGTACTCACCGCCCTCCAGCCTCTCCACACCGGCTACCCTCAAGATATCCTGTACCCCGATTTTCTGCCCCGAATAGCCGACCGTCATGGCATACTTTCCCTGCACCTGGATGCCATCAGCTTTTTTCAAGCGTTCGACCGTCATCTTGATCCCGCCGTCCTCTGTTCTATCCACTTCGGGCACATTCAAAAAGTCCCGCGGCTGCCCGATCTTCTCCTCCAGAGAATCAAGCACCACTTCCACCAGGCGATCCCGATCCATGTAAATAGGTTGGGGCACCCGCCGGTTGAGCTTGACGATGTAAACCACGGTGCACATCAGGAGGGTAGCCAGGTGAAGGACGATGATGACCAGGCTGAGCAGCAGGGGGGTAAAAATCCCCCGCAAGACGCTGACTGACCACGACTCCGTCCCCAGTGGAACGGACTCCCAGTAAATGTTCAGAAAAACGTAAATGACCGCCAGGACTATCGCTCCCTCGAAGCCCACCGCCCCCAGCAGGGACAGCGGCGGCCACCGCCCTTTCCTGACCTGGCGCAACCAATCGTACTCCCACAAAGAGAAACGCAAGGCGTAAAAATAGAGCGTGTGGATAAAGGGCATGAAGAAAGCCAGAAAATAGCTCAAAAGCTCCGCCCTGTTGCCCACGAAGGGAGTTTCTGACAACAAGAGGTACAGAAGCATCCCCAAAAAAACGAGTAGAGCACCCAGGGGTATGAGCAAGGCGAAAATTCCCCAGACGTTCAGGAAAAAATCTTTCAGCCTTTCACCCCGTAGTTTTTTGTCCAGTTCTTCTTCCCAGGGCGCATTATCGACTTTGCACCGTGGGCAGGGACTTCCAAGAGTATACTCAGCTTCGCAAACCCGGCAGGTAGCCATGTTTGTTACCTACTCTTTCATCAGATTAAACACCGTTCGCCCGCTTCAATATAGCGACGACCTTGCCCAAAATTTCGATCTCGGCGGGAGAATCTTTGGTGAAAACACGGGTCTTGTATTTGGGGTTTTCCGACTCCAGGTAGACGTGGTCTGCATCACGCCGAAATCTTTTCACCGCGGTGGTGAACCCATCTATCTCGTCGATCTGGGCCACGACGATTTCCCTCTGTTCCGCTGTGGGTTGTACTCTCACCAGGATGACATCGCCCTCGTTAATCCTAGCTTCTATCATGCTCTTGCCATGTACCTTCGAAGTGAAATAGGTGTCGTAGGGGTTGAAAAATACCTTATCAGGCACTCTTTCGTATGGAGAAAGCACTTTATACTTCTCACCGTCTAAAACGACTTCGGTTACTTTAGGCTCTATGGCGATGGTAGTGACGTGATAGCTATCCATGTAAATCGGCTGTCTTCCTGCAATCGTCTCACCCAGAGGAATAAGGTATACCAGGGAGGGGTTGAAAATCGTTTCTTTAAAGATTTCTACTGTTTGGCAGAGATATTTACTCTGGCTTTCTCTCTTGTAGTCACGAATAGCAGCGTATCTTATGCTTAATTCGCTAAAGATTTTGCAGCTTTGCTCAAACGATTCAAGAGCCTGTGCCTTTGCATCCTGGGCGCGATAGGCCAGACCCATACCCAGCAAGGCGATTCCTTGACCGTGCTCGTAGGCTTCACGTTCGAAAATCTCATCGCTACGCTGATAAAATTCTACAGCTCCCTTGAACTCGCCTTTTGCATAGTGATCGGCCCCTAAATACATATAGGCCACCCCTCTTGTATAATCGGCTTCATCACTCAATTCCAGGCTGTCCAGACTTTGTCTAAAGTATTCGACAGCCTGAGTCCAGTTACCGTTTCGGCGACTCTCCTCCGCTAACCCGATCAGATCTGAGCCTATCTTCTGATCAAGCATCAGCCAATGGAGGACTTGGTTGGCCCACCCTCGCAGTTTCGGCACAGATGCAACGCGAGATACCTTAGAGTCGGAGGGCTTAGGTACTTTAGAGATTTCTTCTTGAATGCGGGCGATCTCTGCCTCTTCTCTCTCTATCTTATTCAAGAGATGCACAGGGATCTCGCCTACGGGATAAACTGCGCTCTGCTCACGCAATCTGTACAGGTTCTTCTTGCGACTCTTCAGTAGCTTTTTCAAGTGAGCGATTTCTTCCCCACATTCATTCGGCCCGGCTTCTTGCATCTAATCGATCTCCTCTCTATCCGTACTTTCCTGTCATCCGCTATTCTTTTGTTCCCTACTCTTTCATCGAATTAAGCGTCGTCCACCCTCTTCAATATGGCAACAACCTTGCCCAAAATTTCGATCTCGGAAGAATCTTTAGTGAACTCAAGGGGCGGGTAGTAGGGATTTTCCGACTCCAGGCGGATGTGGTCTTTATCACGCCAAAATCTTTTCACCGCTGTGGTGAGCCCGTCTATCTCGTCGATCTGAGCCACGACGATTTCCCTCTGTTCCGCCGTGGATTGTATTCTCACCAGGATGACATCGCCCTTGTCAATCTGAGCTTCTATCATGCTATCGCCACGTACCTTCGGAGCGAAATAGATGTCGCAGGGGTTGAAAGGTACCTTATCAGGCACTCTTTTGTATGGAGAAAGCAGTTCATACTTTTCGCCGTCTAGAACGATTTCGGACGCTACAGTCATGATAGCGATGTGATCGCTAACCATGTAAATCGGCTCCCCTGCAATCGTCTCACCCAAAGGGATGAGATATACTAGGGAGGGATCGAAAATCGTTTCTTTCAAGATTTCTACTGTTTGGCAGAGATATTTACTCTGGGTTTCTCTCCTGTAATCGCGGATAGCAGCGTACCTTGTGCTTAATTCCCTAAAGATTTTGCAACTTTGCTCAAATGATTCAAGAGCCCGTGCTTTTGCATCCTGGGCGCGATAGGCCAGGCCCAGAGCCAACAAAGCGACTCCTTGACCGTGTTTGTAGGCCTCACGTCCAAAAAGCTCCTCACTATGTTGATAATATTCTATAGCCTTATCGAACTCGCCCTTCGCATAATGGTCGGCCCCTAAATACATGCGGGCCACCCCTCTTGTATAATCGGCCTCATTACTCAATTCCGAATCCAGGCTGTCTAGATCTTGTCTAAAGTATTTGACCGCCTGAGGCCAATCACCGTTGCGGCGATCCTCCTCCGCTAACCCGATCAGATCTGAGCCTATCTTCTGATCAAGCATCAGCCAATGGAGGATTTGGTTGGCCCATCCTTGAAGTTTGGGTGAAGGCACAACTCCAGGTACTTTGGACAAAGCGTCAGCAGTCTGGCTAGGAGGCTCAGATACTTCGGACGAAGCATCAACAGCCTCGCCATTGAAGGGATATAAATCGGTAGCCGGATATACTCCTTGGACATTGTAGACAATGCCTGCCCAGAAGCGGAGAAAGGCTCGCAAGTGATCCCTTTGTCTGACATCATCGATATCCTTTCCCGACCTCCGTGCTTCGTTTATAAAGGATCGGATATCCGATAATAATTCCTTCGAAGCAGTTTGTGACGTATCGATGCGTTCCCGTAGCTCCTGATGCTTGCGCCACAACTTTTCAAACTTCACGTTCCTGTCACCCCATGTATCAAATCGGTGCTGATACGTAATTCTTCTATTAGCTTTTTAAGTTTCTTATCCGCATGATCTAATTCTGTGTCGCATATAAAATTTAACTCACTTGTACACTCCCATGCTGCTGCTCGGTTATCACCTTTCAGAGCAGCCTCCAGGTCTTTCTGAGTGCGTACTACCTTGACTACCCACTCTTCCCCATACAGCTTTCCTTCCCTTTCCCGGTACGGTTCACCAATACACTTGATTTCCCTCGCAAACTTCTTCAGATCTTCAATCCTCTTTCGGCATGGTTGCCAGGATTCCCAGAGGTCTTGCGAACTCCTATCCTTCGATTCCATCTCACGCTCCCTTGATATCTCACGGTAGAAAAGAGCTAAAGCGGCACTCAGCTCTTGTAATAGATCATGTACCTCTTTCCATTCATTCATCCGTTCCTGATATTCATTCATCTGCTTCCGGTATCTGGTCATCTGCTCTCGATATTTAGTAGATTTGACCAGAAGCCTATACGCGGGAGTGGGCGAAGGGGACGCCTCATGTGATTCCGTCTCCAAATCTCTGATCCCATTTAGGATAGCAGCGATTTCTGATTCGATGCGGGCTATCTCTGCCCTTTCTTCCCTGATGCCTTCCAAGATATAGGGAGGAACATACATCCCAAATCTAGCCTTAGTCAACTCCAAATGGCTTAAATTACTCTTATGAATCTCCACCAACTCCTTCAAAAGAGCGATTTCTGCCTTCTCACTCTCACTCAGTCTGCCCCCTTGCATCTAATCGATCCCCTCTCTATCCGTACTTTAGCTCAGGTTTGCGGCGGAGGCAATGCACCTCTTTCTCCAGATTCTCTTTCCAGTGCACTCTTGATAGCCTCCAGCTTTTCAAAGGGCAAACTATAAGGGAAAAGTAACTTGGTGGAAGGATCCTTAGCCATGTTCTCTAGAGCCTCCACAAAACGTAACATAACCAGGGTCCAGGGCACATTTGCCTCGGGAGTTCTCTGGAAAGCATCGGTGATAGCCAGGATCATCTGCCTCTGGGCTTTGGCTCTGGCTAACCCAATGGTGCTCAAACTTTCCGCCTGACCCTCACTGCGCACAATGGCCGCCAATTTCTCTTTTTCGGCCAACTCTGCATCCTGCTCAGCCAGCCATCTTGCCAACAAGCGTTCCCTGGCATCCTCTGGCATCTCGATCTCGCCGATGTCCACCCAGGTGACGTTGGTTCCAAAATACCCTAGCGTGATATTGTCCACGCGCTTTCTGACTTCGTCCTTGATGGCCTGGCGGAAAATATGTTTGTCCGGGTCCTTCCCATATTGGATGATAGCGTCCAGGTTGTGCTCGGCGACGACGTCCCGCAAAACGTCGCCGGCAATGAACGGCACAGCCAACTGCCAATTGCCGACGACATAGGCTGCTTTGAAAATCGTCTCTTTGTCAACCGGATAGGGATTGCTCAGAGACTTCTCCTGATCCTTGATCCTCAGGATCTCAAAAAATATCTTTAGTTGAATATTCAACGGGACACCATCGCGGGTGAAAACATTTTCTACCATGTCCACGGAAGACTTGGGGCGTAAGTCGATGATCTTGTTGATCATCTCGTACCCATCAACCCGCACCACACCCGCGAATTCGACTCTGGTCAACCTCCCTCCCTGCTCGAAGACCACGGCATGACCAGGGGTAATGATTACCAACCCCGGCCCCATCCAACGCAGAACCCCCGGCGGTCTAACCCTTTTCTCCTCGCCACCCTCAACTATTATGTAAGGGCGACCCGTATGAAGCAATAGACCTATAAGCGTGCCCCGCGCTTCTCCGGCTGTGAGGCCGGTAAAGGTCGTGTACGCATCTAAATTAAACCGCACATAAGCCTCCAAAATCATAAGAGGGACCAGGCCCCCGACGATCAGCCCCATTAGCCGCGCCCAGAAATCAGGATCGCTAGCCAAAAACTCCAACAGGGTGCCCTCCAGAAGCCTCTCGGTGGCCAGACTTCTCAGAAGCCAATTGAGTCCCAGGCCAGCCACCACAGCCGTAACTAAGAAAGGAGCAATGATAACGTAAAATATTCGCCTGTAGTGCCTGAATACCCCAACGCGTGTCAGGAGGGTAAGGGTGATCAGTAGGAAGATGATTCCTACTTCCAGCCCCCAAAACCAGGAAGCCACCAGGGTGATGAAGATGCCCAGGAAAAGAATAATCCATACCCATCCTGATATCCTTGGGCGTCTTTCTCTTGCCAACTCCTCTACATACATGTCATCCATGTGCTCACCTTCCCTGAACCTTGATAAACACAGAGATTGCCGACGAACCGGCGGATATATATACTATACCACATTTTCGATTAAAATTAAAGTCCCCCACCCACGCAATTTGCCAGGGGTATGGAGATGTGATATACTGAAGGCGTTTTATTTACTGGGAAGGGGGGCGCTATGATCGCTCAGGACATCGTGGATAAGAGGCTCTACGCCCGGCGGGGGGCGAACATCAGAGGTTCCCGCATCGACGCTATGTTAAGTATGCTGGCCCAGGTGGAACGGGACGTGATCTCGCTGGCTATGGGTTGTCCTGCCCCCGAGGGGTTGCCCGTCGAAGCCATGCAGGAGATGTGGGAGGTGGTTCTGGCCCGGGCAGGGGCCGACCTCTTCAATTACTCTGCCACCGAGGGAGATGATGATCTGCGGGCCTTCCTGGTAGAACGGTTGAGAGCAGAGGGAGTCACCCTCGGAATTGACAACATACTCATCACCAGCGGGGGAATGCAGGGGATCGATCTGGTCTGCAAGCTGTTCGTCCACCCCGACGATCCGGTCATCGTGGAATCGCCCAGCTATAGCAACGGGTTGGCTGCCATCAACAACTATGGGGGCCGGATCCTGACCGTTCCTGTCGATGAACAGGGCATGGTTATCGAAGCGGTGGAGGAGAGAGTGGAGGAGTGTCGGCAGGCGGGGCGGCCAGCCAAGTTGATCTACGTCATCCCCACCTTCCAGAACCCTGGGGGAACGACCATGCCCCTGAAACGACGAGAGCGATTGCTGGAGATGGCTAAGCGTCACGGACTGCTCATTCTGGAAGATGACCCTTACCGCGACCTGAGCTTCGGGGAGCTCGCTCCGCCCTCGCTGCTGTCCCTGGACGATAGCGGCACGGTGCTGCACGTCAACACCTTCGCCAAAACTATCTCGCC
>CAZYHC010000091.1:0-17256 GCA_964646625.1 uncultured Anaerolineales bacterium
AAAGCCCGTTGAGGCCGTGCTGATCGTCACCGAGGACGGGCGGCTGCTGGCCCTCAACCTGCCCGACGAGGCGCTGGAGGAACTGGAGACCCTGGTGGGGCCGGTGGACGGGCATCTCTTCGGGCCGGTGGGGTTGTGTGGGTAGGGAGGGGGGAGGGGGGCGGGGGCGGGGGCAGGAGGCGGTGGAGAAGGTGAGGGAGCGGGCTAGGCGGTAGGAGTGCCGTAGGCTCGCTGAAAAGAGAAATCTCTCACCTTAATAGTGGAGACTTCTTCAATATCAGAAGAAAGGCACGATTGGGCGATCTCTGAGCTTGGACACCCATCTTGCCACAATCAGGGAGAAGCAGTATAATAGGGGCACACTATAACCTCTCAAGGACAGATAGCAAAGGGGGCGCAATTTTGTTGGCGCTGGTGTGCACCAGAAAACTTCAAACAAGAGAGGACACGCGGGGGCGTCGTCGTTGTTGGCGACTGCTTGGATGGCGACGTAAGCCATTTAAGACACCAGCACTATTTGCAGGGTTCAGCATCTGGGGTAATCAGTGGAACAAGTTGATGTACTTTTATCACGAGTGGTACAAGCAACTGAACCTGCTGATCAGCATTTACGATGTATACCGAGCAGCGGAGTGTCTCCGCAAGCCAATGATGCGAGATGGTTTCCAACAGTACGTTAAAGACTATGTATGCCACGTGAGGGGATATGTGCGAGAACAAGCGAGATGTATTGGCTCCCCCTATAGCGACTATGCTGATTTCCCGCCGGGTCCCATCCCCACCTTTCGAGGTGCTGTGATGATTGACAGCGGTGGCTTTAGCTTTGGTGACCGCAGGAAGGTAGATCGCCTACTTGAGATCTACAGGGATATTCTAAAACGCAACCCTGAGGATACCTTTGCATCCTCAGTATTAGACTTCGCAGAGACGATGCTAAAGGTGGCAAATACTGAAGAAGGCCACTGGGATGAACAGATCGTCATTTCGCTGGCAGAATGTGCACAGAGGATCAACTTGGCGCACCAGCTTGCGATCCGGGGTGATTTCGTCGTAACCCTGGATCGGGTCATTGATGATTACGGTTACCCACTAGAGCGCAAACGCCGACGGGCATTCTTCAGCCTGCAATGTGCAAAGGCGGCCCTGGCTGAAAAAGCCCGACTGGGAGAGAATTTCCCATCCGCTCTACTGGCGGTAATTCACCCTATTGGCCCTGCGCCGGAAGAAGTCAAGAGCTTGGGCTATACTCAAGCGTACCGTGTCTACCGTCGTGAGCTTGACCGCTATGTCAGCGAACTGGCCGAGGCCGAAAAGGAACTTCAGGTCCAGTTCGATGGCTTTGGTTTAGGGTCTTTGGTGCCACTCCAAGATTATGATATGGTTCGGCTCATTGTGACTGCCCTGAAATATACGTTGAAAGCACATGGAATGCAGGAGCGTTTCCTTCACGCTTTTGGAACCACTAACAGGAAAGCCAGCTATATTTTCGAGTTCGGCTTCGACTCATTTGACACTACTTATCACATGGTCCGTGCCAAGAACCGCTACTTGTATGATAGAGAACAAGGCGCATACGTCTCTAGCCGTGACTTGAAGTCTTGGAATTGCGGTTGTCCTATCTGTTCGACGCGTTCGCTGGATGAGCTGAAGGAGAACCGCCGTGGGGTCAAGGAGGTGGCGACTGTGTTGCATGGACTTCACAATCTGTGTACCAATCACCTCGAACAGATTGAGAACTTGGGCCTATGAGCACTTATGAATCCCCACTTGACCTGATACTCTCTTCTAAGGTTGAAGCAGCGGTCCGATTAATCCTCGACACCTGGGAACCCACTCCAGGCAAGAGGATTCTTCTCATCCTGCCTTGCTCTGCCAGGAAACCCTATCGCACCTCACCCAGCCAGCAACTATACCTACGTGCTGTGTATGCTGTACCAGGCGCGAGGGAGGTCGTTGAAGTCGTCACATTGTCTGGGGTCTTTGGGATTGTTCCCCGACAGTTCGAGGATTTACCCTCTGTACTGGAGTACAATTTATCGCTGAATCGATCGAAGCACACAAGGGGAAAGCGCCGCGAAATAATCGAGGTCTTATCAACTCGCGTGGGGGATTTTCTTAGGAAATATGGCGCGCACTACTCGTGCACCTTGTTCTATGGACGTGATAGATATGCCACAGTGATCAACAGAGCGGTTTCTGAGATTCCCCTCAATGGCGTGCGAGTGATCGGATCGCGAGACATTCCGCTAAAGAGCGAAGGATTGGAGCAGTTGAAAAGCGCGCTGGCGGATGCTTTAGCGAATTTGTGTTGACTGAAGTGCAGAGAGCTTATCTCTTTGCCTCACTGGTGCTATTGGCGTATGCTTCCTCAAGGGCTTGAAAGGCGTCTTTTTCCTCACGCTCGCCCTTCGACTCAGGTTCCTTCATCTTGACCAACACAGGAAAGTTGATCAATTGCCCGGACAGAATGGCCTCACCCACATCCAGGTCAGGGAGCATGCGGGCTTCGTCCTCGGCCAAGGTCTCAACTACCCTCCGGACGTAGCTCTGGTCGGCCGGGTTGACCATGCGCATGATGATGTAGGAGTTGCACTGCGAAAGGGTGGTCTCATCCAGGCGCGAGGGGCGCTGGCTGACGAGAATGAGGCCCACTCCGAACTTTCGCCCTTCTTGGGCTATTTGCTTGGTAGTAGTGATGGAGCGAGCGATAGCAGGATGCTCTGCCTGGCCTGGAGCAAAGTTGTGAGCCTCTTCTAAAACCAAAAGATATCCGTAAGGCAGTACGCCCTGTATACGAGATTTGAATAGGTGTTGAGCGATCAGAGTGTAAAGCGTTGCCTGAAACTCATCCGTGTAACCAGCCAGAGAGATTACAGAGATCTGTCCATATTGCACCAACTCGTTCCTTTCAGGAGGTAGCGGCTCTGCTTTGCCAGCACGGGAACGGTTGATGTATTCCATCTCACGTAGTGCAAAGGCTGCTCGGCGTAACTGCCGGGCTAGAGCTCTATGTGTACCCGCCAATCTGGCACCAAGTTTCCGAACTTCGTCAAATCCTAATTCAGCAAGGCGTTCTCGCTCATTAGACAGCTCTTTCTCTTTAGCCAATATCCCAGCGGCTTCCGCAATATATGAAAGCGCAAACAAATCTCTCCTTAAAGGATACTTAATGATATTCGGATTCTTGGTAATATCGAAAAGTATCTCTTTCAATTCACCAGATGACAAGTTTTCACTATCAAGAAGCTTTGGTGCAACTGAGAAGAGCATGCCAAAGGCATCATACTGAGCCGGACTCATTTCTTCACCGCTCAGACCATTGATAATTCGAGCAGCATCGTCAAAACCTTCTTCTAAAACAGGCAAATGAGCATAGAATAGTTTGACTCTTTTTTGCAGAGTCAGTACGTCTGCCAGCCCGGTGTAGTCACCGTGTGGATCGAAGATGACAATGGGATAGTTCTTCCGCGCCAGTTGTTCGATAATGCGCCGGGCCGCCCAGCTTTTGCCAGCGCCAGTCATAGCCAAGATAGCCAGGTGGCGAGTGACGATGGCATGACCGTCCACCTTCACGTCTACTTCGGGGCGATTGGAGAGGGTAGCGATATTCAAGGCACGGTTTTGCTTTTGCTGCAATTCCCCCAGAACGACGCGCGCAATGTCACCTGACTCAGGGCGGTAGGCGTTGGTAGCAGGTTGGGGCGGGTAGCGCAGATGGTCAAGCTTGCCACCGGGGCTGCCGTCTAGCGGCTCGGCGCCCAGGACCTGGCAGACCGCCGTCACCATCTCCCGGCTCAACGAGAGTACCGTGTCAAACGGGTCTGTCCTGGTGGCGGCCAGTTCGTGCCCGGCCTCAGCCGGAAAGAGCGGGTTCAGCCGCTCAATGCGCTGTACTTTGGCCCACACACGAATTTTTTCGAGTGGTACATTGCCCTCTGGCCGGCGCAGTTCAGCGTCCACGGCAATTATGTCTTGCTCGCGGATCGTTTCGTGCGCCACAGCCAGTCGAAACTCTCGGCTGGTGCTCTCCCCCACCAGCGTGCCGACGTATCGGTTAGCCTTTTGTTCGTCGGAAGATATTTCCATAAGTCACCCTCCTCTCACGTCTTGGGACGGAATAGCCAGTCCCGATGAGTCATGTAGATCGCCTGAACCAGAATGCGGCGCATGTCGGCGTCGCTGATCTCACCACGTTGCAGGCTGACGCCCAGATGGTATCGGATGAGCTTGCTGTAAGCGTCAGTCAGCCAGGCTGGGACGTGGGCATGTTTGTCGGCGATATCCAAGCCTACCGGGAAACCGTAACCGGGGAGCAGGCGCGCGTACAAATAGGTGCGGTGGGCCGCTTCTGCAATCTGGTCGAGCCCCAACTCATCGAATACTTCAACCCGCACCGGCTCGGTAGTCTCAGACACGTGAACGTAACAGCCACGCACAGGTGGAAAACCAAACTTGCTCGATGATCTCAAACACCCCCAGTCAACGTCACTCTTCCAAGCCTCTCCGGGCAAAGAAATCTGGCCCTTATGTAGACCTCCATATTTGTTGAGCACCCAGGACTCGGAGAACTGTCCCGGTTGAAGCAGCATTGCCAGCAATAGCGCGTCGGTATAGCCCAACCGATCCAGCAGTGCCCTGGGAGAAGTCAGGTCAGAACGACCGTACATTCGGTTGAAATAGTCCGCGCTGCCCTTGTCTTCCAGTCCCCGGAAGACACGCTTCAGCAGCACCTTTTCAATGAACTCACGCAATGCCCCGCGTTCGACTACACCAGCGATGATGGGTGTGGGGTTGCGCTGGCGGGCTTCTCGAATTAACCGCCGGTATAGGTAAGCGATCCAGGCCAGTGGTTCAAACAGCCGTCGCTTGGCCCATTCGCCGGAGCGGTCGGTCATCTCGGGATAGATGTCCAGTCGCGCTTCTTGCAAAAAGTCTTCTTTGAGCTGGCGGGCGAAGTTGGAGTCCGGCGCGTATTGGCGCAAAAAAAGGTCAATGTCTCGTTCAGTGAATGGCGTATGTCCCGAAAAGCCACCCATCACGTAGACCAGCGGGCCGTGGAACATCAGAACGCGGAGATCGGGCGTCCGAACCAGCGCTGATAAACCGCCAAGAAGCTCGGCTGTAGTGCGCACAATGGCGGTGAAGTCTCCGCGCTCCTTGCTGCCACCCTCCAAATCACCCAGTATGACGGGATAGTAGCCAAACTTTTCCCGTTCAGCTAGACGGCGCTCGCCGGTGCGCACACAATATGAACCGACACGTAATAGGATAGGCACCTGACTTGAAATCTGCACTTCCCCGACGCCGCCATCAATGAACGTCACTACCTCACCCTGCACAGCAGCCCAGTCAACATTTTCGACTTTATGGACAGTTAGGGGTGAATCAGGGCGTTTGCCCTCGGCTGCCTCGTGCATTGCCCCACGCAGTGCCGATACAAAACTAGCTGTGTTCTTGAAGTAGTTATCGCGCAGGCTCTCAGCCACGGTCAGTGCGTTTTCGGCCAATTTCATCAGCAGGTGGGGCTGACGTTGTAGGTCCTCTCTTACTCCATCTTCTGTTAGACGACGGTTTTGGGATTCCACTTGATTCATACGCGCATCACCTTAATGCCAATTCGGGCGTCAACTTCACTGCTACTCCGTTACCAACAGCGGATTGAACCGTGTCTCGTGATCGTACACGTCCAAACCCTCCCGCCGTTTGAGAAAGTTCACCACTGTATAGGTTAGCGGCGTCACAGCGGCCTCATAAACCGATTTCGCTAGCCACTGAGTCACAACGGCTGAGGCCAACCCTGCCAGCGGAATCGTCCCCGCGAACGCTAGGGTAATGAATACCAGTGAGTCCAGCCCCTGCCCCACCAGTGTGGAGCCAATAGTGCGCGTCCATAGCCATCGCCCGTTCGTGGCGATCTTCATCTTAGCCAGCACGAAGGAGTTGGCAAACTCACCTACCAGGTAGGCTAGGAAAGAAGCGGCCAGCAGCCGGGGAGTATAACCCAGGATGCGCTCGTAAGCGGCCTGTCCATCCCAGAACGAGGCGGCCGGCAACACCTGTCCCACCCAGATGGCGACCACAGCGATAAGGTTGCAGACGAACCCCAGCCAGATGACCCGCCGCGCCTGGCGATAGCCATACACCTCAGTCAGTACATCGCCGAAGATGTAGCTGATGGGAAAGATGATGATGGCAGCCGGCAGTACCAGGCCAAACACGGTCACCAATTTCACTGCCGTGATGTTGGCTGTGATCAAACAGGTGAGGAAAACGGCTGTGATCAAAACAAACCACGATGAATATCCTGGGGGGGAGAATGCCTTTGATTGAGGATTGGGTATCATACTGGTAACTCCTATGCTCAAAACAAAAATCCCGCCAGAGTGGGTTTGCCTCCGGCGGGCTTTCATGCTATACTTTCCATTGCCGGGTGCTCCAACCACCCTGGCCGCCGCCTCGGGCTCTGCTTCAGCCGCGAGGCTTATCTACTCTTTAAGACTGTGATGAAGTGCTTTCGGGTTCTGTCCTATTTTACCATAACCTATCTTTTCTTGCAACCTTTGTCAGTTGAGCGAGCAACCACGAACAGCTTGCCCCTAATGTCCCCTCAAATGGGCATCCTGTTTTTATTGTACCACAAAAAGGTTATTTTCAGGTAAAGCTCAGGTTAAGGTTTGGTTAAAAATTTCAGAACGTTTGTGCTGCATAAAAAAGCATTCGTCTTCCGGGCACCTTCCACGTCTTTGAGCGGCGAGGAGCCGCTCTTTAGGATGCGATAGGAATGCTTTCCCTGAAGGGAAACTCCGAATGCCTGCGAGTGGAAGGCTCGCAAGTTGTGCAGATAAATACCAGAGCGCAGACTCTACAGCTTGCGCCCCTTTTCGCTACGTAAGAGAGAGCTATCCCTCTATCTGGCAGAGATGGACATCGATGACCTCGAATCTCTCCTCAAGGTCGGCTTCCAAGTCCACCAGCGCCTGCTCCGAGGCAGGCACGGGCGTGGAACCTCGAAACGCCTTCTCGACGCCATAGGGGTTCTTGAACTTGAGGCAATGATAGATGTGTCCAGCCAACGCTGCACAGACGAACCGCATTGCTTCGTACCGGACTCACCCTCCGGCCTTCTTGCATCAAGTTACTCTGTGCCAGGCGACATTCTGGTCCCCTGGCCGTTTTCTCTAAAATTGCGCTCTCTTATAGAATATTCTCTTCGCCACTTCCGATGCGGTAATGTAAAGCGCAGTGATGCCCCCTAATACCAGGAGAAATGGTGTGGGAATGGGGGTAAGTCCTAAAAGCCCACTTAACGGGCTGTAAGGAAGGATAAGCGTAACCCCGACGATCACCAGAGTCGCTATCAGCAAATGCTTGCCCGGCTTACTCTTAAAGAAAGGTCTCTGGGTCCGAATAACGAGCAAAATCAACAACTCGGTAATAACAGACTCCAGAAACCAACCCGTTCTAAATTGATCCGTGGTGGCCCGGAGGACGAACAGGAGCGTTCCGAAGGTGAGATAGTCAAACACTGAACTCACAATGCCGAAGGTTATCATAAAGTCGCGAATGAACCTGATGTTCCAGCGTCGAGGCTTCTCAACCAGTTCACGATCCACGCTATCGGTGGCAATAGTCATTGCTGGAAAATCCGTCAGAAAATTGGTCAGAAGGATCTGCTTGGGCAGCAAGGGGAGAAAGGGCAGAAAAAGAGATGCTCCTGCCATACTGAACATATTGCCGAAATTAGCGCTGGTGGTTATGAACACATACTTGAGGGTGTTGGCAAAGGTCGTCCTCCCTTCGCGTACCCCATGCAAAAGGACCTCCAGATCCTTTCCCAGCAGCACAATATCAGCCGCCTCTTTGGCCACGTCCACCGCGCTATCAACGGAAATGCCAACGTCGGCGGCGTGGAGTGCTGAGGCATCGTTGATCCCATCTCCCATGTAACCCACCACATTGCCAGATTTCCTCAGAGCGAGGAGGATGCGCTCTTTCTGATTGGGCTCGACCTCGGCGAAGACGTCCACCTCGTTCACACGTCGGAGCAGGGCTTCGTCTCTCATGTGGCGCAGGTCTGAACCCGTGAGAATTTGGGGGTTCGGCAATCCCACCTGTTGACCAACATTGGCCGCGACCAGCTTGTTGTCGCCGGTAATGATCTTCAGCGAAACGCCGAGGTGCTTCAGGTGGCTGAGGGTCTCAACAATTCCAGGCTTGGGCGGATCAAAGAAAGCAAGGAAGCCTAAGAACGTCATGCCAGTTTCATGGCTTTTGGTGATGAGCGAGTCAGAGCCGACATCCCGGTAGGCGACACCCAGCGTGCGAAAGCCCTTACCGCTGAGCTCCTCAAAATGCCGCTGAATCTGTTCCCGCGCCGCAGCCATATCTACGATCGTTCCATCAGAAGTTTCTGCCGACGAACAGACAGCAACCACATTTGGCAACGCCCCTTTAGTCACCATCAGATGCGTATCACCTTTTGAGACCAGGATGCTCAGTCTCTTACGAATGAAATCATACGGCACCTCGTCCAATTTCCGGTAGCCAGACACATCAAACTGACGATGGACGCGGATCGCTTCATCAATAGGGTTCGTGAACCCCGTCTCGTAAAAAGCATTGAGATAGGCGTAGAGAAGAACTCTTTCACTTTCATTGCTGTCAACATCAAGGCTAGAGTGCAATCGCACCACCCCCTCGGTCAGGGTGCCGGTTTTATCGGAACAGAGCACGTTCATGCTCCCGAAATTTTCGATAGAGGCGAGCCGTCTGACGATCACCTTCTGAAAGGCCATGCGTTTGGCCCCCTGAGCCAGGTTAACGCTGATAATCGCCGGCAGCAGTTGCGGAGTTAACCCCACCGCAAGGGCTAAGGCAAAGAGAAGGGAGTCCAAGACCGGACGTTCAAAATAGACGTTGATGGCGAAGATGGCGATCACCAGCACCAGCCCCACTTCCATAAGAAGATACCCGAATCGCCTGACGCCGTGTTCAAACTCTGTCTCCGGTGGCCTGAGTTTCAGTCGTTCGGAAACCTGGCCGAATTCAGTGTCCATGCCTGTGCGGACAACCACCGCTTGCGCCGTGCCGCTTACCACGTGGGTGCCCATAAAAAGAGTATTTGTCCGCTGACCAAGCGGTGTTTCTGCCGCCAGCACCCCGGCTGTTTTTTCGTCAGGGTAGGTTTCACCCGTTAAGGTCGCTTCGTTGATGAAGAGATCCTTGGATTCCAGAATCAGGCAGTCTCCAGGGATGCTATCTCCGGCGTTGAGTATGACAACGTCTCCGGGCACAATCTCCTCGACCGGAATATCCTTTGGGCTCCCATCGCGCAGTACACTCGCTTTTATTTGCACGATCGCCAACAGCTTCTCAATGGCATTGGCCGCTCCTCGTTCCTGCCAGAACCCAAGAAAGCTACTTAGGAGGACAATGGCCAGGATTATGAGCGCATCGGTAGGCTCACGCAGGAAGAATGACAGTCCCGCTGAAAAGAGAAGGAGAAGGATAATTGGACTCTTGAACTGAGCAAGCAGGAGCGCAAGCGCGTCCAATCTCTTTTTAGGTCTCAGGAGATTGGCGCCATAGCGTCTAAGTTGCTGCTGAGCTTCATCGCTGGTCAAGCCCTGCGGGGTTGTTTGAAGTTGCTGAAGCAGTTCAGTGGCAGGGACGCTCCAAAATGCGAATGGATGCTGGTTCATACTGATCTGTGTCTTACCACTATGAAACATCATCATTACTCCTTGTATACTATAGTCAGAGCGACTTGACTGACAGTACACATCTCTTCTCTATCATTATCTGTTAGACCGTCGCTCTTGGCCGAGAGACAGGTGAGAACAGCATGGTTCCTGGCGAAACCCGAAGTTATCGCAGAGAGGGAGGTTGGTTCCGCCTGTCTCTCCCTATTTGACTTTTTGCGTCCCAAGCGTACAGTATGCCTGGGACGAGGAGAACTTCCCCTTCGAATCTCCTTCCGTTCAGTCTCCAGCCCTGTCGGATGCCAGACTTTGGACTATAACGTTTCAGTCATCCGGGACAGGCAAAAAACAAAAACACCCGCCAGGGCTGCTTGCCTCCGGCGGGCTTCTATGCTATACTCCATCTTGCCGGGGTGTCCAACTCACCCTGGCCACCGCCTCGGGCTCTACACCAGCCGCGAGGCTTCATCGTTTTCATCAGACCTCAAAACACATACGCCGACAGCCGGGCGCTGCTACGCCCTCTGTCGGCGCTTTTACTCTCCACGGCAGATATGAGAACCTCTAAGGGTTGCAACCGCTTCCATGCGGGTTTCCTCCTCGAAGATAACCCTGTATTACTCTCACGCTGCTATAATATCATAATTGTTGCGGGATGTCAAATTTTGTTGCGGTGGGGCTGCTGTAAGGCTGCTGAAAAAAAGAAAGCCCCCGCCTTGATGGCAGAGGGCCTCTTTTTGCGCTTCAGCTTCCCGGTATTCACTGAGTTCTTAACCCGACACCTCCGAGACGTCAGAGACGCCAATGCCAAGAGGCTCGTGAGAAAAGATAACCACTCCAGGGACCATCCCAATAAACCCACCGATAATCGCGCTCTCTATCACATCAACCACCCTGATAGCCATAGCTATAGTTCCCGAGGGAGATGCGTCTTTCAGAAGAAAGAGCATACCCAAAGCTGCGCCGGCGCCCACTATACCTCCCTCAGCACCTTCGAACACGACGCCCGTGACAAGGAAAGAAAGCCCAAGCGCAGCCAGTCCCACATTCTTCCAACCGCCTTACAAAACGCCCCCCTGACCTTCCAAAAGCCTTCCAATTTCGTAAGCCTGCTTCTATCCTGGCCTTGATACCGTTGGGCTCGCTTCCAAGGCCGAGAGGTTTGTTCCTCGATACCGTGCGTGTGGTAAAGGGCGGGCTGATCGTGGTTTGTTGATCAATGGCGAAAAGGCTATGGAAGGTGGCAGAGAGAGGGAACGAGAGAGCAAGCGGGCTGGAGCAGCTAGAGTAGTGGAACTGTTAGGCAGAGTCAGGATACAAAGTCTATCCAGTCAAGGTCATCTAGAACTTACGTTCCGAAATTTTTAACCAAATCTTAACCTGAGCTTTACCTGATAATAACCTTTGTGTGGTATAATATTTACGGATAGAGTAGAGCCTCCCGCGAAATGTGGCCTGGCCCGCTTTTGCTGATAGCGAATACCATTATGCCGGAGGTTGCTAAGAAAGATAAAAGCCAGTATAATGGGTATATAAAGAATAAAGCCTCGCGTGGCCTGGCAACCAACCGAGGCTTAACCAAATTATGTGGCCGGGATGCGATAGGCAGCCCGACTTTCTGAAGACATTATACCACAGGAGCCTGCCCGTTGCAAATTCGGCGCAGGCTCTTTTCGTTTCGTGAGGAGTCCGGGGAGGAACTATGTCGGATAGAGAGCAGGAGATCGAGCACCTGGAGAGGCTAAGGGATAGGCATCAGGCGAACATCCGCAACCTGGAAGAGATGCTGGCTGGGTATGGCCCACTGGAAAGTCCTTTGAACCTGCTCAACAAGTTGGAGCTTGAACAGGAACAGTTGCGGCAGGTGGAAGAAGAGCTGGCCGCCCTTCGGGGAGAAGGGCCAGCGGAGGTTGCCGCAGAGCAAGCTGTCCCTGTCTGGTTTGAAGGACCACAGGTGGTCGCTTCCGGCGATAGGGCTGCGGCTGTGGGCGGTGACGTGCATGGCGACGTGGTAACCGGCGAGAAAGTGGATGTGGGGAAGGCTGCGGAGGTGTCGGGAGGGCCACCTGAGACAGAGGCTCTTGAGCCACCAGCCGTTACGCCAGGGCCGCAGGCACAACCTGTTCCATCCCAGGCGGAGTCTGCCAGGCGCGGCATAAACTGGGAGCAGGTAGGGGCCATAGCTGGCGCGATAGGCTTGTTGATCGCTCTGGCGACGTGGTTGATACCAAACGCAGGCTCTTACCTGTTCGGGACTCCTACGGCTACTCTTACTACACTCCCAGCTACGTTTACGCCCGCAGCTACCAGCCCGCCGACCGTTGCCCCGACCTCAGACGTTGAACTTGCCTTCTGGTTTGAGGTCAAGAGAGGCGATGCCGACGAGTTCGTCCAGGGCATCGAGGGAGGGAAGTACAGGTCTGGTGACACACTCCGCTTTCACTTCACCCCCGCAGCCGACGGCTACGCTTACCTGTTCAGCCTGGACACCGCCGGGAAGTTCACCCCGCTCTGGCCCTACGATAGCCGCGCGGCCGGGCAGGTCATAGCGGGTGAAGACTACCAGACCATCGAGTTTCGGCTCGACCAGAGCGAGGGTTGGGAGCAGTTTTTCGCCGTAGCCTCGACCCAACCGTTCTCGTATGACGAGGACGTAAAGCCGCACCTTCAGCCGGCGCTATTGCCAGGCGGCAAAGGCGTTGACCCGGTACTGAAGCTGCTAGAATTGAGAGAAGACCGCTTCTTTCACGAGAAGATCACCTTTGCTCACGTGAAGTGAGTTTCGCCGAGAGCCTTCCGAGGGAGGAGAGCGAATGAAACGCAAAGTCTTACTGGTTGTAGTGTGTGTCATCCTGCTGGTGCTAACAGTTAGCCTTTACGTCGCCGCCCAGGGGCCGACGATCACCATCTACGAGCCGCTGGATGGGATAACGGTCCAAACGCCGACGATCACTCTGCGGGCCGCAGTCGAGTCGCCGGAAGGGCATCCCCTGGAGCACCTGGAGGTGCTGGTCAATGGGTTCCCGGTATTGTGGAAAGACAAGGGTGTGGACCCCGTTCTACCAGGCGAAATCAACATTGACATCCTGTTGGAGGAGGGGAAAAACGAGTTAGTCATCATTGCGGTCAACGACCTGGGGAGCGCGGGGCAGGCCATCACTGTGACTTACGCTCCTTTTGTGCATAGACCCAACCTCTACATTCTGGCCATCGGGGTGGCCGACTACGAGCGGGACGAATTCGACCTCTCGTATGCGGACGTAGACGCTCAAGATATCTCGGACGCTTTCGCCACGCAAGAAGGTCCCCTGTTCGGGGAGGTCGAGGCCCGCCTGCTGTTGAATGAAGAAGCAACCAGGGGTAAGGTTTTAAGCGACCTGGAATGGGTGCGACGCGAGGTCACCCAGAATGATCTGGCTATCATCTTCGTCTCTGGGCACGGCGTCCGCCACGAGTTGTGGGGTGATTACTACTTCCTGCCCTACGACAGCGACCCGGCGAGCATAATTGACACCGCTATCCTCTGGTTCGAGTTCGAGCGCATGCTGCAAGCCCTGCCGGGGAAGACGGTGCTCCTGATGGACACCTGCCATGCCGGAGGAGTCACAGGCGCAGGAGCGAAAAGCATGGCTGTGAACCTGGAAGCCATCCAGGACTTCGCCACGGCTGGTCGGGGGGCGATGGTCATGGCCTCCAGCACGGGTGAGGAGTTCTCGTGGGAAGACCCGGCCTGGGGACATGGCGCTTTCACCAAAGCTATCCTGGATGGCTTGGCGGGCGGAGCCGACTACGACGGGAATGGCATCATCTATACGTCCGAGCTGGACGTCTATGTGACGGAACGGGTTAAGGAACTGACTGGTGGTGCTCAACATCCCGCGACTGCAACCACGACCGAGTATACCTCCTTTCCGCTGTTTGCTCTCTTCACTCCGAGACCGGCGGCACCGACCGGCACGCCGATAGTTGCCACTCCCAAAGCTCCGGACACGCCCATACCGCCGACCGATACTCCTGTTCCTCCCACATCTACTCCGACACTGGCGGAGACGCCTACCGAAACGCCGACTCTACCACCGACTTCGACCCTGATGCCCACCTACATGCCCACACCTACGCCGATATTGACGCCAGCCCCCACAGACACACCCATTCCCACCGTCACACCTGACCTCATGGTTACTCAGGAGGCAGCTATGGCCGCCTTTCAGACAGCCGTCGCCGCTACCATGACTGCTCAAGCTCCTACCGACACACCAACGGCCACCGATACACCCACCCCGACCGGCACATCCACGCCTGCACTGACACCCACACCCACAGACACGCCCACCGTCACCAGCATCCCGACGGATACCCCCACCCCTACCAACACGCCCGACGTGGGAGCTATCGAGACGGCCCTGGCTCTGGTAGTCAACGCTACCTTGACCGCCAGAGCCCCGACCTTCACCCCTGCAAGCACCGATACGGCCACCCCGACCGCTACGCCGAAAGCTGAACCCAGCTTTACCCCTGTGGTGACCGATACCCCAACGGCCACCCCCACCGAGACGCCCTGGCCGACGGATACGCCCGACATAGAGATCGAGGCCACCAGGGAAGCTACTGCCCTGGAACTCTATGCCACCATGACCGCCGAGGCTCCGACCTTCACGCCCACTCCGACCGAAACACCGACATCTGCTCTCACACCTACGCTGACAGATATACCCACCGCCACACCTGACATCATAGCTACTCAGGAGGTAGCCCTCGCCGCCACTTTGACAGTCGAAGCCGTCATTCAAACAGCCGTCGTCTCCACCTTGACTGCCCAGGCTCCCACCGACATCCCAGCGGCTACCGATACGCCCATCCCGACAGACACACCCACTATGCAAAAAGCCCAACCCACTGGTATGCCCAACATCGAGGCCACCAGGGAAGCTATTATTCTGGAAGTCTACGCCACTATGAACGCGGAAGCTCCGACGTTCATACCCATGCCCACCGACACGACGGCACCTACTCCTACATTCGTGCCAAGCTCTACACCCACACCAATTCCACTTCCCACCTCGACCGCCACCACTCCAAAAATTTATGCTGAATTGATCATTGACGAAGAACAGCGGGCAGATGGGACCATAATGACAAAAGCCTCTTTATCCGTAATAGATCTTGGCATCGGCAAGCTGGAAATTACATGCCCTTCTCGTATACCCTTCGGTGAATCTGGAACTGTTCGGCTTGTAATCGTCCCCAATCCCCAACTTGCTAGCCTTGAACCTATCCCTGTACCCGCGCCAATTGCCACTACCCCTTTGATGGCTAAGAATAGGCCCTCGCATGTGCATAGATATAGCGGTGAAATAATGATCTATTCTCTAATGCGTGCTGAGCTGATAGCGAGCAATTTTGAGGTTGTGGCAGACGGCGACTCTTTAAGAACAGTCACTTCAGATAGCCCAACTGAGTGGAGTTGGAACATCAGTCCCCTCAAAATGGGAAGACAGGAGATCAGCATAGCGATCTCAATACCAGTCATCGTAAGCGGAAATGAGAAAGAGATCAGACCATTAAAGTGTATCCCCTTTGAGATAATGGTCGTTATACCTACTCTCTGGATATTTATCGCTATCATAGCCATAGTTTTGGTAATAGGAGTTTGTCTGGCACTTTTGTTTAAAGTAGCTGTCATAGGTGGGCCTAAAGAAATTACTCCTCAAACCAGAATTGAGCATGTTAGAAAACTGATCATACAGAAAACGCGAAGATTGCAAGCGTTGGAAGTAATGGTGGCCAGGAAAGGCATCTCTACTCCCCCCGAGGTCATTACTGAGATCGAGGATCTTAGGAAAGAGATTTCTGGCTTGGAGCAAGAACTAGAGCAAGAACAGGAAAGCTTGGACAGCGCAGAAACGCATCATCGTCGCTCATCTGAAATAAGCGGAATCGAGAGAGGTAATGAGAGATGAGACGCAAAGGTTGGCTGGGCGTACTGAGCTTCGCTTTCCTGATGCTGGCGATGAGTGTCTACGTGACCGCTCAAGATACCAGCGGCTTGTCCATAGACATCCATGAGCCTGCTGACGGGGTGACGGTTTATGAGCAAACGGTCAACTTGCACGCCACGGTGACCAGTCCAGAAGAGCATCCCTTTGAACGATACGAACTGTTCGTCAACGGTTGGTTGTAGGTTCGAGTCCTGCCCGGGGAGCCTAAAAGGAGTTGTTGCCCGGCAAAATATTTTTGGTTGTTAATGTTCGGCATGGGCCGGGTCTCACACCCGGCCCTTTTTGTTTACCAAAGTCTGGCCAGGGGCCAGGCCTCTCGTCCGGCCCCGTTCCTTTTCAAAAGGTAAACCTCCACCGCCTGGCGGTGGTTTACAACCTTCCCCTGCCCCGCTCGGGCTGCCAAGCGTTGACGGGGCTTGAGGGGATTATAGTGCATGACCCGTCCATGTCACAAAATGGCGGAGGTGGCAATGGACGCAAAAACTTTCAAATACGTTATCGGCGGCATGTTAGCCTTTGGCGTTGTAGGTTTTACCTGTCTCATCGGCCTCGCGTTCATGATCCCTGTTGAGCAAGGCTCTCAACCTATCCCTACCCCGACTACCATTGAGGTGGCCTGGGTCAACTCTCCCCAGGGCAGGGCTGCTATGTGGCCTACTCCGATGGCGAACGCCGGTGAACCGTTCTACGTCTTTTCCGGCAACAGGGTTGAAGTGCTGGCCCGGGTCGCTAACGAACATGGGAAGTTCACGCTCATCCGCGCTTTTGGCAGAACTGGATATATTGAGTCCGGGCTTCTGGTGGATATCGAACCCACCCCCACGAGCACTCCGAGCCCGACCGCCACCAGGCCCGCTTACAGGCAACCGGCCTCTCGCCCCGAGACGGTTGACATTGATATCGTTGATTGGACATGGTATCTGAGCGAATCCGGCAATTACATCTACGTGGACGGCGTGATCAAGAATGTCTCTGCCAGGGCCATGCGCTTGGTTGAAGTCCACGTTGAGCTGCTGGACAAGTCCGGCCGGCTGCTTGCGGTGGATTCAGCGTATGCCAGCCCTTCTTCTCTGGGCCCCGGCCAGAGGAGCAACTTCAAGGTCATGACCGCGAACCGGCAGGGGCTTCATTTTGTCAGCATCAGCAATGTGACGTGGCGATGGGCCGACTGATTAGTTAGTAAAGAACAAGGCATCTACCCGGCTCCGGGCCGGTTAATGCATCTCTCCGGGCCCGGCTTCTCGGTTGGCCGCCGGTAACCGGGCTCAGAGAGACTATACACGACAGGCGTTAAAGAGCAATTGGAGACGCCTGACTGCTTAACGGCTCCCTCGTGGAGCCGTTGGGCTTTCTGTCAGGCGTCTCCGTTATTTTCTTCGTCATGGTCATCGGCATCTTGCTCAAATGTAAACAGATCGCCGGGCTGACACTCTAAAACCTTGCAGAGCCTTTTGAGGGTATCAAAATAGATGGCATTGGTTTGATCATAGTAGAGTGTCTTAAGAGTTGGGTGTGAGCAATAACACTGTGGGCAAATACCGCCGCGAATTAGAATC
>CAZYHC010000092.1:0-16291 GCA_964646625.1 uncultured Anaerolineales bacterium
TGATGCCTTTGTCACCAAGATAGACCCCACGCAAGTCCTTACCCCTTCCATGCTGGTCTACTCCACCTACCTGGGGGGGAGCAGTTGGGAATCTGGCTATGGCATCGCCGTGGACGGGGCGGGCCACGCTTACGTGACGGGCTATACTTCTTCCAACAATTTCCCCACCCAGAACGCCTACGATAATCTCCTGGGCGGGTCTCAGGATGCCTTTGTCACCCAGATGATCACCGCCAGCGGGGTCCTTACCCTGGGCTACTCCACCTACCTGGGAGGGACCGGTACAGGTGGGCAATTTGAGGAGGGCTATGGCATCGCCGTGGACGGGGACGGCAACGCTTACGTGACGGGAGCTACTACGTCCTTCGACTTCCCCACCCTGAACGCCTACGATAATAGCCTGGGCAGTGAGAGTGGCGTTGTCGCCAAGCCTAATGGCGAGACACCGGCTGATGCCTTTGTCAGCAAGTTCGGCCCGCCGCCCGTGCTGTTGCCCCTTATCCAGCATAATAGCGTCATCACGCCGTAAGGAGTCAGGCCGGGCTGCTCCAGACATCCAACGGGCGAGGTTATAGAGCCTCGCCCGTTTTTGCATCAGGGGTCTGGCGGGATAAATGCCATTGCCCTACCTGCGACTTGCTATTTGAGCCAAAAGGTGTTATTATATGCGACAAAGGAAAAAAGACGCACATTGCCAAAGGAGTGCGGCAGCTTCATGAAGGCTGGGAAAAGCAGGATCGTGGCGGTCTCCCTGTGCCTGGCGCTGATGGTCACCTTGACCACCGTCTGGGCGCAAGAGGGGTACGGCCTGATCAACAACGGAGGGTTCGAGGACGGCTTTTATCCCTGGGGGCCTAACGATAGCCTGGTGGCTAACGGGTGGACCCCGTTTGTAATTACCGATCCTAACGCCCCACCCCAATACATGGACACCGCGGCTTACGGCGGGTTCGCCGAGAGGTTGGACGGTCAGCGTTGCCAGAAGATATGGGCTAACTGGGTGCCTTTCGATGCCGGTTTGTATCAGCAGGTGCAGGTTACGCCGGGAGATATTCTCACCGCCTCGGTCGAGTGGGCCGCCTTTGAATCCCGCGACTCAAGCACCAACCAGAAGAATGAAGGAGAATTCATCGGGCGCAGCATCGGCATCGACCCTAGCGGCGGCACCGACCCTCTTTCGCCCAACGTGGCCTGGAGTACGACCGTCTGGAGCCAAAGCCGCGCTCCCAAAAACGACCAGGGCGAACTGTTGTTGAAGGTGGAGGCCGTAGCCCAGGCGGAGACCATCACCGTCTTTCTGCGGGCCCAAAATCCCCAAAGTCACGGCCAGGACCAGGTCTTCTTTGACGTGGTGAGGATGACCAGCGTTCCAGGCACGCCGCCCCCGCCGCCGGATGCGGACGGGGATGGAGTGCCTGACGAGGCCGATCAATGCCCAGGCGAGCCCGGCCCGGCCGAGAACAACGGCTGTCCGCTGCCCACCGACACCCCCCCACCGCCGGATGCGGATGGGGACGGGGTGGCCGACGAGGTCGATCAATGCCCCAACGAGTCCGGCCCGGCCGAAAACAACGGCTGCCCGCTGCCCCCGGACTCGGACGGGGACGGGCTCTCCGACGAGGTCGATCAATGCCCCAACGAGTCCGGCCCGGCCGAAAACAACGGCTGCCCGCTGCCCACCGATACGCCCGTACCGCTAGACTCGGATGGGGACGGGGTGTCCGACGAGGCCGATCAATGCCCCAACGAGTCCGGCCCGGTTGAGAACAATGGTTGTCCCTGGCCTACCGCGACGCCTATCGCCGTGAGCACGCCAGAGATCGTACCCACCCCCACTCCGCTGGGTACCCCAACGCCGACTCGCACCCCTCGTCCCAGACCGACGCCCACCCCGGCTCCTTTGCTGGCTTCCTTGCTCGACGATGTGCCGCCCTCTGTGCCCAGGCTATTCCTGTGCATCAGCGCCATCGCTTTTATCGCCGCAGGCATCGCCCTGGGCCTGTTTGTCTGGGTCTGGCGACAGAAACCAGCCGATTTGTACATTGAAAGGTAAATAAGAAAGATAAATAAAGTGTAAAGTCTGAGGAGATTTTCACTAGAATAAAATAGTAAATAGATGGAGGGAGTAATGCAAACTAGAGGACGAGATATCATCCTGGTCTTACTGATGATAACCATAGGTCTGGTCACCTTCGGGTGTGGCTCGGTCACACAGGCCCAAATATCTCAGGCCGCGGCAACGCCGACGAGCACAGATACGCCAGCCCCGACCGACACGCCGCGGCCCACACCTGCGCCCCTCGAACTGACGATTGTGCATACCAACGACACGCGGGGCTACACCGAGCCTTGCGGTTGAAAGCCGGCCAAAGGCGGGTTGGCTCGGCGAGCCACACAGATTAAAGTGGAACGAGAAGCAGCACAAACTTTCTTGCTGCTGGACGCGGGAGATACTTTTTACGGAGAGCAGGGATTGGGGCTGCAAACCAAAGGCAAAGTGATCGCAGAGGCCATGAATCTTTTGGGCTACGAGGCCATGACCCTCGGTTCCCTGGATTTTTCCATTGGCCTGGAGGAGCTGAATAAACGAATTGCTGAGGCTGAGTTCCCTATCCTGTCGGCCAACGTCATCATCTCGGAGACGGGCAGGCTCCTGGTTCAGCCTTACGTCATCAAGGACCTGGACGGACACAAAGCGGCTATCATCGGCCTGACCGACCAGAATGCCACCACCATAGCCAGTCAGGTGGGCAGCCCCCCTATCCTGGTTCTGGACCCGATAGAGACCGCCCGTCAATACGTGGCCGAGGTCGGCGAGCAGGCGGATATTATCATCATTCTCTCCCACCTGGGAGTGGATCTCGATCAACAACTGGCTGCGGCGGTGGAGGGCATCGATATCATCGTAGGAGGGCTGAACGGTATGGCGCTGGTCCCTCCGCTTCAGGATGCGACGCATGGCACTATCATCGCCCAGTCTGGTCCACCGCTGGGCAGGAGCATGGGCGTGCTCAAGCTCAAAATCGACAGCCAGGGCACGGTCACGGAGCACACAGCACAGGTCTATACCCTGACTCCGGATTTCGCCGAGGACCCGGAGATGAGGGAGTTCTTGAACAACTACCAACCCTGATCCACAAACTGCTGTACAGGCTTTAAGCGACGAGGCTTCCGGTCACAGCAACAGGCCGGAAGCCTCCATTTATTTATTATACATTGTAACAATCATTTTAGGAGGATGGCAATTAATGATCGTCATGAAGTTTGGGGGTACATCTCTGGGAGACGCCGAACTGATCGGCACCGCAGCGGGCATTGTGCAGGATACCCTGAAGAACGGTGAAGACGGGGTGGTGGTCGTGGTCTCGGCCATGAGCGGGGTGACAGATTCGTTGATCGAGGCGGCTACCTCGGCCTCGCGGCACGACGGACAGACCTTTCGACGGATTAAGGAGGTTCTGCTGGCCCAGCATCAACAGGTAGTCGCTAACCTGGTCAGCGACCACGAGCGTCACCAGGCTTTGGTGGAGGAGCTCGGAGCCCTGCTGATGGACTTCGAGAACTTGTGTCAGAGCATCTTCATCCTGGGAGAGTTGACCAGGCGGGGGCTGGACGTCGTCTCCTCGCTGGGAGAGAGGATGATGGTCAGGATCATGGCCGCCGCTCTGGAGGAATCGGGGGGCCAGGCCCAGCCAGTGGAGGCCACGACCCTGATCGTCACCGACGATAACTACGGCGCGGCCGCGCCGCTCATGGACAAGACCAGGGACAAAACGCGGGCTGCTCTGCTGCCGCTTCTGGAGCAGGGTATAACGCCCGTCGTGACCGGTTTCATCGGGGCCACAAACGAGGGAGTGGTCACCACCCTGGGGAGGGGAGGCAGCGATTATACGGCCTCCATCCTGGGCAGTTGTCTGGATAGCCGGGAGGTCTGGATCTGGACCGACGTTGATGGGGTGATGACCGCTGACCCCCGGGTAGTGCCCGAAGCCCGCACCCTGCCGGCAATATCCTACAGCGAGGCCGCCGAACTATCCTTTTTTGGGGCCAAGGTGCTGCACCCTAAGACCATCCTGCCCGCCATAGAGAGCAATATCCCCCTGCGCATCAAAAATACCTTTAATCCTGCTCATCCGGGCACGGTGGTGCTCAGAGAGGCCCAACCCAACGCCATGACGGCCAAGGGCATCAGCGCCATCCGCAACCTGAGCCTGATCACGGTCGAGGGACGAGGCATGATCGGGGTGCCAGGGATGGCCGCCAGGGTCTTTTCCACGGTAGCACAGGAAGGGATCAGCGTCCTGATGATCTCGCAGTCCTCCTCGGAGCAGAATATTTGTTTCATCATCCAGCAAGGAGCCACCGAGAAAGCCCTGAATGCCCTGGAAAAGTGTTTCGAGCCGGAACGCGCCCGACGAAACATCGACCGTATCTGGGCTCAGGAGAAAGTAGCGATCGTGGCGGTGGTAGGGGCCGGGATGAAGGGGACGCCGGGCATCTCGGCCAAGGTGTTCGGGGCTTTGGGCCGCAAACGGATCAACGTCATCGCCATCGCCCAGGGCTCTTCGGAGTACAACATCTCCCTGGTGGTGGACGAAAATGATATGGAAGATGCGGTGCGCTATATACATGAGGAGTTTGGGCTGGGAAACTTGACATAGCTGAAAAAAAGGATATACTACAATTGAGGGCTTTGCTTTGGGGGAGAAAGACTACGTCAGGAATTTTAGCGACCGGGACCGCCTTCGAGTGAGGTTTACTGCCCGTAAGGGCAGGGTAATCGCTATCGAGGTGATACAGTACGAGGCACAGATAGAGGGTAAATGGCAACCACTGGTCAGATTTGACACGGCGCATGGCTATCTGCACCGTGATGTTATGAATCCTGACGGTACTCAGACGAAGCTCAGACTTAGCTATTCTGATCTAGGCCAGGCTCTTATTGATGCTATCAATGAAATAGAACGTCAATGGAAATTCTATCGGCGCGTGTATGAGGAGAAAAGAGAGAGGGCGTGAGGATGCTAACCAGAGAGGAAATGTTTAAACGCAATTTGGCTTTGACCAAAAAACGATTACTCTACCAGGTGCTACACGAGGAAGATGAGAACTGGCCGCCTTCTGATAGCCACGTCATCGAGCTGCCGCGCAATGATCCAGAGCTATTGGAAGCCAACCTACAATTGGCTGCCAAGATAGCCAGAGACATGCTGGCCGGAGGCGATGAACTACGTCCCATTGTGCTTATGCCCGAACTGGAATGGGAAATACCCGCCGAGTACGCTGAAGCAGAACCTCCCCAGTGGGAGATAATGGCTGACGAGGCCAAGCAGGAGCCTGTCACTGGCTGACGTATATTGGATTGCTGAACACCCAGCCCCTTTTCCTGAAGAGATGGGAGCGATAAGCCTCGACCCTATAAACCCCTTTTCCTTTTGTCACGTAGCGTAGATTTCTCCCTTTTGTCCGCGCCACCACCCGGCCATCGCCCAACAACCGCAACTCGGCCGACAAGGGAGAGGAAACTTCCAGCAGGACCTCTTCCCGCAGGGCGATCTCATCTCCCATCACGACTTCCTGCCCTCCGCTCCTGGCCGTGAAGCGGAACCCCCGCGACTGGCCCAGACGATCGTAGGCTACGAAACAGTGTCCCTTTTTCAGCGCCTCGTACACCACTCTTTTATCGTGTTCCACTTTCCCCAGGAAGGGAGTCGGAGTCAGGAGATGGGTGCGGATCGTTCTAAACAGATATTCGTAAGAGAACACCTTTCTGGACAGCGGGCCCAGATGGTAGGTTTTAGCGTGAGCATCGGTGGTGCCTATGGCTACCACTTTCCTTTCTCTCAGCAACTCGTCCCACTTAGCCAGGGTGTCGGCATAGGGGCCGCGTATAGCCACGCTGGGGAAAAAGGCCAGGAAAATGGCCTGAGCCAGGTTGAGGTTGGAAAGATGGCCTTTGAACTCTGACATGTAATTCCAGATAGCCAGCCCGACGTAGCCCTGCACCTCCCAGGCCAACCAGGGGAAGGCCGCTTCGCCGAATTCAGGCGCGCCGCGCTCGAAGGGATGGGCGATGAAACCCAGCCCCCCCTGGGCGGCCACGGCCTCGATGAGCGTCTGCGGGTCATGGGCCAGGGGGGTTACGTCCTCGACGATATCGAAGGCCAGATAGTGGTTGGCCTGGGGTTTCCGCTCATCGTCGTGCACCTCCTGACCAACCAGGAGCAAGACTGGTCCGTACCACCCGTCCCGCCCGCTGATGAGGACATTGTGGTCAGCGACGATGACGAAATCCAGCCCCACCCTCTCGGCCAGCGCGGCCACCTCTTCATAGTCCGCCGTTCCGTCAGAGTGAATGGTGTGGACGTGAAGGCTGCCTACGTATTCGTGGAGCGTCATGGGCTGTTACCTCCGAAGCCCTGCGCCCCTCAGGGGCCCTGGCCCTTCCAGGGCGCCAGGCCCCTGGGAGCAGTTGTGCATAAACTGGCATTTTATGGTATACTAAGTTAGTGAGCAAAAACTATCTTGTGCAAGTTCGCTCTACACGTGAGATGGTGAGGAAAGAAAACGAACCAGGGGTGAGTAATCTGCTGACACGAGGCATTGCCGCCGTCAAAGCTGGCAAGCATGAGGAGGCTCGCTCCCTCTTGATCGATGCCCTACGACAGGACGCCAATAACGAACAAGCCTGGCTCTGGTTGGGGGCGGTGATTGGGAGTCCCAGGGAAACCCTGGTCTGTCTGAGAAGGGTTCTGGCGCTCGATCCCCACAATCGACAGGCTCAGGAGGGCATCAAATGGGCTAAGGCCAGGTTAGCCCAGTCCAGAGGCTCGTCTCCTTCCCCTTCCATGGCCCCTTCTAGGGGGGGCAGTGAGGGGCCCACCTCTTCCCCAGTGACTTCTGGGTCGCATCTGGCTGCTGGTTTTAGTGCTATCAGAGAGGGCTCTTTGGTCCAGCGGGCTTCGGAAACAACAGTTTTGCCGCCCAGCTCTGCTTCTGCCCCCAGTGCCAACCCGATGGTGGGGGTGGTCTCACCTCCGAGTGTAAAGCACACCGTCAAATCCCTGGCCCAGGAGCAGGAAAATGAGGGTGCAGCCCTAGGTCCATCACGGGCCAGGCTGATCCCCCTCCTCATAGTGCTGCTTCTCAGCCTGACTTTTGTGATTGGACTCGCTCTCCTCCAGTGGCTGCTCTCTCCCTGAGGGCCTATGCCTCAGCATGGCAGGGGCTAGCTCCAGCGCCGACAACGGTGAGGAGGATAAAGTTTTTTTCGATCACTTATCGGGCAAATTGCAAGTAGACTTTCGAGGGCCGATCTCCCCAGCGTCCCCAGTCTATCCGCCGTTTTCACCTTGCGTTCATGGAGGTGATCTGGTTTGGAACTTTTGGATGCGCAAACGCTTCTGAAGCGCGGTATAGCTGCCGCTCACGCCGGTCATGCAGAACTAGCCCGGTTCTACCTGGCTAAAGCAACCAAACTTAACCCCGACAACGAACATAGCTGGTTTTGGCTCTCCTCGGTCCTGGACAAACCAGAACAGGTGAAGTATTGCTTGAAACAGGCTTTGGCCATCAATCCTGATAACGAGCGCGCCCGTCAACTCTTGATGAAGCTGGAGAAGCAGCAAAGACCTGTGCTCGTCAGGCCCTCTTTAAAGCCGGCCATAAAGCCTTCCCCCAGCATCCGAATCTGTCCCATATGCGGAGCCGAAAGGCGCGGTGGCGCCCAGCTTTGCAGCCAATGTGGCACCCCCTTGCTGGCCCAGGCCATCTCTGACGATACCCTGGAAAAGGTGCTGACCCTCCCCCTGCGGCGGCAATTCAAACCCACCCGCCCGCCGCTGGGCATCCTGTTTATCCCCGGGCAATCTCCTTCCCAGGCCGGTTGGGTGCTTATCATCTTTGGGATAATCGTGCTGGTGGCTCTGTGCGTTGCCGTTTATCTGGGTCTGTCTCTGTTGCGGTAGTCCAGAATGCCGTCCAAATTTATACCCGAACCCAGCACAAGCGCCGCAAAACTCGGGGCGTCCTCCACCTGTTTATAGCGAAATTTTTCACGAATTCAACGAAAAGAGCGCGGCTCTCCAGGTCAACCGGCCTGGAGAGCCGCGTTTCTTTCCGCCTCTTGGTCAGGCATTGAGCGCACTGTGCGTATCACCTGCAATCATAGTTGAGCCGCTTGCCCAGGGGTAAGCTCGCTTGCCAACCAGTCCGGATCAACTCCTGGTTCCAAACCACAGGCATAGGCAAAGGGGATCATCTCCCTTATCGAAACCCCGGCCTGTTTGGCAGCATAGGCCAGGCTGCAACCGCCTTGCTGGTACTCTTTAAGGGCTTTTTGGATGCGCAGTTGTTTTAAGCCTAGTTGAACAACCTGTTGCTGCTCGGACTGTCCTTCAGGCATCTGGGCCGCCAGGTCGGCCGGTAGTTCTATAGTAAAGCTTCGCGTCACTGACATGGTTATCACATCCTTTTAGCGGAACGAGACCCTCATCGATCAACATGGTTTGTTCTATTATATCATCAGCGTCCTGACCGGGCAAGTTATGGTATCCAGGACAGTTGTTCGTCCGGCCAGTCCTCGCCCATCTCGCCGTTCAGGTCAAAAAGTTTCCAGGGCGGGCCGCCTTCGGGGGGCATGGCCCACACTGCCCAGGCCCCGCCCCGGCTGGAGAGAAAGCCGATAGCCTCATCGCCTATCCAGACCGGTATCCCGTCGGCGGCCTGCTCCTGGGTCAGGCGGGTCAAGTCCTGGCCGTCGGTGTTGACGGCGTACAGCTCCCAGTTCCCGTCGCGATAGGACATGAAAACCACCCGCGTGCCTCTGGCGGCGGGAGCGATGTCGGTGGGGTGATCCGTCAGTCGTAGCGGCCTCATCCTGCCCCTTATTTCGGCGATATAGAGACCACATTTGCCGTCGTAGGTCCAGTTGGAGCACCCGTTGTAGACGACCTGCCCCTCGTTCAGCCAGGTCGGATATTTGCCCGGCAGATAGACGGCCTCGAAGTGCAGGATGTGTTGAGGGGCGTCGCGGAAGGGGCCGTCCTGAACGGTCATCTCGTTGCGGGCCGTGTTGGTGAAAAGGAGGCGATTGCCGTCCGACGACCAGAGAGGCCGCACGTCGTTGGCATTGGCGCTCACCTCCCGTTTTTCGCCGGTGTCGAGATTGACCATGAAAAGGCTTTCCTGATTGGGCAGCCCCTCCCCGTTGGCTATCAACCAGCCGTCGCCGCGCAGGTCGGGCTGACGCATGCCCGAAGCCACCAGCCGCCGTCCGCTCCCATCCACGTTGATGAGGTATACGTCGTACAGCGGCTCAGGCCGGTAGTTTCGATTGAGCACACTATAGGCTATTTGACCCTCCAGCTCCGGCCTCGCCGGGGGGGAGGAGGGCTGCCGGGGGCCTGGCCCCTGACTTGAGGTGGGCGTGGGGGGTGGTGTGGGGCTTATAGGGGTGGGCGTAGGGTCGAAGTATATCACGGTCGGCGTGGGAGAAGTGGCTTGAGCCACCTCTACGTGTGCCGTGGGCGTGGGCGTACCCGGCCTCGGGGTCGGCGTGGGGGTGAGAGTAGGGGTAGGGATAGGCGTCGTAAATTCCTCCAGGTAGATAGCGGCGTCGGCGGGCATCCCTGGCTTCAGAGCATGGGTGGGGTTGGGAAGCGTAACTTTAACGGCGAAGACCATGTTGACCCGTTCTTTCTTGGTCTGCACGTTCTTGGGGGTGAACTCCGCTTCGCGGGCGGTGTAGCTCACCCAGCCTTCGAAAATCGTATCCGGATAGGAATCGACCGTGACCTCCACCCGCTGCCCCACTTTGACCCTGCCGATCTCATCTTCGGGGATGTAGACCGTCAACTTAACTTCCTCCAGGTTGGCTACGGTCAGCAGAGTGACCCCAGGCGCGGCCATCTCGCCCTCGTGTATCATACGACCGGTTACCAGGCCCTCGAGGGGTGAACGCAGGGTCATCTTATCCACCTGGGTCTGGAGGATTCCCAGGGCGGCCTGGGCCTGGTGTACCTGGGCCAGAGCGACGTCCACATCTTCCTGGCGGGGCCCGGCTTCCACCACTGCCAGGGCCGCCTGGGCCAGCTCTACTCCTTTCTGGGCCGCCTGGTACTGGACGTAGGCGGCGTTGGCCTGGGCAGAGAGCACCAGGGGGTTGTTCTTCATCTCCAGCAGGTCCTCCAGATTTTTCTGCGCCCCGTCACGGGCCGCCATCGCGGCCTGCAAGGAAGCCTCCAACCCACGTACCTGGTCCGAGTAGGCTTTGAAGTTGGTTTTACCTTCTTCGCTGGCGTCGAACTGGTATCGGTCCCGATCCGCCCGGGCCTGGTTCAACTGGGCCTTCACCTGCTCGATGGCCTGCTCTGCCAGCGCCACCTGGGTATGGGCTTCGTCGATCTGGGCCTTCAACTCCAGAGGATTATCCCGGGCGTCTACGGCGTTGTACCAGGCCAGCAACGCCCCCTGAGCCCGGGCCTGAGCCTGGGTCAGGGCCGCCTGGGCGGCGGCTATCTCCTCATCACGGCTGCCGGCTTGCACCTGGGCCAGATTGGCCCGGGCGGTCTCCACTGCGGAACGGGCTTCATCCATTTGGGCTTCCAGCAGGGCGGCGTCCAGGCGCACCAATATTTTTTCTTCACACTTTACCTGGTCTCCCTGGTGGGCCTCTTCGCACTTGATCTCGTCCCCTTCGTCAGCCCGGACCTCTATCACCCGCCCTCCTAACTCGCTCACGATGGCTACCTCTTCGGCCTCTATAGTGCCCGAGGCTTCCAGGGTGAGAGTCGCCTGGTTCGCATTCAGATCGAGGGCAGTCAAAAGCTGGCTTGCTACCGCCGGGTTGGCCTGCAAGTATTGCCAGGCGGCGAAGGCGCCACCGATCAACAAAATCAGTATGACTAAGATAATGACAAGACGTTTCACGTTCTCACTCCTCTATCCAGGTAGTCGGGTAGCTGGCCCCTGGTCAGCCAGTCACCTAGTATTCTATCTCTGCATCGGCGGGCATGCCTGGCTTCAGTTCGTGGTCCGGGTTAGGCAGCTTGATCTTGACGGCGAAGACCATGTTGACCCGCTCTTTTTTGGTCTGCACGTTCTTGGGGGTGAACTCCGCTTCGCTGGCGATGTAGCTCACTTTCCCGACGAAGACCTCGTCCGGGTAGGAATCGACTGTGACCTGTACCTGCTGCCCGACCTTGACCCTGCCGATCTCATCTTCAGGAATGTAGATGGTCAGCTTCACTTCATCCAGCGCGGCCACGGTCAGCAGGGCGGCTCCTGGGGTAGCCATCTCTCCCACATGCACCATCCGCTCCACCACCAAGCCATCTCGGGGTGCTTTCAGGGTCATTTTCTCCAACTGTACCTCCAGCGTCCTCAGAGCCGACCTGGCCTGCTCCACCTGCGCCTGGAAGATGGCGACCTGCTCCCTGGTGGCCCCTGCCTGGAGCAGGTCCAGTTGGGCCTGGGCCTGGGCCACCGTGGCCTGGGCTACCTGGTACTCGGCCTGGGCGGCGTCCACCTGGGCCTTAAGGCTCTGGGGATTATCGCGCATAGCCAGCAGGTTATCCAGGTTACGCTGCGCCCCTTCGTACTGGGCCATGGCCGTGTTTAGGGCGGCCCAGGCCTCCCACCACTGGTTAGAGGTGGTATTCCACTGATAGTAAGCCCCTTGCTTGGTGCCCGGATCGATCTTGATTTCCATGCGCTGTCGTTTGAAGGTGGGAGGAAGGCGGAAAGTGGCTATGCCTGGATGCTCCAGGAAGTTAACCAACCGGCCGGCGCTTTCCATGTAAGCCTCGGCGGCGTCCTTGTTGCCGGCCGCCGCTTCGAACTCATGTCTGGCTACCTCCACCTGGGCGCGGGCGGCGTTGATGCGGGCCTCCAGTTCCTGGGGATTGTTTAGCACGGCCTGGGCATCCTGCCAGACCTGGTAGGCCCCGTCGCGGACGGTTTCGGCCTGGGCCAGGGCCGCCTGAGCCTGATAGATAGCCTCCGGCTGGGCTCCGGCCTGCACCTGGGCCAGTTTAGCTTCGGCCAGTTCCAGGGCGGCCTCGGCCTGGCGGCGCTGGGCTTCCAGCAGGGCGGTGTCCAACTCGACGAGGGGCTTGCCCTGCTGCACCTGGTGGCCTTCGTCGGCGTGCAGGGCCACGATTCTGCCCCCCATTTCGGCGGTGATGGACACTTCTTCGGCCTCGATGAAGCCCGAAGCACTCAGCCCTTCCTCGGCCTGGATGGACTCGATTTCCAACTCGGCCATGATCCGGCTCATCACCTCCGGGTTGGCCCGCAGGTACAGCCAGCCCAAATAGCCCCCGCCGGCCAGCAACACCAGAACTATGACGATGACGATGAGGCGTATTATCTTTCTCATATACTCTTTACTCCTGTTTTACTCCTGCTCCAAGTGCCTGGCACTTAAACAGTTTTATCCGGCTCGGTATACTGTGCCACCGGGCCATTGACAGTGGAGATGAAAACGTCCTCCAGGGAGGGGGTGATGATGTCCACGCTTCTGACGGTCACCCCTTTTTGAGCCAGCTTTTGGGCGATGAGCACCCGCTGCTCGGCGGCATTTGCGGTCACCACGTGGATCAGGGCCCCATACAAAGCCACCTCTTCAAAGGCCTTCGTTTGGCGCAGGGCGGTGAGGGCCACATCGGGGCTGTCGCAATCGATTTCCAACACCTGGCCTCTCATTTCCGTTTCCTTGATCCCTTGCGGCGTGCCTCGGGCCACTATACGTCCGGCCTGGATGAAAGCCAGCCGGTGGCAGTGTTCGGCCTCATCCATGTAGTGGGTGGTGACAAAAATGGTCGTGCCGCTTTCGGCCAGTTCGTACAGCAGGTCCCAAAACTCTCGTCGCGAGATAGGGTCCACGCCGGCGGTCGGCTCGTCCAGGAAAAGCAGCTCCGGCTCGTGGATTATGGCCGTGCCCAGCGCCAGACGTTGTTTCCAGCCTCCGGACAGATTTTTGGTCAACTCCCTCTCCCGCCCCTGTAGACCGGCCATTTTAACGATGTAGCCCTTGCGCTCTTCCAAACGACGGCCCCTGACCCCGTAGGTGCGGCCGTAAAAGTTGAGGTTTTCGAGCACGGTCAGGTCACCGTACAGACTGAAGCGCTGGGACATGTAGCCGATGCGTTTTTTGATCTTTTCGGTTTCACGCACGATGTCGTAGCCCAGCACCGTCGCCTGTCCGCCGCTGGGCCTGAGCAGCCCCAGCAGCATACGCATGGTGGTCGTCTTGCCTGCTCCGTTTGGCCCCAGGAAGCCGAAGATCTCTCCTCGCCTTACCTGGAAGCTGACTCCGTCCACGGCGGTGAAGTCCCCGAATTTTTTACTCAGATTATCAACGATGATGGCGTTGTCAACTGTTTTTTCATTCATAATAATACTCCGAAGGTGCACGGCACTGCCGAAAGTGCCGCGCACCATGCGTTCATGGCGACTTTTAAAGCTATCGTGGTTCCTGCTGGGCTTTCACCAGAGAGATAAAAGCCTCTTCCATGCGTGGTCTGGTCTGGCGCAGTCCCTCGAAGGCGATGCCCTGTGCGGTGAGCAAGGCGGTCAGCTCCGGCATCCGCCGCTCGGCGTCGTCCACGAAAATGTGGAGCAAGTCGCCGTAGGTTTGTATCTCTAACAGGCCCGGCAGCCGGACGATGCTCTCTCTGGCGCGGCGCAGGTTGTCGGGCCGCACCTCGATCAACTCGCCACTGACCAGGGCCTTGATCCTCTCCGGGGGGGCACAGGCGATCAGGTGGCCCTGGTACATCAGGCCCACCCGCGAGCAGCGTTCGGCCTCGTCCATGTAGGGCGTGCTGACCAGAATAGTGGTGCCCGTCAGGTGCAGGTCAGACAGGATATCCCAGAACTCGCGGCGGGATACCGGGTCCACCCCGGTGGTGGGCTCGTCCAGGTAGACGATCTGGGGCTGGTGGATGAGGGTACAGGCCAGGGCCAGCTTTTTCTGCATCCCGCCGGAGAGGTGCCGGCCTCGTCTATCCATGAAGGCGGTCAGGCGAGCGAACTCCAGCAGTTGGGTGATGCGTTGTTGCCGCTCTAAGCCTTTTACTTCAAACACGTCGGCGAAAAAGTTGAGGTTCTCCATCACCGTCAGGTCGCCGTACAGGTTGAACCGCTGGGCCATGTAGCCGATGTGTCTCTTGATTTGTTCGGACTGGCGCACGGTGTCGTACCCGGCCACGGTGGCCCGGCCCGCGGTGGGATCCATGATGGCGGCCAACATGCGGATGGTGGTGGTCTTGCCCGCCCCGTCGGGGCCGACCATGCCGAAGATTTCGCCCGGCCTGACGGCCAGCTCCAGCCCATCTACGGCCACGATGTTTTTGAATTTTTTGGTCAGCTTATGCGTTTGGATGATGTACTCTGTCATTCTAACCTCTTGGTGAAACGGGTGGCAGCCAGGGCCAGGATGGCTACCATGAAAATGCCCAGGGCGATGACCTGGCTCAGCAGAATCTCCAGCCCTACCCCCTTCATAATAATGCCCCGGATGATAACCAGGGCGTAGGTCATGGGAATGACCTTGCTGACGTACTGCAAGGCGAGGGGCATGGCTTCGACGGGGAAGAAGTAGCCGGAAAGGATGGCGGCAGGCATCATGCTGAACATGGTGAGAAACATGGCCTCCTGCTGGGTGTTGGCTACGGTGGAGAATAAAAGGCCGAACCCCAGCGAAGCCAGCAGGAAAAAACTGGACAACGCGAGCAACAAAGGGACGCTGCCGTGCACCGGCACGCCAAACCACACCACCCCCAGGGCCAGCACCATGACCATTTGGCCGAAACCGATGAGCGCATAAGGAACGACCTTGCCCAGAATCAGTTCGTAAGGTCGAATGGGGGTGACGATGAGCTGCTCGATGGTGCCCATCTCTCGCTCGCGCACGATAGCCAGGGCAGTCATGGTGGTAGCCTGCATTTGCATGATCATGCCGATCAACCCCGGAATCAGGAAGTTGGCGCTTTCCATGTCGGGGTTGTACCACACCCTGGGTTCCACTTTCAGGCCGGGCTGCTCGGCCAGGTTGAGGCCCGTGCGCTGTTCGATGATTCTGACCGATTGGGCCTGGCCCACCGACTGGGCGGCGGCGAACGCGGTTCGGGCCACCTGGGGGTCCGAGCCGTCGATCATAAAGCTGACCTGCGCCTGCTCCCCACGCTCCAGGCGGCGGCCGTAGCCGGGCGGGACGATCAGCCCGGCCCGCACCCGCCCGCTGTCGAGCAGACGGCTCAGTTGGTCCTGGCTTTCCACGTAGCGCACCACGTCGAAGTAGTTGGAAGCCTGGTAGGTCCGCACCAGGGCGCGGCTTTCCGAGGTGCGGTCGTGGTCGAGCACGGCGGTGGTCAGGTGTTCCACGTCCACGGTGGCGGCATAGCCCAGCAGAATAAGCTGCATCAGGGGCATGACGATCATGGTCACCAGGGTACGCGGATCGCGCCTCACGTGGATAAACTCTTTGTACATGATGGGCAGGATGCGGCCGATCATCGCGCCCCCTCCTGGCGGGTCTCAACACAGCGTTTCTTACGGGACGTTTTGACTTCTTGCCTCTCAGTTTCTTTACATAAGAGGGTTCCCTCAGACAATCTATTTCTCCATCACACAGATTTTGAGGGCTTGTAGTAACGACTTCAGTCGTTGTTGAAGCGGAAGAAGCGACTGAAGTCGCTACTACGAACCTATAACTGTCATTCCAGCTTCTTGCGGAAGCGGCTGATAGCCAGGGTCAGGATGGCTACCATAAAAACGCTCAGGACGATGACCTGGTCCAGCAGAATCTCCAGCCCTACCCCCTTCATCATAATGCCCCTGGTGATAATCAAGGCGTAGGTCAGGGGAATGAGCTTGCTGACGTATTGCAAGGCGATAGGCATGGCCTCGACGGGGAAGAAGTAGCCCGAAAGGAATATGGAAGGCATCATGGTGAAGGCGGTGAGCAACATGGCTTCCCGCTGGGTGTTGGCTACGGTGGAGAAGAAAAGCCCGACCCCCAGCGAGGCCAGCAGGAAAAAACTGGACAACGCGAGCAACAAAGGGATGCTGCCCTGCACCGGCACCTTAAACAACCACACCCCCACCCCCAACACCATGGCCAGGTTGCTGAAAGCGACGAAGGCGTAAGGGACGACCTTGCCCAGAATCAGTTCGTAAGACCGAATGGGGGAGGCAATGAGTTGTTCGATGGTGCCCATCTCTTTTTCGCGCACGATAGCCATGGCGGTCAGTTGGGTGGCCGTCATTTGCAGGATCATGCCGATCA
>CAZYHC010000093.1:0-16242 GCA_964646625.1 uncultured Anaerolineales bacterium
GAACCACCGCCGACGCAACCGCCACCGACGCAACCGCCACCGACGCAACCGCCACCGACGCAGCCGCCGCCGACGCAACCGCCACCAACACAACCGCCGCCGACGTCGCCGCCTCAGCCGACACAGCCGCCATCGGATGGTTCCTTATAAAGAAGCCAGTACGTCAGCCAGATACGTTCAACTGCCTCTGTAGTGCAACGCCTACGGAGGCAGTTTTCCTTGGATGTATGTACGGATGTATGGATGTATGTACATCACATCACGGAGTTAAGGTATTATGGAAAAAAGATTCAGGCTCCGGCCAGACGACATGGCCCACGGCGGAGAGGCAGTAGGTAGATACAAGGGCAAAGTGGTGTTCGTGCCTTACGCGCTGCCCGGCGAAGAGGTTCTGGTCGAAATCGTCGAAGATAAGAAACGCTACGCCAGAGCACGCCCGGTCGAGGTCCTTTCGCCCGCTCCTCAGCGCGTTGTGCCTCGCTGTCCACACTTCGGCCTGTGCGGGGGCTGCCATTGGCAGCACATAGACTATGCGGCCCAGTTGGGATTCAAAGAGAGCATCCTGCGCGAGCAACTGGCCCGCCTGGGGGGAATAAAAGATGCGCCCATAATGCCTGTCATCGGGATGGCCGAACCCTGGGGCTATCGCAACCACATCCAGTTCGCCCTGACCGACGAGGGCCGCCTGGGGTTCGTGGCCGCCAGAAGCAGCGGACGGGAGCGCCGCGTGGTGCCCATCGAGGTGTGTTACGTGCTGCATCCCCTCCTGGACGACATTTTTGCCGCTTTGGACCTGGCTCTCTGGGGGCTAAAGCGGCTTTCTCTGCGGGCTGGCATCAACACCGGCCAGAGAATGATGATCTTCGAGACCGAGGACGACCAGCCCCCCGACCTGGCAGTCGATTTCCCTCTCTCCTGCGTCCTTTTGCTCTCGGACGGACGGGCCGCCACCCTGGTCGGAAAGAGCCATATCGTGGAGAGACTGGCGGGACGCGAATACCGCATCTCGCCCGGCAGTTTCTTTCAGGTGAACACCGTCCAGGCCGAGGCCCTGGTGCAGAAGGTGATTGACGTGCTGGGGCCCTCCCTCCAGGGCGATGAGACCCTGCTGGATGCCTACTGTGGGGTGGGAACCTTCGCCCTGAGCCTGGCCGACCGGGTTGGCAAGGTGATCGGGGTGGAAGAAAATGGAGAAGCCATCGCCGATGCCTGCCTCAACGCCGACGCCGCCGACCTGGCAAACGTGGAACTCATCGAGGGGCGGGTTGAAGACGTTCTGCCAGACCTGGAGGAGGGCGTCGAGCTGGCCGTCCTCGACCCACCCCGCCAGGGATGCTCACCAGAGGCCCTGCAAGCCCTGGTGGGGCTGGGTCCAACCAGGATCGTCTACGTCTCCTGCGATCCGGCCACCCTGGCCCGTGATGTGCGAACGCTGCTTCAAAACGATTACAAACTGGCCGAGGTGCAGCCTGTCGATATGTTCCCTCAAACCTATCACATAGAAACCATTGCTTTGTTAACCCGCTGCGCGGCTGCTTAAGACTTCTTCAGCCCATCGAGGGTCCGGGCGCTCCGGGCTGCGGAGGAGCGGTTTTCAGCGAAGCCCTAGCCGGGCCAATGTCTCTGGCGTAGGGATACCGTTCTCATCCCAGCCGCGCAGAGCGTAGTATTCTTCGAGCAGGCGCGTAAGGTCCTCGGCGCTGAAGGTCTCCCCGGCCGTTCCTCCCTCTGGCAGCGGCTCGCCCAGGCGGGCGGGCACGGTGTCGTCGGCCCGGCTGATGCCCTCCCGGACGTTGAACATCCGACAGAGGTTATAGATGCGCTCCCCGGTTGTCACCAACTCCTCCAGGGTGATATCCCAGCCGCTCACCAGGGCTACTGCCTGGGCCACACGTGTCGGGGTATAGGGCCGCCAGGCGTTCATAGGGAACTTGCAGATCCCCAGGGTGTCGCCCAGAGTGCCAAAGTAGTCCTGGGTGATCTTTACCAGGTAGGCTTTGCCCTCCAATTGGGCACGGCTCATGGCGGTATCCAACCCTAATTCGGGGAAAGGGCCGCCCAGGGCCAGGGCATCCTCGTGGATGGTCTGCATGTGACAACTCCCGCGGTTGGTGGTGGCATAGGCCAGGCCCATCCCCTTCTTTCCACGGGGATCGTGCAGAGGCAGTTCCAGCCCCTTGACCTGCAACGCCCAGGTCTCGCTCCCCTGCCCCACCTTGGCGGCCGCCCTTCTCACGCCATCGGCCAGGATCGCACCCACCCCACGACGATGAGCGATCTCTTCTATCAGAGTGAGGATGGTCTCTGCATCTCCCCAGGGCAGTGGACGCCCCAGGTCAATGCCCCGTTCCCAGCACTCCATGGCCCAGGCGATACACACCCCGGTGGAGATGGTATCTATCCCGTAGCGGTTGCATAGCTCATGGGCTTTGGCGATGGTGGCCGGGTCGGTGTTCAGCAGCATCGAGCCCAGCGCGGCTACCGTCTCGTACTGGGGGCCGCCGTAGATACCTGAAAGCTGATAGGGCTTTTCCATCTTTACCACCCGGCGGCAGAAGATGGGGCAGGTGGGACAGGTTTGCCGGTCGGTCAGGATAGCCTCGACCATGGCCTCACTCTCCAGACGCTCGCCTCCCTCGATCACCCCGGCCTGGAAGTTCTTGGTGGGCAGGATGCCGTAGCGTTGAAGGGGGGTGAGGTTGTTCCAGGTCCCGTATCGAGTCAGTGTGCCGCAACTGTCGTTGGCCTTGATCTCCTGGTTGATCTGCCGGGTGAGGGCGATCAGCTTCTCCCGGTCGGCGACCGCCACGCGCCCGCTTCCTTTTACAGCTATGGCCTTGAGCTTCTTGGCCCCCATCACCGCCCCCAGGCCGGCGCGGCTGGCGGAGAAACGTAGCTCGCTGAGCACCGAGGCATAACCTACCAGGTTCTCCCCGCCGGGGCCAATGCCTAACACCGTAGCTTTGCCCACCTCCCCCAGAATGGCCTCCTGAGCGGGCCCTGTCTCCCGGCCCCACAGGTGGGAGGCGTCTCTGAGCTCCGCCTGGCCGTCCTCGATCCAGAGATACACTGGCTTTTCGGACCCGCCCTCGACCACCAGGGCGTCGAACCCGGCCCTCTTTAGCTCCCCGCCGAACCACCCGCCCAGCGCCGCGTCTCCCCAGATACCGGTCAAGGGGGATTTGCTGGCGACCAGGGTACGGTTGCCGACCGGAGCAGGCGTGCCGGTCAACAGGCCGGTGGCGTAGACAATTTTATTGTCAGGGCCCAAGGGGGCGATGCCCGGCTCAAGCTCATCGTAGAGGAGGCGGGCCGCCAGGCCGCGCCCCCCCAGGTAGTGGCGGGCCAGTTCCTCAGAAAGCGGCTGCCGCGTTATCTCCCCCGTCGATAGATTCACTCTCAGCAACTTGCCAGCGAACCCAAACATAAGTTGAATCTCCTCGTATCCACGCTTCTACCACCGCCACCAGCGTCTTGGCCCCGGCCTCCACAGCCAGCGTCTCCGCCGCCGAGCAAAGGTGGCGGCCAAAATTAGCATCAGGACCACCACCGCCAGCGGAAAGAGACAAATAGGGCAGAAATTGCCCCGCCTCCACCACGGGGCAAAAAAGGGCCCCAACAGAACACAAAAAAGCCAGATATAATTTATCATCTGCTCCTCCTTTCCCGGTCAGTATACCACGTTTCTGAAAAAGAGAAAAGATAGCTTGCTACCCTGACAGATTTTGACATATTTCCCTGGTTCGTGGTAAAATTCAGTCCAGAGGGTTTCGATGCAAGACGAGCGCACCATTCTGCTGGAAGTCCAAAATCTGAAAAAACACTTCCCCATACAGCGGGGCTTTTTCCGCAAGCTGGTGGGCCACGTGCGGGCCGTCGATGGGATTAGTTTTTTCATCCGCGAGGGCGAAACCCTGGGCCTGGTGGGAGAATCAGGCTGCGGGAAGACCACCACCGGGCGGGTCATTCTGCGGGCCCTGGAGCCGACCGAGGGCCGCGTTCTGTTCCGCAAAAACGAGGAGATGATAGACCTCACCCAGGTCAAGAAACACGACCTGAAGCCTTTTCGGCGGGAGATGCAGATCATCTTTCAGGACCCTTTTTCCTCGCTGAACCCCAGGATGACGGTTATGGATATCGTCAGCGAACCGCTGGTCATCCACGGAGTGGCCGGTGGGACAGAACTCAAAACGCGGGTGCGGGAGCTATTGGAATGCGTGGGCCTCAAGGTGCAACACATGAACCGCTATCCCTACGCTTTCAGCGGCGGCCAAAGACAGCGCATCGGGATTGCGCGGGCATTGGCTTTGAGGCCCAGACTCATCGTTTGTGACGAGCCGGTTTCGGCCCTGGACGTCTCTATCCAGGCCCAGGTGTTGAATCTCCTCCGGGATCTGCAACAGGACTTTGGATTGACCTACCTTTTCATCGCTCACGACCTCTCGGTGGTGGAACACATCAGCGACCGGGTAGCAGTGATGTACCTGGGGCACCTGGTCGAGTTGGCCTCCTCGGATGAGTTGTACCTCAATCCCCGACACCCTTATACCGAAGCCCTGCTTTCGGCGGTGCCCAGCCCCGACCCCGACCGCACCATCCAACGCATCATCTTGCCCGGCGATGTGCCTAACCCCGCCGCTCCGCCGCCCGGTTGCAAGTTCCATCCGCGCTGCCGGTATGCCGAGGACATCTGTGGGCAGGAGGTCCCCCGGTGGCATGACCTGGGAGCCGACCACTGGGTAGCCTGTCATTTGACCCACAAACTGGAACTGGCCGGTATCGCCCAATAGGTCGGGCCAATATCGCTGATCGGCTCTGCGAGAGAGCGGTAGCGTTTACTTTTGTATCCGTCTGCTGAGAAATATGAAAGAAGAAATGAAACTGATCGTCAACCCCGTAGCTGCCAGCGGGAGAGTGGGCAAACGATGGCCGCACATTCGCGCCATCCTGCAAAAGGCTGGCGCCAACTTCACGGCCGACCTCACGGAAGGGGCGGGCCACGCCACTGACCTGGCCCGTCAGGCCGTGGCCGACGGCTATCGAACCGTGGTGGCTGTCGGTGGAGATGGCACCGTTAACGAAGTGGTCAACGGTCTGATCGTCGAGGGGGAGCAACCTTATATTGATCCGGCGGTGACGCTGGGGATCATCCCTGGTGGCACAGGAAGCGACCTGTCGCGCACCGTAGGCATTTCCCACCAACACGAAAGGGCCTGTCGGCAATTGTTGAACGACGAGACGCGCCTGATCGACGTGGGAGTCGTTGAGTACCTGGAGGGCGGTCAGAACCGGCGGCGTTATTTTACCAACGTGGCCGGCCTGGGCTTCGACGGCGAGGTGGTGGAACGGCTCGACGGCAATCCCAAGGTGGTGGGGGGCACCATCCCTTACCTCAAGGAAGCGCTCCTCACCCTCGTGACTTACGAAAACAAGGAAGTCAAGGCCCAATTCGACGATGTGACATGGTGCCAGTCAGCCACCAGCATCCTGGTCTGCAACGGGCGTTACTTCGCGGGCGGCATGTTCGTCAGCCCCCACTCTCTCCCCGACGATGGCTTTTTCGAGGTCGTCACCCTGCGCAATCTGGGTCGCCTGGAATTCCTGGTCAACCTGCTCCGCGTTTACAACGGCACCCACCTGACTCATCCCAAAGTGGACGTCTACCGGGCCAGGGAGATACGGGTCGAAAGCCGCCAACGGATGCTCATCCAGGCCGACGGGGAGCTTATCGGCCCGGCGCCGGTCACTTTCAGGGTCCTGCCCAGGATTCTGCGGGTGAGAGTCTGAAAGGGCAGGTAGTTGGTGAGGAAATATATGCGCATTGTTATCACCGGAGACAAAGGACAGTTAGGCACCGCTTTGCGGGAGATCTGTGGGGAGTACACCTCTTTCTGTCTCGATCTGCCAGAATACGACATTACCGCTCCAGACACTATCGAGGCTATCTGTGACTTCGCGCCCGAGGTGGTTATCCACGCCGCTGCCTTCACTCACGTCGATGGCTGCGAGCTGGACCCCGATAAAGCCTACGCCGTCAACGCCCTGGGCACCCAGAACGTGGCCCTGGCCTGCCAGACCTGTGGGGCGGCCATGGTCTACGTCAGCACCAACGAGGTCTTCGACGGCACCAAACAGGAGCCTTACCTGGAATTCGAGCCCCCCAACCCTATTGGGGTCTACGGTCGTTCCAAGCTGGCCGGTGAAATGTACACGCGCGCCCTGCTCCAGAAATTTTACATCGTCCGCACCGCCTGGCTATATGCCAGGGGCGGGAGCAACTTTGTGACCAAGATCGTCCGCGCCGCCGACCAGAAAGGGCACCTCTCGGTAGTGACCGACGAGGTCAGTTCGCCTACCTACGCCCCTGACCTGGCCCGAGCCATTGCCAGGCTGATCCACACCGGGCATTACGGCCTCTATCACCTGACCAACGCCGGCCAGTGCTCCCGCTACGAATTCGCCCTCAAGATTCTGGAGCTTTCGGGGCGGGGGCACGTCCCGGTGGCCCCCATCACCTCGGACCAGTACGAACGGGCGGCCAGGCCCCCGCTTCACGCCGTCATTCGCAACTATTGCGCCGCCACCGCCCTGGGCATCACCCTGCGCCCCTGGGACGAGGCGCTAAGAGAGTATTTTCAGTAGTCCGCAAGACTATGTTTCTTAGCCACAGAGCACACAGAGTTCACGGAGGAAAACCCTCTTTCTCTGAGTCCTCTGTGCCCTCTGTGGCTTATTTTGGCTAAAGGGTAAATGGAACAGGAAAACCTGCCTTTAATCTCGGTCATCATCCCCAACTGGAACGGAGCCCATCATCTGCCCATCTGTCTGGGGGCCCTGCGCCGCCAGACCTATCCCCGCTTCGAGGTCATCGTCGTGGACAACGGCTCCCGCGACGGCTCGCTGGCCCTGCTGGAGCAGGATTACCCGGAGGTGAAAGTCGTGGCCCTGGCCCAGAATCTGGGCTTTGCCGGGGGGGTAAACGCCGGTATCCGCCAGGCCGGGGGTGAGATCATGGCCCTCCTGAACAACGACACCGAAGCCGCCCCGGACTGGTTGACGGCGCTACACCGGGCGCTGGACGCCAACCCCCAGGCCGGGATGGCAGCCTCCAAGATACTGCTCTTCGAGCGGCGGAATGTTTTCCACTCGGCGGGAGATTTCTATAGGCTGGACGGCCGGCCGGGCAATCGAGGGGTATGGCAGGTGGACGAGGGACAATACGACGAACTGACGGAGGTTTTTGGGGCCTGTGGGGCCGCGGCAGCCTACCGTCGTTCGTTGTTGGACGAGGTCGGCCTGTTTGACGAAGACCTGGGCAGCTATTGCGAAGACGTGGACCTGGCCTGGCGGGCGCAACTGGCCGGTTATCGGTGTGTGTTCGCTCCCCAAGCGGTAGTCCATCACCGCCTGAGCGCCACCGGGGGGGGACCGCTAGCCAGTTATTACACGGGCCGCAATTTCATCTACGTGATCGTCAAGGATTATCCGGCTTCGCTGCTCAAGCGCCACTGGAGGAAAATTCTGGCCACCCAGTTGCGCCTCACCTGGGAGGCCCTGCGCGCCTGGCGAGGGGAAGCCGCCCGTGCCCGGCTGCGGGGTCAGGTGGCCGCGTTGTGGGGCTGGCCCAGGATGCTGGCCAAACGCCGGGCCGTACAACGCACTCGCCGCGTCTCCGACGAGCATCTGGAATCGCTCCTGGAAAAAGTTGACTGATATCGCTCTTTGCACCGCTGAGGATGCAGAGAGCGCGGAGAACAGCCAACGTTCCTTTTAAAATCTCAGCGAACTCTGCGCTCTCTGCGGTAGAAAATACATTAACACGGAGGTAATAAGGAAAATCCGCGTGGATACTGTGCGCCCATTTCTATCCATAATTATTCCTGCTTACAACGAGGAACGCCGTCTGCCGCATAGCCTGGAGAAGATTGTAGCCTTTTTGCAGGAACAGGGTTACCGCGCCGAGGTGATGGTGGTTGACGATGGCAGCGTAGATAACACCGCCGCCATCGTCGAGGATTTCACGGCCCGTTTTTTCCCCGTCTCTCTCATCCGCAACGAGCATCGGGGCAAAGGCCACGCCGTTAAAACCGGGATGCTGGCCGCCAGGGGGGAACACCTTTTTCTCTGCGATGCGGACCTGTCCATGCCCATCGAAGAGTTGGTCAAATTTCTGCCGCCCGTGATCGATAGCTATGACGTAGCCATCGGTTCGCGGGAAGTCGAGGGAGCCAGACGGTTCAATGAACCGCCCTATCGTCACCTGATGGGCCGGGTTTTCAACCTCATCGTGCGTTTTCTGGCCGTGCCCGGCTTCGAGGATACGCAGTGTGGCTTTAAATGCTTCAAGCGTGAAGTAGCCAGGGATATCTTTGCCTGCCAGACTATGGACGGGTTCGGCTTCGACGTTGAAATACTCTTTATCGCCCGTAAACGTGGCTATCGGGTGGTCGAGGTGCCCATCGACTGGTATCACATGACCAGCAGCCGCGTTGACCCCCTCAAGGATACTTTCAAGATGTTCCGTGACGTGCTCAAAGTCAGGGTCAACGATTGGCAGAGAAAATACGATAAGAGAGAGTCCAGCCAGGACTAGGAAAATGGTACTATTTTGTCGGAATTGGGAGCAAAGTACTATTGACGAAATCGTCTTTTAGTGGTATTATAAAGGTGGTTTAAGAAAAAGATTATCCGATTATCTCAGAGAAATTATCGACCATCTTAACGTGTAGTAAATACCATTGAAGAAAGGAGGTAAAAAATCATGTTGTACCTTCCGCGTGAAGAGGGACAGGGTCTGGTAGAGTATGCGCTGATTCTGGTGTTGGTCGCCATCGTGGTGATCGCCATCCTGTTGCTTCTGGGTCCCGTCATCGGCAACGTGTTCAGCAACATCGTTGCTAACCTTTAATTCTGAGATCTATTGTTAATTTAATCTGGATGACTGACGAAACCCCGCCAAAGGGCGGGGTTTCGTTTTTCTTTAAACTTGCGTTTCTCGACAGTTACAGTATAATCGCTTTTGGGGAGATGACCTGAAAGATGAGTTTTACCTCAGCCTGTCCGCAGTTGAAAAGGATGTAGCATGAAGGAGGATCGTTTCAGTCTGGCGTCCATCGTGCTGGCTCTCATCGTCATCGTTTACCTCGTCCTGGGAACGGCCTACGCCATCGGCACGCCCAAATGGCAGGCCCCCGACGAACCGGCCCATTTCAACTACATCGTCTATCTGGCCGAGCGTCACCGCGTCCCCGTCCTTCAGATGGGTGACTACCCCCACGCCTACCTGGAGGAGATCAAAGCAGCCGGATTTCCCGACCATATGTCTATTGAGCCTCTCCGCTACGAGTCCCACCAACCCCCTTTATACTACCTCCTGGCCGCTATCGTCTACAAAATCACCTTTTTCCTGCCGCTGGAGGGGCGGGTGCTGGCTCTCCGTCTCTTCTCCGTGGTGCTGGGCGGCGTCCTGCTCTATTTAGCCTACCGTCTGGTCAAAGAGATTTTCCCCGACGACGAAGCGCTGGCCCTGGGCACCACAGCATTTGTGGCCGCCGTGCCCATGCACCTGGCCTTGACGGCGGCCATCAACAACGATACCCTGGCCGAGCTTATCCTGGTCGGGGTGCTGTGGGGGCTGGTGAAGTGGATCAAAGAGGGCCAGGGAATGACGCCTGTGGGCCTGGGGGTGCTGATGGGGTTGGGCCTGGTGACCAAGAGTACAACGTACATTTCCGTGCCCCTGGCTTTTGTAGTTATCGTTGTGAACAGGTGCACGGCACTGCCGAAAGTGCCGCGCACCTTCATCCGGTCGTTGGTAGCCGTTTTTGGGCCGGCCTTGCTGCTGGCTCTGCCCTGGTGGGGGCGTAACGTGGTGGTCTACGGCGACATGGACCTGCTGGGCCTGCGGCGGCACGACGCGGTGATAGTGGGACAGCCTCGCACGGCGGAGTGGCTGGCCCAACTTGGGGCCGTCGAGCTGGTAAAACGCTTTTTGGTTACCACTTTCCGCAGCTTTTGGGCTCAGTTCGGCTGGATGGGCGTCCTGGTGGACGAGCGTATATATCTGGCTCTGGCCTTCCTGTGCGCCCTGGTGGGCCTGGGGTTTTTGCTCTTCCTGTGGCGGTCAGGCCAGACGTTATCCTCTTATCAAAAAAGGGCCCTGGGACTGCTGGGGCTGTCGGCGCTGTTCACCCTGGCGTCCTATCTATGGTACAACGTCCAATTAGTCCAGCACCAGGGACGTTACCTTTTCCCTGCGCTGGGGCCTTTGGGGCTGGCTTTTGCCCTGGGCTGGCGGGAGGTGTTGATCAGGCAGAGGGCTAAAACGATCGTGGGCCTGTTTCTCGTTCTGCTTGTGCTGCTGGCGGTCAAGGGCTTCCTCACAGGCGATTTCAACGAGTGGAGCATGGTTCTGGCAGGGGGAGGGCTGGTGGTCTGCGGACTCAGGCTTCTTTTGCCTGAAAGACATGTCCGTCTTATCCTGGCTTTGCTCTACCTGGGCCTCTTTGTCCTCGACGCAGTGTGCCTTTTCGGGTTCGTTATCCCTTCCCTGGGTTGAGTGGAGTGACCAGGATGACCAAGCCGCAGTTTGCAAGCTCGTCTCTGATCGTCATCGTGGGGCCGACGGCGGTGGGCAAGACCCGGCTGGCAGTCCGTCTGGGGGAGGAGTTGAAGGGCGAGATCGTTTCCGCCGATTCGCGTCAGATCTACCGTGGCCTGGATATCGGCACCGCCAAACCCACCGCCCGGCAGCAACAGCGCGTGCCTCACCACCTGATCGATATCATCGACCCTGACGAAAAATTCACCCTGGCGCTGTACCAGGAAATGGCCAGCAAAGCCATCGACGACGTTCTGGACAGAGGCAAAGTGCCCCTGTTGGTAGGAGGCACCGGCCTGTACGTGCGGGCGGTGGTCGAAAACTGGGCCATCCCCAGGGTAGAGCCTGACGAACGGTTGCGGGCGGAACTGTACCGCCAGGCCGAGGAAGAAGGAGCAGAAAGCCTGCACGCCCGTCTGCGGGAGGTCGATCCGCTGGCGGCAGAGCGGATCGAGGCCCACAACGTGCGGCGGGTGGTGCGCGCCCTGGAAGTCTACCTGGCGTCGGGCACCCCCATCTCCCGGTTGCAGGGCAAAGGATCATCGCCTTACCGCTCTTTACAAATCGGACTGACGATGGAGAGGGCAGAGCTCTACCGCCGCATCGACCGGCGAGTGGACGACATGATCGAGGCCGGACTGGTGGAGGAGGTCAGAAGTTTAGTGGAACGGGGTTATCGCCACGCTCTGCCGGCCATGTCCGGCCTGGGCTACGGACAGATAGGACGTTACCTGCACGGCGAAATAAATCTGGAAGAGGCTATCGGGCGGATTAAACACGACACGCACCGCTTTGTGCGCCAGCAGTACAACTGGTTTCGTCTGGACGACGAGCGCATACATTGGTTCGACGCCCTGTCCGAACCTTACCAGGCCATTCGCACCTGTGTCGTCTCGTTTCTCAGCCGGAGTCGATAACCCTGCGCAGCACGTCCGGCCGGTTGGAGCAGATGCCATCCACGCCGAGCGAGATAAGTTCGGCCATCCGGGCGGGGTCGTCTACGGTCCAGGCGTTGACCGCCACCTCGCGATCGTGGGCCATTACCACCAACTTGTCGCTGACGATGGTGTGGAGAGGATGGAGGGCGTCGATCTCCACTTTCACAATAGCCTTTTTAGCCTCCTCCAGATCGACGGTCAGGAAGGCTATGGGCAGAAAGGGACTCAGCGCCTTGAGGCGTTCCAGCACGGCGTAATCGAAGCAGGAGACCAGCACCCCTTTACTGGACTTCTCTTCCATCTCGGTCAACAGTCTCACCAGTTTCTCCTCCAGGCCGGGGGCCTTAACCTCGATGTTTAGCTCCACCTGATCGCTCATGAAGACGATGGTCTCGGCCAAAGAGGGAATCTTCCCCCCGCCGATGACGTTCAGCCCTCTCAGGGCGGCCAGGGTCATCTCGGCCACCGAACCCGGTTCTCCGGTCACCCGGGCCACGTCCTCGTCGTGGATGACGACCAGGTGACCGTCAGCACTCATCCGCAGATCGAGTTCGATCATGTCGGCTCCCATCTCGACGGCCCGGCGAAAAGCGCGCAGGGTATTTTCCGGCTCGTAAGCCGAAGCCCCCCGATGGGCAATACACTTGATTTTGCTCATCTATGCGACCCTGTACACCTTATCGTTTCTGCGCACCCTTTGCTCGACCTTGATGGCGATCTCCTGGCTTGCTTCGGCCTGCTCAATGTCCTCGTGCTCCAACTGCATGGAGGCCACCTGCTGCTCGAAATCAGTAGTGTTCCCCACGATGCGGATGGTGTCGCCCACCTTCAGTTCATCGGTCAACAGGATGGCCGCCACCCCGATCTTCTTGAAATAGTGGGTTATCTTTCCGATCTGCTTTTCCGCCATTTGTCTCCTCCTTGTGAAAATCGGCAAAAGTTATGGTCAACTTGACAAGTTGCTCGCTTTTTTTGATGATGGCCGCCTCCTCTGCGTGCCTATAATGCTGTGCAATTGGCCTTGGCTTTGCTCGTACACCGGGCCTTTGTAGACGCCGGGGCGGCAAAAAAAAGCCTAAAAAAAGGAACCAAACCTTTCACCAGGCTCCCCGATGCGGCCGGATTCCCCGGCCGGCTGCTTAGGAAGCAGGTTTTGCACCATCGCGGGTTTATCTGCTCTTTCAGATGCCAGATATCCTCTCTCCAAGTCCTCTCGCAGAGCCAGATGAATGCCTAAATATGGGTACTGTTGCCTCATATCCTCAATAGCATCGACTAGCTCCTTAGGCGCCTCCTCTAGCAGAGCACTCAGAATCACGATTCGGGCGCCGATATCCTGGGCGACTCGCACTACCTCGTGCAGTTGGGAGACCAACTCTTCTACGGTCTCAGGGGTACAACCTTTTTGCAAGTCTTTGCTCTCGGCCACCACCAAGTATCCGTCACAAGCAGCGAGTATATCCAGATCGACGGAGTTGCTATTATGCTTCGTTACCTCGAGCCCAGGGACAAAAAGGTAGCTTTCATGGCTAAGCCGAAAAAGTATCAAGATCGTGAGCAATAAAGACATAGCCCCTTGTTCAATGCCACGGATGAATAGCTCGTTTAGCCGGTAGTGGAATAGCGCATCTATCGGTGGTTGCATTTTCGTGAGGCAACCGGCGCATTGCATTTTCTCTGCTATTTCGTCCAGGCTATACCATCGAGACAGATCACAGGCTGGGCACTGCAATAGATATCCCCTTAAGAAGATCCCTTTCAGCGATAAATCAGCAATCAATGACTCTGTATTCTGGTGTTGTGCTGCCTCATTTCCTGGCCGCAAGAACTGCTTCATTCCATCAACCGTGAAAGCATTTCCTTTCTTGTGCATAGCGTAGAGCAACTCTCGTATAGCAAAATCTTGTAATATCTTGGCTTCACTGTAGCTGCCCAGCAGCCTGATCATTCCTTTGGCATAGAGACACTTGTCTGTTATCTCTGACCGGTATCCTTTATCATCAAGCAGTGCTTGGAACAACTGCTCATCTTCTGGCAGGGTAATGGCAACATACTCAGTAGATTTGTGGACACGCAAGGATAGATGTTTATAAGCTGAGCGAAGGCTGTATCCCCCGAACACGCGATCTGGCTTTCCAGCCAAAAGGTGATTCAGTCCTGGAAAGCGCGGAGGAATATATCCGAAACCGGCATACAGACGTGAGCGGTCTTGTAAGTCTAAGTCCACAACCCACTCCATTCCGCTCCTGCTTCGCTCCCACCAACCAGGTTTAGGGACACGTAGACTGAAGGTCCGGCCAGTCAAGCGAATCTCTTCCCTGATCTCCGGCTCATGCATTCTAAACCGGCCAAAAGGAAATTGTCTATGCCAAAGGTCGATGAAACGAAACTTTTTGGAGAGAAATGGTCGAAATTTATCTCTTAGCTCAATTAGCCTCTCAGCGCCAATGCTGGAAGATACAAGCGTGAGGCAGTTCGTCCAAGTGACGTGTTCGTTGCACCATTTACCTAAAGCATATAGATTATCCTCAGCACTGAATATACTATAAGGTAGCAGTAAACTTATCCCTTTAGTAATCCCTCTGTCAGAAGCGCGCAGGTTCCAGAAAACGCAGAAATCCTCAGCAAGGGCACCGTCCCCTAGCACCATAAGACTTGCACCGAGGATGCCCCCAGGGTCGTCAGTCCACGATGAAAGACCATACTCAGTCACATTCAGCGGTGATAATCGGCCTTCGAAGCGTGAAATGCATTCCAAATAGACTTCCAAACTCCCATCGCTGAACTCTACTGACTCTGCTTTAAAAGGTTGAGTATAGATTTTGAAAAGAGATTCCTCTAACTCTCCAAATTGAGCCGCCATGCAGAAGCGAAACGGAGAACCCTCTGGACACTTGGGAATACGGATATAAGGTTGCTCGATAGGCCTCTCTTGGTCGTAAATGTACCTCATTATGTAACGTAATGGAACACTACCAAACTTATCAAAGCTATGATAGTGTGTTTCCATCACTTTATCAGACCATTCCATTACACAGAATGGCTGGATCTGATCTGAAACATCTTCGTAGACCATAGTTCCAACCTTATTGCATAAGATCACTTTATCTGGATCGTAGCGGCGCAGAGCATGTAACCAGTCATCAGTTATGGTAGAGCTATGGAGGGGAATGAAGAAATTGGAGAAGCCTCCCCAGATGGATGTATTATAGGTGATGTATTTTAACAACTCATCTTCTGATGATTCTGCATTGATCAGAAACGCCAACCGTAGCGGGCGCACTGAAAGTGTGGCAAATCTGAGTTCTGTTGGGGCTTCACCAGGGATCAAACGTGCCCTTTCTTTGCTCGTAGTCATTGTACTCTCCTCCTCAAATTCAGATAGGGCCCGTGCGTAGTCGAGACAGGCGATGGTTTGCTCTGTGGTGAGATCTGGAAATTCCTCGATTATCTCCGAGGTCGTCTTGCCAGCCGCCAAATAGCCCAAAATCAGGCTGACGGGAATTCGTGTGCCTTGGATCCTGGGTCTGCCACGAATGACCTCCGGAATGCTTACAATGTGCTGTCTCCAATCCACCTGCATTTTGGTCTCCTCAAAGATGACTTTGCATTACTCCCACGCTGCTATAATATCATGACCGCCCCAGGCTGTCAAATTTCAGTTGAGCACCTTTCAGCCTGGCTCCGATTGACATTGGACCACTGGCATAGTATACTATCTGTAGTAGTCTCTCTGCCGGTGAGGAGAGAGCATGGTGGTTGAGATAGTAGAATAGAGAACGTAAGGGAGTGTATAAAATGACCGAAAAGGTCGTGATTGCCATATACGAAAACGGGTTGCTGCGCCCCCTGACTCCCCTTAAGCTGCGTGAGCGGGAGCGGGTGCGACTCCAGATTTTGCCTGCCGAGGAACCGCCGGAACCCGTGGCCCGTGCGCTCCACGCTTTGATGGCCTCAGGGCTGGTCACGCCCTGTCCGGGCAGGTCTGATGTCGCGCCGGTGCCAGCCGAACGCCGCCGGGAGATAGCTCGCACGCTGGCCGCCACTGCGGGCAAACCCCTCTCGGCAATCATCATCGAAGATCGGGGCCAGCGATGACGGCCTACTTTCTGGATAGCAGCGCCCTGGCCAAGCGATACGCACTTGAACCGGGTACGACCTGGCTCCAAACTCTGACTGACCCTGCCGCAGCTAACGCGCTTATAATCGCCCGAATCACGTTGGTGGAAGTGTCCAGCGCCCTGGCCCGCCGCCACCGCGAGCAAACCCTCCCCATGGCCGATTATGGCGACGCCTTGCGCGCTCTCCGCTTAGACGCGGACATGCAGTATCATCTGGTCGAGTTGGATAAGGCTGTGTGCGACGAGGCCAGCCGCCTGGTCGGGCAGTATCCCTTGCGGGCTTATGATGCTGTGCAATTGGCCTCGGTTTTGCTCGTCCATCGAGCATTTGTGGACGCCGGGGCGGACGCAATTGTCTTCCTTACCGCCGATGACCGACTGCTAACCGTAGCTCAGGCCGAAGGGTTGCGGGCAGATAACCCCCAAGCTCACCCCTGAATTCCTCATCGCCGCCCCAGGCTGCCAAATTTCAGTTGAGAACCTTTCAGCCTGGCTTTGATTGACATTGGACCACTGGCATAGTATACTATGAGATCTCCCGGAAAGTCAGCGAATGACGGCAGTGGGAGGGAAAAATAGAGGC
>CAZYHC010000094.1:0-16076 GCA_964646625.1 uncultured Anaerolineales bacterium
AAGTGCTGGAGGTTCTGGAGCGCCAGTATCTCTTCCGCTACTACGGGCCGAAGGAGGCCCCTTCCAAAGTGGCCGAATTAGAGAAGGTTTTTGCGGAGAAGATGGGGACCAAGTATGTCCTGGCGGTCAATTCCTGCACCTCGGCTTTGATTTCGTCCCTGGTGGCCGTCGGGGTAGGCCCGGGCTGTGAGGTGATTGTGCCGGGCTACACCTTCTTCGCTTCCTGCGCGGCCGTCATCTCGGCCAAAGCGATTCCTGTCATCGCTGAGGTGGACGATTCCCTCACCCTGGCCCCGGCCGATTTCGAGCGCAAAATCACCCCCCGCACCAAAGCCGTCATCCCGGTGCACATGCGCGGCATCCCCTGCGACATGGACCCTATCATGGAAATAGCCCGCAAACACGATATCGCCGTGGTGGAGGACGTGGCCCAGGCCACCGGCGGGAGCTACCAGGGCAAGAAGCTGGGCACGTTCGGCGATTGCGGGGCCTATAGTCTGCAATACCACAAGATTATCACCGCCGGCGAGGGTGGGGTGGTAGCCACCGACGACGAACTGCTCTACGACCGCGCCCAGGCGTATCACGACACGGCCGCCTGCTGGCGGCCAGACCGCTTCGGTCTGCCCCGCTACGAGGGGGAAGTCTTCCCCGGGGTGAACTTCCGCATGGCCGAAATCATCGGGGCCATCGCCCTGGCTCAATTCAGGAAGTTGGATGGCCTCATCGCCCGGATGCGGGCCCACAAGGCGCGCATCAAGGCTGGTATCGAGGATATAGAACACATCCAGTTCCGGCGCCTGAACGACCCCCAGGGCGATACGGCCATCTGCCTGGTCTTCTACCTGCCGGAGGCCAAAATTGCCCAAAAGTTTGGGGAGGCGCTCCAGGCGGAGGGGGTGGCGGCCGGGGGAATCTACAACGCCGGCGTCCCCGACTGGCACATCTATGCCCACTGGAAACACATCATAGATAAAGTAACGGCCACCCCGGAAGGCTGTCCCTACACCTGCCCCTATTACAAAGGCCCTACCCCCGAGTATACCGAAGATATGTGCCCCAATACGTTAGATTACCTGGGCCGTTCGGTGCACATTGACATCCCTCCGCAACTGACGGAGGAGGATTGCGACCTGATCGCCGAAGCCATCCGCAAAGTGGCCGACGCCCTGTTATAAGATGAAGGTGCCTGACACTTTGGAAGTGCCAGGCACCGCTAACCGGGATGCCGTCAATTTTTGTCTTTCACCATATAACTTCAACTATACCCGCAGTGCGGATTTCAGAGTCCCTGGAAATCAGCCTGGCGTGGCAAACCTGGGTGGCGGCGACAATCATCCGGTCATGCATCTCAGGTATGGCCATCAGGTTGCAGAGACGCAACACCTGATCTAAGTCGAGAGGTAGGATAGAGCAGTTGCCGCTTTTATTGAAAAAGGGTAGAATCATAGAGATGTCTGCCTGGATACGTCCCTTCTCGATGATAAAGATAAGTTCGGCGATGACGATAATGGGGATAATAAGCTGGCTTCTCCAGTCTCTATCTCTCTGAAAGCGTTGGTTGCCCTCGGGCCGAGTCGAGGTTCATCGTAGAAATACCAGAGGAGGCTATGAGTGTCGGTGACATAGACTGGCAGGTTATCACTCATCGGGCAATGCTTCACCTAACAGTTTTATTTGCTTTTCCAGTCCCCGTTCCCACATCTGGGTTGCTTCCTCGATAAGCTTATCAGGGATAGGGGGCAAATCCTTCCAGATGCCGCGCAGGGATGAGAGCGGTTGGGGACGGCCGGAGGGTTTTTCCTCCAGGTGTTTGATTTGCACGATGATTTGTTCATTCTCTTGCAGGTCAACCACCTCCAGCGGGCGGATGACGCCGTTTTGGTAAATAGCCTTTATCGTGATGGTCATTACAGCCTCCTGAGACGTTAAGAAGAGTAGCCCGGCACGGGTCTGCTCCAGCGATATGGGACAGCAGTTATCATCAGTGCATCTTGCACCACTATTTTAACACAATCCGGTGGAATTGCCAACGTTTGGGCGGATTGGGCCCGCAGTTCTACACCTCAGCCCTTCACCGCTCCGGCCGTGAGGCCGCGAATGAGGAACCGCTGGAATAGGAGAGCCAGGACCACCGGGGGGATGCTGGCTACCACCCCGGCTGTAGCCAATTTGATGTAATCTGGCCCGAATTTGCTGCTGAATTCGCCGATGAGGACGGGCAGGGTTTTGGCCTGGAATTCGGTGTAGATGAAGGCGTAGAAGAATTCGTTCCAGGCGGCGATGAAGGCAAATACGCTGGTGCTGACCAGGCCCGGCCCGGCCAGGGGCAACACGATGCGAAACAGGGCCCCCAGCCGCGTGCAGCCATCGATCATGGCCGAATCTTCCAGTTCCGAGGGGATGCTGGCGAAATAGCCGCGCATGATCCAGACCACGAAGGGCAAAATAAAGGTGATGTACACCAGCACCAGCCCCAGGTAGGTGTCGCGCAACCCCAATCTATCCAGGATGATGTAGCCAGGAATGACGATGGCGATGGGGGGGATCATCTGGGTAGCCATCAGGATCAGGAGATAATGACGGTGGCCGGGGAAGACCAGGCGGGCCAGGGCATAGGCGGCCAGCACGCCGATAACCATGCACAGGCTGGTGGAAATGACGGTGACCAGGACCGAGTTCTTCAGGGAAAGCAGGAAGAGGGCCACATGCTCGCCCGTAGCTCCGCCACCCAAAAATAGCTCTCGATAATGCACCAGCGTGGGCCTGGAAGGGAGCCAGCGTAAGGGGAGGGACAGAAGTTCCATCTTGTTGGAGATGGAAGAGATGATCAGCCAGACGTAGGGGGCCAGCGTCCACACGGCGATGAGAACGACGGTCGCGTAGAGCAGGACGGTTTTCCATAATTGACGTGTCTTCATCCCGCACACTCCTCAACCGTAGTGACGACTTTAGTCGTCTTTAATCCAAGAGCAACGACTGAAGTCGTTACTACAAAGGCTTCTCAAACTTTTAATACTCCACGATGTTGCGATAGGCAGCGCGGATGTAGAAGAAAGAGGGAATCAGCAGCAGGATGCTGGCCATGTAGGCCACCGCGCTGCCGTAGCCGAATTTCAGGAATTTGAATAATTGCAAATAAATGCGGTAGGCGATAACCTCCGTCGAGGCGAAAGGGCCGCCCCCGGTGACAACGTAGACCAGGTCGAAGGTCTGAAAACTCCAGATGACCTGGAGCAAAGCGCAGATCATGATGACCGGGGTGAGCAAGGGCAGGGTGATGCGCCGCAAACGCTGCCAGGCCGTGGCCCCGTCCACCCGCGCCGCCTCGTATAGCTCGGCAGGGATGCCCTGCAAGGCGGCCAGCACCATGATGACGGTGAAGGGCGTCTCCTTCCAGACGTTGGCCAGAATGACCCCGGCCATGGCCCAGCGCGGGTGGGCCAGCCAGGGTTGATACTTGCTCAGGAGGCCCAGTTGGTTCAGGAGGGCGTTGAGGGCGCCGTAGTCGGCGTTGTAGATCCAGCGCCACATCACGCCATTGACGATGGAGGGCAACGCCCAGGGAATGATGATGATGGCCCGCATCACCCCTCGCCCCTTGAACTTCTGATCCAGCACCAGGGCGATAACCACCCCCAGGATGATCTCAAAGAAAACCGAGATAAAACTGAAAACGAAGGTATGCCACAGCGCGCCGGTGACGTATTTATCCCCAAATAACTTGACATAATTCGCCAGACCTGTAAAGCCGTTGAGGGCCGGGTTCCTGCGGCTGTATCTCATAAAACTCAGGCCCAGCGAGGAGACGAGAGGGATGCCCAGGAACCAGAAGATAGCCAGCAGGGTGGGGGCCATCAAGGCCAGGCCCAGCCAGCGGGGGTTGTCCAGGTTAAAAGAGCGCCGTTTGATCATCACATCACTTTTCCAGGGAGACTACCAGGAATCAGATAGCCGGGGGAATTCCCCCCGGCTATCCAATACACACCGTTCAGGGTTGACCATTGTAATCGGCCAGTTGTTCGGCGGCCACGTCCAGGGCTTCCTGGGCCGACTGCTCCCCGCCCAGCGCCCTCTGGACTTCCACCCCGGCGATGGCTGCAAACTCGTTGTACCAGGTCACCTGGGTCAGCCCGCGCGCCGTCTCCATCTGGGGGGCGAATTCCTCCCAGTAGGGATACAGCTCCAGGATTTCGGGGTCGGTGTAGAGGTCCACGTAGATGGGCAGGGCGCCGATATCCAGGGCCATGCGCTTGCTCACCTCGCGGCTGCCGATGAATTTGATGAACTCGGCCGAGAGCTCTTTGTTCGTGGCTTTGATGGGGATGGACAGGGCTTCTGGCAGGGAGAGCGCGGCGGTCATGCCCTCTTCCTTGCCGGGCACCATGGCGATGCCCACCTGGCCCACGATCTTCGACAGTTCCGGATCTTGGGCGTAGGCGTACACGCTGGGCCAGGCCTGGGGCAGGAAGGGGATCTTCCCGGCCAGGAAGATGTCCTGCTGGTCGATCTGGAGATAGGTCAGGCTGGCCGGGTCCACGATCCCTTCTGCGACCAGGCCGGTCAGGAAGCTCAGGGCCTCCACCGCCCCCTTCGCCGGGTCGTTCCAGATGATGTTGTAACCCTCGTCCACGAACTCCCCCCCGAAACTGTAGGTCCAGAAATGCAGTTCGTTGCAGACCACCCAGGGTTCGTTCCAGGGCTGGGCCAGACAGTATTCGCAGATACCCTTTTCCTGCATGACCTTACACTGCTCGACCATCTCATCCCAGGTTTTGGGTGGGGCGTCGAAGCCCGCTTCTTCCAGCATGGCCTTGTTGTACATGAAGAACCGGGTGTCGTTGTTCCAGACGATGCCGTAGAGCTTGCCTCCCCAGGAGAAGAGGGCCAGGTGACCGGGCACCATGCCCTCGGTGAAGCCTTCCGGCAACCAGTCATCCAGCGGCTCCAGGTAGCCGGCCGTACCGAACAGGGCCACCCAGCCGTTATCCAGTTCGGCCACGTCGTAGGCGGAGCTACCCGTCTCCATGGCGGGCACGACCTTTTCGGCCATCCTCTCCCAGGACATCTGCACCAGCTCGACTTCGGCCCCGCTCTGCTCCTCGAACTCCCCCACGATCTTGGGCCAGAAACCCACGAGGTCCATCTCGTGCTGGGGCATGATGACGATGATGGCCTGGCCCTCAAATGGCTTCGGCTCCTGGGCGAAGGCGGGGACAACCAGCATCGCGCCCAGCAAAAGCCCAGCCAGCAGCACAAAAAGCATCCGCTTAAACATGTTTGTTTCCTCCTATCTTTGTTTTTGGTGTAACGCGACGGTTACACTGATGGACGTGAAAGCCTTCCAGGAATTAAATCCACTTTCGGCTATAGGCATCCCCCCTTTCTTTTCTGATTTTACCACATTTAGCTTTGACATTTCGTTCGGTAGTTGTCCCAGGCGTGGGGTCTCGATTGGTGAAACGACAAGTTCGTAGCCAGCGGTTGGGCATGGTTATCAATCTATAATCCCTACCTCGCTGAACTCAGGTAAGCCCCCCCAGTAGAGCCCCCAACCAATGAACAGAATGGTGGCGACCAGGTAGGTTACGAAGAAGAAGGCCGTGAGGGGTTGTTGGCGCAGCTTACTTCGCCCCCACACCAGCCCAAATAATGTGACCAGAACAGCAAAAGGCACGCCTAACGGCGCCATTCCCGCTTCGATAATGATGGCGAAGAAAGTAAACCCGTGGATAACCCCTGCCAGGCTCTCCAGCCAAAGCGATGCTCGCTCTTCAGTGAAGGGATTTTGCCATTGTCGGAAAATGAGTAGGATAGAAAGCCCCACGACCCCCAGGTGCCAGAGATAATGGCTCAAAACCTCATCGTAGAAATGAGCCAGGTTGTAGGCATCACTGCCTTTCGCTTCCCTCAGCAAGTGCTCGATGGAGTTGGCGGAGAGATGCATCCCTTGACCTTCCACCCAAAATGCGGCAAGCACCAGGAAGACGACGGTTCCGCTCAGGCTGGGGGCTTGTTTCTGGTCCACCTGGTACAGGAGCCAGTAGAGCGGGATAAGTACCAGGGGCGTAAGGACGTCCAACGCATGCCCAGTTTTCATAAGCGGGTAAGGGCCGAACTGGTTTTTGAGAAGAGATGGGCTTATAAGGAGTATGGCAAAGGCGATGGAGAAGACCAGAATAAGGCGTGATAGTCGGTTCATTTTTCCTCGCTCCTACAGCCAGCGGTCGAACAGGCGTAAGCGGCCTGGCGCATGGTAGCGGTGAACTGGTGCGGCCCGCCCTCCATCACCACCTGGAAGCGGTCCGCCGCATCGTAAGCGGCGTAGACCTGGCAGAATCCTTCCGCCAACCGGGCGCGCCTTTCCTGCCACTCCTTCAAATCCATGTCTTTCCTCTCAGGTGTCTGGCACTTCAAAAGTGCCAGACACCTCACCCCCTGGAGCCATCTCTCAGGTAATGATAGGCTCTATCTCCAGCACCTCACAGGTCTCCACCAGGTCATCGGTCAGGTCGCCGTAGGCCATGTGGATGTATTCGGAGCGCAGGTTCTGGACAAAATCATCCAGGTCGCCGTCCAGGTGCAGGAAGGCGTGGGGCCACATGGGGTAGCCGCATTCTTCCAGCCAGGCCTCTTCGCCTTCAAAGGCTTCACCCGGCGCGATGTGCATTACGTGGTAGCCCTGGATGCGAGCTACCCGCGCCAGGGTGATGCGCCCCGGCTTGCAGATCAGCCCGGTGCAGACCCCACTGGCCTTACATTCGATGGTGGGCTGGAAGCCCAGCTTCACCCGTTTGGGGTCTTTAGCCAGGTGGATGGAACCCGCCCCGTCGTCGATCAACTTCACCAGGTTGCGCTTCTTGTCCACCAGGTTCACGTCGGCGGTGAAGAGCGGCTCGTCGGTGAGGAGGCGCATGATGTAGGCCGAGAGCGCCCCGTTGCTGTCGTTCAGGCAGGCGGTGACGAACCCCCGCGAGCTGAGGCGGCTCTGAGCCAGGCACGCGCTGCAATAGTTATCGCTCAGATCGAAGGTGCACTTCACTCCGGTGAAGTCGTACCCCTCCCGCTCGATTATCTTTTCCAGCCCCAGGTAGACGCGTATGGCCCGCTCCGTAACCTGGTTGAACTCCGGCACCTCGCCGTATTCTTTTTTGAGCTGTGCGTAGTAATTTTTGACTTCCTTTGCGGGGATTTTCTCCGCCTCCACCACCACGGCGTACTGGTCGGTGAAGCCCACCAGGATGCCGAACTGTTTGAGCCACTGGTTGGCGTCTATGATGCCGGTGTGGATGCCCATCCCCTGCCCGCCGATAGAGCCATAGTGCGATTTGCGCAGCACGTTTTTGACGCGGGCCGCCTTGGCGTAGCGGACGATGCTTTCCACCACGCCTGGTTCGTCGGGCAGGCCGTAGACCACTTTGTGCGGGATGCCCACCTCGTCAAAAGAGCCGTGCGTCACCGCCAGCCCGCCGATAGACCACACGTGCGAGATGGGCAAAGCCCAGAGGATGATGGGCCGATTGAACTTGAGCGCGGCCTGCATCACCTGGGCCGCCCAGTTCCAGGTCTGGATGAAGATCATCATGCAGTCGGCATCTTCGGCCAGGAAGCGGTCGGCCACCTGGATGGCCTCTGCCACTGAGCAGATGACGGCATCGTGTTTGATGAGTGCCAGCCCGGCCTTCTCCAGAGCCTGGACCGCCATTTGGGTTTCCTCTTCCTCTATCCAGGCCGTACCTGTCTCGTCAACCTCCTCGATGTGGGTGGGGCAGGTTACAGCCACGAAGCCTACTTTTGGTTTTCCCATGATATCTCCTCTCCTTTGCTAATTGGTGTGATAATGAACAATTTGCGCTCTACAAAGCGCGGCACACTTCCGAAGGGCGTTGCACCTTAACCTCTCTTAAGGTTGCTCCTTTCTCTTCTGCCAGGAATTTTTTCAGTTCTGCCAGAGTTGGCTGCCCGGCCGTGCCGCCTGGTTTGGTGGTGGCGAAGGCGCCGCAGGCACAGCCCAGGCGCAGGCTTTCCGCCAGAGGGAGGCCGCTTAAGTGGCCGTAGAGAAAACCGGCATTGAAGCTATCTCCCGCGCCGATGGTATCGACCACTTCCACCGGGAAGGCCGGGTGCTCCCAGGTCTCTTCGCCGCGCCGCGCCAGCGCCCCCCGTTCGCCACGCTTGACCACCAGGATGTCCACCTGGCGGGAGAGCCGTTCCACGGCCTCTTCCAGGCTGCTGGCGCCAGTGATGGCCCGGGCCTCTTCCTGGTTGGGCATGAAGACGTTGACGTGGGCCAGGATTCTTGATATAGCGCCGTCTTCGTCCCATTTTTCCTGCGGGTCCCAGCCCGTATCGAAGGAGACCGTGAGCTTGGCCTCCCGCGCCGCGGCGAACACTGCGGCCAACCCTTCCTGCAAGCCCTTCTGCATAAAGTAGCTGGAAACGTGCAGGTGCCGGGCGCGGCGCACGGCGGAAAGGTCCACCTCTGCGGCGTCCAGGGCGGCGATAGAACCTAAGTAAGTGAGGATGGCTCGGTCGGCGGCGCGTACCAGGTTCACGCTGAGGCCGGTCTTGAGGGCTGGCTCAACGATGATGAAAGCAGTAGCTACCCCGGCGGCCTTCAAGGTGTGCAGCATGAGCCGCCCGCAGTCGTCTGCCCCCAGCTTGCCGATGAAGGCGGTCTTCAGGCCCAGCTTGGCCGCGCCGCAGGCGAAGATGGCCGAAGAACTACCCAGGACAAACTCCATCTCCGCCACCAGCTTCTCCTTCTGGCCGAACTCCGGCACGACCTCTCCTCCGCTGAGGATGAGGTCAACGTTGAGTTCCCCTATGACCATCAAATCATATTCTGGCCCAACCATCGCTAACCCTCTATTCTCCGGTGCGACATATCTTCCTCTCTGCGTGCTTAAATCTTCACTACGGCATCCAGGTTCTTGGGCCGGTCCGGGTCAAGTCCCTTCGACATGGAACGATAGTAGGCCACAATCTGGAGCAAAGGCATGTAAAGCACACCGCGAACCATTTCCGAGAGATCGCTCTCCAGCGGGAAGAGGAAATCCATCCCCGCCGGGTCGGCGCGGTCGGCCAGGGCCAGGATGTTGGCGCCCAGGCCCTGCATTTCCTTGAGGACCGCCACCTCGTATTCGCTACCCGCATCGGAAAGCAGCCCGGTGACCAGCGTCCGCTCATTGACCATAGATTTCGGGCCGTGGCGGAATTCTAAAAAGTAGAAGGCTTCGGAATAGGACAAACTCATTTCTTTCATTTTCAGCATGGCTTCACAGGCCAGGCCGTAGTTGGGGCTGGCGCCGAGGAAGAAGAACCTTTCGAACTGGGGGCTTTCCCCCAGCTCGCGGCCCAGCGCGTGCTGGCGGGCGATGAGCCTTTCGCCGTGCGTGGGCAGAGAGCTGAGCCCCGACAGGAGATCTTTCCGCCCGGCCCAGAGCGCAGAAACGACCTGGGCAGTGAGAAACATGGTGCTGAAAGAACGGGTCTGGGCGATGCTTTCTTCCTGGGCCTCGCGCACCGCCGGGCTGATGGAAGCTTCCTTAGCCAGGGTACTGTCCGCGTAGCAGGTGATAGCCATCACTTCCCGGCCGCCATGCCGCTGGAAGGTGCGCACGGCCTCCACCGTCTCCGTCGTCTCCCCGGAGCGGGAGACGGCCACCAGCAAGGTGTCCGCTCCCTGCGTCAGGTAAACGTCGGGAAAAATGAGGATCTCCGAAGCAGGCAGGGCCCTGGCCGGCACTCCGGTGAGGGCCTGGAAAACGGCGGCCCCTGCCAGAGAAAGGAAATAGGTGGAGCCACAGCCGATGAAGATCACCTGCTCGAATGGCTTGCGGAAATCCAAAAGGGCACTTTCCTGCTCCTGGAGCGCCTGCAAAGTGGCCTGCCAGGCTGCAACCTGGCCCAGTATCTCTTCTCTGGTATATGCTCCTCTTGTTTCTGACATGACAACTCCTTATCTGGTTTAATAATTATCAATAACATTAGGCTAAAATTTATTTTCTTTGTGTCTTAGTGACCTGGTGGTTAGTTTACTACCACGAAGACACAAAGACACTAAGATATTAGGCTAAAATTTATTTCCTTCGTGTCTTAGTGACCTGGCGGTTAGTTGGCTACCACAAAGACACCAAGACACTAAGCTTACATTTTTCAATGCCAGCCCGGTATGAGCCTTTGAGCGTTTTTGTAATAGAACTTCTCCAGCACCTCCGGCGGCAGGTTAAGCCCATCTATGAGTGGGCGGCCACTGATGGGGCAGGGGCGGGGGAGGCCCTTTTCGTCGCTCTCGTAGAAGGGCCACTGGGCCTCGTAGTAGGCGTGGCAGTCCTCGATAGTCTTTTCCGTGCCGTCGCCTACGCCCAGCCAGAACCTCCCGGAGCCGGGAAAATTCCCCACCCCGAAATCCGTGCCGAACAGGATGCGGTCCTGGTATTTGATGAAAAACTCCCGCAACTGGTCGGCCGGATGCGCTCCCAGGAAACCCACCCGGGCTGCTGTATCTATGCACACGTTGGGGTTTTCGTCCAGCAGGCGGCCCACGTAAGCCGGGTCCTCGGAGGCGTTGCCAAAGTGGACGCAGACGAAGATGGTGTGGGGGTGGTTTTTCACCAACTGCCGCTGATCTTCCAGGAGTTCCCTCCAGGAGGGGTAATCGCCGCCGTAGAAGCTCCATTCGGGGAAGATTTGCAGCACTTCGTATTCGGGGTTATCGGGCGTGATCGGATAATCGAAGAAGGCCTGGGGGTCACCGACGTGGATCGAAACCGGCACCCCTAATTCTGCGGGCTTCTCCCACAGCAGATCTAAGCGGGGGTCGTTCACCGAGACCAGTTTGCCTGAGGCATCTCTGACGGTCAGCCCCAGTTGTTTGAATATCTTCAACCCCTTGGCCCCCTTTTCGACGTTTCTCTCCAGTGCTTCGGCCGCGAAGGTGGCAAAATCCGGGCGGTCGATCTGGGAGAAGTCCGGGGTGGTGAAGAGGGCGAAACGGTCGGCCGGAAAGGTCTCCAGGGCCGCGTCGAGAGCCTGCGACATTACGTCAAGCCAGGCACGCGAACGCTCTTCCACAGAAGCCTCGGCAGACAGTTCCACCTCTTCGTGGGTCCAGCCCAGGTTCACTACCTTGTCGATCCCGTTGTGGTCCATCACGGTCAGGATCGTGTCCAGGTGTTCTGGGGAGAGGTGAGTGTGATAATCGATCACAGGATATTTCGCGGGCATAACATTCTCCTCCTTTATTTACTTATCTCAGGTGCCTGGCACTTCCAAAGTGCCAGGCACCTTGAGTTTGATCTTAGCCTTTGGTGGCGCCCAGAGTGATGCCCTCGATCATGCGCTCGGATAGGATGACGTAGAGAATAATGGATGGCACCATGACGATCACCACTCCGGCGAAGAGGCCCACCCAATCGCCGGTGTATTGCATGGAGTTGGACAGGGCATAGAGGCCCAGCGACAGGGGCCTGCGGTCAGGCTCGCTGATAAATATCATGGCTAACATGTACTCGTTCCACAGGCCCATAAAGTTGAAGATGGCCGCTGTGAGTAAGCCTGGCGAGGCCAGAGGCAACATTATCTTCCAGAAGATGGTGAAGTCCGAAGCGCCGTCGATGGTGGCCGACTCCTCCAATTCGGTGGGCAAAGTGCGGAAAAAGCCCGTTAGCAAATACACGGTGAAGGGGATGGACAGGCTGGTGTAAATGATGATCAGGCCCGGCAAGGTGTCGATCAGGCGCAACTGACGCATGAGGGTGAACAGGGGGATGAACAGAAGAGGGAAAGGGATGCCCATGCCGGCAGTAAAGATATTGGTCAGGAGCTCTCGGCCTCGGAAGGAGAAGCGGCTGAGGACGTAAGAAGCCGGAGCAGAAACAACCAGAATGAGGACGACAGCCGCGCAGACGATGATAACGCTGTTGAGAAAGTAGTCGCCCATCTTAACCACGTCCCAGGCTTTCACGTAGTTCTCCAGGGCCATGCCCTTGGGCGCGGCCCATACGTTTTTGAACATCTCCCGATTGGTCTTAAAAGAGGTAACGATGATCCAGACCACGCAGAAAGCAGTGAATAACGACCAGGCAGAGAGAAAGATGTAGGCGGGGGCACTCCTCACCGCGCTCCTCAGCCTATCTCTCCATTGAATACGCGGCCTCATATATCTGGTGCGAGTGACGGTCGTCATGGCAATAACCCTCCTTGCATTAATTTCAATACTCGATGGCTTCTCGGTACAGGAACCGCCGCGCCACGACCACGAAAACGATCACCGCCAACAACATCATCACCCCGATGGCCGTGGCATAGCCCAGCCGGTAAACCGGGTCGCGTTTCCCAAAGCCCATAATGTACAGGTAAATGCCAACAGTCCATATCTCCCGCGGGGGCACGATGCCGGCGATGGCGTAAGGGAACTCGAACAGTTTGAGCGCGCCGATGCCCCACAGGACGATAGCCACCGAGATGACGTCCCATAGCAGGGGGATGGTGATCCTGGTGAAAAGCTGGAACTGGTTGGCCCCTTCAATCCTGGCTGCTTCGTAGAGGGTGATCGGTATCTTGTCCGCGCCGGCCAGCAGGAGCACCAGGTAGAATCCCACCCAGACCCACACCATGGCGATCGTGACCGACCACACAGCCTTGTCCGGGGCCATCCAGGTGGTCTTACCCAGTGTCTCAAGACCTAAGAGCTTGAATAAACCGTTAATTAAGCCAAACCTGGGGTTGTATATATAACCCCACAGGGTAGCCAGGGCCACGGTGGCCACCACGTTGGGCAGGAATATCATGGCTCGGAAGAAATTCTTGCCCTTGATCCCGGAGCTGAGCATGGCCGTCATGATGAAAGCCAGGGAGAAGGTGAGCACCCCGCCAATAATCAGGACTATTATGTTCATGCGCATGCTCAACCAAAAGTTACGATCCGTGAGCAGTTCCTGAAAGTTGCCCAGGCCCACGTACGTTTTTTCCTCGCCGAAGCCTCGCCAATCAAAGAGGCTGTACCAGAAAGCCTGAACAGCCGGGAAAAGGAAAAGAGCCACGTAAAGCACCGAGGCCGGCAGCAAGAATAGGATAGCCAGTGTAGTTCTTCCCTTGCGCATCTTTCACCTCATTTTCAAGCCAGTGGGTAGCAGGAAGTAGCCCTGCTACCCACAGTGGAGCGGATCAGGAGCATCCGCTCCTGCTATTATTTACCCTCCCAATAGGCTACGGTCTGTTCCTTCATCTGAGCGATGAACTCTTCGGCTGTGATCTGGCCCAGGAAAACCTGACGATAGGTTGGCCGGAAGATAGTGGTGAAGTACTCAGCGTGTTTGGACTGCATCCAGTCCAGGCCCTCGAAGGTGGCCGTGGCTTCAGCAAACATGGCCTCGCCGTCCTTGATGACATCCGGCCAGGGCACCCCGGCCCGCGCCGAGGCATTCAGGGCCTCCTCGACCAGCATCATCTGGTTCTCGGCGGTCATGCAGAAATTGATGAAGTCGAAGGCCTCTTTGGGATGTGGGGCGTCCTTGAGGATCATCCAGGACAGCAGGTAAGCCTCCATGTCGGTGCGCGCCCCTTTGCCGCCCTCGATCGCGGGGAAGGCGAAGCCGCCCCAGTCGAATTCTGGATCAACCGACGCCTTCAGCTCGTTGGGCAGCCAGCTACCGCACAGCTCCATCCCGGCGGTGCCCATAGCCAGTTCCATCTGCCCGGCCGGCCAGACGAAACCGTTCCACCCTTCGATGAAGTAATTATTGGCCTCGTCAATCATCTCCAGGGCCTTCATGAAGGAGGGGTGTTCCCAGGCTTCGCCGGTGGGGTCCTCGGTGGCGGCCAGGAGGAAGCCGGAGCCTTCCAGCCGCTCGACCAGGTGATAGAACCACATTTCATTGTACTGGTCTGCCTGACCATCCTCGGCGATAGGCGGGAGGCCGATCTCCTCGAGCTTGGCACACACCTCAAGGAACTCTTCCCACGTCTCGGGCGGCTTTTCTATGCCGGCATCTTCGAAGTTGCGCTTGTCGTACCAGAAAGCGACGGTGATCAGAGTGTAGGGGATCAGGTAGGTATGGCCGTCTTCGGCCACGTTCTGCTCCAGCGTGCCGGGGACGAAGATGTCGCGGAAGGGCGTATCTTCACCGTAGGCTGGCTCGTCCAGCCAGTCATCGACGGCGTAGCCGGCCCCATCAGCCATCAAGCCGCCCGCCACCTGGAGGGCGTCCTGGTCCATCAAGTCCACCTGGGTTCCACCGGCCAGGGCCGTCCGCAGCTTGGTCTGGTTCTCGCGGCCGTTGAACACGATCTTGACCTTGATGTTGGGATTTAGCTCTTCGTAGGCCGCGATCCACTTCTTGTAGACCTCAGCCTGGGGCTCGCCCTCGTTCCACATGGACCAGAAGACGATCTCGATTTCTTCCTGCGCTGACGCCGTCGGCGTCATGGCCGGAAAAGCAGCGAACACGGTGGTGACGATGACCACCAACGCCAGAGCGATTCTCCAGAGTTTCATTTCTTTTCCTCCTTTAGTTAACCTTCTTCTTTGAATGGAAAACGAACAAATTACGCTCAGCTTTGATTCGGTAGCACCACCTCCTTCTTTTTCTATCCTGTTCTGAGGCTTTAAGAGGGACGAGCCCCTTACAATACCAGGTCCTCACTGATTCGTGTCCCAGCATACGGGAGACCGCCGCCAATGAGATACCGCTTTTCAGGTTGGTTATGCTGAAAGTGTGTCGGAACTGGTGCGGGCGCACATCAACGCCGGCCTTGACCCCTACGGTCTTTATTATGTCATAAAGGCCGTTATAAGTCAAGCGACCCTTCTGACCGAGAAAGACGTAGGGCTCATCGTCAGGGAAGGTATGCGACACTGGCTGGCGCTGATCGCAATCATGCCAAAACCTCAAATGAATGAGCACTATTACTTTCAGCAAGGCCACAATTACAAAAACGGGCGAGGCTCTTGTGAACCTCGCCCGCTGAACGTTTCCAGCAAGGTGCACGGCACTGCCCAAAGTGCCGCGCACCTGTTCATCTTACGGCGTGATGACGTGGCCCCTCTGGATGGTGGGCAGGTAAGACTCGATTGCCCACACCGTGGTGGTCACGGCGCTGCCTGTGGCGCCGGTCACTCCCCTGGTGGTGCCGATGAGCGCCTGGTAGTAGTCGTTGGTGATGACCGTGCCGCTGGGCACCACGTTGACCGTTACCACAAAGGTGAGGCTGATGCTCTGGCTGGAGTTGACCGTCAGGCCCGTCCACAGCACGTCGTTGCCCACCAACGTGCCGCCGTGGCTGATGGTCATACAACAGGTGGTGCTGAGGGGCACGGTATCGCTGACCACCATGCCTGTGGCGTGGAACAGACCACCCGTCTCGGCGACGGTCAGGGTGTAGGTCAGCGGCTCTCCGGCCCAGGCCGGGTCGGGGTTGTCCTGCTTGGCGATGGTCAGGGCCGGGTCCCCCCGGCTGCGCACGAAGACGTCCTGCCAACCGTTGCCGTCGCCGGGCACCAGGTCGGTGGCAACGGACTCGAAGGCCACGTAGCGCCCATCGGCCGAGATAGATGGGTTTCCGCTCCAGCTATCAGGGTCGCCGCCCACGGCATCCACGCTGGCGCGAGTAGTAGTATTGATCTGCCGGTCGCGCACGAAGACGTCCGCCACCCCGTTGCCGTCGCCGAGCACCAGGTCGGTGGCCAGGGACCCGAAGGCCACGTAGCGCCCGTCGGCCGAGATGGAGGGGGCAAAGCTCTGGTTATCAGGGTCGCCGCCGGTGGTATCCACACTGACGCGGATGGTGGTGTTGGTTTGCAGGTCGCGCACGAAGACGTCCCTCAACCCGTTGCCGTCGCCGCCCACCAGGTCGGCGGCCTCGGACGCGAAGGCCACGTAGCGCCCGTCGGCCGAGATGGATGGGTCCTGGCTCGCGCCATTAGGGTCGAAGCCGGCGCCATCCACGCTGACCCGTGTGGTGGTGTTGGTCTGCCGGTCACGCACGAAGACGTCCGTCATACCGTTGCCATCGCCGGCCACCAGGTCGGTGGCCAGGGACTCGAAGGCCACGTAGCGCCCGTCGGCCGAGAT
>CAZYHC010000095.1:0-16065 GCA_964646625.1 uncultured Anaerolineales bacterium
CTTGAAAGCTCTTCTCGGGCCAGTTTTTGTTGCGGGGCATTTGCCTCTCTCCCTTCATCATGTAGCAGTCAACCACCATCATGCCGCTTTCGGCTGGCAGATGACTCTCTTGTATCCCTGCTCGAACCAGCAGTCCCGGCAAGCCAGGTCTTCCCGGCCAGCCTCGCTGATGTACTCTTCGCCGCACTCCGGGCAGACGTAGGTGGCCAACCCTTCCTGCTTTTTCTCCCTCTTGCGGACCGTGACCCAAATGTCGTTGAGCCTCACCCGCCGCTTCTTCTGCCTCCTGGCGTCCGCTTCGGTGGCCCAGAAGCTCACCCGGTGGCCGTTCTGGGCGGCGAGATAGCGAACGGCGGCCATGACGTGGCAGCAAATGTCGCCGCCGTTGGCGATCCACTCGCAGGTGCAGGTGGCTGTTTCGTAGCCCTGGGCGAAGGTGACCAGGTACTCGACTTTGGGGTTGCTTCCGCTGGTTACGCCGAAGGTGTGGCTGGCAGAGGTTGGGGTGACCTGGAGCTTGAGGCTCTTCTTCTGTATGGCCTTGAGGTTTTTGGCTTTGCGGGGCATTTGGGGTTCTCCCTTCTCATTTGGTTTAACCCTAATTTCTTACCTTTAGTATACCACAAAAAATGAATTTTGTCAAGGGGTTAAACCTTAAAATTTTTTACTAGCGGAACTTTTTTAGGAAAAGACCCTTGACAAATCCCGGTTCCTGTGGTATACTAAGAAACGAAGGTAGGAGGTGAGCAAAATGTCTTTAATACAGACAAAAAGAAGGGAGGAAACAGTGCCAATCCGCAGCAGATTTAAGCTGCTGCTGGCCGAAAGGGAGATGAGAGAGGGGCGCAAAATCTCTTATGAGGAAATTTCACGCCAAACAGGGGTATCACCCGGCAGTCTCTCTGGACTCGCCACCAACTCCACGCAACGCTTTGATGGATGGGTATTAAGCGCCCTGTGCAAATACTTCTCTTGCAACATTGGCGACTTGCTCACCTATATGCCGGACGGCAACGGAGATGGAGAAATAAAAGAGGCCAGCTAGCAGCGGGGAAAGGAAAAGCCCCCGCTACTAGCTGGCACTTTCGCGAGGGTTTTCCCCAAGACCCGCTGCAAAGCTGGCCTTTACACTAGGCGTCTTTACAATAACGACGCCATCTGCTATAATCCCCTCAAGCCCCGTCAACGCTTGCCAGGCAGGGCGGGGCGGAAGGGGAACCTGAAACCTCAGTGGCGCGTTGTGCGCCATTGAGGGGGTCACCTATTTAATTCCAGGAGAGATACATGTCCGAGTCTGCATCAGAGCGGTCAGAAGACATTACCCAAGTTCCGACCGATTGAAAAGAAAGAAAGAGGGCCGGCCACCAGCCCGGCCCCTGATCGAACGTTAACAAACGAATAAATGAGCACCAAACAGGACTTCTGCTTGGTCATTGCGCCGGGCTGGCGGTAGTAAGGCACCCCCGAGGCGACTCGAACGCCTGCTCCCGGCTCCGGAGGCCGGTGCTCTATCCAACTGAGCTACGGGGGCACATCTATCAATAGTTTACCACAAGAGGACACTTTTGGCAAGAACTTACTCTCTCTCCTCCATACCCACGTTTGCCGTCCCGCCGGTCCAAACAAATCGTGTTCCCTTTTTGCCTGTCAGGTACATGGCCCGTTCGGCGGCCACAGGCTGATCGGCGCTGATACGGGTGGCAATCCGGACGTTGGACACCAGGTCATTGAGACGAATGGTAAGCCTGGAAGTAGGTTTCATAATATAATGCCTGGTCACGGTCGCACCATCCTCGTTCATGACGGTAGCCTGGACATTGGCCCTCAGGCTATTGGGATTCATGATCAGGACGAAAGTATCGGACTGGGAGGTGGAACCTTCGGGCAGATACCAGGTATGGGCCAGCTTTGTGGCTCCAAGGGAACAATGTCCACCTTCTCGCTCGGAGAAGTACACGGCTCGCTCGACGACCAGCGGCTGGTCAGCTTCGACTCGAGTGGAGAAGGCGGTGTCAGGCACAATGGTGTTAGCCGATAGGGTGAAGCGTGCCGTGGGATGGATGCGATGTCTCTGCACCACGGTGTGCCCATCGTCCTTCATAAAGGTGATGATGGCGTTGGCCCAGTTCTGGCTGGAATTATAAAGTAACAACCAGGTCTCGAAGCCAGGGCCGGTATATCCTTCAGGCAGGTACCAGGTCTTAGCCGGAGCAGAAGCGCCGAGAACGCCGTGCACGCCACGCCGCCCGGAGAAATATACCACCCGTTCGGCCAGGATGTCTCGCTCGGCCTCGACCACGGTAGAAAAGGAAACGTTGGGAAGCACCTGGTTAAGCAAGATAGACTGACTGGAGACAGGCGCTAAAGTGTACTCCCGCTTTACCATGGAACCATCTTCCCTGGCAAGCCTGATGATTGCCCTGGTCGAAACCGCATGGGGATTATAAAGCATTATCCAGGTTTCAAAGCCCCCGCCGGTGAACCCTTCGGCGAAGTACCAGGTAGGGGCCGGGGCCTGAGCGCCTGCGGTGGTGTGTCCATCGTGGGCAAAGTAGGTCGTTCGCTCAGCGTAGATACCCTGATCGGCCTCGACTACAACGGAGATGGGCGCCTCGGCCACGATATCATCGAGCGCGATGGAGAGGCGCGAGGTGGGCTTGAGACTGTATTCTTTCCTGGCGATTGAGCCCCCCGGCCGTGTGAGGGTCAGAATGGCCTCAGCTACTTTGGGTTGAGGGTTCATCAACATGATCCAGACGCGGGAAGGATCAAAAGGGGCGCCGGCCCCAAAGTACCAGGTGACCTCTGGCTGGGGCGGAGGAGTTACCACCTCAGCGGCCAGGATGTAAGTCTCTTCTGCCTGAGCGGAGAAAGTCACCGGCCGGCCGGCCGGAAAAGTGTCTTCCCTCACCCGGCGGCCGTTCTCCAGACGATAGAGAGCCACTCCTTTGTCCGTGTCCCAACTGCTAACGAGCAGAGCTGGCTCGATGGAAACCTGGCCGGAGACGGTCACTTCCAGGGCGATCTCCTCCGAACCTGACCTGGTCAGGAAAGCCTGACCAGGTTTGGCGGGCCGGAAAGTCAGCGGTTCCTCTTCAAGGCTGTCCCCGCCCACGAAAAAGGCCCCAGGGGCCGAATAGACGTAGCGTACCCCGGCCTGATTATCCCGCGCAAAGCTAAAGTCCCCGCTCTCCTCCCCATTCCGGTCCCAATAAGCGGCCAGCGCAGCTACGGCCTGCCGTATGGGTTTGGGGCGGTCGCCAACCTGGAAGACGCCAAAACTGCCCTCATAGGGGTTGTCGAGCACCAGAAGATCGTTGAGCATCCACTTGAAGCCCCCGCTGAACCCGTGCGTTTTCAGGTAGAGGCAGATGGCCGTTTCGTAAATCGAGGTCAGGGCCGTGTCCACCGGGGTAGAATGTTCCGGCTGGCTGCTGGTGGCATTGGAGTAGCCAAACTCCTCGAAGACGTAAGGCTGTCCAGAGAAGATAGCCTGTAACTTGTCCAGGATTTCAAAGGTGCGTTCCAGGCCCCACATGCTTCCGGCGGCACTGTAGTAGTGGAAAGAACCAAAATCCAGGCTGGCATTGGAGGGCAGAGCGGCGAAGAGGAGGCTATTGTAACCGACAGTGATAGGATGATGGGGATCGGCCGCGCGGATAGGTTCCCTTTGCGAGTCTATCCAGGCTCGCAGCGTCTCGTCAAAAACCTCAAGGAAAAATCGCCAATGATCAGAATCAGGGGAACTGATATAGTCCAGGGTGATCCCGCCGTTTTCCCGCACCCAATCGCTGGCCGCCTTGAGAAAATCCAGGTATAGGAAATAGGCGTTGGTACAGAAGTAACCCGTCTCCGGGGGAATGTAGGAGGGCACGATCCAGCTCCCCGGGATATTTTGTCGCCAGTCTTCCACCTCAGCCCGGCTCTTCTGCTCGCCGTAGTGATCGATCAGGGCCGCAGTCTGGGCCGGCGGCTCGTAGGCGGAGGGGTACTGGCTGCAGACAATGGCTCGAAAGGCAGGCTCATTCTCCAGATCGTAGCCCATGATGACTGTCTCGTCGGCATAACGGTCAGCAATCCGGGCGTCTAACTCCCCAACCTGCACCAGATTGTAACGATGTTCGTCGTTGAAGGTGAGCAGAACATATAAGTTTTGGGCCTGAGCCAGGTTCAGCACCGTGTCCAGCTTGCTGAAGTCTCCGGCTCGGATATCGTCGGCCAGGGCAGCCTGGACAAAGATACGGAGCGCCTTAAAGCCGCTCTCCGCCGCTTTACGAAAATCCTTCTCGATGAGGGCCGGAGCGAACTCTTCCCACATCTTCCAGGCGCGATCAAAATAGCCCTCGTAATTGACGCCCAGACAGAAGAAGGGTTGGCCGTCGGGGGTCAAAAAGCGATTGCCATCTGTGACAAGACGGGTGAGCATCTCAGTTTTACCTCCTCGTCCGCGCAGATCAGGCTGTGAATTTGATTCTGGACTCAGGGCCGCGCATTGAGCAAGATGGCCGCTCGATTGGGCTCCAGAGTGATGTTAGACACCTCCGTATAATTGACCGTCCAGGAAGAGGGCATCTGACCGTCGGAGGGAATATTGCCGCCGCCGCTGGGGACAGCCTGGTAATAGGTGCCGCCCAGATTAACGGCCTGGCTGCTGGTCGTAGGGTTGACCAACACCAGTCCATTGCTATACTGCCGCCCATATACCCCCCAGCCGTTGTAGTTTGCCAGGTCGTCGATGCTGGCCGGGATGTTGCCTGTATAGGAGCCAATGGGGATATCGTACTCGGGGAAATACTCAGGTTCCATACCCAGGTCCAGGTTGATGTAACTGTATCTCCCTTTGACCAGCAGATAGCAGCCCAGGTTGAACATACGGTCGTCCACGTCACCCACCTCGACGTAGGACTGGGCGATGATGGCTTTATACTGCCTGGTCAGGCCCAGGATGCGATCCATCTGGAGCCGCCAATCTTCCAGGGCGAAGGGGCTTCCTGCTCCCCACTGGCTGAAACCCTCGATCATCACTCCATCCACATTGGAGTAGTCGGTGGGGTCGCGGGTAGTGACCCAGGAGCCCACGTTGGGGACGTAGTAGTACCGGCCCTGGAACTGGCTTACAACGTAATCTGTGAAATCCTGGAGGCGGTTGGCCCAATTCTGTTCAAAGGTGGCATCTATCCCGGTAGGCAGATCAGGCTCCCAGGAAGCGGCCCCACCCAGGTAATTGGGTACGCTGAAGCTATCGGCGAAAAGTCCGTCGTTCTCGTTGGCTTCCAGTTGGCGGAGCACTTCGCCGATCCACCACGTCCTCCAATTGGGGTCGTTCAACTCCACCAGGTACCAGCTCCAGTCACAGTTGAGCACCCGCTGTCCTCCCCACAGGAAGAACCACGAATCCTGCACGCTGGAGGGCCATTCCTGCACCCACTGATCGCCCTCGATGATGTGGAGCCAGTCGCCAGTAGGCTGACAGTCTCCCTCAACTGCTCTGTAGCCCAGCCCCGCGCCCAGCCGATAGTGCAGGATGAGAAAATTGGGATTGTAGGCGCGCAGACGACCGGCCGCCGTACGGGTCACTTTCTGGGTGCCAACGTAGTGGGTGGCGGCAAACTGATACTGAGCCTCGCTCATAGAGGGGTAGGCCAGTTGATCGTTGAAGACGTGGATGCCATCGGTAGTGTCAGGCAAGGGGCGTATCTCCAACTCCCCCTGGACGGTGATAGGCAGGTAGCTGGTGTAGAAAGCAGTGGCCTGAATCCGTAAAGGATCGCCTCCGTTGAGGCGGGACATGGCCTGATTAGAGGTTGCAAGCGAAGTCCCGCCCGGCCCAGCAGCAGCGCTGACCGATAATACCAGCCCCAGAGTCAACAGGGCTATCGAAAACAAGACAGCTACTAAAGTTCTATGGAAAGCCATTTTTCCTCCTCCTAAAATATATATATTTTCAGTCCAGGCCGTATTTGGCGGCAGCCTCCTGGGGGTCACCGCCTTCCTTAACCACTTCGCACAAGGCGGCGATGAATTTGGACGGGTCTTTGGCCTGCATCACGTTGCGCCCGAACACTACTCCCCGCGCCCCACCATCGATTTCCCGCCGGGCCAACTGCAAGGCATCGATCTCGCGCGGGGTTTTTTCCGCCCCCAGCCCGAAGATGGGAATGGGCACCGCCTCAGTCACCTGGTCGAAATTGACGGTATAAAAGGTTTTGATGGCATCTGCCCCCAACTCGGCGATGATGCGGCAGCCGGTATAGACCTGCTCAAACAGCTCCTCCGCGCTCAATCCGTCCGCCGAGGGAGGAAAGATCTCGCCGATGACAGGCAGCCCCAGGCCCCTGGCCTCGTTGGTCAGGTCGCAGAAGCCGTGCACGTTTTCGGCGTCCAGGGCCTCGTCCCCGGTGTACAGGGTGAGAGAAATCAAAACGATTTCCGCTCCCCGGGCCACGGCCTCGGCCGGCCTGATAGCGGGCACGGTAACGCCCTCGTTGTACCCCCAATGGAAGCAGTAAACGGTGCTCCAGTTCAGCCTCATGATGGGCAGCGGCGCCCCCTTGTAGCAAAAGGCATGACCACAGTGGGATAGCATCCCCGGGCTGAGCAGAACACCATCCACCTGTGGGGTGATGGCTTTGATGGCCTCCGGCAGGTCGAAGAAGCCCGGCAGGGGGCCATTGAATTCGCCGTGATCCACGGCCACAATGACGGCGTTACGATCGTTGGTGAAGAGTTTGTTCAGGCGGATATCTTTGCCTTCCATGAATTCATTACCTCCATGTACTATTTTGAGTACTATTTTGAAAAATCCCCGCTGATTTGAAGCGCTCCTCAAATCGAGTCATATTATATATCTTAAAACGCTGGCTGTCAATGGCTCGCGAGGGACCGAAACGATCAGGTTCAATTTTGACAGCTACCGGTTAGTATGATATAATGTTATTGTGCGATGTTTCCATAAGAAACAGAATATATGGTATGAAAGGAGAAAAGCGATGCGTAAGATCACTTTGGCCCTATTGAATCTGGCCATGATAGGCATTCTTTTGAGCGCTGCCGGCCCCTATCAGACGGCCAACGCCGATAGCAGTGCTGTCCTTGTCGCCAGGCTGTTGATGGAAGAGTGTACCCCGAACGCGATCTTTGTAGCTGATGTGACCGTACCGGACGACAGCGTCTTCGAGCCGGGCGAGAGCTTTGAGAAGGTCTGGCGCCTCAAAAACATCGGCGACTGCGAGTGGAGTAAGGAGTATGCCCTGACTTTCACCAGGGGAGACCAACTGAGCGCGCCGGACTCTCAAACGTTGGGAGAAACGGTCGCGGCCGGAGAGACGGTAGACATCGGGGTGAAGATGACAGCCCCGGATAAAGATGGGGTCTATACCGGCTACTGGCAGATGGCCGATGCCGAAGGCACACTTTTCGGTGTTGAAATCTATGTCAGGATCGTGGTGGAAACCCCGCCCGACGAAACGCCTGAGGCATTAGAGGTGGGTTGGGTCACACATCAGATCGAGGAGTTCGAGCTTGCTTTGCCTGAGACCTGGGAGATAATCCCTATGGACAAAGAGAAGCTCGAGTTAATAGTAAAAATCATGAAAGAGACCAACCCTCAGTGGGCAGCGCAGATAGAGATGCTCCTGACCACTGGTCTGTACGAGCAGTTCAGGTTGTGGGCGATGGACACCGAATCCGTTGATTTACTCACCAACGTGAACGTTATTTACCTGCCTGTGCCTATGACCGCCAGGGTATATGTTACCACCGTCAAAAAACAGCTAGAAGGTATGGGGGCAAAAGTTGTCGCTACCGACGACGACCTGGAAATCAACGGCTTGCAGGCCGGGCGCATTGACTACGAGATAGTAGTACAGACCTTCGGCGGAGATGAGATTCTGACCATAGGCATTCAATATGCTATAATAGTGGACGTTGAAGGAGTGTACATCGTTACCTTCGGCACCGGTGAGCAGCAACGCGAGGCGCAGAGTCCGGTCTTTGAGCGCATAGCCAACAGTTTCTCGTTGATCGAGAGCGAATGAGGCCAGAGGATGCGTCTGATTGCCAACTCCCCCCCACTCTGCTATAATATCACGCAACAAAGAGTAACGTCTGGGGAATTTAGAGGCCACAACAATGCTCACGCCGGACGGTATCTGCCGCCAGGATAAAGTTGATCGGGGGGCCAAAATCATGAGTGACACTGCCATCCATGCCGAAGACCTGAGCGAACAATACTCCCATCGTTACCTTTCTCAGATCAAAGCCATCCTGGTTAGCGTGTTCAAAGATATTGAGCCTGGTCAGAGAGAGGCTGGAATTTTCCAATATCCCCTTCACGGTGGATTTGATTGACCTGCGCGCCACGTCAGCAGCGTTTAGCCGCCAGGTGCAGACAGAAGGTATTGTCTTATGGAAGAATTGAAGCGGAATAGGAGTGCTTAAAATGACTCAAGAAGAGACGATCACATATCGGAAAATTTATCAGAAGTTAATGGATCTGGAAAAGGGAATACAGGAATTAAAGGCGCTTCTTCAGGCTTCCAGGTTCGCAGAGGAGAGAGTGTGTCGTCATCCTGTTTCCCTTGAGGGGATATGGGCCAGCGCGGACATCACTGACGAGGATATTGAGGCTGCCAGGAGATCGATGTTTCCGTATGAGGGCCAGGGTTAAGGAATATCAACTATGCCATACGTTACCGATGCTCACGCGTTAGTCTGGTATTTCATCGGAAGTCCTTGCTTGAGCCAAAAGGCCCTGGAAATTTTCAGAGACTCAGCAGCGGGCAGGGAGATCATCGTCATCCCAAGTATCGTCCTGGGTGAAATCCTCCATATCTCGGAGAAGGGGAGAGTTCCTGCATCGTTTGAAGAGATAGTGACAAGGATAGAGACAGGTGATAACTACGAGGTAGCTGCTCTCGATCTGCATCTGCTGAAAGTGGCCAGTGAAATTAAGGTTGGCTTGAGCTTACATGATCGGCTCATCGTTGCTACGGCCCAAAGTTTGGGATTACCCCTAATCACCAGGGATGAGGCTATAGTAGCAGCAGGCATCGTAAAGACTGTATGGTGATTCTGACGGAAGGGGATCGCTTTTTGCAGGAGAAAAACCACAGCACGAAGCGGAAATGGGCGGCTCTGCTGGCCCTCTTGGTGATATTGATTATAGCGGGAGGCGGCGCCGCTTTACTTTTCAGGGGGCAGGATGTCCACATCGAAGAGAGCGAGACTCCCAAAAAGACCCTGCTCCTGGACAGGCCCGTGGACGAACTGCCCGTGGTGGACGACTTTCGCTGGAACGTGGCAGCCAGCCGTTCGCCCCTGCTGGCCGTTCTGGTGTGGTGGCTGGCCGTCGAGGTTATCGGTCTGCTGGCCTGGCCGCTGGCCTTCGTGGTCTTTGGCCGCCTTCTGGACCGGGGATACATTCTGGCCAAGAGCCTGGGCCTGCTAGTGGTGGCCTACCTGGTGTGGCTGGCGGCCAGTTTGCGCCTCCTGCCCAACGCCCTGCCTACTATTCTGCTGGCCCTTTTTCTGTTGGTCCTTCTCTCTTTTTATCTCCTGTGGCGGAATGGCCGCCAGATGTGGGCTTTCTGGCGGGAGAGGTGGCTGCTGGTAGCCGTGAGCGAGGCTATTTTCGCTCTGGCATTTCTATCCTTCGTGGGCATCCGCGTGCTCAACCCCGACCTGTGGCAGCCCTGGCTGGGCGGAGAGAAGATGATGGAATTCGCCTTTCTCAACGCCATCCTCAAAAGCGCCCATTTTCCCCCTTACGACCCTTATTTTGCCGGTGGTTATGTCAACTATTATTACTACGGCCAACTCGTGGTGGCCGTCGTCATCAAGCTGACCGGGATAGAGCCTGCGGTGGCTTTTAACCTGGCTATCTCCACCCTCTTTGCCCTGACGGTGGGCAACGCTTTTTGCGTGGGATACAATCTGAGTTTGGTGGAGGGCGTGGGCCGGTTGGTGAGCGGGCTTTTATCCTCGCTCATGGTGGCCGTGCTGGGCAATCTGGACAGCATGAGCCAGCTCGTGAGAAAGCTGGGCGATGTGGGCGGGCTCGATTTCCGCAGCAGTATCCCCGGCCTGGAGGGGCTGGTACGGGTCGGGCCTGGCATAATCAAGGTGCTGGGCGGCCATCCACCGCCCTCTTTCGACTATTGGGCTCCGACGCGGGTTATCCCCTTCACCATCAACGAGTTTCCCTTCTTCAGTTTTCTCTTCGCCGACCTACATCCCCACATGATCAACATCCCCTTTACCATCCTGGTGGCGGCCCTGGCCCTGAACCTGCTGCTTAGAGACCAAAGGCAGGAGGCAGACAGTAGTAACGACTTCAGTCGTTACTATTGGATTGACAAACGACTAAAGTCGTTACTACAAAACCAGATACTATGGACCTACGCTATCATCCCCATTTGTCTGGGGGCGTTGGCCGTCATCAACACCTGGGATTTACCTGCCTACTGGGGTCTGATGGTATGCGTCTTCGTCCTGGAGCAGCGTTTAAGAGATGGACGGAGGGCTGGACGGATCAGGCTGGCCTCGACCGCTATCTTTGCGGGCCTGGTGCTGGTTTCAAGTTTGCTTCTCTACTGGCCCTTCTTCGCCCATTACAAAGCCCTCTACGTGGGCCTGGGCCTGGTTGAGGGGCAAACGGCGCTGGGGCTTTTCGTCAACATCTGGGGGCTTTTTCTGTTTGTGACCATCTCCTTCATCCTGACCGAACTGACCATCGGACAGCGAGCCAGGTTGGGGACCTGGCGTTTTATCCGCCTGATCCTGCGCCGCTGGGCGGAGCTACCCCACCTCGTTGAACTGTACCGCGTTCTGGTGCAGCGACCTCAGCCCTCCTATCTCCTGAGCCTCTACACCTGGGGAGCAGCGATGCTGATGGTCGCAGGTCTGACTCTGCTTGGCTACTGGGTTCTGGGCCTGCTCCTTTTTATGCTTATTCTGGCTGCTCCTCTCCTGTTACGCCGGGAAGTCCCGCCCCAGATGCTTTTCGTCTGTCTGCTTACCCTGATCGGGCTCCTCATCCTGATAGGTTGCGAACTGTTCTATCTAAAAGACTTCCTGGGAGGGGGCGATTACCGACGCATGAACACCCTTTTCAAGTTCTACATCCAGGTCTGGGTGATATTGGGGCTGGCCGGAGCGAGCGCCCTGCCCCATCTGTGGGTTGGTCTATCCCGTTGGGGCTCGGCTACCCTGAGTTGGGTCTGGACCCTGTTCCTGGCCTTCCTGCTGGTTGCCAGCGCCTTTTATCCCCTCCTGGGCACCAGGGTGCGGGTGATGGATCGTTTCCCCGGCCAGCGCCCCCCCATCGGCACCCTGGACGGCATGGCTTACATGACCGTCGGCTCCTTCTCCTGGCCGGACGAGAACAACCGCATCGAACTGAAATACGACTACCAGGCTATCCGCTGGCTGATCGATAACGTGAAAGGCACTCCGGTTATCGCCGAGGCCAACCTGCCCTATTACCGCGAGGGGGGGATGCGGGTCTCGTCCTACACGGGCCTGCCCACCCTGCTCGGCTTCCACCAGAGTGAACAACGCTACGCCTGGCAGGTAGGAGAGCGCGACGGCCAGGTCAGGGAGTTCTACAACACGCCCGACGTAAGGCGCGCCCTGGAACTTATCCACGAGCTACGCCTCTCTTACATCTACGTGGGCAGGCTGGAACGCACGACCTACGAAGCAGCGGGGTTGGCTAAATTCGAGCGGATGGCTGAAGAGGGATATCTGGCGGTGGCGTTCGAGAACGAAGAGGTGAAAATATATCAGGTGCCTGGCACTTTGGAAGTGTCAGGCCCCTGATGAAAATAGCAACTATTCGTCAAACGCGCTTTCCACCGCTCTTAAAAGTTCCCCGTTGGCGATCAAGCTCCGTACCGCCTCGATGTGAGGATACATGACGGTGTCCTCCTCGATAAAGGGCACCCTCTGACGGATCAAGGCGTAGACGGGCGCGGTCCCGCGGCCCAGAGTCAAACCTGCGCCCATCACTTTGCGCCGGAAATCGATGCCCTGGGCGGCAGCCAGGAGCTCCAGGGCCAGGATGCCCTCCAGATTGTCCAGGATGGCCACCACCTTACGGGCGGCGATAGGCCCCATGCTGACGTGATCCTCGGCATTGGCCGAGGTCGGGATAGTATCCACGCTGGCCGGATGGGCCAGGGCTTTGTTTTCCGAAGCCAGGGCCGCGGCCGTGTACTGGACGAGCATAAAGCCGGAGTTCAACCCTCCCCGTTCGGTCAGGAAAGCGGGCAGCGCCTCGCGGTTGCTGGCCTCGTCGGTCAGACGCATCAGACGGCGCTCCGAGATGTTGCCCAGCTCGGTCAGGGACATGCCCAGGTAGTCCATGGCGATGGCTACGATCTCGCCGTGAAAATTGCCCCCCGAAAGACACACCGCTCTGCCATCCTCCTCAAAGAAGATGAGAGGGTTATCGGTAGCGGAATTAAGCTCGATCTCGATCACCCAGCGGGCGTAGAGGATGGCGTCGCGCACCGCGCCGTGTACCTGGGGAATACAGCGCAGGGTGTAGGCATCCTGGACGTTGAGGGGGTCGTAAGCACGGGTAAACTGGCTGCCCTCGATCAGGCCACGCAGGTAGGCCGCGCATTCTACCTGCCGGGGATGGGGACGGACAGCATGAATGCGGGCATCGAAAGCCTGGGGGGTGCCGTGCAGCGCCTCCAGACTGAGACAACCGGCCACGTCGGCCACCTGGCTGAGACATTCGGCCTGATAGGTAGCCAGCGCGCCAACGGCAGTCATCATGGCCGTGCCGTTGGTCAGGGCCAGGCCCTCCTTGGCTGCCAACTCGAGGGCAGGGATACCAGCCTGTCGCATGGCTTCACCGCCGGGCAGACGTTCTCCCCGGTACAGCGCTTCCCCCTGACCGATAAGCACCAATGACATGTGGGCCAGAGGCGCCAGGTCGCCGCTGGCTCCCAGCGAGCCTTTGCTGGGGATGAGGGGATAGACTCCCTGGTTGATCATCTCCAGCAGCCTTTCCAGGAGCACGAGGCGCACCCCGGAATGTCCTTTAGCCAGAGTGTTAGCCCGGATGAGCATCAGGGCTCGGGTGGTGGCCTCGTCGAGTGGCGGGCCCACCCCTACGGCATGGCTCATGATGATATTCCGCTGCAACTGGAGCGTCTGGTCAAGGGGGATGATCCGATCCTTGAAATGACCAAAGCCGGTGTTGATGCCATAAATAACCTCACCACCAGCCATGAAACCCTCTACCGCCCGCCGAGCACGTTCCACCCGCTCCCTGGCCTCTGGAGCGAGCTCCACCCTGACCCTCTCCGGGGTGGCCCAGGCCTCGGCTACGGCTATCACATCCTCAATGGTCAAATTCTGGCCATCGACCCTAATCTTCTTCGCCATTTGAATTTACCCGGGTAGTTCCTCCATACTACGTTGATACACCGCAGAGTTCGCTGAAGTCTGGCGGCTAGATCAGCCCCTCCGGCAACTCAACGACCAGCCGCTTTTTTTCCAGATCAACTTCCAGCACCACGTCTTCCAGGGCAGGGATCAGTATCTCTCGTCCCCCGTCCCGCACCACGTAGACCTCGTTGCTGCCCGTGAAAAGCACCTCACGCACCACTCCCAGGCGCTGGCCCTCCGCGGTGCAGACGGTCAGGCCCAATATCTGGTAGACGTAATATTCTTCCTCGCCCAGAGGCATAGCTTCCTCCAAAGGCACCTGCACCAGTTGACCGCGCAACTTCTGGGCAGCATTGCGGTCGGAGCAGCCTTTCAGTTTGAGAAAGACCTGTCGTTTGTCCTGACGCAATCTTACTTCCTCCACGGTATAGGGCCTGGCCTCTTGGCCCAGGTACACTCGCTGGAGGAAATTGAAACGGTCGGGGAAATCGGTCATAACCTCCACTTTGATCTCCCCGTCAAGTCCTCGCCCCCCCAGAACCCTGCCCACTACCAAATAACGAGGCTCAGGATAATCACTATCATATCCTGAGCCCTCATGGTCTTTCGACAACCGGTATCCCTCGCCCTTCATAGCGAACTGGCCTCAGACTATCTCCAGGGTAACGCGTTTACCTTCTTTGACCGCCGCTACCCGCAGGAGAGTGCGCATGGCGTTCGCGACACGTCCCCCTTTGCCGATAACCCGCCCCATATCATCAGGCGCCACATGCAACTCGAAAATGACCGAGTGCGATCCCGAAATCTCGTCAACGCGTACCTGCGAGGGATCATCAACCAACGATTTAGCCATATACTCAACGAGCTCTTTCATACCCATACCGCTGCCCCTCCTAATTAATTTTGATGTAGCTACAAAGATTTACGGCTGAAGGTTTTTGCTCCGTGCTACTCCTCTCCGCTCTCTTCGATCTCTGTCGGCGTTTCCGCTTCCACTTCTTCCTCCACTTCCTCTTCGGCCTCTTCTTTCGCCGCCGGAGCAACCTCTTCTTCTGTCAAAGCTGCCTCTGCCTGTTCCTCCTCTACGATCACCGGCGCCTCCTCAACCACGGTCACCATTTCCTCTTCTTCGATCGGCTCCCCTCTATTGAGCCGGGCGAACTTATCCAGGATACCCTGATCTTTCAGCATCTTAGCCACCGGATCGCTGGGCTGTGCGCCCTGTACAAGCCAATAGAGAGCCCTGTCCTCCTGTATCTCAACGGTAGCGGGTTCGGTGCGGGGGTTGTAAAAACCGATGGTTTCAATGAAGCGTCCATCACGAGGAGCACGCGAGTCAGCCACCACTACCCGATACATAGGCTTCTTCTTGGCTCCCATACGACGTAATCTGATCCTTACCATATTCTGTTCTCTTTACCTCCTTAAATAACTAGAATCGCTATTTGTAATCTTCTCGTGGTGGAGAAAAAGCATCTAGCACAATAGTGCGTTTCACGGCCCTGGCGCTATGCTCTACGTTAGCAGCCAGCGCATAGCTTGCCCCTGCTTTCAGGTGTAAGTCCTGATCGGGGGTGCGGATAATTATCTCCCCTTCGACCACGTACCCGACCTGATCATTGGGGTGGCGGTGAGCAGGCAATACCGCTCCTTCCTCCAGAGTGAAATGGACGATCATTACCCCCTCACTGTAGCTCAAAGTGCGCCGCCAAACGCCCGGCACCATCTCCACAGGCTCGACTTCTACAACTTTAACAATCATATTCTCTCTCGCTTCTCCTTATCTTGTAGAGGCTAAAGTTTATTGTACCTAGTATAGAGCCGTCGGGCAATTTAATACAAGACTGTAGGCGTGCACAATCGGCACGCCCACAGTATACCACGTTCTACCCGACATGGCAAGTTAGTCAGCGTCATTCGTCAGGCCCAGGTGGGGATCCACAGATGGAGCATGGCGGCGATGTTTCACCTTGAGGTCCTCGCGGGCGAAGCGCACGTAGGCCCGTTTGGTGGTGGCGATATCGCCGTGGCCCATCAGGTCCTGCTTCCACGTTGAGGCCAACGACATCCTCGACGAAACCGAACGGATCGGCGAGGACAGGTTGGGCGAGACCTCGCTGGCGGTGCTGGACTTCATCCGGGAGTACGTGCGCCAGGTGGGTATCGCGCCCAGCATGGAAGAGATAGCCCAGAATGTACACGTCGCCTCCAGGTCTGTGGCCCAGCACCACCTGAACAGGCTGGCCCAGGCAGGCAAGATCAAAAGGTTGCCGATAGGCAGGAGAGGTGTACTGTCAGTCAAGTCGCTCTGACTATAGTATACAAGGACACACAAGCATGACCGTCAGCGCCGACCCGAAGGCAAGTGAAGCGCCGGCAGTTGAGATAGTCACCATCGACCTCAGCGATTGGAATTGGAACAGCGACCCGGACGAGCCGCCGAGCGAGCGGTGCTGGCGATGTGGTGGCCAGGTATTTTGGCAAAGGCCAGCAGAGTGGGGAGCGATAGAGTGGCTTTGTCAGAGGTGTCATCCCTGCCCGCTGGCGAGAGATAAGGTGGAGTGGCATATTGTGGAAGCGAAGCAGATGGCATCGTCATTGGTCGATGTTGAGTCTCATTAATACTACAGCCGCACTTGCGTGGTGGATGCTCCTGAGCGA
>CAZYHC010000096.1:0-14091 GCA_964646625.1 uncultured Anaerolineales bacterium
CTCGTTCATCTCGGACTTGGTTGCCCTGCCTCGCACTAGGTCTTAACATGAGCCAATCTTACTTTCCGCAATCCGCTCGCCGATCAACCAGTAGCGGAAATCTTCCTCATGATAGGTCCTGTAGGCGGCGTAAAGACCATAGCCTAACACGACCAGAGGAAGCCCCACTACCACCACCACCCAGACGACGGACAATAACAGGGTGAAAGGCATCAAACACAACCCCACCAGAAGTTCCGCCAACACCCCGCTGACCATCCAGCCGATCCCCACGATGAGGCCGAAGACGACGGTTATCACCACTATGGCCAGGATGCTCAATATCTGGTAGACTGTGGCCTGTAAAGCCTGAAGGGCTACGTGAGTCGATTTCTCTCGATAGGTCAGCCAGATGATGAAAGGCACCACCACGCCAATTATAGCCCCCACCCCCCCGCTGCCCAGAGCGATAATGGCGGTGAGCGCAATACTGGCATGCGCCAGAGTCGCCATGGTTATCTCGTCACGGGTAAACTCTGAGGGCGGAACCTCTTCCGGGGACACGGGTATAACCTCTACCTCTTCTTCAGGTTGTTCTTTCTTTTTCCTCGCCATGATTTCCTCTCCTTGACTATACTTGCCACCCTCGCCGGGTGGGCTTCTCTATTATGTTATACGCAATAGGGGCGGAAAGGTTGCAACCCTCGTGGCCTTTGAATCGCGGAGACCACGAAAGGCGCAGATTTCGTGGAGGGAAAAGGAAGGGAACAGCCTCAGCAGAAGAGCGAGAAATGTGGTATAATAGAGGTGGACATAAATAAGTTAGGCCGTGTGACATTCAAGGAAAGTGTGTAAGGAGGATAGTTAGAGAGATGCAAAGAACAATCAAAGCCCCGCGGGGCACAGAGATTTCCTGCAAAAGCTGGCTTCAGGAGGCCGCCTTGCGCATGTTGATGAACAACCTCGATCCCGAGGTGGCGGAGAAACCCGACCAGTTGATCGTCTACGGCGGGCAGGGCAAGGCAGCCCGCAACTGGGAGTGTTTCGAGGCCATAGTCAGAGCTTTGCGGGAGCTGGAGAACGACGAAACCCTGCTGGTTCAGTCGGGCAAGCCGGTGGGCATTTTCCAGACCCATCCCGACGCTCCCAGGGTGCTCATCGCCAACTCCAACCTGGTCCCGGCCTGGGCCACCCAGGAACATTTCGACGAACTGGACCGCAAAGGACTTATCATGTACGGCCAGATGACGGCCGGCAGTTGGATTTACATCGGCACCCAGGGGATATTGCAGGGCACCTATGAAACCCTGGGCACAGCCGCCCAAAAACACTTTGGGAGCAGTCTGAAGGGCAAGTTTGTCCTGACCGCCGGGCTGGGGGGTATGGGCGGCGCGCAACCGCTGGCTATCACCATGAACGAGGGGGTGGGCCTCATCGTCGAGGTCGATCCGGCCCGCGCCCGGCGTCGCCTGGACACCAGATACGTGGACGTGGTGGTCAGCGACCTGGAAGAGGCCATGACCATGGTCGAAGAAGCATTAGCCAGGGAAGAGCCTAAGTCCATCGGCCTCATCGCCAACGCCGCCGACGTCTATCCCGAGCTGGTCGTCCGTGGAGTGGTGCCCGACGTGGTTACGGACCAGACCCCCGCTCACGACCTGGCAAGCTACGTCCCGCAAGGGCTTACCCCGGATGAAGCCGACGAATTGCGGGCCCAAAACCCCAAAATGTACGCCAGACGTTCCATGAACTCCATAGCCGAGCACGTGCAGGCCATGCTGGAATTTCAGAAAAAAGGCGCGGTGGTCTTCGACTACGGCAACAACATCCGGCAGCGGGCCTACGACGCCGGGGTGAAAGATGCCTTCGATTTCCCTGGCTTCGTGCCCGCTTATATCAGGCCCTTGTTCTGCCAGGGGAAAGGTCCTTTCCGCTGGGTAGCCCTCTCCGGCGACCCGCAGGACATTTACCAAACCGACCAGGTGGTCCTCGACCTTTTCCCCCACGACGAGCACCTTGCCCGCTGGATCAGGATGGCCCAGAAGCGGGTAGCTTTCCAGGGCCTTCCGTCCCGTATCTGCTGGTTGGGCTACGGGGAGCGCGCCGAGTTCGGGCTGAAGATCAACGAGATGGTGGGCACAGGCCAGATCAGCGCCCCCATCGTCATCGGGCGTGACCACCTGGATTGTGGCTCGGTGGCTTCGCCGCGTCGGGAGACGGAGGGCCTGCGGGACGGCACCGACGCCGTAGCCGACTGGCCCATCCTCAACGCCCTGCTAAACGCGGTGGGCGGCGCGACCTGGGTTAGCTTCCATCACGGAGGCGGGGTAGGTATTGGCTACAGTTTGCACGCCGGGCAGGTCATCGTGGCCGACGGCAGCCCGGAGGCCGCCGCCCGCCTGGAACGGGTGTTGACCACCGATCCGGGCATCGGCATTGCCCGCCACGCTGACGCCGGCTATCCCGAAGCCCTCGAAGCCGCCAGGCGCCACGGCCTCAAAATACCTATGTTGAAGTAGAGCGGGACAGGTTCTCAGGAGAAAAGGCGGGCGATCTCGTCGCGGGCGAAGCGGGGCAGGGGGCGCTTGCCTCCTGTGGCGTCGCACAGGTAACAATCAGCGCCGCGACCAGTGGCCTTGCCGATGACGGCGGCAGCGATCCCTGCTTCTCGCAGGGCGTCAACCACTCCCGGCGCATCGCCAGGCGCAAGAGCGATGAGCAGTGACCCGGAGGCGATCAGCCCCAGGGGGTCAAGGGCCAGGTCGGCGCACAAGGAAGCCGTCTCCGGCAGGATCGGGATGCTGGATTCATCTATCTCCAGGGTCACCTCGGCGGCCTGGGCCATCTCCCACAGCCCCATTGCCAGGCCGCCCTCGGTGGGGTCGTGCATGGCGTGCACCTCAGCCACCTCTACGGCCAGGAGAGCCTCTTTTACCACGCTGATGCCCGGCCTGTGGAGAAAATCCTGGCAGCGACTCAGAAAAGAGGGCGAATACCTGGCCTTCAGTGCGGCTGCTTTCTCGCGAGCGATGAGGGCCGTTCCCTCCACGGCCACGCCCTTGGTCAACAGGATGGCATCGCCCGGCTGCACGCCGGCGGTGGTGACTAACCGCTCAGGGGCGACCTCGCCCAGCATGTGCCCCACCACGATGGGTCGGTCCAGCCCGTAGGTAACCTCGGTGTGGCCGCCACACAAAGCGATGCCCAACGTCTGGCAGGCGCGGTGCAGTTGGGCGAAAATGTCTTCCACCAGCGCTCGATCCGTGTGCTCTTCTGGCAGCAGCAGGGTAGCCAGGAACCAACGCGGGACCGCGCCGCAGGTGGCTACGTCGTTGGCGTTGACGTTGACGGCGTACCAGCCGATTTCGTCCGTGGCGAAGGTAATGGGGTCCGTTTTGGCCACCAGGTAGCGATCCCCAAAATCGATGACTGCGGCGTCCTCGCCCACCGTAGCCCCTACCAACACTCGTTCATCGGTCGTGGTGTAGCGCCCTAAAAGCTCGGCCAGATGTTCGATATCGAGTTTGCCCACAGGCAGCTCAGCTCTCACCATAACCTTCTCGCCGGGCAGCCAGGTCCATAGACACCGTGACCAGATGCTCTACAGGGAGACAAATCTCTCTTATCGTATTACGCAGGTCCAGGGCCTTCAGGTAATTTTTACATTCATCGCAGACGTAAAGACGATAGAATCCGTCTTCGCTGGGATAATAGTCCATTGCTTCTGCCTTACAGAAAGGGCATCCCATCCGTTTATAAAGCCATCGGCTGGTGCAACGCGCGCACACCAGGTAGCGGTCCCCTCTTTCCGCGGTCAGAATGGCCAGAGAGGGCAGGCCGCCACAGACAGGACAGTACCCCCGACGCCAGAGGCTCTGATCCAGATGAGGCATGATGACCTTAGCCGCTTTTTGCAGATAGGGAGCCAGGGCGAAACTCACGGCCAGCGCAGCCACCCCCATAGCTGGATCGGCCATCTTGCCGCTCTGCAACACGGTCTCTGCCAGGGACCGTAATTCCTCAGCGCTCAGTTCTCGTCGTCCTTCGCCCCACGCGGGATTATATTCAATGAGGACATCGGTTATACGCTCGACCAACAGGTTGAAAACAGCGGGGTCTACCTCCAACTGCTCGAAGGTCAGTTGAGGGAGGCCGTCCTCCAGACGCTGGCGTCTGGCTCGCTCGTCGCGGACCTCTACCGCGGCCATCGTTCCTTTAGCCTCGAACTGGAGGCGGTAGAGGGCTTCGTAGAAGTCCAGCAAATCGCTCAATTCCTCGTGCTTCTGTTTGGCCTCGGCCAGGGCCTGTAAGATACGTTGATCCTCTTCGCTGATAGCCATGTACTTTACCCCCTGTAAGCTCTGTACGTTAAGATAGAAATTGGGCGGATCGGAGCGTCCGATCCGCCCAGCGTGTTTCTAATAAGCAGTGGTTATTCCTTTGTCTTGGCGGAGGCTTGCTTTTCCCCCTCCTCACCTTCCTCGGCTTGTTCCAACTCTTTTACCAGTTGTGCGTGCCACTTGGGGTGATGTTCCTTGATATAATCCTCGGAGACTACCCCAAACCTGATGCCCGTCATGCCCCCCCACATCATGGGGTGCGCCACCGCCAGGTAGAGGTGGATGAGGAAGAAGTTAAAGGTGGCGATCATGGTCAGATCGTGGACGATCACACAGGCCTGGAAGAGTTGCGGCGAGATGCCCCACGGGACGTCGCCCACGCTCTTGGCGAACCACATGGTGTAGCCCGTGAGGGCAAAGACGATACCTCCCACGATATTGATCCATATGTTCATCTTTTCGCCGGTGTTGAACCTGCCCTGAGGAGGCATCTTACCACGCCTGCCCTGGATGTAGTAGGCCCAGGCGTTCTTGAACCAGCCAATGTCATCTGCTCCAAACCCGATGTCCTTCAGGCCCTGTAGCAACCGGCCGGGTTCTACGATGAGGTAGATGAAGGGCACCATGGTGAAGAGGACGGCGCTATAACGGTGCCAGCGACGGATAAAGTACCCGGCCTGGCCCTGGACCAACTCTTGAAACTGAGGGATGAAAAGCACCAACCCCGTCGCCGCCAGCATGAAGAAGGTTACAGTGTGCCCCCAATGCAGCCAGCGTTCGGCGGTGGTATAGCGTTTCACCCATCGTGTACTGACAGATGGTCTTGCTTCAACTGTCGCGCTCATTCTACTTCCTCCATTTTAATATTACGGCGGGTGATGAAGAAAGCCCCAAGAGCCGCCAGGCCAGTGACCACAAAAGACAAGGCCGCCACAGGCTGAACGATATTCTGCCAGAGCGCAGCCACATTCACGTACGGCGGTTCTTCGGGCAGCAGGTCGGCGCGGCCATAAAAGTCGATTTTGTACGGTAGGACGTACAAGCGGCCCAGCCCCCCCAGGATGTTGTGGCCGTACAGGTGGGCATCGGCCACACCCATCTCCTTCAGTTTTGCCACCCGAGCATCGCCCTTATCCCGCATCTCTTCCCAGGGGCCGAACTCGAGAGCCCCCGATGGACAGGTCTTGGTACAGGCCGGCTCATAACCGTTGGTCACCCGGTCCTGACAGAAGGTGCATTTGTAGGATTTGGCCTCACCGGTAGCCAGATCCGTCACGTCCAGCCTGGGAATGTGGAAAGGACAGAACTGGGTGCAGTAGCCACAGCCGTTGCATAGATCGCGGTCCAGCGTGGTTATCCCCCACTCTTCGTTGCGCTTGAGGGCGCCTGTAGGGCAAACCGCCACGCAGGGCGCTTCGGTGCAGTGCATGCAGCCCCGCTTGAAGAACAGCCATTTCACATCGTCCCCGTCCTCGTGCTCCATAAAAAGGATACGCGTCCAGGTCTGAGGCGACAGGCGGGGCGGGTTCTCGTAGCTACCCCAGTTGACGGTCTGGGAATACTCCCAACCCTCCAGGTCGTTCCACTGTTTGCAGGCTACCTGGCAACCACGACAGCCCGTGCACTTCGATTCGTCAATCAACATCGCTATTTTCTCAGCCATCTCACACCGCCTTTTCTATATCTACCAGGAAAGCTTTGTATTCGGGAATCATGGTGTTGGCGTCGCCCACGTGCGGGGTCAGAACGTTAGCGCTGTCTCCCCTGGCCAGGGCGGTCTGACCGTTCTGATCTTTACCGCCCCACCCGTAATGCCAGGGGATGCCCACTTGATGGACTGTCTGGCCATTAACGCTGAACGGCTTGAAACGGGCCGTCACAATGGCTACCGCTTCGGCGTTGCCTCGTGCCGATTTGACGAGCACCCTGTCGCCGTTTGCGATGCCTTTCTCGGCGGCCAACTCTTTGCTCATCTCCACAAACGGTTCAGGTTGAGTCTCAGCCAGCCAGCCCAGCCACCGGGACATGCCTCCGGCCTGCCAGTGTTCACACACCCGGTAGGTGGTGCACACGATGGGGAACTCGTCGGGCGTGCCCAGGTTGTCCCCGATGTCCTCTCCCTGCGCCGTGTCCCACAGCTTGATAGCCGGGTTGGTTTGCTGGGCGGACATCAGGTTCTCCACCGGCGATTCCACAGGCTCGTAGTGTTCCGGCAGCGGGCCTTCGTTCTCGACCGCCCAGATGCAACCCTTAAGCTCGGGCCTCATGATGAAAGCATTGGTGAAGGCCGGATTGGGGCTGCCGTCTTCTTTGGTGGGGCCGACCGTCCCGCCGAAGTCGGGCACGTCGTAGCCAGTCCACCGCCCCAGCTCCTCGTCCCACCAGATAAGGGCCTTGTCCTCAGACCAGGGCTTGCCTTCGGCGTCGGCCGAGCAGCGGTTGTAGATGATGCGGCGGTTGACCGGCCAGCAGAAAGCCCAGTAGGGATAGTTGCCCAGACCACCGGGGTCTTTCTGGCCGCGCCGCTTGCAGGCGGCCATAACGTTGCCTTCGCCGTCGTCGGCCGGATACCAGTAGCCGGAGTAGAGCCAGTTGCCGCAGGCGGTGGAGCCGTCGTCTCCGAGTTTGGTGAAGTTGACCACTATATCGCCCTTCCTGCCCACGACGTTGCCTGCCTCATCGACCACGTCCTTAGTCCAGTAGCCGTTGATCTCCTCGGCGATCTTGTCGAAGTCGTGGCCGTGCTCCCAGTTCAGTTCCAGGATAGAGGCCGGGAAAGCGCCGCCTTCTTCTTCGTACAGCCACTTGAGTTCCTGGCAGATAGCATCCATGATCCAGATGTCTTCCCTGGCGTCGCCGGGAGGCGTAGCCACCTGGGGTCGATACTGGATCAGCCGTCCGCTGGTGGAGATAGTGCCCTGTTTCTCCAGAGCATCAGCGGCGGGCAGCACGAATACCTCGGTCTGGATGTCGGCCGGCTTAACGTCCGGGGCCTGCCAGAAGGAGACCGTTTCGGTGGCTACCAGTTCTTGAATGACCATCCAGTCCAGCTTGGCCAGGGCGGCGCACTCGAAGCGGGCGTTGGGGCCGCCCACCGCCGGGTTCTGGCCCATGATCCACAGCCCTTTGACCTTGCCGGCGTACATGTCTTCGAAGATCGATATGTGGGAGTGGTTACCGGCTATCTTGCCCAGGTAGTCGAAAGCGAAGTCATTTTCCTCGGTGGCGTTTTCGCCCCACCAGGCTTTGAGCAGACTGATCAGGAATTTGGGCTTGTTCACCCAGTAGCCCGCCTTGGGCGTCTCTTTCTCCAGGTACTCGGCCAGGTTCTTGTGTATGGCCGCGCTGGGGGTAGCCATGTAGGCCGGGATTATGTGGAACAGGACGCACATGTCGGTCGAACCCTGGACGTTGGATTCGCCCCGCAGGGCGTTCACTCCCCCGCCTGGCCGCCCGACGTTGCCCAGCAGAAGCTGGATCATAGCCATGCAGCGCACGTTTTGGGTCCCAACGGTATGCTGGGTCTGGCCCATAGCATACATGATGGTGCCTGTCTTTTCCGGCGCGCCGGTGGCGGCGTAGAGCTTGTACACTTCCTCCAGCTTGTCTTTGGGGGTGCCTGTGATCTTGGACACGGTGTCCATGTCGTAGCGGGAGTAGTGTTTTTTCAGCAGTTGTAAGACGCAGAAGGGGTCTTTCATGGTCATGTCTTTCAAGTAGTTCCCTTCTTCGTCCTGCCGATAGGCCCAGCTAGATTGATTGTAGGTGCGCGCCTCCGGATTGTAGCCAGAGAACAGACCTTCCAACTCGCCCGGGCCTTTGAAATTTTTGTCGATCAGGAAGGTGGCGTTAGTGAAGTGCTTGACGTATTCCTCGTGGTACAAATCGTTTTCCAGGATGTAGTTCATCATGCCGCCATAGAAGGCGATGTCCGTACCGCTCCTTATGGGGGCGTACACATCGGCGGTGGCGGCACTGCGGGTGAAACGGGGATCGACCACGATCAGTTTGGCGCCCCGCTCTTCGCGGGCCTTGTTGATCCAGGTAAAAGAAGCGGGATGGTTCTCGGCCGCGTTGGAGCCGTTGATCATGATGCAGTCGGCGTTCTTGATGTCCACCCAATGGTTGGTCATCGCTCCGCGACCAAATGTAGGGGCCAGACCGGCCACCGTCGCGGAGTGTCATATACGTGCCTGGTGTTCGATGTTCACCAGGCCCAAGGCCCGAGTCAGCTTAATGGCGATGTAACAATCCTCGTTATTGTTAGCTGCTCCACCCAAGAAGGCCATACCCTGAGTACGGTTGACCGTGACCCCATTTGCGTCTTTTTCTTCGAAGGTCTCGTCACGGGTTTTCTTGATTCGTTTGGCGATTTCCGGAATGGCCCAATCCCAATCTTTCTCCTCCCAGTCAGTGGCTCCCGGCGCCCGATAGAGCACTTTTCTCAGCCGTAACGGGCTGTTAGCCAATTGACGGGCAGCGATAGATTTAGGGTCGAGCGCCCCACGATTGGCAGGGTTCTCCGGATCACCCTCCAGGTTCAACACGTGACCTTCCTGGTCGATGGCCGCAATCAACCCGCAGCCACACGAGCAGTAAGGGCAGATGCTATAGGTCTCACTTATCCTCTTATGCAGAGGATAAGTCCTGGCCTCGGCCGCCAGGGCCGCCTTGGCCGGAACGAGGAGGGTACCCGTTGCCGCTCCAGAGAGTTTTAGAAAATCTCTACGGCTTAGCCTCATGCTTTTTACCTCCATAACAAAGTTTAAATTCGCGCAATACTTATAACCGAACCACGATTAAATTGCTCTAATATCCTACCCCCTTTCCAGTCACCACCTGGGGATCGGAGCGCATGCCTGGTCGATGTCCCCCAGACCAGTGACTACTTCTCCCACTACTACATATCACCTGTCAGAAATCCATACAAGGTGCATTATACCATCTTCCGCCCCCGCTTGTCAAGTCGCCTGGAAAACCTGTGAAAACGGTCACAAGAGGAGAACACACTTGACTTTTTTGTCCACTTGTTGTATAATCATTGTGAAAAATATAACAAAATCCTCGGTCACGGGGTATTATACCAGGAGCGAGGATGCTCCACATCCATCTCAATGAGGAGGTAAGCAAGATGTCTAACGAACTTCAGATCGACGCCTTTCCGCCGGCCAAGATGGCCAGCCGGATGGAGGAAGTAGGGGTCAAAAAGGCCGAGCTCAACGCCTGGACGATGTTCGCCCTGGCCATGCTGGCGGGGGCCTTTATCGGCACCGGGGCGATCTTTTGCACCGTGGTAACCACTGGCCTGGCAACTGCCGGCGTGGGCTATGGGCTCATCAAGTTGTTGGGCGGTCTGGTCTTCTGCCTGGGCCTAATCGCCGTCGTGGTGGCCGGTGCGGAGCTATTCACCGGCAACAACCTGATCATCATGGCTTTCGCCAGTGGCAGGGTGAGCACCGCGGGCGTGCTGCGCAACTGGGTGATCGTGTACCTGGGCAATTTTGTGGGCTCGATCCTGACCGCCCTGGTCATGTTCCTGACCAAACAGTACATGTCCTCAGGAGGAGCTTTGGGTGCCAACGCGCTGGGCATTGCCAATGCCAAGTGCGGGCTGGATTTCGTCCAGGCTACCGCCCTGGGCATCATGTGCAACGCCCTGGTGTGTCTGGCCGTATGGCTCTGCGTCTCGGCGCGCTCTACTACCGACAAGATTGTGGCCATCATCTTCCCCATCACCGCTTTTGTGGCCGCCGGGTTCGAGCACAGCGTCGCCAACATGTACTTTATCCCCATCGGCCTGTTCATCAAGCACTTCGCGGGGAGCAACTTCTGGGAAGCCATTGGCAAAACGACGGCCGACTTCGGCAACCTGACGTGGGGAGCGTTCTTCCTCAAGAACCTGCTGCCCGTGACCATCGGCAACATCATCGGCGGAGCCGGATTTGTGGGGCTGGCTTACTGGTTCATCTACCTGAGACCAGAAAAGGTAGTGGCGGTGAAGCCAGGCGTTGCGCCCAGCATCCTGGTGGTAGACGATGACCCCGATTTTGTGGAGATCACCAACATGATTCTCGCCAAAGAGGGCTACCGTGTCACCTCTGCCGCCAGTGGAGAAAAGGCCCTTCAAGCCATGAAGGAGGAACGGCCCGACCTGGTGTTGCTCGACGTGATGATGGCTACCCCGCTGGACGGCGTAGATCTGTCCCGCAAGATGGCATTAGATTCCACCCTCAAGGCTATCCCGATCGTCATGATCTCCAGCATCGACAGCAGCCAGCACGCGGCTTTGCTTCCAGACGATCTGCACATCCCGATCGACGCCTGGATCAGCAAGCCGGTGGATCCAGATCATCTCTTGAAAACTATCCGCCGTTTCCTGGCCTGACTTTCCAAAGAGACTCAGGGGCCGATCGGCGGTTTCTTAGCCCCAGAGGGCACAGAGTTCACGGCGGGCAAACCTCTTTCTCTGTGTTCTCCGCGCCCTCTGGGGCTTGAACATAGTCACTCACAATGTATTAAATCTGCGTAATCCGTGACCAAGATCCGTTTCAGCTCTGTTCCCGGTCAAGCATGGAGAGTGGGACATGAGGCGTTTCATTTCCTCCTTACTGGGAGGGCGATTGCAGGTCGTGCTGATCGCCGGCTTTTCGCTGGTGGCCGCCTTGACGGTGGGCCTGAATACCCTGGGCATTTCGTGGGTGATCAACGAGTACCTGGCGGCGGCCGAGGCCGACCGGCTGGCCCGCGACATGGATCTGGCCGAAGCCTTTTACCGACTCAAATTGGACGAAATCACGGCCGTCGGCCAACGGATGATACGGGACCCCCGGGTGATCGAAGCCATGCTCGCCGCCTTGCAGCGCCAGGCCGAGGCCATCCAGATCATTGACCAGGAGATCAGCCGCAAGATCACGGTGCCGACCATGGGGGGCACCCACCTCATCGCCGTGCTCGACAGCGAGGGTAACATCGTGGTGGGCCGGGTTTTGTCGCCGGAGGGCGAGCTGTCGCCGGTCATCTCGCAGGGCAATTGGGGGCCTTTGCCGATCGTCGAAGAGGTTCTGTCGTCCGGGGAGGAACAGGTAGCCACCGAGATCATCCCGGCCGAACTTCTGGCCCAGGTGGGGCTGGCGGAGCAGGCTCGCATCCCGCTGATAGACACTCCCCTGGCTGCCCCGGAGCCTTTCGACCCCCGCGAGGGTACGGCCAGCCTGGCCCTGACCGGGGTCCACCCCTTGCGGAGCACGGACGGCCAGGTGATCGGGGGGGTGGTGGTGGTGTACCCATTCAACAACGACTTCACTCTGGTGGACCGCATCAAAGAGGCGGCGGCCATTGACACCGTGACTATCTTCTTTGGCGACCTGCGGGTTTCAACCAACGTGATGACCGAGGAGGGCCAACGGGCCGTCGGCACCCGGGTTTCTCAGGCGGTGCGTGAGGTGGTGCTGGAGCAAGGCCGCGATTACGTGGGTCGGGCCTACGTGGTCAACGAATGGTTCATCACCCGCTACAAACCGTTACGCGATCACCGCGGTCAGGTGGTAGGCAGTCTGTACGTAGGGGTCCGCGAGTCGGTTTATATGAGGCTGATTCACGCCTTTCAAAACCAGGTGGCCCTCGTTGCCCTGATCTGCATCGTGCTGGCCGGGGTCATCGCCGTGCCTATCGCCCGCTTCATCACCCGGCCCATCGCCGAACTGGTGGAAGCCAACCGCCGTCTGGCCGAGGGCGACATGACGGTCCGCGTGCAACCCTACGGCAGTGGCGAATTGGCCATGCTGGGACGATCGTTCAATAGCATGGTCGAAACCCTGCACCAAACCCAGCAGGAGTTGCTGCATAAAGAGAAACTGGCCTCGATGGGGCAACTGGCGGCCGGCGTGGCCCACGAGATCAACAATCCCCTGGGCACCATCCTCCTTCTCACCGACGTGATGCACAAGGAGGCCACTGAGGACGACCCCCGGCGCGAGGACCTGAAGATGATTGTCAAAGAGACCATCCGCTGCAAGAACATCGTGGCCGACCTCTTGAACTTTGCCCGACAGCAGGAGGTGCTGGCCCAGGAGACCGAGATCCACCCCCTGCTGGAACAGGTGATCGAGGAGGTCAGCCACCAGCCGAGCTTCACAGGGGTGGAGATCGTGCGCCAGTTTAGTCCTGAGCTGCCCCCTATCCAGGCCGACCCGGCCCAGTTGCAGCAGGTGTTCATCAATCTGCTGAACAACGCCGCCGAAGCGATAGAACAGGGTGGCACCATCACCCTCGCCACCCGGCCGCTGAACAGCCAGTGGGTGGAGATCAGGGTCTCCGATACGGGCTGCGGGATCCCGGAGGAGAGCCTGGACAAACTGTTCACCCCCTTCTTCACCACCAAGCCGCCGGGCAAGGGGACGGGGTTGGGGTTATCCATTATTTATGGTATCATCAAGATGCATCGAGGGCAGATCGCCGTCCAGAGCCAGGTCGGCCAGGGGACAACCTTTACCGTGACCCTGCCGGTGCAGTTGTCGAGTGGGCAGTTGGCGCAGGCCAGCGCCTCGACCGACGTGATCGGATAAGATGGGGGAAAGATGGAAACCAACATCCTGGTCATTGACGACGAGTTAGGCATTCGTCAAGGTTGCCGGCGCGCGCTGGAACCCCAGGGGTTTATAGTAGAGACGGCCGCCACCTTAAGGGAAGGGCGGCACAAAATCCAGGCAGGCGATTTCGACCTGGTGTTATTGGACGTGATGCTGCCCGACGGGCGGGGCATCGATCTACTGGCGCCCATCCATGAGAAGGATCCCGACCTGATATGTGTGATCATCACCGGCTACGCCACAGTGGAACTGGCGGTGGAGGCCATCAAACGGGGGGCTTACGATTTCATCTCCAAGCCCTTCACCTCCGACCTGTTGCTGATGACCGTCCGCCAGGGGCTGGAGAGACGGCGGCTCTCGCTGGAGGCCAAACGGCTACAGGCCATCGAGCGGGAGGCGGCCGAACTGGCCCGTGCCAAAGAGGAACTGGAACGGCTGGACCGGTTCAAAACGACCTTCACCCTGACGGTGGCCCACGAATTGCGGGCTCCCCTCACCGCCCTTCAAAGCTTCCTGCTCTCCATGCTCAAAGGATACGTCCCTCCCGATCAACAGCAGAGGATCCTCCAACGGGCCATCGACCGGGCCCAGGAGTTGTTGGACCTGGTGGACGACCTGTTGAACCTGGCCGCCGTCAAGGGGGAGCAGGAAATCACGATACAACGCCATACCCTCTCCCTGGCAGACTCCCTGGAGACGGTCTTCCCCTTGCTGAAAGCCCAGGCTGAGGAGAAAGGGGTGACCTGCACTCTGGAGCTCCGCCAGCGCCCGCTGGTGGAGGCTCACCACGATCAGATGACTCAGTTGTGGACTAACCTGCTCTCCAACGCCATCAAATACACTCCGCCAGGCGGACAGGTGCGGGCCATCCTGGAAGAGCAGGAGGGGTGGGCGGTGGGCACGGTGGAGGATACCGGGATCGGCATTGCTCCTGAAGATCAAGCCCGCATCTTCGAGGAGTTCTACCGCACGCCCCAGGCCAAAGCCATGGAAGCGCGGGGGACTGGATTGGGCCTGCCTCTGGTCAAGCAGATCGTGGAAGGGCACGGCGGGACCATCGAGGTGGAATCGGCCCCAGAGAAGGGCAGTCGCTTCACCTTCCGTCTCCCTCTGACCCAGGGGTGGGGGGCGTTTTAAATTGCCCCCCCCACCGCGTGGCCCAAAAGGGTTAGCCACTTAAGCCG
>CAZYHC010000096.1:14101-15949 GCA_964646625.1 uncultured Anaerolineales bacterium
CCCCCCGCCCCCCTACCCCCGGGCGTGGTCAATTTTAAACCCCCCCCCACCCCTCCTCGTGACCCAAAGGTGTAAGCCTCTTACGCGGTGGCCTTGGCCCGATCCTCCTGGGACATCTTGGCCAGGCGCTCGATCTCCTTCACGTCCAGCCCGAGCCCCTCGGCCACGCGGCGGCCGTACTGGGGGTCGGCCTTGAAGAAAAGGGCTGTCTGGCGCAACTGGATGCGCTTCTGTGCGTGGCCCAGGTGGGCCACGATGTTACCGACCAGGTGAGCCCGATCCTCGTCGGTCATCACTTTGCGGTACAGATCCCCGGCCTGCACGAAATCGTCGTTGGGGTGGGTGTAGGGATGCCGCGCAGCCTTCCCGCTGACCTCAGTGGCCGGCGCAGCCGCTCCGGGCTCGGGGGCGGGGCCAACAAAGCTGTTGGGATAGTAGTTCGGGCTGCCGCCACCGTTGGAGTCAAAGCGCATGAACCCGTCGCGCTGGTAGTTGTCCGCCTTGGCGGCCTTGGCCGAATTCACGGGCAGCAGATGGTAGTTGGCCCCCAGGCGGTGGCGATGGGTGTCGGGATAGCTGAAGAGGCGTCCCTGTAGCATCTTATCCGGCGAGGGGGCTATGCCTGGCACCAAGGTGCCAGGGGAAAAGGCGGCCTGCTCCACCTCGGCGAAGTAATTCTCCGGGTTGCGGTCGAGGACCATGCGGCCAACTGGGTTCAGCGGCGGCCAACCAAGCGCCGTCCGCTGGAACCAATTGTTAGCTGACCGTCTTTTCGCCGCCCTGTTTCTGTCACGGCACCCGTTTGCACTCGGGAATCTTGTATGAACCATCGATCAGCGAAGCCTCCGGGCCGTAGAAACGACCCGCCATGAAGAATGGTCCGGCAGGCGCAGGGATCCAGTTTGCCCGCTTCTCGCCTTCCGGCGCCTCGTGCTGAATGCAAAGCGTCAGCGAGCCATCGCGTCGTTGCATTTCAATTCAGAAGTCCTTGAAGACGTTCTTGCTACGATCAGGCGAGGTCGAAGCGGTCAAGGTTCATTACCTTGTTCCACGCCGCTACGAAGTCGTGCAGGAACTTCTCCTGGGAGTCCTCACATCCGTAGACTTCCGCCAAGGCCCGGAGTTGGGAGTTCGAACCGAAGATGAGGTCGACACGGGTGCCGGTCCACTTGAGTTCGCCCGTTGCGCGATCACGACCCTCGAACACGTCTTCGTCTTCCGAGGTTGCCTTCCACGTCGTGCTCATGTCGAGCAGATTCACGAAGAAGTCATTGGTGAGCGTCTCTGGCCGCTTGGTGAAGACGCCGTGCTGGGACTGTCCGAAGTTGGCATTCAAGACGCGCATACCGCCAACGAGAACCGTCATCTCAGGAGCGGTCAGCGTCAACAGTTGCGCACGATCAACCAGCAGTTCCTCTGCCGATACGGCGTATTTGGTTTTGAGGTAGTTACGGAACCCGTCTGCAGCCGGTTCGAGTACCGCGAATGACTTCACATCAGTTTGCTCCTGCGACGCATCCGTGCGTCCCGGTGCAAAGGGAACGGTCACATCGTGACCGGCATTCTTCGCCGCTTGCTCGACACCTGCGCATCCACCCAGGACAATCAAGTCGGCGAGGGAGACCTTCTTGCCGCCGGACTGGGCGCTGTTGAACGCCTTTTGGATGCCCTCGAGTGTTTCGAGCACCTCCGCCAGTTGCTCAGGCTGGTTGACTTCCCAATCCTTCTGCGGCGCAAGACGAATACGCGCCCCGTTTGCACCGCCGCGCTTGTCGGAGCCACGGAAGGTGGAGGCCGACGCCCAGGCGGTCGAGACCAGTTCCGAGATCGACAGGCCCGAGGCCAGGA
>CAZYHC010000097.1:0-4949 GCA_964646625.1 uncultured Anaerolineales bacterium
CGAACCCCCGACCCACTGCTTAGAAGGCAGTTGCTCTATTCCACTGAGCTACAGGGGCATAAAAATTAGGAGAGATATGCTATCTCTCAAAAAAATTATACCACATTTGGCCTGAAAACACCAACGGTGGCGGGCTGAGCACCAGGGTAGAGTATTCTTAGACTTGCTTTATTATACCACATCTCTCTCCCTTCGCAACCTGCGATAAATCCTTGACACCCCAAAGGGGTTACTGTATAATAGTTCGTAATAGCGGGAGCCGTTCCCATCCCCGGCGCTGCCCTTATCCCCCGAAATCACAGTGAGGTAAAGATGACCCTGCACACATCGCTTTTGGAATTATGGGAGGTCGATACAAGGAGGACAAAAAAATGAATAAGCGTATTCTCTTCTCCCTCACCCTGATCGCTCTCTTGCTCAGTGCCTGTTGCCCTTTCACCCGAGGCTCAGGCAAAGTCGTCACCGAGACCAGAGAGGTAAGCAACTTCAGCCGGGTTTCCTTGAGTGGTTCGGGGGAACTGACCATCACGCAGGGCGACCAAGAGTCGCTGGAGATTGAAGCCGAAGACAATATCATGCTCAGAATCAAGACCGAAGTGAAGGGCGAAACGCTCTTCATCGGCATCGAGAGCATTGGCTGGTGGAATGTCATACCGACCAGGCCGATTAAGTTCTATCTGAGCATGAAAGACATCGCCAGCCTGGATCTTTCTGGCTCAGGCAACGTTAACGCTTCCAGCATTGAAACCGAGCGCCTGGATGTTGCGGTGAGCGGGTCCGGCGATATCGCCATTGACTCACTTACCGCAGAGAAACTAGAGGTAGACATAAGCGGGTCCGGAAATGTCACCATGGACTCGCTTACCGCCGAAGCGTTAGAGGTATACATAAGCGGGTCAGGCAAGTGTAACCTGGCGGGGCAGGTGACGGAGCAGGAGATCGACATCAGCAGTTCGGGTAAGTATCTCGCCGCTAAGCTGGAGAGCCAAACGGTCACGGTGAAGGTTAGCGGCTCGGGCAACGTCACCGTCTGGGCCAGTGACACCCTGGATGTAAAGATCAGCGGCAGTGGTAACGTGGAATACTACGGCGATCCAGATGTCACCCAGGATATCAGCGGCTCTGGAAGCTTGAAAAGCCTGGGCAATCCCTGAAGACGAAGCCTGGGAGTCTCTCAGGCTAAAAGCTGAAGCTTGCTATTTGAAGATATTGAGGAATTATGTTGACCAACGAGGAAAAACGGGTAGCGATATACGACGTAGAGCAGCCAACCGTGCCAGGTGAGGTCAGGCCGGATACGCCCCTGACCAGCTTGAATCTGAACTGGCGAGAGAAAGACCTGCCCGAAAAAGAACGCACCAAACACGTTCACAGGCTTCATCCATATCTGGGAAAGTTCATCCCCCAACTGGTGGAGATATTCCTGCGCAAATATTTCGCGCCAGGTCAAACGGTGCTCGACCCCTTCTGCGGCTCTGGCACGACGTTGGTTCAGGCTAATGAAATGGGAATTAACGCCATTGGGTACGATATCTCGGCCTTCAACGTGCTCCTCTGCCGGGCGAAAACTGCTCGATACAACATCGCTAAGGCCCGCCAGGAGGTGTTGGACGTCCTGGAGAAGGTGCGCATCGCCACCCAGACGAATCCCTATCAACCCCCGCTGTGGGCGGTAGAATCGACTGTGCCGCCGCTTTCTGAAGTGAACGACCCATATCTCAAACGATGGTTTGCGCCGCAGGCCCGGCGCGAATTGCTCACCTACCGCCGCTTTATCGAAACTGAGGGTTACGAGTATCAGGATTTGCTAAAAATGATACTCTCTCGCTCGGCGCGCTCGGCTCGTCTGACCACCCACTTTGATCTGGATTTTCCTAAGAGTCCGCAGACGGAACCTTACTGGTGTTACAAGCACTCCAGAGAGTGCTACCCTACCACGGAAGCCTTCAAATTCTTAAAACGATACAGCCTTGATACCCTTAGAAGGATCGAAGAATTTGCAGCCCGACGCACGAAGGCGGCCGTGACCATCCACCACGCCGACAGCCGCAGGGCTACCTTCCCCCCCATAGATGGGGTGATCACCAGCCCGCCTTACGTCGGTTTGATCGACTACCACGAGCAGCACGCTTACGCCTATCATCTGCTGGGCCTGGAAGACAGGCGTGACCACGAGATTGGCCCGGCGGTCAACGGCTCCAGCCAAAAGACGCAACAACAATATCAGAGGGATATCGCCGAAGTTTTCTGCCGGGCAGCCGATTCTATGCCCAGGGGCGGCCGGATGATTGTAGTAGCCAGCGACCGCGCCAATCTGTACGACGAAATAGCCCCCCTCGCCGGCATAGAAGTGGAGGGCATCGTGCAGCGCCACGTCAACCGCCGAACAGGGAGACGGGCCGGTGAGTTTTACGAGTCCATATTCATCTGGCGAACTTGATGCTCCAGTACTCCACCACACAGATTTTGATGGCTTGTAGTAACGACTTCAGTCGTCGCGAAAGAAGCGACTGAAGTCGCCACTACGAACCTATCGGCGTTTATCTGCGGTTATAATCGCTTGTCCGGCAACAGCAAAACCTCCCGCCAGGGTGGGCCCCTGCGGGAGGCTAAGGCGATTTATAATTCAAATATCCAATCATCGACGTCACGAGGATAGGACAAGATCTCGTCCTCGGTGAAGAAGAGAGGGACCTCACAATCGGATGTAGCTGCTGAATCCGAACCATGTACCAGGTTACGGCCAATCTCCAGGGCGAAATCGGCCCGAATGGTCCCTGGCATCGCTTCGGCCGGATTGGTAGCGCCCATGGTGCGGCGCACGATGTCGATGACGTTCCCGCCCTCCATGACCATCACCACCACCGGCCCGGAGGTGATGTATTTGATAAGCTTGGCGAAAAAAGGCTTGCCTTCGTGGACGGCGTAATGTCGCTTAGCCAACTCCGGCGTGATGTGCATCATCTTCATAGCCGCGATGCGCAGCCCTCGTCGTTCAAAACGGGCAGTGATTTCGCCAATCAACCCCCTTTGCACCGCGTCGGGTTTGATGATAACCAGCGTCCTTTCCACTCATTCTCCTTTCTCGATCTAAAGTTTGTCCATCGCCCGTTTATAGGCTGCCAGAGCTTCCTGCAAGCGTCCATCCTTCATGTAAGCATCGCCCAGGAGGTGATGAATCAAATGATAATCGGGCGTTTCAAGGGCGGCCTCTTCCATATCCTCAATAACCTCATCGAGCAACTCGCCAGAATCGATCAGTTTTTCGTAATGTTTGAGCGCTTCTTCGCGGTCGCCTTCCCCAAAACAGGCGCGGGCCAAAATCAGACGAGCTCCATGGTCACCCGGTCGGGAGGTTAGTCTGGCCTCGTACAACTCTATCAGGGAAAGTTCCTCAAGGGCCGCCTCTTCGACAGGCGCTACCTCCTCTTCCAGAGCCGGAACCTCTTCCTCAAGGACCACCTCTTCGACAGGCGTTACCTCCTCTTCCAGAGCCAGAATCTCTTCTTCAAGGGCCGCCTCTTCCAGAGCCAGAATCTCTTCCTCAAGGATCGCCTCTTCGACAGGCACTACCTCCTCTTCCAGAGCCAGAATCTCTTCTTCAAGGGCCGCAAATTCGGGAAGCGTCTCTTCAGAGGGCAACTCCTTCTGAAGCTGTAGCATCCATTCGGGTATCTCTTCTTTCTCTTCTTCAACTACGGCGGCAACGGCTTCCTCTGTCGGAAGCTCCACCGGCTCCTCGATCACCGCCGGACCGACCTCTTCAGCGGCTGGCTCTATAGCAGGAGCTTCAAGTTCTGGCTCCTCTCTCGCCAGAGGCTCCTCTCCCACCTCTTTCTTCAACTGTATTAACCAATCAGGCATGGCTTCTTCTTCTAACATTGCGGGCTTTACATCAGGAGCGATTATCTCCTCGGCACTCGGTTTCTCTGGAGAAACCCCTGTCAACTCCTCCACTGAGGCCACTAATTCTTCGGGGATTTCCGGCTCCTCCGCTATCTCCTTCCTCAGCCGTAACAACCAATCAGGGGCCTCTGGCGGCTTCATTTCAGCCGCTCTTTCGAGGCGAGGAGGAACCAACTCTTCCTCGCTGACTTCGGCCTCTGGGGGAGCCAATTCCTCAGCAACCTCAGCCGTCGGGGCAGCTTCTCTTTCCTCCTCAAGCAAATCCTCCAACCCCTCTTCTTTCAATAACTGCATCCAGTCCGGTATCTCCTCTGCCTCTACTTCCACCTCCTCTACCGCAGCAGGGGCCGCTTCTTCAACCTCTACCTCTGCTTCGGCGGGCTTTAGCTCTCGCAGCCAGTCCGGTATCTCTTCCTCCTCTACCTCTTCTACCATAGCGGGGGCCGCTTCTTCCACCTCAACCTCTGCCTCGGCAGGCTTTAGCTCTCGCAGCCAATCCGGTATCTCTTCTTCCTCTACAGCCGCCACTGACGGCTCTATCACCTCCTCCTCCAACCCCTTGTACGCCAACTCTTCCTCCAACCGCGCCCTCTCCTCCGGCGATAGCTCCGCCTCCATCGCCACCGCCTCTTCCAACTCCTCTTCTAACCCCTCCTCCCTCAACAACCGCATCCAGTCCGGTATCTCTTCTTCCTCTACCTCTTCTACCATAGCGGGGGCCGCTTCTTCCACTTCAACCTCTGCCTCGACAGGCTTTAGCTCTCGCAGCCAATCCGGTATCTCTTCTTCCTCTATCTCTTCTACCATAGCGGGGGCCGCTTCTTCAACCTCTACCTCTGCCTCGGCAGGCTTTAGCTCTCGCAGCCAATCCGGTATCCCTTCTTCCTCCACCTCTTCTACCATAGCAGGGGCCGCTTCTTCCACCTCAACCTCTGCCTCGGCGGGCCTGAGCTCTCGCAGCCAGTCCGGTATCTCTTCTTCCTCTACGGCCGCCACTGACGGCTCTATCACCTCCTCCTCCAACCCCTTGTACGCCAACTCTT
>CAZYHC010000097.1:5049-15752 GCA_964646625.1 uncultured Anaerolineales bacterium
CCACTTCAACCTCTGCCTCGGCAGGCTTTAGCTCTCGCAGCCAATCCGGTATCTCCTCTTCCTCCACCTCCGCCTCGGCGGGCCTGAGCTCTCGCAGCCAATCCGGTATCTCCTCTTCTTCCACCTCCTCTACCATAGCAGGGGCCGCTTCTTCCACCTCCACCTCTGCCTCGGCGGGCATAATCAGCTCCTGAAACTCGGTCTCGCGCAATTGCCGCAACCAGTCGGCGGGCTCCTCGGCCGCAACCTCCTCATCCACAGGTAGCTCTTCGACCTCGGCTTCTTGCAATTGCCTTAGCCACTCAGGTGCTTCCTCTTCCTCTTCAACCTCTGCTTCTTCGGGCATCGCTTCACCTATAGGAGCCGGGGGACGCTCGGCTTCCTCCTTCTCGGCTGGACGCAACTCGCGCAGCCAATCCGGAACCTCTGACTCCTCCGGAGGAATGGCCTCCATTTCTCTCTCTTCCTCCTCAGCCTCGTCCAGTTCTTCCGGCCTTATCGCTCTCAGCCAATCGGGGATCTCTTCCTCAGTCACCTCTTCGATGCCAACCTCAGCAGCAGGCATCTCCGCAACTGGCTCCTCTCTCCCTAACTGCTGCATCCAAATAGGGGCTTCCTCCTCTTCCTCGGGAGCAGCCTCCACCGCGCGCTCCACCTCCGGCCGCGGGCTTACTTCTCCAGCCGGAACAGGCGCTACCTCCCCGGTCACGTCCTCGATTCTGGGGATTTCAGCGGTCTCAAAGGGCAAAGGAGAACGATCGCCCATCATCTCCTGGGCCACAATATTCTCAGGGTCGAGGGCCTGGGCCAAATGCAGATAAGTTTCCGCCTCATCCTCACGGTCGCTATTCAGCAGTATCTCTCCCAGGATCAGGTTTGCCTTCAAACAATTCGGAATTTTATCCAATATATCATAGCAAACCTTGATAGCTTCCATTCGTTGGCTATCGAGCCAGAGTGCTTCAGCCAAAGCCACCTTAACGTCGAGCAGCTCGTCATTTTTCTCAAGCAATGTTTTGAACTCATTGATAGCCTGGGGATAAAGCCCGCCCTTAACGTAAAGCCGTCCCAGCGCCCCCTGGGTGAGTTTAAGCCTGGGCTTCTCGACCCCGTCGCGACTTCCATAAAGACGCCGCAGCTCCTTTCTAATCTCCGCGTTGCTGGGAGCCAATTCGAAGGCGCGTTCCATCTGCCAGATAGCTTCATCCAAAGACTCTTGATCCTCAAACAACTGACTTAATCCCACGTGGGCAATGAGGTCCTCCGGATCGGCGCTAAGCACCCGTCTGAAAAAGTCCCCGGCCTCGCGAGGCTGCCCCAGCTCCAGGCAAGCCTCTCCCATCAGACGGTACGCCTCCAGGTACTTAGGATAATGCCGCAAAATATGCTGACAAATAGCGAGGGCCTCCTCGTAAGAATCAGCTTTGACCAGTTCCCTGACCTCATCACTGTAATCTCGTAGACTAACACCCATCATAGTTACCCTCCTTTCCCAGTTAAACCTCAACCTCTGGGACAGGTTCCACAATAACGAATGTTCTACTAAACCAAAGGCGATGGGGAGTAAAGGACATCTACCAATTTTTACCACCGCAGATGCCTTCCCTCTATATTATGCAATTTTTTGACGAAAATGTCAATTATGTCACTGTGTGCTGAACCAGACAGATTTCTGGCTGCTGGTTCGCGCCAGCCATTTGCGCCGTATGGTTATGACAGGTGGGGTCGGGCCGGGCCGCCGCATCAAGGTGCCGAATTTATCAATTGATGAAAAGGGAAATACAGTGTATAATTAGAGCAAGCCCAGGAGAACAGGCCACCGGGTTTTAAAGGAGAACGAATCCCATGCCATTAGGTCTGCCTTTCAGAAGACAGTATCAGGAGATCGCCCGCGCTCGCCACATAGCCGAGATATTGGCCAAGAATGGGCTGGGGGTTCTGATCGAGCAACTGGGGTTGACCCATTTTCTGCCCACCTTTTGGCGACGCAAAACCACTGACCCCAACCCGGCGATGGTCACTCTCTCCATCCCGGAACGGGTGCGTCTCACTATCGAGGAACTGGGCCCAACTTACATCAAGCTAGGTCAGGTTTTAAGCAGTCGAGGCGATCTTTTGCCCGGCGAGTACATCGAGCAACTGGCTAAACTCCTGGACGCCGCTCCGCCGGTGCCTTTTGAGGAGATCGAGTTTCAGATTGAGACCGAACTGGGGGCCCCGTTGACAGCCTTGTTTGCCACCTTCAACCAGAAGCCCATCGCCGCGGCTTCCATTGGCCAGGCACATCGCGCTACCCTGCCTGACGGAGAACGCGTGGTGGTCAAAGTACAACGGCCGGACATTGAAACCATGATAGAGGCCGATTTGGACCTCATTCTGCGCCAGGCCCGCTTCCTGGAAAAACGTTCGAGTGTGTTGCGGGAGTATAAAGTGGTAGAGATCATCGAGGAGTTCGGTTACACCCTGCGGAGCGAATTGGATTATACCATCGAGGCCCGGAACGCCGAACGCTTTCGTCAAAACTTCAAGGACGACGAGCGGGTGGTGATCCCCAAAGTGCATCGCCAGCTGAGCACTCAGCGGGTCATCACCCTCGACGACCTGGAGGGGATCAAGCTGACCGAACCGGCACGGCTGGAAAAGGAAGGTTACAATCTGGCCGCCATCGCCGAAATCGGGATCGATATCTATCTCCAGCAGATTTTCGTCGATGGGTTCTTCCACGCCGACCCCCATCCGGCCAACATCATCATCGTGGAGGATAAGATCGGGTTTGTCGATTTTGGCATGGTGGGTTACATCACGGGCACGGATAGGGAGAACCTGGGCGATCTCCTTCTGGACCTGATCAACCAGGATGCCGCCCAGGTCACTCGCGACCTGATAAAGATGGGAGCGACGGGACGCCAGGTTAAGGTCAACGAACTGGAGAGAGAGCTGCAACGGCTGCTGGTCCGATATTACGGGGTGGCCCTGGAGGAGCTAACCTTCAGCCAGATCATCGCCGATATCTTCGCCGTTGCTTTCCGCCATCGCGTGCACCTGCCGGCTGATCTGGCTCTGTTGGCCAAAGCGCTGGTTATTCTGGAGGGGGTGGGCTTAAGCCTGGATCCCGACTTCGTTCTGGTAGAAGCCGTGCGGCCTTTCGCCCGCCGCCTGGTGCAGGAAAGGATGTCTCTGCGACGGGCCGGCAGCGGCTTCCTGAGGACCTTGCGCCAGACCGATCAACTGGTGCGCGACCTGCCCCAGCGCGTTGACGACTTCTGGGACCAGTTGGAGGAAGGAGAAGTGACTATCGGCATCGATCTGCGTCGCCTGGAAAGCCTGACCTCCAAACTGGACGTGGTGGTTAACCGCCTGGCCTTCAGCATCGTGGTGGCGGCCCTCATCATCGGCTCCTCGCTGATCATCCTGGGTGGGGCGGCCTCCAAAACCTGGCATTTTCTGGGCCTCAGCCTGCCCATTGCCGAAATGAGCTTTATCCTGGCCGGGCTGTTGGGAGCCTGGCTGCTCATCTCCATTATCCGGTCCAAGGGATTGTAAACGACGTCGCTCTACGATCATTGTCCCACTTTTGAGCGGCCAATTTAGCCCCCCTCCATCAAAACCAACCATATCTAGGCGGTAGGCAACGGGCGCCCCCTACAGGTTGTAGTAATCCATCACTTTAACAATAAGTTTCCTTAAAATGATCCCCCACCGTCCCGATTTTAAGGTTATCTCCATTGCTAAAAGGCCCGATTTTTGGTAAAATACTAATCGACCGTTGAAAAAGGTGAATGGGTTTGTCTACCCTCTTCACAAATAGAGATGGCGGGCTGCGCTGTTGCTGCTTGAGCAACTTCTATTGATGTGACGAGCGGGAGCGGCTACCTCGCCGCTACTGGTTTTTTCCCTCCATCCGGCGTCACATCAATGAGCAATAAATGTCCGCCCCCTACCCCACGGTCTGGACACACCACAAAGCAATATCTTTAACCCAGTAAAGCTAGAATCTATATCCCCTTCTGATGTTCAATTGGAGAACATCAATAAGCGTTGTCGTCTAAAACAATCGCTGCTCTCTCCCTGACTCACCATTTAAACACAACCTTGACCGGCGAAATCCCCAGAAGGGTCCGCACCTTCTGGAAACCCCACCGACATTTCATCGGAGAAGGAAACATGAATGCTGAGCAAATCTGGCAAGCGGCTCTGGGCGAGCTACAACTCCAAATGACCAAAGCAACTTTCGATACGTGGGTTAAGGATACCCGCGTCATTTCTTACGAGGACGGGACTTTCATCATCGGGGCGCATACCGCCTATGCCAAAGATTGGCTGGAGAACCGTCTGATGGTCACTGTCAAGAGAACCCTTATCGGCCTGACTGGACGCTCCGTTGAGGTGAAATTTATGGTCTGGAACCCAGGCCACCCGGCCGATGATGACCTCCCTTTGCTGCAATCTTCCCCCTCTCCCCCTCCCACCGCGACCAAGCCTGCGATGCTTAATCCTAAATACACCTTCGAGAATTTCATCGTAGGCGGCTCCAACCGACTGGCCCAGGCCGCCTGTCTGGCCGTGGCCGAAAGACCAACCGAAGCTTATAACCCCCTCTTCATCTATGGGGGAGTGGGGTTGGGCAAAACCCATTTGCTTCACGCTTCAGGCCACATCCCGCTGCACAAAGGATTGCAGGTGCTCTACGTCTCCTCGGAAAAGTTCACCAACGACCTGATCAACTCCATTCGTACCCGTACCACCAAGGCCTTCCGCGAAAAGTACCGCAACATTGACGTCTTGCTGATAGACGACATCCAGTTCATCGCCGGCAAGGAGAGCACTCAGGAGGAATTCTTCCACACCTTCAATACCCTGCACTCGGCCAATAAACAGCTCGTGATCTCCAGCGACCGCCCGCCCAAAGCCATCCTCACCCTGGAGGAGCGGCTGCGCTCCCGCTTCGAGTGGGGCCTGATCGCCGACATCCAACCGCCTGACCTGGAGACTCGCACTGCTATCCTGCGTTTCAAGGCAGGGAACCAACCCTTCCCCATTCCTGACGAGGTCCTGGACTTTATCGCCCACCGGGTACAGAGCAACATCCGCGAACTGGAAGGCGCCCTGAACCGGGTGATAGCCTACGCCAGGTTAATGAGACAACCCCCGACCCTGGAACTGGCTACCAACGCTCTTCAGGGCCTGATGCTGCACCAACGCGCCCTCGCCCCCGCCGAAATTCTGGAAGCGGTGGCCCGCTTCTACAATCTGGAGCCCAGCGACCTCACGGGCCGCCGGCGCAAAAAAGAGATCGTTACCCCGCGCCAGATGGCCATGTATCTCATCCGCCAGGAAACTCAGGCCTCTCTGCCTCAAATTGGGCAGGCTCTAGGCGGACGAGATCACACCACCGTGTTACACGGCTGCGGGAAAATCGCTTCCCAGATAGAAACCGACGAGCAACTGCGCCGCGAAATGCTGGCTATTAAGGAAACCCTCTACAATGACAAAGGGCTCTAAAAGGTAAAGACCTGTGGATAACCTCTTGATAACTGTGGAAAAGTGCCTTCCATCTGGGGATAGTTATTCCCAGGTTAACTGGCTCTATAACCATCAGGCCCAGGCTCTCCTGATCGCCAGGACGATATCCCCAGACTTTCCCCACTTTCTCCCCTCTTCCCATCGGTAAAAAAGCCCAGGGCTGGTGCGCCAGGGGACACCAGCCCCTAGCCCTAGGGGGATCCCAAAACCCCGGGCCCACTCGTCCACTTCTCCACAAACCCTACTACGACTACTACCTGATCATTTTATCCTCTAAAAAGAATAACTTTCCCCGGGCTTGAGCACGACGCATTCGGCTGGTGTTTCAGTCTTGACTGCTCTGGCAAAAATGTTGGGATTTTGATTTATGACATCGAAGGTAGCGTAGTGCATGGGGACAACCACCATAGGCTCGATGAGCTTAACGGCTCTCAGGGCATCTTTGGGGCCCATGGTGAAATTGTCGCCGATGGGCAGCAGGGCCACGTCCACTCCTTCTTCCCCGATGAGCTTCATGTCGTAGAAAAGCCCGGTATCGGCAGCGTGGTAGATGGTTTTATCCTGGATGGTGATCAGGAACCCACAGGGGTTACCGCCATAGCTCCCATCGGGTAGGGATGAGCCGTGATGGGCGATAGTCAGCTTCACCCGCCCGAAGGGAAAATCCCAACCGCCTCCGATGTGCATGGGGTGAGCTTCTACGCCTTGATTCTGGCAATAGGTAGCCACTTCAAAGTTGGCGATCACGGTGGCGCCCGTTCGTTTGGCGATAGTTACGGCATCGCCTATGTGGTCGCCGTGACCGTGAGAAACGAGGATGTAATCTGCTGGTACTGTATCGGCGCTGACTGCGGCCAGGGGGTTGTCCTTCAGGAAGGGGTCGATGAGCAGGGTCGTATCCTCTGCCTTGATGCTGAAACAGGCATGACCGTAATAAGTAAGTTCGATGGTCATAATTAAAACCTCCTCTGTTTATTAGTCTTCACTTCGCGATCCGCAAGGTATTTTAACATGGAAAAGGCACTTTGTCCAGACTCATTTTCTGTGATATAATTTAGCCTGCCTGATTTCGCCTGCTTGAATGGAACCCAGGTCAACCCTGTTAACCTGGGCTATGGGGGGCGGATTGGGAGCCACGCGTGGAAAGGGGGTGATTGTTTCTTCAGGTCTGAGTGATTCTAATCTACGAGATCTATAACTCTGAGGAGGAGGCGAAAAATGTTTAGGAACAAGAAACTATGGGCTATACTGGCTATTCTGATGGTAGCTTTCGCTTCTGTCGGCAGCCTGGGTGGAGCCCTGGCGCAGGAGGAAAAGCTAAAAATAGCTTTCGTTTACGTGGGCCCGGTTGGTGACATGGGCTGGAGCTACGCCCACGACCAGGGACGGCTGTACCTGGAGGAAGAGCTGGACTACGTGGAAACCGCCTACAGCGAGGCCGTGCCCGAAGGGCCAGACGCCGAGCGCGTGATCCGCGACTACGCCGAGAAAGGCTACGACGTAATCTTCGCCACCAGCTTCGGCTACATGGACTCGGTGATCGCGGTGGCGGAGAGCTACCCGGACGCCGTTTTCGAGCACTGCACCGGCTACAAAATAGCCGACAACGCGGGCATCTACGACGGACGCGGCTACCAGCCCTGGTACCTGGCAGGCATGGTGGCCGGGAAGATGACCAGGAACAACACCCTGGGCTATGTAGCTCCCTATCCCATCCCCGAGGTGGTGCGCAACATGAATGCCTTCACCCTGGGGGCGCGCGCCGTCAACCCCGAGGCGCAGGTGCACATCGTCTGGATCAACACCTGGTTTGACCCGGTCAAAGAGCGCGAAGCGGCCCAGGCCCTCCTGGATGCAGGAGTGGACGTCATCGCCCGCGAGAGCGATTCCCCGGAGCCTGACAAGCTGGCCGAGGCCGAAGGGGTCTACGCCGTGGGCTACAACACCGATTCCGGCCCGCTGGCTCCCGAAGCGGTGCTGACCTGCCCCGCCTGGAACTGGGGTATCTTCTACAAGCAGACGGTGGAGGCGGTCAAGAACGGCACCTGGGATAACACCCCCTACTGGGGCACGATGGGCGACGGGATCATCGACCTGGCTCCCTACGGCGAGATGGTGCCCGAGGACGTGATAGAGCTGGTCGAAGCCAAAAAGGCGGAGATCGTGGCCGGTCAGTTTGACGTCTTCGTGGGGCCGATCAAGGACCAGGAGGGCAACGTCCGAATCGAGGAAGGGGTGACCATGCCCGACGAGGATAAGCTGGCTTTCGACTGGCTGGTCGAGGGGGTAGTCGGCTCCATCCCCGAGTGAGGCCCGAAAACGACCACAGACTCCAGGTGCCTGGCACAACGAACGTTCGCTGTTGAAGTGCCAGGCACCTTTGACTTTGCCTCGTAGTATGGTAAAATAGTGGCAAAATAAGAGCACCGATTGGCGCTCAGGCGCTCGTTTCTTCTACACTGGACAGAGGAGAACAGTATGGCTGATACAGTTGCTCAGATGACCAAAGAAGAACTCAGGGAAATGATCGAGACCTCCATCGAACAGAAATTGCTTGAGATACTAGGCGACCCTGACGAAGGACTGGAAATTAGAACGTCTGTGCGTGATAGACTCTTGCGCCAGAAGAAAGCAGTGGCGGCAGGCGAACGCGGCGAACCGTTTGAAGACGTGGTGCAGCGACTTGGGCTGGAGTAACTGCCATGTATCGCATCCGCATTCTAGAAGCGGCTGCCCGAGAGTTAGCGCGGCTAGACAAACCCGTTGGCCGCCGCATTGTTGAGCGCATCAATTGGTTGGCTACGAATCTGGACAATATCAGACTGGAGACATTGACGGGAGATCTTTCAGGACTGTACAAACTCCGTGTAGGTGATTATCGCGTTCTGTATGAGATTCTTTACGACGAGCAGGTTATTGTGATTCATGCAATCGGCCACCGCAAAGAAGTTTATCGGAAGCGGTAGCTTTTCCACATCCCAAAAGTTGTATGAGTGCCAGACGATATAAGACTGAAAGACGGGGAGCGCGCACAAACTATGACCGAATCAGGGACCCCCCTGGTGGAGATGAGAGGCATCACCAAACGCTTCCCAGGGGTGCTGGCTAACGATGGCATCGATTTCGAGGCCAGGGAGGGGGAGATACACGCCCTGCTGGGCGAAAACGGGGCGGGCAAGAGCACTTTGATGAGTGTGCTCTGTGGGCTGTATCGTCCCGACGAAGGGGGGATTTACATCCAGGGGCAGAGGATCGAGCTGCGCTCCCCCAGGGACGCTATCGATCGGGGGATCGGGATGGTCCACCAGCACTTTATGCTGGTCGAGGTGCAGACCGTGACCGAGAACATCACCCTGGGCCTCAGAGAACCGCGTTTCTACCTGAACATGGCCGGCATCGAGAAAGAGATTGCCGGGGTAGGGGCAAGATACAAGCTGAAGGTGGACCCCCGGGCCAAAATCTGGCAACTCTCGGTGGGAGAACAGCAGCGGGTGGAAATCCTCAAGATGCTCTACCGGGGAGCGGATATCCTGATCCTGGACGAGCCGACCGCCGTGCTGACTCCTCAAGAAGCGGAGGGACTGTTTGAAACCCTGACCGCCCTGGCCGACCAGGGCAAATCGGTGATCTTCATTACCCACAAGCTCAAAGAGGTCTTTGCTATTGCCGACCGGGTCACCGTTCTGCGGGAAGGAAAAGTGGTAGGCACCACTACCCCACAGGAGACAAACGAGGCGGAACTGGCGAAGATGATGGTCAGGCGGGAGGTGCTTTTCCGGATAGAGAAGAAAGCGGTGGAGAAGGGGGACGTTGTCCTTGAACTCGAAAACCTGTGTGCTTTGAACGACAAAGGGCTGTCTGCCCTGAAGGATGTCTCTTTCTCTATCCGGGCCGGTGAAGTCCTGGGGGTAGCAGGGGTGGCCGGTAACGGGCAGCGCGAGCTGGCGGAGGTCATCACCGGCCTGCGGCGGGTCACCGGCGGACGGGTATTAATCGGCGGCCGGGACATGACCAACCATTCCCCTTTCCGGGTTATAGAGGGAGGGGTCAGCCACGTCCCCGGCGACCGGCTGGGCATGGGGCTGGTGCCTAACCTGGCCGTCAGCGACAACATCATTCTCAAAGGCTACCGCAAGCCGCCTCTGGCCAGAGGGCCTTTCCTCGACCGCCTCTCCATCAGCAGTTTTGTGCAAAGATTGATCGAAGCTTTCAGCATCGCCACCCCCAGCCAGGAGACGCCGGTCAGGCTGCTGTCGGGCGGCAATCTCCAGAGGACCATTCTGGCCCGCGAGATCAGCGTCAGTCCCAACCTGATGGTGGCCGTTCATCCCACGCGGGGGCTGGACGTCGGCGCCACCGAATCGGTGCGCAACATCCTGCTCCGGCAACGCGGGGAGGGGGCGGCCATCCTCCTCATCTCTGAGGACCTGGACGAAATCCTGGCGCTCAGTGACCGCATCGCCATCATCTACGAGGGGGAGATCATGGACATCGTGCCCACCGAGGAAGCGAATGTAGAGGAAATCGGCCTGATGATGGCCGGGTCCAGGAAAGAATTTCCCTACACCTTCGAGGCGGTGCGCCAGGCTGTAGTTCAGAACCGCCAGGAAGGGCCACGATCATGACTGCTAAATTGCAGGCGGAAACTTCTCTCACCAAACGCTCGGTAGATACTGAGGACTGGTTGCCGGAGGTGGTGCGTCGCATTGTGGAGGTCTTCGACCCGCAGCGTATCCTTCTCTTCGGGTCTCACGCCTATGGGGAGACAGGCCCCGACAGCGATGTGGACCTGTTGGTGGTGATGGAAAGCGACGAACGACCGGCAGCGCGCAGTGCCAGGATTGCCTCAGTTCTGTTAGACGTTCCTTTCCCCATGGACATTCTGGTGCGCACGCCGGCTGAACTACATTACCGGTTGCAAATTGGGGACTACTTCTTTCGCGAAATCCTGGAACGGGGAAGGGTACTCTATGAGCGAGGCGTATCTAAAGGAGTGGATATCCAGGGCTGAAGAGGACTACGAAGCAGCTACGAGTTTGATCCGTAAGCGGAAGAGACCAACACCGAACATTGTTTGTTTTCATTGCCAACAGTGCGCAGAGAAGTACCTCAAGGCCTTTCTGATTCAACGTAGCAATTGCGCACTCAGGCGCCGGATCGTTCAAAAACTCTGATTTTGA